>JBFWPF010000045.1:0-4569 GCA_050250135.1 Parachlamydiales bacterium | reverse complement strand
CCCCTCTGGGATGTTCACCTTCGGGGTAAGGTTATATTTCGCCATTATTCCTCCTATCAATCTTTTGTGGAGGGGGGGTCAGTTTTCGTGTCGTTAGGGGGTCAGTTTCTCATGTCGCCTAACACCCGGTCTCTTACCCTATCCGCTATAGGAATCCGGGGGGTATCTATGGCGCCGGAAACTCGCCCTTGGGGGAGTGGGTTGAGCTGATGAAAGATTGAGCATGATGCGGGTTAGCATCTTGACAACCCACATAGCAGACCTAATGTTACACTACCCCCAGAAAAGAGCTAATCCTTGAGCGCCTGTCGATATTTCAGGGTTTTGGGGTGATGTGAGCCCATTTGGGGATTCGACTGACCAGTAGAGCAGGCCATCTGCAAGTAGACCTGAGCTGTTTCACTATCTCCTTGAGATGCCCAACAAAGGCCCAGGCTGTAGTAGCCTTCGGCAAGGTAGGGATGGTCTGTCGCAAGCTCCTTATGAAAGGTCTCCACTGCTTGGGCGCAGTATTGGAGCCCCCTTTCTCTTTCCCCGAGTTCCCTGAGGGTGTCTCCCATTTTCATTAGGCTAAGGGCGTAGAATACTGACTCCTTCTCTTTTTCTTGCGACTGTACTTTGAGGGCCATCTCCTGCTGTTTCTTGGCCTCTCCAAGTTGGCCCAATTGCCTCAAGGCTACCCCATAGTTGATGCGTGTATTGGCAATTGCCGAATGGTCTTTACCCAGAAGGGGTATCCCGATCTTCAGCGCCTCTTGGTAGCATTTCGCCGCCTCCTCGGGCTGTCCAAAATTGGAATAGGCCACTCCCATGTTTGTGAGGGTCGAAACATACCCGGTGGGGTGTCTAGAGGAGTGGCCTTTTAGGCTGTTGGCGGCCACCGCGTAGGCGGCGACGGCCTCTTTGTACTTCCCCTGATTGTATAGGGTTACGCCTAAGCCATTTTGCCTTGTGCAGAGCTGCTGCAGGGCCTGCTCGAACGAGACCCCCTCCCCGCCGCCAATCGTCTCAAACAGCCGGATAGCCTCATTATCGCGGCCCAAGTTGATCAGCGAGATGCCGAGTAGATTAGCCAATTCGCCACTCATCGGGTGTTGAAGACCCCCAATCTGGACATTCAGTCGGTAGGCCTTTTCGAGCCAGGGGACCGCCTTCTCGTGCTGGCCCAGCGTGTGGTAGAGCCCTCCAAAGCCTCCGAGGCTAAAAATGATGTGGGCATCCTCAGGGGGGAGGATTCGCTGTCGGATAGCATAGGCCTCTTCGTAATAAGATAGGGCCTCCTTATACCGCCTCTGACGAAGGCAGAGGCTGCCCATATTGAACAGCGTTGAGGCTATATCCCGATGGTCGGTCCCGCGGGCAGCGACCCAGATTTCTAGGGTCCGCTTGTAATAGCCCTCCGCCAGTTCGAGCTGCTCACTCTGAGAACAGGCAGCGCCCAGGCTGTTTAGGTAGCGACCCGCATCGAGCAAGTCGCTCCGACAATCAATCGGCAGGCTGCCAAGTGGCTTGCCCAGGTTTTTTGGGACAGCTTCGAGCTTGGAGTTAGCCTTGATAAGGGTAGTAAGAGCTTTTTTGAAATGCACTTTTGCCTCTTCAAGCGAATGGGCATCTAGATGCATACTCCCCCGCATAAAGTGGATCTCAGCCTCCTCTCTAAGATCACCTTTTCCCACCGTTTTGGTAAGCTGTTCGTAGTGGTTGATATATTGCTTCCGAGCCGTATGCCGGCCAATCTCCTCATTGAGGTTGTTAAGCGTGCAGAGGAGCTCCTGGAGCTGATAAGTTGGGGCTGAAGGGGAGGTCGTGCAGTGGCGATACAGGGCCTCCCCATGGGGGAGGAGGGTCCGGTTTAGGCGGTGGCCGTCCAACGAGCTAGGGGTGGGATTGTAAAGTTGGTTGAGCGACTCTAGCGCTTTGGCGAGGGGGATTGGATCCTTTGTCCAGGTTTGCAGGACGACCTGGAGGAGACGGTGGATGCTGTACCCCTCCCTCCCTTGAATAAGGAGAGAATAGTTGAGAAGGGGGAGGAGGAGGGTGCGATCTTTTGCGATCCCAAGGGCAAGGGGTTGGGGGATGTTATCGGGCGCATAGTAGGCGAGAGATAGAAGGAGTTCTAGCGACCGAGGGCTCAGCCTCTCTACTGCGTTGAAACTGGCTTCCCAGACAGAGCTGATCGAGGCCGGCAGCTCCTTCCCGAAGGAGGGCTGGTTCTGGTTGAGGAGATGGTTAGGCGAGTCGGTGAGAAGCTTTAGGTAGGCCTCTAGGGTGCTTGCAGTATTGCGGATATAGGCGCAGGCTTGGACTAGGCCAAGAGGGTGGCCTCCAAGAGCCTCTGCCAGGCGGGCCGCAGAGGGATCCTCCTTGCCGAGCAGTTGGATAACCAGGGCCTTTGCCTCTTCGACATCCAGCGCTCCAATCGGGATGGCATTGGACCATTCACCGCTGCGGGTCGTCACCACACACGTTCCGCCGGAAGGGAGGATGAGCTGATTCGGTGGTCCGGCATTGTCAAGGATAGCAAGCCACGGCTTTGGGCTTTTATTCAGGTAGTCAAAGAGAGCCTGCCGTGCCTCCTCAAGAGGAGCGCGTGGGTCAACCAGCCCCCACTCCCGGGCTAACACGAGGTATTGGATATCAAGATGGGAGGGGGTGTCGGCCTGCCTGAACCAGAGAATATGGCCGTACCGCTCCCGTACTTCGGGAAGGTGGATGACGCGGGCAATCAGACTTGTCTTCCCAAAGCCTCCTCCCCCCGAGAGGGGAATAGGGGAGCTGTTGGGCTGGAGGGCGTTGACGAGGCGGCCTTCGAGGCTTGGTCTTGAAATGTAATCGGTAAAGTGGGGCAAGGGGAGTTGCTGAGGGCTGAAGAGCTCCCACTCGGGGACCCCACTCGCGTTGTCGAGTTTTCGGTATTGGACAAATTCGGTAAGGTGACTAAGGGTCTTTTCCCGCTCTGCCTGGAAGGAGGTTTGGGCAATGGCAAACCAGGGGTACTGGAGGGCCTCGCTTATGGTGATCCGATCGGCTGGGCTGATCGCAAGAAGATGGGCTACAATTGCCCAAGGCCCTTCGGGATCGGGATCGAAAAGTTCAGGGATCTCCATGAGTTTCTGCGAGAAGTGCCTGAAAAGGGCCGATCTGCCCGACTCGCTCCCACCCTTCACGGCTAGATCCCGCAGGCGGCGATAATCGAACGGATCGGTTCTCCATCCGAGTATTTCAAGAAAGGAGACCCCAAATGCCCATGCATCCACCTTGCTCCCGTCGCAAAGCGATCCGGCCCCATAGCTTGCTAACCATCTTTCGGGAGAAAAATAACGCTCATCCCCATCCGATGAGGTCGAGAAACAGTCGATCATTTTCCCCTGGGTTTTCCGGGAGCATCCGAAGTCGATCAGCTTTACCTCCGCTCTATGGGTAATCACCATGTTTTCAGGTTTAATGTCCAAATGGAAAACCTGCCTCGTGTGCATATAATGGATCCCCATCACGGCATTCTTGATGAGGTAGAACCGGAGGTTTTCCTTAAACGTCGGATCGGTGAGCTTCAGCAAATTCGGGAGAAGGTCTGCAACACTCCCGAGGCCAGCTAGCTCCATCACCTGGAAATTAAGAGCTTCTCCTTTAGGGCCCAAGCTGGCGCAGCAATCGGTAGCGGCAAGGATATGGGGGAGCCCTTGCAAAGGAATTTGGGCTCTAAATTCCTCCATCCCCCCCTTGGTGATTTTGATCCCGACATAGGCTCCCTTATTAAAGGCCCATCCAATGCGAAAAGTCCCTTTGCTCCCCTCAACCCGGTAGGAGGGGCGTGCGGGAACAGCCTTATGCTTTCCCACCTCGTGGCAGGGTTCTCCTAGAGGCCAATGGACTTGCCACCCGGTCTGCTTGAAGATCTCCCCGATATGGCGGGGTCGAAAGCCTCTAAAGAGGGCGTACCGGTCTTGTGTTCCCTGTAGAAAAGTAAAAGCCTCTCCGTGGATCGCTTCGTAGAGGGCTTTGTTAAATTGAGAGAGCTTGGCTGCCTCGATCCCAAGGTAATGAAGGAGCCGTTTGGCAATGGGGAGGGTTCCCCTTTCGTGGCAATCTTGTGGGGCGAAAATAGACTCCAGCGGGGAAGGGGATTGCATGAAGCCGTCCTTTGTGCCAAGTGGATGGAAGTAATTTACCCTTTATTGCCCCTATTTGTATAGGGCCTCTCATCTACGGGACCCGGTAATCTTTTTGACGGCAGTCAGAGAAGTGCAATATCATGTGACCTGTGCTTAGGCACTAGCTGAACTTCAGCCCCGATTGCTTGAAGAACTCGGTCAGGTCGTCGGCGGTTAGGGTAGCCGTTGTAGTGATGATCAGGGTTTTCCCCTCAAGATGGCAGTCGGCAATGATCGAGGATTCAAAAGCCTGGGGGAGGGCGCGTTGGCCCTGCCCTTCGACTCAGAAACAGCTCCTAAATAACACCTTGTAATCCCCTGTTATCCAAAGGGTTGAGTGGTTGCTTCTACAAGCCTAAATCCCATCGCTTTGGCCCGCTTGCTCAGCCCTTTAACTAGATGGTGCCTGTACCTCTCT
>JBFWPF010000044.1:0-5506 GCA_050250135.1 Parachlamydiales bacterium | reverse complement strand
GTGCGTATTTGAATATGCTTTGAAGTTGGTTTGAGCTTAGGCATTTGCGTCCTCCTTGTTGGGGAACACAATCATGAAGGCCAAGCAAATTATTTTAAAAGAGTTTTTCTAATGTCCGACGCCCTGATAGGGGAAAAGCCTAAGGGGTACATATTCACGGTAGAAGTCCCTCCCTAGGGGCTGGGGTCGCAAATCTCTCAGCTTGCAGTCGTCGCCCATAGCTATGGCTATGAGCTCCTTCTTTAAACCGAGATCTTTGCAACCCGTATCCCTTCGTGAACCCGTACCCTGAGTGCATGCGACTATTCTGCTAACCGTTTCATCGCTTTGCCATACCTCTTGTCGACAGCATTGCATGCTTTGTCTAAGAGCCGTTCTCGTTCTTTAGAGGGGGCCTGTCGTATGGTCAGTGAGGATCCATCTAGGGAAACAAATTCTAGGGGCTCATTAACGTCAAATCCCAACAGGTCAATGAGCGCCTTATCGAGAATGACCGCATAGCTATTGCCATGCTTCGTAATCCGCTTGTGTAGTGCCATAGTTTGCTCCTTTCTCATAGGGTACCACATTGGATATATATTGTATATACGGGTCCGATTGGCGCTTAAGTCGTTTATATTAGGTCTATTAATATGGATTCCCTCATCCTTTCCATCTTTTTCACCATAAAGGCAAGGTTGTGGAGGGAGGCGAGCATCCCCCCGGTTTGCTCTTTGGCCTTGAAAAGGTGGTGGAGGTAGGCCCTCGAAAACCGTTTGCAGGTGGGGCAGGAGCAATTGGCATCGAGAGGGCCATAGTCGGAGCGGTTGGCCTGCTGCTCAATTCGCAGGGGCCCTTCGCTGGTAAAAACCACCCCATGGCGCGCGGCCTTGGTCGGGTAGCTGCTGTCAAAAGTGTCGATCCCCAGCGGGATGCAGCTCTCGAGCGAGGCCAGATCCCCAATCCCCAGCAGGTGATTTGGCTTTTCTTCTGGCAATAGGGGGAGGATGCAGGTGAGCATCTCCATCATCTCCTCCTTGTTCTTCCCCACACTCCCCCCGATCGCAAAGCCATCAAAGGGGAGGCGGGTCAGGTGGCGGCAACTAAGAGTTCGCATCTCCAGATCGACCCCCCCATGAATGACCCCGTACATCGCCTGCCCTTGCGGGTTTTCCAAGTGGGTATTCAGCGACCGCTCCTCCCACCGGTGGGTCCGATCCAAACTGGTCCGGAGGTGCTCACTCGTGATGTGGTAGGGGGGGAGCTCGTCAAGGGGGATAATGATATCGGCGCCGAGATCCTTTTGCGCTTTAACCGAGCTCTCGGGCGTTAGGGTTACCTTCGATCCATCCCGATAGGAGCGGAAGGTGACCCCCTCCTCATCGATCTTCAAAACCGAGCCGTCTCCCTTTTTGGCCCCTTGGCTCTTGAGCTCACTGGCAACGCCGCCATAGGCGAGGCTAAAGACCTGAAAGCCCCCCGAGTCGGTGATGATCGGCCCTTTTCGGTGGATAAAGCGGTGGAGCCCCCCCGCCTCCCTCACCACGTCGGTTCCCGGCTGCAGCAGCAAATGGTAGGTGTTGCAGAACATCAGCTGGAGCCCCACCTCATCGACTAAGCTATTGTCGAGGGTCTTTAGCGTCCCATTGGTCCCCACCGCCACAAAGCCGGGCGTGTCAATCACCCCATGCTCCGTGTGGATCCTCCCCACGCGCGCCCGCGATTTTTTCGACCGATACAGCAGTTCAAACCGCATGGACCCGCCTCGAGAGCTGGGTAAAGGGGACGCTGCAGGCAATCAAAATCCCCTTAATCAAAATCGCCAAGAAGATGATGTGGGAGAGGGACTCGACTTTGCCCCACAGGCCGAGGGTGGCAAACAGCACCGTATCGACCACCTGTGCTGTGAAAAGCGATAGGCCACTCCGCACGCCGACCGGAAGCTGTGTCCCTTTTAGCAGCCTAAACAGCCGATAATCGAGAAGCTGCGAGGTCAGAAAGGCGACCAAGGAGGCCCCCAAGATTCGCGGTTGGATCCCCAATAGGGCCTGGTAGTGCCCTTGCGCCCAGTCGGCACTCGCCGGCCTATACAGCAGGTGGAACTGGGCCATGACTCCAAACAAAATGAGCGAGGCAAAGGAGTAGATAATGGCTCGCTTGACCGCCTCCCTTCCAAAATATTCCTGCAACAAGTTGAGGGCCATCATGCTTCCGATCACATAGACATCGGGGCAGGTTACCGTCAGGCCAAACAATGTTACCTGCTTGAGGACAAAGAGGTTAGCGATGACGGCAAAGAGGGAGACCAGCACTACGAGGGCCTCTCGCCCAAGGCGGAGCGCCCCTAGCACACAGCCTAGCACCACCACCGTATGTGCAAAGAAAAGCAGGGTATTCATCAGGGGAGCATTTTACTCCATTACCCCCCTTGCAGCAAGTAATCGGCCCTCCAGCCCCCTTGACTGGCTCCCCTGTTTTTGGTGAAACTGGGGCGTATGGACACCAGGCTCACCGATGACCCAGAAGTTGCCCGCCGCCTTGCCCTCCTTGGGCTCCACTCGGCCGATGAGGTGGCCCGCCTTAGCTGCGATGAGCTGGTCTGGCAGTTTGGGGAGGAGGGCCTCCGGATTTGGGAGCGGCTTCAGGGGGAGGGGGCAATGGCTTGCGAAGAGCAGACCCCCTCCTCGCTAAAAGGGGAGTGGGAGCTCTTCGGCCTTGAAAGTCTTCGGTACCAGGTGACGCAGACCTTCGATGGGGTGGTGGGGCAGCTGACCAAACAGGAGAGGCGGCTGCGGAGTGTCCAGTTTCAATTCCAGCTGGAACAGGGTAGACCTGTCCCCATCACCCTCCATTTTTCGCGGGGGGCTAAGGATGGGTCGGCTGTTTTTGCCCAGCTCGAAAGGCACCTTCAGTTCCCTTCCGAGCCGATTTTGGTCGAGTGGGAGGTGACGGCTACTTTCCGGATCTGCGCCCGGAGTCTGACCCTCTTTCCGCCGCGAGAGGAGGAGCTGAAGCGGCGAATGGCGGGTGTGTTAGAGGAGCTAAAGGGGCGGCGCGTGGCAAAGGGGGCGATGGGGGTGGTGTGGGATGAGCCCCATTCCCCCTTGCCTGAGCGGCGGGCCCATCTGGAGAGCCTATTGAAGCGGGATGTGGCGGCTCCCCTCTGCACCCCAACCCCGGTCGATCGGGTGGGCAAAGCGGCCTGGGAGTGGGAGGTCAGCTGGGGGTGGTGGACAGAGGAGCTGGTCGAGCGGCGCTACATCCGCGATCAGCTGGGGCGGCGCTTCTTCTGGGACCGGCTAGAAGGGGGCTGGTACCGCCAATAGGCTAATTTCACAAGTCTCTCATTATCAACACGTACATAAGTATTAATATAAACAATAACTAATATTAATTATTTTTGTTTATAATTATGTTATGTATTTTATTAGTGGAATATCGAAATTAATAATGCCCTATGTGGTTCCGCCTTTCTCCAAGCGGTCAAAGCTCTCTCAGCAGGTGGGGTGGGTCAATCGGGTTTCGGTTAACACGTTGTGGGGGAGGGTTAAGCCGCTAAAGCTCCCCATTACCCAAGATGAGCTTGCCCAGGTGCTCAAGTTCGCTCAAAAGCAGATGGGAGTTGCCGAGACGACCCGCTTTCTGAGCAAAGAGCATGGGATCCCCTATGCCCTGACCCTGACCCCTGGAGGGGGGCTGATCCTCTCGTTTGGGAAGAAGCACAAGGGGGGAAAGGTCGGTTCGGGAGAGTCTACTAGGGTCTACAGGGCCCTTTCTCTCACTGAGAAGGGGGCAGAGGAGATCGCTGAGATTACGGTATTTAGGGGAATTGGGGAGGCGCTGGACGGATGGAAGCTGTCGCGGGAGGCTAGCCATGACAAGGTCGTGCGCCACCGCGAGGCGAAGGTCCACTACCGCCATGGGAAGGAGAAATTAGCCCTCTTTGCCCCCCTTATGAAGGGGAACGGCGACCTATTGAGGGGGAGCCGTTACACCCCCTCGGAGAAGCTCAAGGTGCTCCAAGACGTTGCAGAGGGGCTGGCGCGGATCCACGAGATGGGGCTGGCTCATGGCAATATTAGGCCAGCTGCGCTCCTCATCGAGGGAGAGGGCGTTACCCTTACGGGAAAGGTCAACGGCCTTAGCCATACGGAGGGGCCAGAGGGGCAAACCTACGACCTCCAGTGCTTCGCCCGCCTCATCCGCGAGTCCTTTGAAGGTCAGGAAATTCCCAAAGAGCTGAAGACCTTATGGTCGGAGCTTGCCAAGAAGGGGGATTCTCTCCCTTCCGCCGCTCAGGTCGCCGAGCGGCTCCAGAAGATCAAAGTGCACAAATAGCGTATATTCGCTACCTTCCCCGGCATGGAACTCTGCTGCCGGAGCGCTTATTCTAGGGTCGTCTGGAGGGGGCATTATATGAAATAAAGGAACACATTTGCAGAATATGGGTGCCTGTGTTACATCAAGAACATGGGCGATTCGAAGTATGATTCCGTTATTCAGGACCTTGCAAAGCGTGCCATTTTTACTGCAGCTGAGGCGCGGGCAGCAGGCGTCCCTTCTCGTATGCTGGCCTACTACTGCAATAAGGGGGTCATCGAACGGATCAGCCGGGGAGTCTACCGGGGCATGGAGTCCTCTCTCGATATTCAGTTCGAATGGGAAGACCTGGCCCAGGTTGCTCTGAGCATTCCGAATGGAGTCATCTGCCTGATTTCAGCCCTTTGCTATTACGGTCTAACCGATCAGGTCATGCGTGCATTTTGGATCGCAGTACCCCATACCTCAAAAAGCCCTCGTAGACCCAAGGCGCGCATTATTCGGATGCGTAACATGACACTAGGACAGACGCAGATAAAGCTGGGTTCTTGTTCTCTGAGGATATTTGATCGGGAGCGAACTGTAGTCGATGCCTTTCGCCACCTGAGTGAAGAGGTGGCGGTAAAAGCCCTGCAGGCCTATCTTCACCACACCGATGGTTATCGGCCTGATATAGGTAAGTTAATGGATTATGCCCGGCAACTTCGGGTCAATATTCGCCCTTTTGTTATTGCCCTCACAACATGAGTAAAGCGCAAGAACAGTCGGTGAAGGAACGCCTCCGAACCCTCGCTAGAGAGGGTAAGGGGACATTTGCTCAGCTCTGGCAGAACTTGATTTTAGAGCGCTTCTTAGCACGACTTTGCCGGTCTGAATATAAGGAGCATTTCATCCTAAAGGGAGGCAATTTATTAGCTCGATACATTCCCCTGGGTCGGGAAACAAAAGACCTAGATTTTCTGGTCAATGGGCTAGCCAACAGCATGGATTTTGTAGGCCGGGCGATTGATGGTATTTGTGCCGTTCACCTTACAGATGGCTTCTCATTTGAAAGGGTAAAAATTACTGAGCTAGCTCATCCCCAGGGCTAGCGCATCAAAAATTAACTTTTCATTTTAGGGCCTAGATGGCATGAATTTTACCTTCCCGACCAAAGGAGGTAGAATATGTCGGCCAATGAAAAGACCAGCCCAAGAATTGTGGACCA
>JBFWPF010000043.1:0-7284 GCA_050250135.1 Parachlamydiales bacterium | reverse complement strand
CAAAATCATGCCGGTCAATCCCGTGCAAGGGCTTCAATATTTTTCCAGCCATGCGCCACCTCCTTTTCAGAAGAGGATATAGCACCTTTGATTAACCTGTGAACTTATTTTTTAGGATTGGTATTAGCCCGCAACTTTCTCGGTGGAGTCTACCTTGCATCTGCTTTGATCTGGCTGAATTGAAACGACTCCCGGTATCAACTATTATTTTAATTGATTACACGCCCCATTGACCTGGGGGCACAGGGATTCCCTGTGCCCCTTTATCCTTCCGCTAGCTGAGCCTTCCGAGCCTTCCGCTCCTCTTGGCCGAGGCGGCCTAATTCGTGTCCGTCATAGTCGACAAATTTGAAGAAGGGCTCAAAGGCGGGGATCTGCTCGCAGACCTGGCGGGCCATCTCTTGGGCGATCGCCCGGTAACTCGGATGGCCCTGCGGCGCACTCCTGAGCTCACACAGCCACTGGAGCGCCCTTAAATTGATATGGAAATACCAACGGATGTTGTAGGCCATGGGGACGATATACTGGGCCTCCTCAGGGAGCTCTGAGGCGATCTTCTCGTAGGCCTCTCTCGCCTCGCCCATCGCCCGGTGGTACTCCCCATCTAGCCCCATCTCCGAAAGCTCCGAGGGCATGTAGTAGCCATAGTTGCAGGTGAGGAGCTGCCGGTCTTGGGTGGCCATCCGGTGGCGGTGAAGGTCCCGGTAGACCCCGTAGTCGGCAATGATCTCGAAGGTAAAGGTCGCATGCTCGAGGGCCCTCGGGGATTTATGGCGCCGGTTTTCTCGGCAGTCGCAGCCAATATCGAGGAGGCGCTGAAGCTCCTCTTCGGAAAGGTGCTTGCAGTGGTCCTGGAGCTCGGCCAGCCCCTTATCGGTAGCGGTGTAGAGCATGGCGGCCGCCACTTTGGCAGGGGCATCCCGGGTGTAATCGATCAGGCGGACTCCCCCCTCCCTGTGGTTGGTGAGCTTGGCGGTGTGCTGCGAGGCAAGCCGTTTCTGCTCCTCCCGCACCCCCTCAAAGTAGGCCTGGAAGGCCTCCTGGTGGCGGTGGCCGATCTCCGCCCTTCGCACAAAGGAGGGGATCACCTTGGCCAGCTCCTCATACCCCTTCTTCCCGATATCCTGGAGCTCAGCCAGGGTCGAGGCGTGCATCTTTTGGAGGAGCATCTCAAAGAAGCGGCCGTTCCCATACATCCCCATGTTGGTGAGGGTGCCTGCAGGGAGGAGGCCGCGGAGGCAGTCGAGGACCTTAGCCCGAATCGCCGCCGTGTAGGCCGCCTTCGATCCCTCCTCCTCCTTGGGATTCTTTTTTTCCATCAGCTCCGTCAGGGGAGGGATCAGCTTTTTGTAGGTCTCGAAGAGGCTGTTGCAGGTGGTGACATAGAGGTCGCGGTAGGCACTCGTCATCAGGATCGGCTCCCGATAGAAGAGGTACTCCCCATTCACCTGCTGGTCGAAATAGATGTAGCGGGTCGATTTTTCCAGGGGAGAGCCGCCGATCCGGCAATCCTCCACCGCCTTGGCCGCTAGCATCGAGATCTGCTCGATCGCGAGGTGAGCACCGCCGAGCTCTCCGATCGAATCGTCCCCATAGCCATCGAGGATCCGGTCGTAGAAGTTTTGCGCCTTCTTGATCGCGAGGAGTTGGGAGTCGTTCTCCTGCACCCCGACAATTTCCCGAAAGGCGGTCTCCTCGTTTTGGATAAACTCTTTCAGGAGAAGGGTGCGCAGGCCCAAGGTAGAGCGGGAATAGCGGGAGAAAAGGGCCCCCTTGATCACCTCAGGGAGGTTGCGGAGCGAAAAGATATTGCTCGTCGTTGAGGTGACAAAGTGGTGGAGGAGTTTTTCTTGCTCCTCAGTGAAAGACTCATAACCGTCCATGTCGGATGACCATGCCATAGGTGAGAAATTTGCGATAGCCGAGGTAGTCGATGGAGGGGTTTCTTCCTTTTTTTACCACAGAGAGCACAGAGGGGGTGTAGACAGCAAAACGGATGTACATGGGACACCGCCTCTAGCTTATACCAACCCCTAGGGGACAAAATGGCCCGCCCTAAGTTGTTAATGCGACAATAGATAGGCGATGGGAACGCTGGGATTGCTCCCCAGGGGCCTCCCCCTGGGGAGCAGGCGTGCAGTCTTATTCCGGAGGAATAAGACTGCCTCTGTGATTCTCTGTGCTCTCTGTGGTTTTTTTCCGTTATGGGGAAAACGGGTCGATAAGTCGGTCGATAGGGGGTTCACAACCGGTTGACAACTCGGTCGAAAATTCTTGGCAGTCGATATCTGCCCCTTTTTGAACACCCCTTTGACTCCTCATGCACAATTTTCATCCCTAGGTCTCTCCCCTTATCCATCGACATTTCCACCGCCCCTAAAGAAGAGTACTAGAATCTATCTAGAGGAGTTCCCCTCTGTAACGATCGAGGCCCCGCTCGATTGCCTCTACCATCTCAATCTTGCTCGGACAGACAAAGGTAGCGAGGGCAAAGTCCTCAGGCACGACCGAAAGGAGGCCATACTCCTCCGCCTTCTCCCACTCACCTGCCATCACCGCTTTCACAAGAGGCATCGTCGGAATTGGCAAGGGCATGACCCTGTCGTAAACGGTCCCATCCACAAAGGGGCGCTCCTCTCCATGCTTGCGGGTCGACAGGTTGTAGGGTCCCCTTAAAGAGGGATAGGTCCGGTAGCTGGTGTAGCGGCCAAAGCTGGGGCGGAGGAAGTAAAACCAGGGGCGCCGCTCATCTTGGGGAATGGCACAAAGGGAAAAGTGGTCGGTGCCGAGAAAGTCCTCTGGTCCGACTCTGGTGCCGGTTAGGGGATCTCCCGAAATGAGGCGGGCGCCCGGCTTGGGGACAAACTCGGTCAGGGCCACTCCGTTTCGAACCCGAAGGTGGTGGCGCCGCTCAAACCCCATGCCGGCAAGGCTGATTACCCGCTCGGTGTGGGGGCGCCCTGTGGTGAGGAGCGTTCCGATGGCGACCACATCGTGAGCCCTTAGGGTCCACACAACCTCTTTGACCGAGCCGATCGGAGCGATTTTGGCGATGTGGAGGGAGGGGGAGGCGATCGGATGGGGCCCCTCGGCGGTGTGGCGCTGGGCCCCCTCAACGCCGGTAAAGGTCCCCTCTCGGCAGACGAGGTGGACAGGGGCGATCTCTGCTAGGGCCCTCACCCCCGCCTGAAAGGGCTCCTCGTGCCCTTTGACCTGGAGATCGGATGGGGGGACAAAGGGGGCCGATTCGAGGGCCTGGATAAAGATGGCTCGGGGCGGTTTGTCGGGGCGGGCAATAAGGCCAAAGGGGCGAGAGCGGATATGACCGAAAAGCCCCCGCTCGGCAAAGGCCTCTAGCGTCGCCCGTTCGGGGGCAAGCCTTGCGTGCTCGAAAACAGCCTCCTCCCGATCCCGCTCGATCACCAGGGTCGTCAGCCGCATCTTCTCCCCTTTACGGATCTCGACAACCTTGCCGCCTGCGGGGGAGAGGAGCTTTAAGCTCTCCTCCTCTTTGTCATAGACCAGGGGCTCTCCCAACCGAATTGCCTCCCCCTCCTTCACAAGCCCCTTCCATCGGATAGGGCCAAAAGGGGTGAGGTCGAGGGCGATCCGGTCGGTTGCCGGAAAGGGGTGGAGGGCCGGCTCTGCAGCCCCCTCTAAGGGGATATCGAGTCCCCGTCGGGTTTTGATGTGCATGGCCCCAGGATAAAGGAAAAACTAGGCCCGCTTCCACCCCTTTTTCTTTTTGGGTCCCCCCTTCTTCGGGGCAGCCCTCTCTACAACCGGGCCGGCGCCCACCTCAGCAGGAACGGGGCCCAAGACCGACTCCGCCTCTTGGCGGAAAAGGTCGAGCTCCTCCCTTACCTCGTTGAGAAGCTTCCACTCCTCCTTGGAAAAGTTGTCGGGGTTTGAGGCATACTCCTCGATCTGCTGCCGAGACATCCCGGTGTTCTTGTAGATCTTGTCCATCTCCTCGTTGAGGGTCTCAAGAGACTCCTCAAGCCGCTCCACCACCTCTTCAAGGGGGAGATTCTGGAGGTCGACCTCCGCAACAGGCTGCCTTAAAACCTTAAGGACCTCCTGAAAGGCATCTTTGAGGTCGGGCCGTTTTTTTTGTTCTGCCATAGCAAACCCATTAATTATGGTGATTATTTATTTTAATATCACATTCTGGTTTATATTCAAATGTTGGGGATATGCCCATCACTGTTAAGAACTTACTTGCCGAGGGGTGCTTGAGCTTTATGGGGAGACCCGCTATCCTGTCTAGGGATAATAGAGGGGCACGACCATGGAGTACTTGGAGGAGTTTCGGCACCGGATTTTAAAGGACGATTATCGGGGATTCCTCCAGCTCTGGGAAGAGTTTTGTGCCGGTGAGGAGGCTGAGGGTAAGGAGCTTGAGGCTATCCTTAAGCTGATCCACGACTCCCGGATGGCCCCCCGGTTTGGTCAGTATGCCGAGACCGCCCTCCCCCTCTGGGAGAAGATTGACGACCCCGAGCTCTCCTATAAGGTGATCCGCCGGATCCTCGACCTCGAGACGACCCACTCCTCCCACCTCGCCGAGCTGGCCCTTGCTGCCCTTCAGCAGCGGTATGGGGAGGAGGCCCAGTATCAGGAGTGGATCCGGCTAGTCGGCCTCAGGACCCACGAGACCTTTCAGGGGGCGATCTCCCACTACGAGCTCCTCCGCCACCTCCAGGTGGGCAACTTTGTCTACCACACTGGTGGCTGGGGGGTCGGCGAGGTGATGGCCCTCTCCCCCATCCGGGAGGAGGTTGTCCTTGAATTTGAGCGAGTTCCCGGCCAAAAGCCCCTCTCGTTCGAAAATGCCTTCACCACCCTCATCCCCCTCGATAGCGACCATTTTCTCGCCCGCCGCTTTGGCGATCCCGATACGCTCGAGGCGGAGGCCCGCCGCAACCCCGTTGGGGTCATCCAGGACCTCCTTAAGGACCTTGGCGACAAAACCGCTGCCGAAATCAAAGATGAGCTCTGCGAGCTGGTGATCCCTGAGAAGGATTGGACCAAGTGGTGGCAGGCCGCCCGGAGCCGGATCAAGCGGGACACCACCATTGAGACCCCCACCTCGGTTCGGGAGCCCTTCCGCCTCCGGGAAGAGGCGGTCAGCCACGCCGAGCAACTCAAAGGGGAGCTTAAGGGGAAAAAAGAGCCCACCGCGATCCTGCAAACGGTCTACCACTTTGTCCGCGACTTTCCCGAGGTACTCAAGCAGGAGCAGTCGAAGGGGGAGGTCGAAAAGACCCTCGCCGACCTCCTCAAGCAACCCGATCTTCCCATTCCCCAGCGGCTCGAAGCGGCCGCCCTCTCTGAGGAGTTTCTTGGACAAAAGCAGGAGGGGGGGATCGCTAGCCTCCTCAGCAGCATCGAAGACCTCCCCAAAACCGTTGAGGGGGTCTCGATCATCGCCCTTAAAAAGCGGATCCTTGTCGCCATTCGGGAGAGCCGTTCCGACTGGGCCCCCCTCTTTATCGACCTCCTCTTCTCCCTCGAGCAAAACTCCCTTCGCGACTACCTCCTCCGAGAGGTGATCGCCTCTCCCGAGAAGGAGACTCTCGAAAACCGGATCGTCCGCCTCCTCGACCACCCCATCCGGGGCTACCACCTCTTTGTTTGGCTCTTCCAGAAGGTGATGGCTGGCCAGAGCCAGGTCCCGATGTCTGACGACCGGTGCCTCTGGTTGGAGCACTTCCTGATCCTCCTCCACCAGCTCGAGCACGTCCCGGAGTGCCGGGAGATGGTCAAGAAGATGTACAACATCCTTATCGCTGGCCGCTTCGAGCTTGTCCGAAAGATCCTTCAGGAGAGCTCTCTCGACTTTGCTCGCGAGTTCCTCCTCCTGATCTCCAAGTGCCACACCCTCTCCGACCACGACCAAAAGATCCTCCAGTCGGTCACTGAGGTTGCCCATCCCAAACTCGCCTCTGAGCGGGCCAAGCGCCCAAGCGAGGCGGTCGAGGAGGAGACCATCTGGACTACCCAAGAGGGGTACAACAAGATCCAGAGCCGGATGGAGGAGATTGCCACCATTGAGATGCTCGAAAATGCCAAGGAGATCGAGGAGGCCCGCGAACTGGGCGACCTTCGGGAAAACGCCGAGTACAAGTGTGCTCAGGAGCGGCGGGCAAGCCTACAGTCCGAGCTCAAGCGCCTCTCCGATAGCCTCAAGCTCGCTCGGGTCATCACCAAGAGCGACATTCAGCCTGGGGTAATTGGGGTTGGGAGCATCATCACCCTCTCAACAGAGGGTGAGGAGAGCCGCTATACCCTCCTCGGCCCTTGGGACACCAACCCCGAGGAGCATATCCTCTCCTATCAGTCGAAGTTTGCCCAAGCTATGCACGGCCTTAGGCAAGGGGAGACCTTCCACTACCAGGGGCGTGACTACACCATCTCCTCTGTGGAGAGCTTTCTCGACGTGGGAGCTACCCGATGAGAGAGCTTATCATCGCCTCCCACAACCTCCACAAGGTAAGGGAGCTAAAAGAGATGCTAAGCTCTATTCCCGATCTCGAGATCTCTTCCCTCCACCCCTTTCCCGACTACCACCTCCCTCAAGAGACCGGTACCACCTTTGAGGAGAATGCCCGCCTCAAGGCTAGGCACGCTGCCCGCCTCCTCAACAAGTGGGTCCTTGCTGACGATTCGGGCCTTGTCGTCCCTGCCCTTAACGGCGCCCCTGGCCTCTACTCGGCCCGCTACGCCGGGAAAGAAGCCACCGACAAGGAGAACCGGAAGAAACTCCTCGCCGAGATGGCCGGCCTTCAGGACCTTGCCCGCAGCGCCTCCTTCGAGTGTGCCCTCGCCCTCTCTAGCCCCGATGGCCACCTTCGCACAACCAAAGGGACTTGTGAGGGAACAATCGCCATACAAGAGGCTGGCTCCAACGGTTTTGGCTACGATCCCCTCTTTATCCCCCACGACTACCGGAAGACCTTTGCTCAGCTCGACGAGTCGACCAAAAACCGGGTCTCCCATAGAAGGAAGGCACTCGACAAAATCCTTCCCCATCTAGAGTGCCTGGAGCGTGTCCTCAATTAGCTTCCCAGATCTTCAGGAGAAAGAGGGGTCCTCCCCTTGAACAGGGCGCTTTGGCCCTGCGGCTCGCAAACGCCCCTGGATATCAAGGGAATCTCCTAAATAACAGGGCGTATTCGTTTTACAATCAGTGTGTTGCAAATTCACACCCCGATGACCAGAATAACCTCGCATGTTATTTCCATCGCCATTAGCCGGCGTGCCGGGGATGCCGAGCTAATT
>JBFWPF010000042.1:0-8301 GCA_050250135.1 Parachlamydiales bacterium | reverse complement strand
AAGATGTCGCCGGGGAAGGGAGGGCCTATGGCAACCTAGGGATAGCTTACCGGAGCCTTGGTGAGTACCGGAAGGGGATCGAGTACCATGAGAAGCACCTTCAGATCGCCCTCAAGCTCGAAGATGTCGCCGGGGAAGGGGGGGCCTATGGCAACCTAGGGGTCGCTTACTGGCGCCTTGGTGAGTACCGGAAGGCGATCGAGTACCATGAGAAGGACCTGAAGATCGCCCTCAAGCTCGAAGATGTCGCCGGGGAAGGGAGGGCCTATGGCAACCTAGGGATAGCTTACAAGAGCCTTGGTGAGTACCGGAAGGCGATCGAGTACCATGAGAAGGACCTGAAGATCGCCCTCAAGCTCGAAGATGTCGCCGGGGAAGGGAGGGCCTATGGCAACCTGGGGATCGCTTACGACAGCCTTGGTGAGTACCGGAAGGCGATCGAGTATTACGAGAGAGCTTATAAGATCTTTGTACCACTCCTTGGAGAACAGCACCCTAACACCCTCCTAACAAAGCGAAACTTGACTATGACAAAGGAGAAGCTTGCCTCATCGAAGAACTGAAGGCTTTCCCTGGAGCCCCGTTCTTTAACCCCTGATCGCGACCTATCGCCCCTAGGGGGCGGCAGGGGGTGTTCAGATGGCGCACATCGCGACGAGGCCGGGTTTGTAAACCCGGGTGAGAAGGGATGTCCGCTAGATGGCCGCCCACTGTCGATGCCCTCGGGAGGATAGGTCGCAATCAGGGGTTTAAGGAACGTCCGCCTTAGCGTTGCCTCGATCGGCAGCTGTTTCGTGTTTTGGTCATTTCCTTTACAGTGCGCAACTGAGGGACTTTATTCGGACCAAGAATGCGCCGCCGATTGATCATCATCGCTGCTGTTTTGCTGGTAATCGGTGGGATCGGCTTTGCCCTCTACTGGTTCTTGCGCCCCCGCCCGCCGGAGAACTTTCTCGTGGTTTACGGGAACATCGATGTCCACCAGGTCGATATCGCCTTTCGGGTCTCGGGACGGGTTACCCAAATGCCCTTCCAGGAGGGGGATCTGGTTAAGCCGGGGGACTGGATGGGCTCGCTCGACGACCAGCCCTACGCCGACCAGGTAAGGCAGTCCACCGGAGGGGTGCGGGCCGCCTCAGCGAATGCTGCGTATGCTGAGCAGGTATGGGAGAGGAGGGAGGCGCTCTGGAGCCTGGGCGATGGGAGCATCTCGGAAGAGGACTACCAGCAGGCCCTCGCTAACCGCAATGCGCAGCGGGCCGCTCTCAAGGAGGCGATAGCGGCACTAGGCGTTGCCGAAACCAATCTGCGGGAGACCCAGGTCTACTCCCCCTCCGAGGGGACCATCCTCACCCGGGTGCGAGAGCCAGGGTCGGTGGTGCGGGAGGCCGACCCGATCTACACCCTCTCCCTCCTCTCTCCCGTCTGGGTCCGCGCCTTTATCCCTGAGCCCTACCTGGGCAAGGTCAGGCCCGGCATGGAGGCCCAGATCCTGACCGATACGCCGGGAGGGAGGGTCTACACCGGACAGGTGGGCTTTATCTCACCGGTTGCCGAGTTCACGCCAAAAACGGTCCAAACGACCCAGCTGCGGACCGACCTGGTCTACCGAATTCGGGTGATCGCCGATAACCCCGATGGAGGGCTGCGGCAGGGGATGCCGGTTACTGTTAAATTATTTTTCGACTCTGATGGCCGAGACACTGGTCAAAATTAGGGGGCTCTCCAAGCGCTTTGGGAAGGGGGAGCCCGCCCTTAGCCCGCTCGATATGGAGATTCAGGAGGGGGAGCTAATCGGCCTTGTGGGCCCCGACGGGGCGGGGAAGACCACGCTGATTCGGCTGATCGCAGGGCTCTTACTCCCAACCGAGGGAACGGTGGAGAGGAGCGGTGCTAGTCTCGGCTATATGCCCCAGCAGTTTGGCCTCTATGAGGACCTCACGGTTATGCAGAACCTCCGCCTCTATTCGGCCCTTTCGAGTGGGGAGCGGGGCTTTGATCGGCTCTTAGGGTTCGCGGGCCTTACCGAGTTTACCGAGCGGCTGGCAGGGGCCCTCTCAGGGGGGATGAAGCAAAAGCTGGGCCTTGCTTGCGCCTTGGTGGGGAACCCCCGCCTCCTGCTGCTTGACGAGCCGACGGTGGGGGTCGACCCCCTCTCCCGGCGGGAGCTCTGGAAGTTGGTCGGGGAGTTGCTGGAGGGGGGGATTACGGTCCTTTGGAGCACCTCCTACCTCGATGAGGCGGAGCGGTGCGACCGGGTGTTGCTTCTGAATCAGGGAAAGCCCCTCTTCCAAGGGCCCCCTGGCGAGCTGACAGCTAGGGTGGCGGGGAGGGTCTTTCTGGCTAGGCCGGAAGGGAGCCGCCGGGCCTACCTCGAGAGGGCGCTCCAGCAAGAGGGGGTGGTCGATGGGGTGATCCAGGGGAGCAATGTCCGCTTGGTTCTCAAGGAGGGAATCGCACCGAAAGAGGCGCTCACCCCTGCGGCTCCCCGCTTTGAGGATGCCTTTATCGATATCCTCGGGGGGGGACCCAAAGGCCCCTCTCCCCTCGCCGCTACCCGGGAGCTCCTGGAGGGGATAGGGGAGCCGGTGATCACCACCCGTCATCTCACTAAAAAATTTGGTCACTTTACTGCTGCCGGCGATGTAAACCTGACGATCCGCCGGGGGGAGATCTTTGGCCTTCTAGGCCCCAACGGAGCGGGGAAGTCGACCATCTTCAAGATGCTCTGCGGCCTCCTCCGGCCTACGGAAGGGGGGGCGACCGTTGAGGGGGTCGATCTGATGCGAGCGCCCGGCAAGGCCCGCTCCCACATCGGCTATATGGCGCAGAAGTTTTCCCTCTACGGCGATCTCAGTGCCCGCCAAAACCTCCTCTTCTTTGCCGGTGCCTACGGCCTGAACGTGGTGCGGCGGGCAAGGGCGAGGAGGGAGATGGCCGAGGTGTTCGATCTCGATCCCTACCTCGACGCTAGCTCCAAACTCCTCCCCCTCGGCTACAAGCAGCGCCTTGCCTTGGCCTGCGCTCTGATGCATAAGCCCCCTATCCTCTTCTTGGACGAACCGACCTCAGGGGTCGACCCGGTGACCCGGCGGGAGTTTTGGGGCCACATCAATGGCCTAGTGGAGAAGGGGGTTACCATCATGATTACCACCCACTTTATGGATGAGGCCGACTACTGTGACCGGATCGGGCTGATCCACCAGAGCCGGGTCCTCGTCATCGACACCCCCGATGCCCTCAAGGAGCAGGCGCAAACAGCCGAAAATCCCGAACCCACCCTAGAGGAGGCCTTCATCCACCTGATCGAGGAGAGCCATGCGACTTAAGGCGCTAATGATTAAGGAATTTTTTCAGATTATCCGCGACCCAAGCACTCTGCTGATCAGCGTTGTCCTCCCCCTTTTCCTTCTCTTTGTCTACGGCTTTGGGGTCTCCCTCGATATGGACAACATCCGGATTGGCCTTGTGATGGAGGATCAGACCGAAGGGGCGCAAGGGTTTGCCCAGTCGCTGACCGATAGCCGCTTTCTGAAGACGGAGGTGGGGCTCACCCGCGCCCCCTTCTATGAAGCGATCACCCGCGGGACGATCCGAGGGATCGTCGTTGTCCCCTCCTACTTCTCCCAGTTCCGGGAGAGGACCGACACCATCGCCCCCATCCAGGTGATCGCCGATGGGAGCGAGCCCAACACCGCTAGCTTTGTCCAGAACTATGTCCGGGGAGCCTGGGAAAATTGGATCACGCAAGAGGGGATCTCCAACGGCGAGAGGCAATCGGCACCCCTTGTTCAGGCCGATCCCCGCATCTGGTTTAATGAGTCGCTTGAGAGTCGTGACTTCCTTATCCCCGGGTCTTTGGCGCTCATCATGACCCTGATCGGTACCCTCCTCACCTCACTGGTGGTGGCGCGGGAGTGGGAGCGGGGGACGATGGAGGCGCTAATGGCGACGCCGGTCAAGACCTGGGAGCTGATTGTCGGTAAGCTTGTCCCCTATTTCCTGTTAGGGCTGGGGTCGATGCTCATCGGTACTGCCGTAGGGGTCCTCCTCTACCAGATCCCTTTCAGGGGCTCCCTCATCGCGTTGACCGCCACCTCGGCCCTCTTTCTCCTGGTAGCGCTCGGCATCGGCCTTTTGATCTCCACCCTCTCCCGCAACCAGTTTGTCGCCGCTCAAGCCTCTATCGTCTCCTCCTTTCTCCCCGCCCTTGTCCTCTCCGGCTTTATTTTCGAGATCTCGAGCATGCCGACCCCTATCCGCCTCCTGAGCCTCCTCATTCCAGCCCGTTACTTTGTCCGCTCCCTCCAAACCCTATTCCTGGCCGGCAATATCTGGCGGCTCTTAGCGATCGATGCTCTCATCCTCCTTCTGATGGCGCTGGTCATCTTTACTATTACTGCTCACCGCACCGTTAAGAGGCTCGACTGATGATCACCAGGTTGTGGGTCCTCATCTATAAGGAGCTGCTCGCTGTCTGGCGGGATAAGAAGAGCCGCGCCGTTTTGGTCATCCCCCCCATTGTCCAGCTCCTTATCTTTGCCCACGCTGCTACCCTCGATGTGAAAAATGTTCGGATCGGGGTGGTCAACCGGGATGGGGGAGGGAGGGGGTTTGAGCTAGTGGAGCGGTTTCGGGGATCGCCCACCTTCACTAAGGTCACCGACCTCGGGTTTATCGAGAATATCGCCCCCTATATCAACAATCAACGGGGGATGATGGTCCTTTCGATAGGGCCCGAATTCTCCCGCAATATCGAAGAGGGGCGGCCAGCCCAGGTGCAGCTGATCCTCGACGGGCGGAAGTCGAACACCGCCCAGATCGTTGCCGGCTACGCTAACACCATTATTGAGCAGTACAACGACAGTTTCGGGCGGACAACCGAGCTCGCCCGGGAAAACACCACCCTCGTCCCCCGAAACTGGTTTAACCCCAACCTGATCTACTACTGGTTCAACGTCCCCAACCTAAGCGGCGTCCTGACCACCCTTGTCGCCCTCCTCGTCACCGCCCTATCGGTGGCCCGGGAGCGGGAGCTAGGCACCTTTGACCAGCTCCTCGTCTCCCCCCTCTCTCCCTTTGAGATTCTTCTCGGCAAGACCATTCCGGCGATCCTGATCAGCTTGGCTGAAGGGACGATCATCATCTTGGCCGCCCTTTACCTCTTCCGGGTGCCGATGGAGGGCTCCTTCCTCTACCTCTACTTGGGGATGTTGGTGTTTATCTGCTCGGTTGTGGGCTTGGGCCTCTTTATCTCGGCCCTCTGTAAAACGCAGCAGCAGGCGATACTCGGAACTTTCCTCTTTATGAGCCCTGCTGTCCTCCTCTCCGGCTTTGCCACTCCGATCGAGAATATGCCCGAGTGGCTACAGATCGCTACCCTCGCCAACCCCTTGCGCTACTACCTGGTGATCGCAAAGGGGGTGATGCTCAAGGATATGCCCTTTTCGATCCTCCTCGGCTACCTCTGGCCCCTTGGGGTGATCACCCTGTGCACACTGACAGCCTCGGGCTGGTTCTTCGGCCGCCGCCTCACATGAGCTCCATCCCCCACCAAGGGCTTTGATGAGCTGCACAGTCGAGAGGTAGCGCTGCCCCAGAAGAGCAGCCTCGGTCCGCTTGGCATCCAGGGCCGCCTGCTCTCGCGACACCACCTCGAGTGAGGAGGCGAGCCCCTTTTGATGGCGCTGGCTGGCCAGCTTGAGGAGCTTCTGTGCCTCTCCCGAGGCCTCCGCCCGATCCTCCGCCTCCCGCCGCTGCGTCTCCAAGCTCACCAGCGCATCCTCCACCTCCCGGAAGGCGGTCAGGACGGAAGAGCGCCACTCCTCGTGCCGCTGGGCAAATCGGGCATAGGCGGCTCGGACCGTCCACCGATTGCGCCCCCCATCGAGGACCGTTTGAAGGACGTTAGCCCCGAGCGACCAGAAGTAGCTCGGCCAAGTCAAAAAGTCTTTAAAGGTCGGGCTCAGAAAGCCAAGGGCCCCGGTTAGGGTGATCGAGGGGAGGTAGGAGGTGTAGGCGACCCCGATCAGCGCATGCTCGGCCGCCATCGCCCGCTCCGCCTCGGCGATATCGGGGCGGCGGCGGAGCATCTCGGAGGGGATCCCCGCCGGGATCTCAGGGGGCTCCTCCAGCAGGGGGTGGACAGGGAGGGTGAATTCGGGAGCGGCAATCCCCATCAGCGCCGCGATCGCATGCTCGGCCAGCGCCCGCTGCTGGATGAGCTCCTCGAGCTCCGCCCTGCTGTTGGCCAGGTTGAGCTTGGTCGTGGCCAGGTCATCTGCCGAGGTGAGCCCCCGGGTGTAGCGGTTAGCGTTCAGCTCCGCCCAAGCCTCTAGCACCCCAATTGTCTCCCGCAGTAGGGTGATCCGGGTATCGAGGGCGCGGGCCGAGAAGTAGAAGTTCGAGAGATTACTGGTCAGGGTAAGGAGGGCGGTGCAGTAGGCCTGCTGCTTGGCTTGGGTCGTGCGGAGCGCCGACTTGACCTGCCCCCGGTATTTCCCCCAAAGGTCGACCTCATACTGCGCATTAAACGGCAGGCCAAAGGTGTACTGGTGGATCCTAAAAGGGGTGCTCAGCGCATTGAAGCCAGGAGGGAAGAGGCCGAAGTTGGGGACAAAGAGCTTAAAGAGGTAGTTCTGCTCGAGGTAACTTGGGGCGAGCGTCACCTGGGGGTAGAGGTCGGCCCGGCTTACCCCCACGGTGGCCCACGCCTCGCAAATCCGTGCCATCGCCGTCATCAGATCGGGGCTTTTCGCGATCGCTTGTCCCATCATCCGGTTAAGGGAGTCGTCCTGAAAAACCTCCCACCACTGCTCCACCGGCGGGGGAGTGGCCACCTGGGTCTCCTTCCACCGAGTCGGCGTGCAGGGGGAGGGGCAGTGGTAGCGGGGCCCCACGTTGCAGGCAGCTAAGGCGGACAAAAGCAAAACTGAAAGGAGGGGGCGCATCCCCTCTCTGTATCACATAATAAATTTTTTGAATTGACTCCTTCCAAAGGGGGATAGAGAATGGGACCATGTTCCGCGTTGAAAAGGCCCGCCTTGAGGGGAGGGCCCCCTCCTTTTTCGCCCTCCTGTTCATCATCGCTTTTGCCTCGGTCAATGGGGTCTTTTATACCCCTGGTCTCCCCATGATCCAGAGGACTTTTGGGGTTTCGCCTGGCGATGTTAAGATGACCATGACCCTCTTCCTCCTAGGCTATGCCTTTGGGCAGTTGATCTATGGCCCCCTGGCCAACCGGTTTGGGCGGAAACGGGCTCTCTACCTCGGGATTGCGATCACCCTAGTGGGGAACCTGATGTGTGCCCTTTCGGGGCCCCTCCATACCTTTGCCCTCCTCCTCTGGGGACGGCTAGTCCTCTCGCTCGGTTCCTGCGCCGGCCTTACCCTCGCGCTGACGATCATCACCGACTACTACTACCAAAAGGATGCCCGGAAGATCATCGCCTATGTCACTCTCGGTTTTGCCGCCATCCCGGGGATAGCCATTGCCATTGGGGGGAGCCTGATCAACACCTTTGGGTGGGAATCGGCCTTTTGGGGCATGGTGGTTTACGCCGCTCTAGGCTGGATCTTAGCTTTTCGCCTCCCTGAGACGGGCCGGAACCTCCATCCCCACGCCACCAAAGTCCGGGTCATTGCCCACCGCTATTTTCAGGTCTTTAAGGAGAGGGCTCTCCTCCGCTACGGGATTGTGGTGGGGCTGGTGGCCGCGACTAACTACATTCTGGCTACCGCGGGCCCCTTCATCGGGTCGGTCCGCTATGGACTTAGCGAAGCCGAATATGGCCTCTACTACCTTATCATCACGGTAGGGCTGGTCATTGGAGGGGTTGTGACGGGGAGGCTGGCCCACCATGTGGCTGAGAGGTGGATGATTGCCATCGGGCTGTCGATCTTTTGGATAGGTAGCCTCCTCTTGACCTTCCTGTTCCTCTTCACCCCCCTTCCCGTCTGGGCCTTTTTCTCTATCAACGCCTTCATCTTCCTGGCGATCTCCCCCATTTGGACCAACGGCATTGCCCTGGCCACCTCCCAGGCCGATGACAAGGCGACCGCCTCCTCAGCGGTTAGCTTCCTCAACATGGGAACGGCGGTCCTAGCGGTCTTTATCTATAGCTTAATACCAGCCAACCCAGGGCCCGTTTTCCTCTTCTCCCTCTTAGCGATAGCCCAGGGCTAGCGCATCAAAAATTAACTTTTCATTTTAGGGCCTAGATGGCATGAATTTTACCTTCCCGACCAAAGGAGGTAGAATATGTCGGCCAATGAAAAGACCAGCCCAAGAATTGTGGACCA
>JBFWPF010000041.1:0-8907 GCA_050250135.1 Parachlamydiales bacterium | reverse complement strand
GAATTTGCTACGTGAGGACCACACCTACAAGCGTGGCCTGAGGGCAAAGATGCGAAGGTGCCATCGCTCAGAAGCGTACCTGGATCAGGTCTTATCAGTAGGAAATTTTTGATGCGCTAGCCCTGAGTGCTTGCTGTAGTGCCTGGAATGCTTTTGTGGACGTACCAAAAAACGTGGCGTCGCTCTGCTCAAGGGCTTGGGCTAATGTGTGAACTTATTTTTTGTGATTGGTATAAGTGATTGATTGTTAAAATCATAAATGTGCCACTTTGGCAAAGTCCTTTGTAGCGGCGTGGCGAGATCTGGGTTGTAGCAGATCTGCTACCAGTCTTTTTGGTGGGGGAAGGGGGCCTCGTTGGGGAACAGGATGTTTGCCACCTCGTTGGGCATGGGAGTTGGCCAGGGCCAATGGCTCTGCAGTTGGGAGGCGTTGTCTTGGCAGTAGGTAAGGATGCGTTGTTTCAAGCTCAGGGACTCTGTATCGAGCGCATACTGGTAGAGGGCCGGGAGTCGCTCGTCGGTGAGGGTGATGAGCCTAAGGTTTCTTTCGTGGCTCTCAGGGGAGATCTCGCTAGAGGCCTTGAGCCAGTAGACGAGATCGTCTGGAGAGCTCGTTTGATCGGAGAGCTTGGTGGTGATCTCGTGGGCAAGGTGTTGCTGGTAGTCGGTGAGCTTATGCGCTTCGATGAACTCTGCCTCCTTGGCCCAGTTGGTGATCATGATGTTGCGGGCCTTTAGCTCCTCTTGGAGCACCCTGGGGAGGTTGGGGAATTGGGGAGCTAGGCTGTAGCGCTCAGCCTTAGAAAAGTCGGCAGGGTGACTCATGATGTAGGCCTCGATCGAGCTCATGAGCCTGTCTGCCGAGAGAAAGTCGGCAAGGGGAAGCAAATCACGGCAGACTTGGGGGGTCAGGTCGGTTTGGCCTTCGAGTAGGGAGATGAGAAGGGGAAGCCTATCCGCCCACTCGACAGGGAGCGGCTCCTCGGCTTCACGCTCCTCTAAGAGGTACCTGAAGTAGCCGAGGTTTTGGGTGAGCAGATCCTTTTTCACACGGAGCTCCCCTTGGTCTAGCTTGAGGGTAACCTCTTCGCTGCTCTTGCTGGGAGAGATCCAGTAGCACCACTTTTTCTGGGGAAGGGGAGAGAGCTCCTGGTAGGCAGCAAAGAAGAGGGGATCCTGGAGAGCCTTTTTGAGGTCAATTGAGTCGAGCTCGGCGTGGATCTGCTGGTAGTCGGTGCGGGAGGGGAGCTTGAGGAGCCAAGACCAGTAGCGCTGGGCGGGATCAGGGAATTTGTCATCGATATAGCGGGAGAAGGTCGCCATCCCGAGGCCCACTCTTAGCCCGTTCAGCTGCTCAAAACTCATCTTGGGGGCAAGTCGCATAAGGGAATCGTGGGTGAGGTAGGCGCAGCAGCTGGCGATCTCTTCAGGAGGCAGAGGGGCATCCGAGCGGTAGGTTTTGAGGAGCCGCTCCTCTGCTTGCCGGTAAGGGGAGAGGGCAAGGTAGCCTAGACCAAAGGTACTAAAGCCGCTTACAGCACCGATTAGGGGACTGCCAAAGATCGAGCCTAAGGTGGCGGAGAGGATCCACAAAACCTCCTGCCCCTTGTATTCGGGAGCCGTCACCATATGGGTTATGGTCTGGCCAAACCGGTCGGTGAAGGTCCTTTCGATCTGGGGCAGGTGGTTCCCCCGATAGATTGAGTAGCCTAGAATCACCCCAAAGGCAACGACCCCCACCACAGGGGCTGTGGCGATTCCCACACCCCCAGCGATGTCGAGCTTGTCCGAATGGGAGGAGTGAAGCTCTTTTTGGAATTCCGTATTTTGCAAGTGTGTCATGAATATTGTTATAATATTCACTATTTTTAGCAACTACTATTCCCGTTCTACTTGAAGCTTGAGTTCATGGAGTTGCTCTTCAAGGACTTCAGAGGGGGCCTCCATCATCAGGTCGGTGGCCCTCTGGGTCTTGGGGAAGGCGACAACATCCCGGATATTGTCGGTGTTGCAGAGGATCATAATAAGCCGGTCAAAGCCGATCCCAATGCCCAAGTGGGGAGGGGTCCCATACTTAAGGGCATCGACGAAAAAGCCAAATCTTTTTTTGATTTCGTCGGGGGAGAGCTTGAGGAGGGTGAAGATCTTCTCTTGGAGGTCGGGGGAGAAGATACGGGGAGAGCCGGAGCCGAGCTCGTAGCCGTTGAGGACGAGGTCGTAGCTGCCGGAGCGGGCCTTCTCGGGGCGGGTGTCGAGGAGGGCGATATCTTCGGGGTGGGGAGCGGTGAAGGGGTGGTGCTCGGTCTCGAGTCGGTGCTCCTGGGCGTTCCACTTGAGGAGGGGAAACTCGGTGACCCAGAGGAACTCGTAGTGGCCAGGGGTGATGAGGGAGCGGTCGCGGGCGATTTTCCGGCGGAGGTGGTCGAGGGCCTGGTTGGTCCGGTCGATGGGGGCAGCGACCATAAAGATCAGGTCGCCGCCTTCCGCTTCGAAGCGCTGGATGAGGGCTTTTTGGGCGGCTTCGGGGAAGAACTTCACGATAGAGGAGGAGAGCCCCTCGTCGGTCATCTTCATCCAGGCAAGGCCCTGGGCGCCAAAACGGCCGACAAAGGTGGTGTAGTTGTCGATCTCTTTGCGGGAGAGATCGGCCCCCCCTTTGACGCAGATCCCTTTGATGGCGCCGCCGGTGCGGAGCTGTTCGAGGAAGACGCCGAACTCAGTTTTGGCGGCGATATCTTCGAGCGATTTGAACTCCATCCCAAAACGGAGGTCGGGCTTGTCGGTCCCGTAGCTCATCAGGGCGTCGCTATGGCGCATCCGCCGGAAGGGGGTAGGGATGTCGATCTTGAGGCACTTTTTGAAGATGGCGGCCATGAGCCCCTCGATGAGGGGGAAGAGGTCGTCGGTTTGGGCAAAGCTCATCTCGAGGTCGATCTGGGTAAACTCGGGCTGCCGGTCGGCCCGCAGGTCCTCGTCGCGGAAGCAGGGAGCGATCTGGTAGTAGCGGTCAAGGCCCGAGACCATGAGGAGCTGCTTGAAGATCTGAGGGGACTGGGGGAGGGCGTAAAAGTGGCCGGGGTAGATCCGGGAGGGGACGAGGTAGTCGCGGGCCCCTTCAGGTGTGGAGCGGGCGAGTATGGGGGTTTGGACCTCGCAGAAGGCGTGGGTGTCGAGGTAGTTGCGGGCAGCGAGCATCGCCTGGTGGCGCACGAGGAGGTTCTGGATCAGCTCCCCTCGGCGGATGTCGAGGAAGCGGTACTTAAGGCGGAGCTCTTCGCCCACTTCGGTCATCTCGTCGCAGATGGAGAAGGGGGGCGTTTTGGCATGGGAGAGGATCTCGAGGGTGCTGACGGCGATTTCGATCTCGCCGGTCGGGAGTTTGGCGTTGACGAGCTCGGCGCCGCGGGCGAGGACCTCGCCGCGGATCGAGATCACCCATTCGCTCCGGAGCTGGCCCGCGACGGTATGGGCATCCCGGTTGACTTCGGGGTCGAAAACGAGTTGGGTGAGGCCATAGCGGTCGCGCAGGTCGATAAAGATGAGGCCGCCGTGATCCCTCCTTCTGTGGACCCATCCCGAGAGGGTGACGGTCTTGCCGACATCGTTTTTGCGCAGAGCGCCGCAGGTGTGGCTTCTTCGGTAATCAAACATCGCGTATCGCTTGGGTTAGTTGGTTGAAAGGGAGCTCCCGTTCGGTCCGGGTCTCCATCTGCTTGAGCACACATCGGCCCGATTTCAGCTCCTCATCGCCGATGACGACGACGTAAGGGATCTTGAGGGCCTCGGCGACCCGCAGGCCCCCCTTCACCCGTTTGCCGCTAAGCTCCACATCGGTGGCTACCCCTTCGCGGCGCCATTTTGAAGCGAGGAGGAAGCAGTCCCGTTGGTTTTCCCCGGCGACAGGGATGAGCAGGAGGGTCGGGTGGGGGGGAGGCTCTAGGGGGACCTGTTGGGCAAGTAGGGTTTGGATGAGCCGCTCCACTCCGGCGCCAAAGCCGATAGCGGGGAGATCGGGGCCGCCGAGGGTTTTGAGGAGGCCGTCGTAGCGGCCGCCGCCCCCGATGCTGTTTTGGGCGCCAAGCTCAGAGGCGGTAATCTCAAAGACCGTTCGGTTGTAGTAGTCGAGGCCGCGCACGAGGCGCCGGTTCACCTCAAATGGGATGCCAAGGGCTTTAAGGGTCTGCTGGACCGCTTCAAAGTGGCGGGCTGCGGCGGGGCTCAAGAACTCGAGCATGGAAGGGGCCGCTTTGATCAGAGCCTGGTCCTCATGGGCTTTGGAGTCGAGGATGCGGAGCGGGTTTTTTTGAAGCCGCTCCTGACTATCGGCGGACAACTCCCCTTTGTGGGGGGTAAAGTGGGCGACGAGCGCTTTTCGGAAGGGGATCCGATCGAGGGAATCACCAAGGCTGCTCAGGTGGAGCGTCAGCCCCTTTAGGCCCAGCTTTTGGTAGAGGCCGAGGAGGAGGTCGATGATCTCGGCATCTAGCTCGGGGGCCTCTCCGCCAATCACCTCGACCCCAAATTGGTGGTGCTGCCGGTAACGCCCTGCCTGCTGCCGCTCGTAGCGGAACATGGGCGCTAGGTAGTAGAGCTTCTGGAGCTCAGGGCGCTGCTCGAGGTGGTTTTCGAGAAAGGAGCGGATGACCGGAGCGGTCCCCTCAGGGCGGAGGGACATCGAGCGCCCTCCCTTGTCCTCGAAGGTGTACATCTCCTTGCTGACGATGTCGGTCCCGGCGCCGACCCCGCGGGCAAAAAGCTCGGTCCGCTCAAAGACAGGGGTCCTGATCTCTCGGTAGCCATAGAGGCGGGCCTGCTCCCGAATGGCCCGCTCTACCTGCTGCCAGATAGCAGAGCCCTTCCAGGCCTCCTTCTCAGGGGGATCGGGGAGGAGGTCAAAGACCCCCTTGGGTATGGGAATAGCCATCTTAGGATCCTAAATCGCTAACGACAAGGGTAGCCGATCCCCCCTTACGATGCAACGGGATGGCACTAAACCCATTGCGTCAACTATCTATTAATCAACAGGAAAAGTAGTTTAAATAGTACCGCTTTCTTTAAGCTATCTTTTTAATTTCTTTTAGTGTTATAATTAAAGGACCGCGGGTTGGAGAGGGAAAACAATTGACGCTCTGACCCCCGGTAAGATATAGCTTTACCCAATTGTTTCAAGGAGAAGGGTGCGCCGTGTTTGGGATCTTTAAGCCAGCCCCCCATAAGGAGCCGATTAAGGACCGTCGCAAGGTCCGAAAGGCCTATCGCTACTGGCAGATCCGGATCATGATCGGCATGTACGTCGGTTACGCCCTCTACTACTTTACCCGAAAGAACCTCGTGATCGCCCTCCCGGGGATGATGGAGAACCTCCACTACACGATGACCGACCTCGGCTGGGTCCTCTCCCTATGGTCGATCATGTATGCGGTCTCCAAATTTACCTCCGGGATGCTAGCCGACCGCTCTAACCCTAGGACCTTTATGGCGGTCGGGCTGATCGCCACGGGGGCCCTAAACCTCATATTCGGTACCAGCGCCTCGATCTGGATGCTGGGCATTATCTGGGGCCTTAACGGCTGGTTCCAGGGGTGGGGATGGCCCCCCTCTGGCCGCCTCCTGATGCACTGGTACAGTCAGAAAGAGCGGGGGCGGTGGTGGGCCCTTTGGAATACCTCCCACAACGTGGGTGGGGCCCTTATCCCCCTCTTAGCGGGCTGGGCCATCGCTATCTTTGGCGGCTGGCAGTGGGCCTTTTACATCCCCGGTATTGTCGGGATTATCGGGGGGACCTTCCTCCTCTGGTCGCTCCGGGATACCCCTCAGTCGCTCGGCCTCCCCTCCATCGAAGAGTACTCGGGTGAGGAGTCCCAGGAGGTTGCTAAGGAGCATGAGCGGGAGCTTAGCGTTAAGGAGATCCTCTTCAAGTATGTCCTCTCCAACCGCTACATCTGGCTCCTCGCCTTTGCCTCCTTCTTTGTCTATGTCGTCCGCCAGGCGGTCAACGACTGGACGCCTACCTATCTTATGCAGTCACAAGGGTATGGAACTACCCTTAGTGGCCTCTTTGTCACCATGTTCGAGGTGGGGGGCCTTTGCGGCAGCCTAGCGGCCGGTTGGCTCTCTGACCTTGTTTTCCGGGGCCGTCGGGGCCCTGTGAACGTCTTCTTTGGCTTAGGGATTGTGGGGAGCGTGGCGGCCTTCTATTTCCTCTCTGGCCTTGCCCCTTGGATTGGGCTTGCCTCGATGTTCTGCATGGGCTTCTTTATCTTTGGCCCTCAGATGATGATCGGGATGGCCGCTGCCGAACTCTCTCACAAGAAGGCAGTTGCGACTGCCACCGGTTTTGCCGGTTTCTTTGCCTATATTGGGGCTTCCGTTGCGGGGGCTCCTATTGCGGCCATTCAGGGCGCCTGGGGTTGGGGGGGCTATTTCCTCACCGTGGCCGCCTGTAGTGCCCTAGTGGTGGCCCTCCTCCTCCCCACCTGGTCGGCTCGCCGCCGCGAGGAGACCCAGCTCGAAGAGGCCGCCGAGGTCGCCTAAGGTCATCGTTTCCAGTCACTTAAGATTCTGTTTCTCTAGTAATTCGTTCACAATAACTTAATATTTAGTTAAAATTCTACTGCTATAATAGTTGAAAAGTAGGTATTATCTATGTCTTTTGTTGATCGATTACAGCGTTTTGTGGATTGGACCCTTGGCCACTATACCTTTGAGATCGACGGCTCTGAAAAGAGCAAGGTCTACCGCAAGGTGAAGGAGTGTGCGCAGAAGCAGTGGAATTGTCAGCTCCCGCAAACCTATGCCGACGTCGCCCTGTGCTTCGGCAAGGGGAAGGGGAAAAAGGTTGCGGTGTGGCTCTCGCTTGAGGGTACGGGTGATGGGGGGCTGATCATGCGCAGCTCCCACAAGAGCTTCAAGGTCAAAAGCTCAGGCTACCGAGAGAATCAAGTGGTGGCGATCGACCAGTTTCTCGGCAGGAAGGCGGATCCCAACCTACTGCAACAGCTGAAAAGCTCGACTGTTCCTGAGCTAGTGTCACCCAACGGCCTTCTCGTAGGTACGCGAGGGGATGGTGGCCTGATCGTTGTTGATCGAAAGCAAGAGATTGGCTCGGGAGGATTCAAGACGGTCTATCGGGCGTTGGAAGTCGATGCGTTGGGCAACCAAAAGATCTGGGCGGGAAAGGTGGTAGGAGAGAAGCCCACTCAAGGCTCTAAAGCCAAGCAGGCTCGCACGAACGCTCGCGACAATGCTCGGCAAGAGGACAAGGTTGTGGAAGAGATCGATTCTGATCATGTAATTGGCAAAAGCGATTTCGTTTGCCAGACGGCCGACGACGACCCTCTCCTTCTCTTTCTCGAACCCCTAGCAAAAGGGGACCTCGAGCGGGTTGCGAAAGACTCCTTTCTTACCACAGGCGGACTCCGGACATGGATGGGAGAGATGGCTCAAGGGGTGGAAGATGTGCATAGCAAGGGGTACGCCCACCGCGATATTAAGCCGGAGAATTTTCTGGTTTCCTGGGATGGGAAGCATGTGAAGCTTGCCGATTTCGGAACCGCAGTCAAGGCAGACGAGATCATGCTAGAGGTTGTTTGGTGGATAGGGACCAAGCAGTACTGGCCAGCCGAACACGAAAGCACAGTGCAAGATCAGCGAGCCGATATCTATGCCCTAGGGAAGACTTATGACGCGCTCCTCAAGGCAGCGGCTAAGAAGAACCCCCCGATTGGTAAGAGGGGCGATTTCAAGAGGTTAAACGGGATTGCGGCGAAGATGATGGAGCAGGCCTATGCGGAGAACGCTCCCACCCTATCCCACTGGAAAAAGGAGATAAACAAATGAGTCTAGTAAGGAATATTCAACAGGTATTGTGTGATTGGTGGTATGGCGAGAGGACGGTTGAAGTCGAAGGGTCCTCCCGGAGTCGGCAGTACCAAAAGACTCGTGAGCTCTCTCAGCAGGTGCTCGGCGAAGCGGGCCCATCCTACTCTCAATTCGCAAGGGCGGTAAGGGCATCAGGGGGGAGCTATACCTTCCATGTAAAGGACGGGGATTGGTTCCACCTGGAGGGTAAAATAACCAAGTTCCAGGTCACCGAACGGGGCAAGATGCTTGCGCGGGTCCGCACGGATACCGGCAAGGAGAAGGTCTTCGGGGTTAAGATCGTGGCTCCGCCGAAACCCAAGACGCCTGAGCCTATTAAGCTCCAATATCCCTGGTAACAGGGGGTTGTTGGGATAAGGGCTAAGGCCGCCAAGCTTTTGTTTTTTAATAATTATAGATAGACGAGGTATAAATATGGAGAGTATAAATCGACCGTCAAAGTTCGGTGAGTGGGACCCAATATATAGTAACGAACCTGTCCGAGTCTCGCCCGATATCGGCCGGATAGCCCAAGCTCTAAAAGGGAGCAAACTGGCAACCAGGGGGGATTTTAAGCGGCCAGAGGGGCTCGAGTGGATCACCTACTGGCGTGTTGTGATCATAAACTCAATCATGCGCTGGTAGCCTAGGGCTAGGGCGTATAATCCATGAAAGGAGGGGGCGATCCCCTCCAAAATGGCCCTAAATTGCTAAAAAACAAGCACTTCGTTCCCGGTGGGTAAAGAGCGCACCAACCCTCTCATTTTAAGCTTCTTAATATTAAAGGCAAATTAATAAATATCTAGTAATTAATAAACAATCATATTTTATAATAGTTATATAAGAAATAGGTGAATTATGACTTTTATTAAAGATATTCAGCAGGCTTGGTCTGATAGATGGTACGGGGCTAACGCTCGGGGTACCCGTTTAGCGTGTGTAGACGCAAAAAGGGAATGTCTAGTAAAACGTTTGCATGCAGATTCCTCGCCCAACCAGCCTTGAAGAAGCGTGCTCTATCATCGAGCGCCTCGAAGCTCGAATTGC
>JBFWPF010000040.1:0-9723 GCA_050250135.1 Parachlamydiales bacterium | reverse complement strand
GCGTATTTGAATATGCTTTGAAGTTGGTTTGAGCTTAGGCATTTGCGTCCTCCTTGTTGGGGAACACAATCATGAAGGCCAAGCAAATTATTTTAAAAGAGTTTTTCTAATGTCCGACGCCCTGGCCAAGCAGGGTGTAAATTGGCTTCAAACGGTGTATAAGGGCCTCGTTCAAGCTATAGAAGAAGACAAGCAGGCCAAGCTCGAGGTCGCAACTTGGGCTGCAATTGGAGCTGCGAACACTCCCCGTGCTAACCTTATTGCCATTGCCAAAGCAAGTGAGAAGACACATCCAAATGAGCTTGCCAGGATAAACGCGGTCCAGCTGGGCCGTATTGGGCAACGGACCCTTAACCACATTCAGGAAAACAAGGAGAGCGCGATCGGTTGGACGGTGGCCGTTCTTCTCGCCATCCGCCTCCACCCCCTAGCCTTCGGCCTTCCCTTCCTAATCGGAGTAGCCGGCGGACTAGTAGGAGACGAGAAGGTCGTTGCCCTTTTTAAGCGGCCCGAAGATGTTGTTGCAAAGGCTGTGAAAGAGCAAAATCAGAACCATAACAAGAGCTTGGACGAATTCCAAGCTATGGCTGAGACGGTTAATGATGGTGTAAGGCTTATCCGGAAGGCAGCTAGCAGCCACCCCTATGCCCCTGCCGCCATTGCGGGTGCGCTTTTTACCGCCTCCCTGCTGAAGGGGATTAACCCTAACCTCTCGCTGTGGCCCTTGACGCTCCCTGCTAGCATGGCCGTTGCGGCGGCCTTCGGCCACTACCTCACCAACGAGCTCTAGACCGCCTATCGCCCCAGGATCCCCTCCTGGGGCGATTTCATTTGCCTTTTCTTTTCACTCCCGCTACTCTGTCGTGCATGATTCGTGCTTTGCTCCTTTCGTCCCTCCTTCTTGTCGCTCCCTCCTGCCACCGGCGGGCGCAAACGACGGCGGCCCCCGTTTGCTGCGATACCGCCTCTGCCTCCCGTTCACCCATGCCCTCCAGCCCTGAGGCCCTAATGGCCAAGATCGAGCGGGAGATGGGGAAGAATCGGGCTAAGATGGCGCAGCTCAACGCCGCCAAGTCGCAAGAGACCCTCCTCAAGTGCATTGAGAGCGCCCCTTGCGCGCCGATCGAGGCGGCCCAGCTCATCCTCCGGATGAAGAGCGGCGCGGTCGAGATTCACGGCGGCTCCCCCCGCCTCTGCGAATCGACCCTAAACTACCTCGATGCCGACGTCCCGCCCAAGGTGACCTACTGCTTCTACGACGGGATTCAGCACGTTGAGGTCCTCGCTCTTGACGACCACGGCCTCTGGGAGTTTGACCTCGGCGCCCAAACCCCCATTGCCGTCCATATCGACGCCCAAGGGGGGATCCGCGACCTCAACTTCCGCCACGTCCTCCTCAGCCAGCTCAACGTAGAGGCCCAGGGCGGCACCTCGATGCTCGGCCTCATGGGGGGGCAGCCCTTCCTCAAGAGTATCGATTGCGGCCAGGCCTACGGCTCGGTTGGCATCAATGCAGAAGGGGATTACCCCCTGATGCAGTCCCTTTCGGTCAGCACCGGCCACGGCGATATCTCAGGGATCTTTACCGGCTACTACGCCCGCCTCGACACGATCACCCTCAGCACCACCGGTGGCAATATGGCCATCGATCTGACCGGCGCTTGGAAACGGACCTGCCGCGTCCGCCTCACCTGCACCGATGGCGACTGCCTCATCTGGATCCCTAGGGGGGTCGGCACCTCCGTTAAGGTCTTCAAGGCAGCAGAGGGGACCGTCGACATGGGGGAGATGGAGAAGAAGTGGTCCCCTAACGCCTACATCAATGAGGCTTACGGCAAGACCAAGGCCACCCTCGATATCGAGGTGCGCTCCACCGACGGCAACGTCAAGGTCGTTCAGTTTACCGGGTAGAAGTAAATCGACGTTCTCGGGAACCGCCCCACGACCACCTCTTTAATCGGCTGCCATCCCCGAAGCCCAAAGGTGTGGGAGACCACCAGAGTTCCTTTCGGCAGCCCCTTGAGCGTTGGCCGCAGCCGCTCCATTAGCTTGGGCGCCAAGTAGCAGACCACCAGCCCCGCCCCCTCTAGCGAGGCTTTGAAAAAGTCCCCACGCACCACCTTCAGATTGGGGGCCCACATCGCCCTTACCTTCGCCACTAAATAGGGGATAGGGGAGAGCTCATAGGCCACCACCTCCCTCTCGGGATAGCGCCTGGCTAGGGCGAGTGCAAGGCCTCCCCAGCCACACCCCAACTCGAAAACCCTGCCCTCAATTTGCCTAGGAAGATGACCCACCAGCTCTTTTCGAACCTCCCTGCCCGTTGGCGCAGGTGAAATCCCTGTGATCAAGGTATAAATCACAATGGATAGGGCACAGAGCGCTGCCAGCAGCAGGATCACGGCTCACCCAAGCTGGGCACTCGGATCCCCTCAGCATTATTCGCATCTTCGTAGCGCTGCTCGACCTTTTTCCAATCGATCACGTTGAAAAAGGCATCGATGTAGGCCTGGCGGTCGATCCCATAATCGGGCATCACCGCATGCTCCCACACATCCATCACCAGCAGGGGAGTGCCCCCTGCCAGATGACCCAGGTCGTGCTCGTTGATCCACACATTGAAAAGGCGGCCCGTCTGGGGATCCTGATAGAGAACCGACCAGCCGATTCCTCGAATCATCCCTGTCGCCACAAAATCTTGCTTCCACGCCTCGTAGGTCCCAAACTCCCGCATCAGCGCCTTATAGAGCAGAGAGCCCGAGTCGATCTTCCCCCCGCCCCCCATGTTGTCGAAGTAGTACTCGTGGAGGCGCATCCCGTCGAATTCCCATCCCAGCCGCCGCTTAAGCGCCATAAATTCAGGAGTGCGGAGCCGACCATCCCGCGCCATCTTCGTCAGAATGGACAAGAGCAGATTCGTGTTCTTCACATAGCCCTGGTAGAGGGTAAAGTGGAGGGTGAGCGCCTCATCGCTAAACCCCGGCATCCCCAGCAGCGCCGTGTAGTCCTTTGCTGCATACTCCTGGACGGGGGGCGTTAGTGTCCCTTTTTGCCCATGCACCACCCCCATCACTAGCACCAACCCAACCAAGAGCCCACGCATAAAAAAACCCTCCCAAGCTTTTCTCGGGAGGGTAGGGCCTTTCCGGAATTTTGCCTACTTCTTCTCTTCGAGGTGCGAGCTACACTCCTCGAACTTCAGCTCAATGCCCCCGGTCCAGCAGGCGGTCCAGTTGTAGATCAAGGCCCCGATCACCCAATAGACGTAGGTGAAGACCCCGTAGAGGACCACCCCTAGCAGACCCCAAAGGATCATGTCCCATTGGCCCACCGCAAGATGGATAATGCTCCAGATCACCCAGGCGACCATGGCGATCAGAAAGCTCCACAAGGCAACTGTCCATGCCGTCTGATGTATCGTGATGCGAGTTATTCGCTTCTTCATTTCTAACTCCCAATTAACAATAGGGATCTATACCCTTATTAACCTCAAAATCCACCAAATAACAGCTATTGTCAATCAAATAATTAACTTGTTATGCGTTAAACCCTTGCCCTGGTAAACTGGGGCTATGCTTGAGGTAGCGGGTTGCTTTTGCGAGGTGGAGGGGAGGGTGCTCCTCCTGCTTAGGGCCCCCCATGTGTCTCAGGGGTCCACTTGGTGTCTCCCTGGTGGCAAGGTGGAGCTGGGGGAGTCCCCCCTAGAGGCCGCCATTCGGGAGACCTATGAAGAGACGGGTATCCTTCTAATTTCCAACGAGATAAAAAACGCGGGTGCCCTTGAAATGACCGGCTACCGCTTTCATATGTACCGAGCTGCGCTCCCGGCCTGCCCAGCCGTCATTCTCTCACCCAAGGAGCATACCGACTATTGCTGGGTAACCCCCACCAACGCCCTCACCCTCCCCCTTATCGCAGGCGGGGAGCGGGTATTTCAGTCTCATCCCTTTCTTTCCTAATAAAATACAATAAAAACAATAAGGCAATAGCGACTTAATATTTGTATTGTATAATGTGTATATATGGAAACAGACCCCCCTTATATACAGGGAATCAAAGCGATCAACCTCGATCCCTACCGCGAACCCGTTGTTGGGCAACGCTTGAGGATCATGAAGGCTGCTTTCGGCAACCTGTTTGTTTCATCGAGCCCTTCAGATCCCTCTCTCAGCCCTTTGGCGCGGGCTAGGCAGGCGGAAAAGTGGAACGTTCGCCTTATTGTGGGGGTTTCTAGCACGCTAGCGCTAGCGTTTATTGGGGGGCCTTTCGTGGCGGGAGCCTTTGCTCTTGTTTACTTCTCTCCAGCCGGGAGCTACCTTTGGGAGCATGCCGAGTCGATCGGCAGCAAAGCGGTCGCCCTTTTTCGGTAGCCACTAGACCCTGCTACTGTGGTAAGCTCTCCTTCCATGACCCTTCGCCACCAGACCCACCTTGCCGCCTATCTTCTCCTTAAGAAATGGGGTCAGCTCCTTCTGGGGCTGCGGCAAAACACCGGCTACCGAGATGGCTACTACGGCCTTCCTGCTGGCCATGTGGAGAGGGGCGAGTCGGTACTCGAGGCGCTCCTCCGAGAGACGAGGGGGGAGGTCGGAATTGAGGTGGCGCGCCCCCAACTTGTCCATGTCTGCCACCGCAGCGATCAGAAGGAGTACCTCAACCTTATCTTTACCGCGAGCGCGTCGAGGGGAGAGCTCACGAATGGCCAGCCCCACAAATGCGCAGGGTGGGCCTTTTTCGAAGAGCATGCCTTGCCACCCAATCTGATTCCGGCCCTCGGCCAAGGGACCCCCTACTCGGAGGCGGGATGGAGCTAACCTTTTTCCCCCTAACGAAGGCCAACGCTCCCCTTGTCCGCTCTTGGCTGGCAAAGCCCCATGTAACCGAGTGGTTCTACGGCAAAGGGCTTGCCTCGACTCTAAAGGGCATCGACCAGTTTGTGGAGGGGGAGGGGAGCCGCTTCGATCTCTGGCTCGCCTATAGCGATAAGCAACCCTTTGCCTTGTTGATGACGAGCAAGGTTACCCTTCCCGATGATGAGCTTGCCCGGTGGTGCACCACCGAGGGGCCCGCCATTACCCTTGACCTGCTGATAGGGGAGGAGGCCTTCCTCGGTAAGGGGCTTGCCGCTCCCCTTATTTGCGAGTTTCTCGGCTCCCAATTTCCCCACGTGGAAGAGGTCTTGATCGACCCAGAGATTCGCAATACCAGGGCCATCCACGCCTACCAGAAGGCAGGCTTTAGGCCGCTAGGGGAGTTTACGCCAGAAGAGGGGACGATGAAGGGGATTCCCCGCCTGATGATGCATAGGAGGCAGAAAATGGATGGGCGATCGGCTGTTTTTGAAAATGTAGTCGAAACGCTTAAGGCCATCGGAGGGGTTGCCGAAACGGACGGAGTCTACCGATACGGGCAGGGGATCAACCTCCCTCACTTCAACGGTACCTTTGTCCCCGGCTTTCAGGTCCCCCCCCTTTCCGAGCAACACGATCGCTATTTCCGGGAAAAGGGGATCTCCTACTGCGGTTGGTTCGATGCTGAATGTGATCCGGCTCCCATGCTAGAGGCAGGCTTTACCTATATGGGGACCCTCTCAGGAGTTGCCCTCTCCATGCAGGGGATGACGGGTCAGCCTAAGGTTTCTCCCGGGGTTTCCGCACGGGAAATTGGGCCAGGCGAGGTAGGTCACATGGCCAAACTCCTAGCAGAGATATGTGGCGTCTCCGATGTAAAGGGCTTGGAGGCCGTTTTGAGGGCCCCTTCCTTTGTCCACTACATTGGCTATCTTGAGGGCAAGGCAGTGGGAACCCTCAGTCTGCTCAGAAGCGGTGAGGTAGTTGGCCTCCATAACGGGGCAGTGCTTCCTAGCGCTCAAAACAGGGGAGTCGCGACAGCAATGGCCCAGCTGGCCCTAAAGCAAGCGGCTGCAATAAAGGCTCGCTGGGCCATTGCGATTCTCATGCCCGACAAACAGGCCGGCGCCCTTTGCAAGCGGTTTGGCTTTGAGGAGGTCTGCCAGCTTATCCTCTACCACAAGGCGGTGTGATGCTCCTCTTCCTTGCGGCCCTCCTCATATGGGATCCCTATCAAACTCGGGAGCAGATCAACGCTAAGTGTATGGAGATCGAGGCTCCGATGCCCGAGGTGGGCTTGGTCGAGGAGCTCCTGGTAGGCAACACCCCCGTCCGTCTTTACTATCCCGCTAGTGATGAGGACTTGCCTCTCATCCTCTTCATCCATGGAGGGGCATGGGTAGGGGGCAATCTCGACACTCATGACTATCTCGCCCGCTACCTCTGCCGAGAGGTGGAGGCGCTAGTCCTCTCGGTCGGCTACCAAAACGCACCCGAAGGGAAGTTCCCCGGCCCACTCCAAGAATGTTATCAGACGTTACGTTGGAGCCAAGGTTTGAAAACGAATGGACGCATTGCTGTAGTAGGGGACAGCGCTGGAGGGAACCTAGCGGCTGCGCTATGCCTGCTGGCTCAAAGCCTGCTGGCTCAAACCCAAATCGACCTTCAGGTACTGATCAACCCCGCTCTTGATCTCACTGCCCCAGACGAGTTTCTCCAGTGGCAAGCCGCCCTATATGTGACCGATTCTCAAGATCTCACCCATCCCCTCATCTCCCCCCTCTATGCCGATCGCCTGACGGGTCTCCCGCCCGCCCTCATCCTCGTTGCCGAAGAGGACCCTTTGCGCAGTGATGGGGAGCGCTATGCCGACAGGCTCCGAGAGGCCGGCGTTCCCACCACCCTTTACTGCCAGCAGGGGGTTGGCCACCTCGCCGGCCATGCCGCTAGAGCGGCCCCTCAGGCCCTCGAATCCCTTCAGATTGCGGTTAAGAGCCTTCGGCTCGCCCTAGCCAAATTTTAGCAACTCTGCTATAATGCTTAAAAAATTAAATGCGAGATAAACAGATGGTGCTGCCGGCAGAAATTCAAAATAAAGTTGATAAAGAGCACTTTACCCAGAATTGGAAGCTGGGAAGCATGCTCCTCTATGGGGCAATGGGAGTGGGGCTCCCCTTCCTTCAGTGGCGCCGGGTTTCCTTGGTCACCTCCCTTGGGGGCGCCTCTTTGATCTCTGCGCTCCACGTGGCTCTCTTCTATTACCTTGAGCAGACGGACCGGTATGGGCACGAGTATGGCGAGCTAGAGCATTCCAAGATCGCTCTCATTACTGAAAGGCTCGATTCTCACGAGCCCACGATTGCGCGTGCTCTTCTTGCCTTTCCCGAGCTTTATCAGGTAGCCAAGGGCATTGAACCGGTCGATGCAAAGTGGGTCCAGGACCAGATTGCGGAGTACGAACCACACCGCTCCTTTCTTGCGGGTATGGAGACTGCCATGGAGATCGCGCGCCCTCTGATTTTGGGAGCCTGTGCTCTCTTCATTAGTGGTGCAGCCCTCTCTCGGCTGACGTTTGGGCACCGGTATTGGCAAAACTGGCTAGCCTTGAGCCCCCTATCTGCCCTTTCCTGTGCCCTAAGCATGCAGTTTTACGGCAACTATCAGCGGGGAAAGCTCCTTCCCTTTTGGGACACCCTAGAGCACCGCGTTTCAGCTACCCTTCGAGATGAGTTGGAGAAAGATCAGTCCCTGTCGGAGGGGTCGGTCGCTTTGCTAGAGGGCTATTGCAGCTCGATTGGGGATCGCTTTCCCGATCTCGACTTTCCCGAGCTTAGCGACGGGCAACTTGAGCGCCTTGTGGAGGGGCTTTACACCGCCAAGTCAACTGATGATGGGTTTTGGACCGTGAGCCTACTCAGATCGGACAACCTCACGCAGCAGGGCATCCTTAAAGCACTCGCAAGGGTACCCACAGTGGGCAGGAGATTTCACCTGCACCTTCCTTCCTCAGGGAAATTTCGACGTCAAGGCTATCAATAACAACTTCGGAACCTGGGCCGGAGTAAGGTCAGTTGATTAGGAGAGGCTGCAGATCGTTCTGACCATAGACTTTTGAGCCAATCTTAAGCTTTGCGAGCCGACTCAGCAGGGGATTTAATGCCTTTTGCGTCTCTTCATACGTTATCTTGTTGCCGTTAAGATTCAGGCTTTTTAGTGCCGTAAGGCCATTTAGGAGCTCCGCTGCCGATTCGATGGCTGCGGCATCGAGCTCATTAGCCTGCAAATTGAGGGCCGTGAGAGGGCCTCCTACGAGGTGGGGGAGTAGAGCCAGTAGCCCCTTCTTGCCAAGCGCGTTGTGACTGACATTAAGCCGGGTAAGGCGCTTACCCATTGCGGCAACGATCTTTCTGATCTTGTCTGGTTCACATTGGCTGCCGACAATCTCAAGATGGGAAAGATTGGGGAACTGAGGCCGGCAACACACAAACCAATTAACTGTCTCCCACTTAAGCCTGCTCTTGAACTTAGGATCATAAACCCATTCGGCTACGCCCGTGCCTATTAAGCGCTTGCACCGCTCTACCAGCAACTGTTCCCAATGTGGCAGGCGAAGCGAGACCCCTTTTGAGAGATTGAGCTTCTCCACCCGATTGAACAGGGGAGCCATCGCCTCACTCCCATTTCGCTCAAGGTAATCGCTTAAAGCGAGCTCTGCTTTATACCTGACAAAGTGATCCCCATGTTTGGTCAGCTCGACAAGGACCTTCAAGAGGGCATAGCGAAACTGCCAACTCTTGGTCGTCGACCGCCACTCCGTCCAGGTCGACCAGTTGCACCCCTGCTCAAGGGCCTGAAGTCCGCTGATCACCTCGGCCGTTCCGTTAGCGTCGGTCCGCTGTAGAACCACCTGCTCCAGAAAGTGGACGTAGGCAAGAGCCGCTGTAGGGTCCTGCGTAAAATGGGGAGCCACCTTTTGACTCAAGATGGCGATCTCCTCCTCCGTGTACTTAAGCTGGGTGCAGTACCAGTGAAGGGAATGGACCTTGATCCATTCAAGGGGGACTAGCTTATCGTAGGCCAAGCTAGCTACCGAAAACGAGGGACCGATCACGTACACAGGAATGCCCTGCGCCGCCCAACCCATATTCTCCAGATAGCTCCCCCAAAGCTCCCGAACCGACTCTCTTCCACAATCGAACATCCCCACAAGGAGATTCAGGTAGTGGAGTTCGATGTGGAGGTCGGTGTCCCGCTGCCTCTGGCTTTCAAGGCGCTCTTTGAGCGTGGACCTCCACTCCTTTTGCTGCTGAGGGCCGATAAGTCGGTTCTCCTCCTTGTATTTGACAAAAGTCATGCTCATGAAGAGGCGGGTCGCCCTAAAGAGAATCCCTTTTAGGTCGTCCTGCGACTCGTAGTCGGCACTCTTTAGGATCTCCATAAGCCCGTTGGCTATCGGACGGAAATCGAGCCGCTTATCAGACAAGCACCTGCGGTTATCAGCCGTTGAGAGAATCGTTTCCCCAATGTCAACGAGGGCTAGCGCGTATTGCCTTGCTCTCTCATAGGATCCCCCCTTAAGGGCTTCTCCAAGTTCACCCACCGCTTTCAGAGCCCCCTCATGGAAGGTGGGCTCGCGGGAGGGGAGAGGGGGAATCACCGGCCCACTGCTCAATGTGACAAGCTCCACCGTTCTCTCCCCTTTATGAGGTTGGGATCATCCTTGAAAACTTCAAATCTTGTCCATAGCCGGCTTTGTTGCCTAAATCTACTTCCAAGAAAAGCCGGGCTGGCGTTGTCCTAGATAAGGCGTTTAAACGGCGTATGAACTTGGCCAAGCTAACGCCCTAAAATGGTTCAAGATATGCAATTTCAT
>JBFWPF010000039.1:0-9765 GCA_050250135.1 Parachlamydiales bacterium | reverse complement strand
CAAAATCATGCCGGTCAATCCCGTGCAAGGGCTTCAATATTTTTCCAGCCATGCGCCACCTCCTTTTCAGAAGAGGATATAGCACCTTTGATTAACCTGTGAACTTATTTTTTAGGATTGGTATAAGATGTCTGGCGGTTAGGGGTTAACAAAGCACCGAAACTGCCAGTCGATCTGGTAACGCCATTTAACTGTGAGCTACCAGCCGCGGGAAGCAGTTGGGTTGTAGCTTGATCACAAGAAGCATGGACTTCAAGAAGATGGCCGGACTCGTCCCAATTATAGAAGTAGTCAATGGCGGGTGCTGTCGTATGATTGGCATAAGTTTCGCTTATAATATGCCCATTCGCATCTCGGTGAAATGTTCTGATAGCGCCCCTTGAGTCGACAATAATAATGGTTCGTCCATCTTCGTCGTAATACAGTTGGTAACTGCCGCTATTATCCACAATGGTGAAGCATCTTGTTGTAGAATCATGCCATCCCGTAAGCCCCGATTGCAAGCTCTCGTCGAGAGGGGGCCTTAGAGAATGGTCAGATGGTGGCTCACTATCGAAGTGTTCGGGCCAGGAGGTAAGGGAGTTCGTGGACAGAGTCTCCTCTGCATCACCTTTCTGAGAATCGTACCCATGAGCGATGGCGGGAAACAGATAAATCCATGTGAATAGGGCTAATTGCACTGGGAGCAGGCGCATAAAGAAGACCCTTGTGAGTTGATGCATCGAGGATGCTCGACCAATCTACTTTTATTGTCAAATAGACGAGCGCAGATGCGTTTATACCAATCCCAAGAAATAAATTCACAAATTCAACTGGTCTTTCGGCCCTCGCTTTTGAGCTCGACCTCGCAAGCCTACAAGGCTAGCGTCGGTCTCCGCTCTTCATCGAGGGCCAAAATCCTCAGTTGAATTTGTGAATTTATTTCTTGGGATTGGTATTAGCTCTTGTAGACGCATCCGGCCATTTGCCTTGCGCACGTTACCACTTAAGCGAGACAAAGCGGGTCGCCTCACCCTGCTTCACTAGGAGAAGAACCTTCTTACTCTCTTGCGTCTCCTCCAAGGCCTCTTGGAATGACTCGACGGTTGGTGTGGCCTTTCGGTTGACGCGGAGGATAAGGGCGCCAGGGCGGAGGCCGACCAAAGCGGCTGGAGTGCCAGGGGCGACCTTCTTGACGAGGACCCCCTCCTCACCTCGGTAGCCAAGCTGGGAGGCGGTCTGCTCGGTCAGGGGCTCCACCTCAATACCGAGCGAATGAGCCGGCGTTCCCGGCTCTCCCCCCGCCTTCGGATACTTGGCGATCTCTACCGCCTTATTGATGGCCTTTCCACTGCGGATGAGCTTCAGGCGGATCTTGGAGCCGGGCTCGAGGAGGGAGATGCTGTTGCGCAGCGCCGCCATCGACTCCACCGGCTGCCCGTTAAAGGCGACGATCACATCCCCCTGCTCAAGCCCCGCTTTAGCGGCAGGGGAGTCGGGAAGGACTTCGGCAATAAGCACCCCTTTCGGCTTCTCAAGGTCAAAGGAATCGGCCAAGTCCTTGTCGATCGGCTGCATGACAATGCCGATATAGCCGCGGGTTACCGAGCCGTTAGAGATCAGCTGGTCCATCACCCGCTGCGCCATATTCGAAGGGATAGCAAAGCCAATACCCATATACCCCCCTGTCCCGGTGGCAAGGGCCGAGTTGATTCCAATCACCTCCCCATCCAGGTTGAGGAGGGGACCCCCGGAGTTGCCCGGATTGATCGCCGCATCGGTCTGCAAAAAGTCCTCGAAGTCATTGATATGCAGTTGGTTGCGACCTTTCGCGCTGATCACCCCGACGGTGACCGTCTCCTCGAGGCCGAAGGGGCTGCCGATGGCGATGGCCCATTCGCCGACCTCGAGCTCATCGGAGTTGCCTAGCTTGAGGGGGGTGAGGTTTCGAGCGTCGATCTTGATGATAGCGAGGTCGGTTTGGGGGTCGGTCCCGACGACGGTAGCGTCAAATTCTCGGCCGTCGGTGAGGTAGACGGTGATCTTCTTGGGCTTTCGGATGATATGGTTATTGGTGAGGATATACCCCTCGTTGCTGACGATAAAGCCGGAGCCTTGCCCGATGGTGGGGACCGATCGGCGGCGCATACCGGGCCCTGGGCCTCCAAAGAAGCGGCGGAAGAGCTCGTCATGCATCGAATCGGGGCCCAGCGGCTCATCGGGCTCTTCGGCGGTCATCCCTTCGACTCGGATCGAGACGACCGAGGGGGCCGCCTCCTTGGCAATTGAGGCAAATCCCTTCGAGAGGGCCCGGAGTTGCTCTTTGTTGGTGGGGGCAGCCGTCAGGGAGAGGGTGAGTAGGGCGAAAACGAAGAAAAGACGCTTCATTGGGATCCTCCAAGAATGTGCAAAAAGTGGGCGATAACCAAAAACCCGAGGCGGAGCCGCTCGATCCCGAAATGTTCGTTGGGTGCGTGGAGATTGTCGGTCGAGAGGCCAAGCCCCATAAAGGCGGGGATGGCGCCGCTCGCTTCGGCAAGAGGGGCGGTGATCGGGACAGAGCCCCCGGTAAGGGTGTAGAGGCAGGGTTTGCCAAAAACCTTGGTGTAGGCGGCGGCGATCGCTTGAGCATGGGGAGCATCGGGCGAGGCGCGCAGGCCGACATCGCCGCCATAGTAGCGGAAATCGAGCTTCATCCCCTCGGGGAGGTGGCTGCGGAGGTGCTTTTCGATAGCCCCCTTAAGCTTGTCGGGATCCTGGTGGGGGACGAGTCGGCAGGAGAATTTGGCATGTGCTTTGGCGGGGATGACCGTTTTAAATCCCTTGCCGGTGTAGCCGCCCCAAATCCCGTTAATCTCCAAAGTAGGTCGAATCAAATTCGATTCGCCTGGCGTTTTATCCCGCTCCCCCCCATTGGCAAGGGCGCCAAAGGCCCCCTCATAGTCGCGGTCAAGGGAGAGGCGCCTGCGCTCCTCAGGAGAGAGCTCCTCAACATCATCGTAGAACCCCTCAACCGTTATCCGCCCCTTCTTATCGCGCAAGGAGGCGAGGAGCTCGGTGAGGGCGTGGAGGGGGTTGTAGACGACACCGCCAGCAAGCCCCGAGTGGAGATCCCCTTTGGAGCCGGTTAGGGTGATCTCAAAGGCGGCGATCCCCCGCAGCCCCAGCGTCACCGCCGGTTGATCGAGTGAGGGGATATCGAAGTCGACCGGGACTAGGTAGTCGGCCTTGAGCGCCTCCCGCTTACTCTCCAGGACCTCGGCTAGGCCGAGGCTCTTGCTCTCCTCCTCTCCTTCAATCAGCAGCTTCACATTAACGGGAAGTCGCCCATCCCGTTTCAGTAGGGCCCTTACCGCGGCGAGGGTGTAGATCAGCTGCCCTTTGTTGTCCTGAGCCCCACGCGCATAGACCTCTCCCTCCCGCACCGTCGGCTCAAAGGGGGGAGATTCCCACTCCTCAAGGGGGTCGGTCGGTTGGACATCGTAGTGGTTGTAGAGAAGGAGGGTAGGTTGCTCCTTTCCTGCGCCTAGCCATTGGGCAAAGATGACGGGGTAGTGGGGGGTCTCCCACCGCTCTACCTCCAGACCGCTCTCGCGGCAGTACTCTTCGACCCAGTCGGCCCCCTTGAGCACATCGGCTCGGTATTCGGGATCGGCGCTGACACTGGGGATTCGCAGGAGGGAAAAGTAGTCCTCGAGAAGGGCCCCTTTGGCGCTGTCGTACAGTTTCTCAAATGACATAGGAGTCTATCCTACCTGGGAGGGAGTTTCCTCTCAATACCGCAAGCGGAAGCCAAAATTCACCCCAGAGAGGGTGAGGAGGGGGGCGTTAGTCATCGGTAGGCCGCTCTCGGAAAGGGCCCCTGCTCGCCGATCGGCGTCGAGGTAGACCTGCTGCTCGTAGTCGATGTAGAGGGTCCACGAGTTGGCCATCCATCGAAAGGCATAGGCTGCCCCAACCTTCATCTCTAAGCCGGGAATAACCTGCGTACGGCTCGGGTAGGTGAGCCCCACGTTACCCATCGCCACGATGGGCTCGGTGGCGACAAAGCGGCTCCTGCGCGACCCAATCGGCCCACTGATCGCCACCTGCCCGGCGACCTCAAAGTTGTTCATACAGCCGCAAGGGATAGGGGTTAGCACCCCTCGCAGCCCAAAGCGGGGGCCGGTCCCTGTGAACTTTCCCCGCTGCTGCACCGTCAACAAAGGCCCCACCGTCCGCTCATAGTGGTACTGCTCATCGAGGGCAAGCCTGAGCCATCTCGCCCCTCCAAAGGCTAGCAGGGAGGCGTAGCGGCTGCAGCATAGGGAGGCGATCACCTCTGCATCGACCGCTTGGTAGCGCTGGTAGACCTTTCCGGTTGCCCCATTGAGCGGATCACCCCCAAAAAGGGAGATCCCCCCTTCGACGCGGCCCGAAAAGGAGTCGTAAAAGCGGGTATAGGTGATCCTTGCGCCCCAGCCCATCGGGAGGTGGTAGCCGAGGTAGACCCGGTAGTCCCATTCGTAGTTGGGCCGGACCCCTCTGAGCATCGCGATCCCCCCTTCGCTTGTTAGCGCATAGAGAAAATCCCCCTCCTCCCGCCGCCAGAAGAGGGCTTCAGCTCCAAACTCGGTGCTGCCACACCACATCGATCGGGTATAGGCGTCGGGCGTTGGCGCATGCCCGTAGCGGTAGCTTGGCTTTTTTGGGGGCGTGTAGAGGGGAGAGGGATTAACGGCCCCATAGCCCAGCTGCAGGGTCGTAAGGAGCCCCAGTAGGGCTCTAATAAAGCGCATAGAGGGTCCCCTTCCCATCGGAGAAGAAGAGGGTACTGCTGCTCAGAGTGGGTCCCGCCTGGCCCGACCCCTTGAAGGCATAGTGCCACAGCTCCTTGCCGGTGTCGGTGTTGAGGGCGTAGACCATCCCTTTTTGGGTCAGGAGGTAGAGGGCATTTCCAGCGATCGCCACCTCGCGGCAGATCAGGCCGTTGGCTTTAAAGCTCCACCTGATCTTTCCCGATGCTAGATCGATAGCGGAGTAGAGACCCGCCGCTGTAGGCCAAAAGAGGAGCCCTCCCGCTATGGCGGGGGTGGCAAAGCCCGTTACCCCTTTTACCTTCCACACTAGCGACCCATCGCTCCCCTGGAGCGCGCAGAGCTCGTTTTGCTCATTGGCGATGTAGACCAGCCCCCCATTCAGGACAGGGCAGCAGCCACACATTTTGCCGAGCCGCTTAGACCACTTAACCCCGCCACTCTCCGTGTCGAGGGCATAGAGGGTTCCACCCGCGCTGGCATAGAGCGTCTCGGTGTCGACATCGATGGCGATCGCTCCGTCGACCACCCCTCCAATTGGCGTGGTCCATTTGCCGTCCCCGGTCTCGACATCGGCGGCGACCACGTATCCCTCCTGGGTGCCGAGGTAGAGGATCCCCTCACTTACCGCTGGAGAGGAGGTCATCGTCCCAAATCGCTCGAGCCAGGCCATCTCCCCCGACTTGCAATCGTAGGCGTAGACGAGCCCCGCCGTTGACCCAGCGACCAGAATACCCGCCTCGGTTGCCACAGCGGGCGCCGTCGCAAACTGCCCCTTTACCCGCACCTGCCACTCGACCGCTCCGGTGGCCCCATCGAGGACGTAGAGGCTCCCTGCCGTCGTGCAGCAGATGACCCGATCCCCACACACAACGGGTGGCCGTTCCAAGTAGCTATCGAGCCCCTTTTGCCACTTTAACGTCGGCTGGTGGAGGAGGGGAGTACAGTCATAGACGCAGGAGTGCTTCAGGTCAGCACCAAACATCGCGCCGTTAGAGTTATCGTGGTTGGGCCACCACCAACTAAGTACAGAGGTCAGTGTGATCAGCCAAAACATAGGAGGGGCTCCGGTTTTTCCCAGCCAGAATAACGGCTAGGCCTGCTCAGGTCAAATTTCAGAGGCCGGAAGGCCCGATCCTTTGAGCAGCTCCTCGCCGGCAAAGCTCACGACAGTGCTTTTTTCCATCTGAGGGGCGAGGTGGTTGCGGCATGCCCCGATGAGATCCTCTCCACTGAGCTGGAGGAGGCGATCCCGAAAGGCTTGCCGAATCCCCCTCTCTTTCCCCACCAGCCACCTTCCGTAACTGAGGGCAGCCCGGTTACCGGGGGAGACGGGGGTGTCCATCTTTTGGACCACCCCCAAAATCGCCTCCTCCAGATCGCGCTGCTCTACCTCACCCCTCGCTACCTTGCCTACCGCAAGATCCATGGCGGCTAGGCTCTCCTTTAAGTGGGGATCGCGGTAGGTGTAGAAGTGGAAGGTCGCAAGGCTAGGATCGTACCGGGAGCCCGCTCCGTACGCGCCTCCCTTCTCCCGGATCTCCCGGTGGAGGGTCTGGTTGTTTAGCAGCTTGGCCAGGCAGAGCATGGCCGGGGCATCGGGGTGGAGATAGGGGAGGCTCTTTAGCGCGCGGCAGGTGAACGCCACTGGGGAGGCGATCAGCCGCCCTTGTGAAGGGATAGTCGGCAGTGCAAAGGAGGGCTCCCACCCCTTGCCCCCCATTCCCCCCACCTCATCTAGGCCGTAAAAACCTCTATTAAAAAGTTCAGTTAACTGCTCGGGGCCACACCCCACGACCAGATCGGGCTTTCGGGAGAAGAGGCGGTGATAGAGTTCGGTTAGCCGCTCGCTTACCCCGCTTACCCCCCGGATAAACTGGAGGTAGTCGATCCCATACCACCGCTCTTGGATCGCCCCGGCGGCCGACAGGGGAGCTCCCGCGAGCAGGGTGGCGTAGCTCATCGCCCTTTGGGTGAGGGTGTTTTCTAGCTGAGAGAGGTGCTGCATCATCAGCTCTTCGATCCTCCCCTTGTCGGTAAAGTCGGCACTTCGCGCCATCTCACCCAGCAGCTTGAAGAAGGGCTCCCCCTTCCTCCCCAGCGCTTTCCCTCCCACGCTAATCATCGGCAGGAGGGGGCCTGAGAGGGCTACATTGAGGGAGAGGTCCGATCCGACCCCTCCTGTGTGCTCCTGGATATAGGCGAGGTTCTCCATCGCGCTCCGCCCCCCACACCCTACCTGGGCGAGCATCCCGGTTAGCAGCCTCAGGTAGGGGAGCTCTTCCTCGCTTATCGGCGGGAGGGGGTACTGGAGCTGGGCGTAGAGGATCTCATTGGTAAAGGTGGTGTGGGCAAAGACCGTCAGATCGCCACACTCCGCCCTCTCCAGGGGATAGTCGACCACCTCCCTGGGGATTTGCCCGATCTCGATCTTGGGGAGGATCTCGAGATCGGCCCCCTCCTGCTCCTCTTGGAAGTGGGTCAGCCTCTCCCCCTCCTCCCGCAATTTTTCGAGCGCCTCGGCACTGATCCCCGCCTGAATCTCCTTGAGCCTTTTCCCTTCCTCCTCCTCCTCTTCCTCGTCCAGCTTAGGGTCGGGAACCATGTCGAGCCGAACCCGGTGGGGGTTGTCGAGCAGGTAGCGGTGAATCAGCAGCCCGAGATATCCCGGATCGGCAAACCGCTCCCGCAGCCGCTGAAAGAGGGTGTGGATCTCGAGCCCATCCTTGGGATCCCCCCCATGAAGGAGGAGGGGGACGGTCCGCTCAAAGAGGGTCAGGCCGTAAGGCTCCCCCTCGCCGGCGATCTCAAGGCGGTCGAACTCGAGCTGGTGGATGGCCCCCTCGACTAGTCGGTTACCCGACCCCTCTTCTGCAATCTTTCGCAGCTCCTCCAGAATTAACCTCTCTAGCGCCTCTCCCTTGCCGGGAGGGGTCCCCCTGGTCCCTATGCAGAGGGGGACGTCGAGGAGATCGGGTTCAAAGAAGGAGAAGGCCTGCTGGCAGAGTCCCGACTCGAGAAGGGCCCGCTTAAGGGGCGCCGCATCGCTCCCCATGAGGGCAATTTCCAGCACCGAAAGGGCCAAGATCTCTAGCGGCTCGGTGGCGCTGCAGGTCAAAAAGCCGATCCACACCATGTGGCGGTCCCCCTCCTCACAGGGGTAGCGCCCTTCGATCGCCACCGGCTTTGCAAAGCGCTTTTGGTGGGGGATTGGCGAGGGGGGCTCCCTCCCCTTAACCCCTTTGAGCACCCGCTCGTGGATCCGCTCGAGATGCCCCTCAAGCGGAAGGTTGCCGTAGAAGAAAAAGAGGCACCGGCTTGGGTCGTAGTAGGTCCGGTGAAAGGCCTTTAGCCCCTCATAGGTGAGGGTGGGGATCTGCTTGGGGTCCCCCCCCGATTCAAAACCGTAAGGGGAGTCGGGATAGAGCGCTTTAGCCAGCGTCTTCCAGATCCGTGCATCGGGAGAGGCGAGCGCCCCCTTCATCTCGTTAAAGACGATCCCCTCATAACTCAGCTCTTTCCCGTCCCAGGCTAGCCGATGCCCCTCCTGCTTAAAGGAGAGCTCTAGCAAGTTGGGGAAGAAGACCGCATCGAGGTAGACATCGAGCAGGTTATAGAAGTCCTCCTTCACCTGCGAGGCCGCTGGGTAGAAGGTCATATCGGGGCCTGTCATCGCGTTCATGAAGGTATTCAGACTCCGCCGGGTCATCGAGAAGAAGGGGTCTTTAACCGGGTACCTTTTTGAGCCGCAAAGGACCGTGTGCTCTAGGATGTGGGCTACTCCGTTGGAGTTCTCGGGCACTGTCCTAAAGCCCAAGCAGAAAAGATTCTCCGGATCATCGCAAGCGATATGGATCACCCGGGCACCCGATCCTTTGTGCCGGAGCTGAATCAGGCGGGCGTTAATCTCCTTAATCGGCTCCTGCCGCTCGACTGTAAACTCGGGATGCATAGAGAGGAGGATAGCGCTCCCCCACTTTTAGATCAGCTGCATGTCTGGAAAATCATAAACGGCTGGTTATAAGCAGCATGGAAATCATAATTCTTATAAACGTCCCCGGTTGACATTATTGGGGGCGTTTATAAGAATTAGGGTTATGATGAGTCGATCCCGCTATCACCAACGATTAGCTCCCTTGCTGAAACGTCCCTCCTTCACGGCAGCAGAAGCTGGTCAACTTGGGATTCCCTCCTACGCCCTGACCTACTTGGTGAAGATCGGAGCCCTCGAACGGATCGCCCGAGGGATCTATAGGTCATCTGACTACACCCCTCAGGTGGATATCACGCTAGAGGCGTTAGCTTTGATTGCATCAACTGTCCCTAATGGGGTAATTTGCTTGATTTCGGCTTTGGACTACTATGGTCTGACCGACGAATTACCTCGCGAACATTGGATCGCGATTCCCCATGCTCAGCGGGTTCCAGTGCGTCGCTTTGCGCATATCGTCAAAATGCGAAACACCGAAATAGGTCGTGAATCGATTTGCATGGGGGAATACAGGGTAATGATTTTTGATCGGGAGCGGTGTATCGTGGATGCATTCCGGTATCTGAGTCCAGAAATTGCGATTAAAGCACTCCGGGCCTACCTCGAAGCCAAAGATTATCGCCCCGACCTTAGAAAGCTCTCTACCTATGCTAGGCAATTCCGGGTCAAGTTGCGGCCCTACATACTGAGCCTAACCACATGATGACGCCACTTGAGCAATCGTTCAGGGCCAAGCTTCGTAAACTATCGGAAGAGCAACACATCGACCTTCCCACCCTATGGCAAAATCTCGTCTTAGAGCGATTTCTGGTAAGAGTAAGCCGCTCCCGGTTCGCGCCTCAGTTTATCCTTAAAGGAGGAGTCCTGTTGGCCGTACCCGTTTAGCGTGTGTAGACGCAAAAAGGGAATGTCTAGTAAAACGTTTGCATGCAGATTCCTCGCCCAACCAGCCTTGAAGAAGCGTGCTCTATCATCGAGCGCCTCGAAGCTCGAATTGCT
>JBFWPF010000038.1:0-10186 GCA_050250135.1 Parachlamydiales bacterium | reverse complement strand
AGCAATTCGAGCTTCGAGGCGCTCGATGATAGAGCACGCTTCTTCAAGGCTGGTTGGGCGAGGAATCTGCATGCAAACGTTTTACTAGACATTCCCTTTTTGCGTCTACACACGCTAAACGGGTACGCTTTAGCCTGACAGGCTTGTGGGTCGGTTTTCTCTGCCAAAAAATTCCCCTCTACTCTATATGAGCGGAAGAAAAGGACGTTAGGAGGAGAGCATTATGGCCAAGTCGGTTGCCCACAAGTTGATTGAGAGCCATCTGATGTCGGGGGTGATGGAGATCGGGGAGGAGGTCCAGCTCCGGATCGACCAGACGCTGACGCAAGATGCGACGGGGACGATGGTGATGCTTGAGCTTGAGGCGATGGGGCTCGACCGGGCGAAAACCGAACTGTCGGCCCAATATGTCGACCACAACCTCCTCCAGACCGATTTCAAAAACCCCGATGACCACGTCTTCCTTCAGTCGGCCTGCGAGAAGTTTGGGATCTACTACAGCCCGGCGGGTAACGGGGTGAGCCACCCGGTCCACATGGAGCGCTTTGGGATTCCGGGCAAAACCCTCCTGGGCTCCGACAGCCATACGCCGGCGGCCGGATCGCTGGGGATGCTGGCGATTGGGACCGGGGGATTGGAGGTGGCGATGGCGATTGCGGGCCACCCCTTCACGGTCAAAATGCCCAAAATCATGGGGATCCGGCTGACAGGAAGACTCCCCGATTGGGTGAGCGCCAAGGATATCATCCTCGAGATGCTCCGCCGCTACGATGTGAGCGGAGGGGTGGGGAAAATCATCGAGTACCACGGCCCCGGTCTTGAGCACCTAACAGCCATGGACCGCCACGTGATCGCCAACATGGGAGCTGAGCTTGGGGCGACGACGACGGTCTTCCCCTCCGATAAGGAGACGAAGGCCTTTATGGTCTCGCAGAAGCGGGGAGGGGAGTGGGTCGAGCTTTTGGCCGACAAGGGGTGCAAGTATGACGAGGAGGATGAGATCGACCTCTCCAAGCTGGAGCCGCTGATCGCCTGCCCGAGCAGCCCGGGGAATGTGGTGCCGGTAAGAGAGGTCGAGGGGCGGGATATCTATCAGTCGATGGTCGGCTCCTCAGCGAACCCCGGTTTTCGGGACTTTGCGATTGCCGCCTCTATCGTTGAGGGGAAGCAGATTGCCAAGCATGTCTCCTTCGATATCAACCCGACGTCGCGCCAAATCCTGCAGAACTTAACCGAGTATGGGCAGCTCCAGTCGCTGATCGCTTCGGGCGCTAGGATCCACCAGCCCGGCTGTAACGGGTGTCTCGGGATGGGGCAGGCGCCCGCATCGGGTCGCAACAGCCTTCGGACCAACCCGCGCAACTTCCCGGGCCGCTCCGGCACCAAGGAGGACTCGGTCTACCTCTGCAGCCCCGAAACGGCGGCTGTGTCCGCTTTGACGGGAAAGATCACCGATCCCCGCTCCTACGGAAGGTACCCCAAGGTGAAGGAGCCCAAGCGGGTCCTGATCAACACCGAATCGGTCTATGCCCCTCCTCCTAAGGGGAAGGTCACCCAGCTGATCCGGGGCCCTAACATCAAGCCGTTGCCGAAGTTTGGGACACTGGAGGATACCCTCTCGGGTCCCGTCCTCCTGAAGATGGGGGATAACATCTCAACCGATGAGATTCTTCCCGCCGGCACTAAGGTCCTCCCGTTCCGCTCGAATATTCCCGAGATCAGCAAGTTCACCTTCTCTCAGGTCGATGAGTCCTACTACGACCGGGCGATGGAGCATCAGAAAACGGGCTCCTTTGTGATTGGCGGGAAGAATTACGGGCAGGGCTCTTCGAGAGAGCATGCGGCGATTGCACCCCGCTACCTCGGTCTGCGCGCCGTTATTGCCAAGAGCTATGCCCGGATCCACAGGAAGAACCTGATCAACTTCGGGGTGCTCCCGCTCAAGTTTGAGCGGGATGAGGACTACAATAAGATCCAACAGGGGGATGTGCTCGAGATCCAGAATGTCCGCGAGACGATAGAGAAGCGCTCCAAGGAGTTTCTCGTGCGCAACAAGACTCAAGGGTACGAGTTTACCGTCACCCATGATCTCAGCGATGGGGAGGATGAGATGGTCCTCCACGGCGGCCTGATCAACTTGGCTTTGAAGGTACGCCCTTAAACCCCTGATTGCGACCTATCGCCCAGAGGGCATCTACAGCTGGTGGCCATCTAGCGGACATCCCTCCTCACCCAGGTCTAAAGACCTGGCCTCGTCACGATGTGCGCTATCTGACTACCATCTGCCGCGCCCCCTGGACGATAGGTCACAATCAGGGGTTAAAGAGTTATGGCGTCATCCTCTTGCTGCGTCGGCCACCTTGTGGGTTTCGCTCGGACGCCCATGGCTATGGCTATGAGCTCCTACTTTAGGCTGAGATCTTTGTAACCGGCGTCCCCTAATGAGGGGACTCCCCCTCGTGAACATGCACGGCTACTTTTCCTCCTTATCCGACTTGATGTTGAGGTTTTTTTCAGAGGAGTTATTAGCTGAAAGTTCGCGTAAGTTTTTGTTCATGAGGGTGTTATTCTCAAAGGGGTTTTTCTTTCCTGTCGTGTCAACCAGCGCTGTCGCGGCTAGGTGGAGAGGAAGGAGGACCTGAAAGATCGTCGTTACCTCATCGAAGAAGGGCCTTTCCGAAAGGAGGCTCCCCTCGGGAAGCGGGAAGGCAAGGCGATTGCTTTCGCTCTTAGCGTCCAGATGGAGGGCGCACTGGAGACGGTAGAGAGCGGTAATAGCCTTGTGAAGGTTATTTTTGGCATCGATGTTGAGGACCTTCTTCTGGTAGAGCTCCTCCACTTTCCCGCAAAGATCGGTCGCGGAGAGATCGTAGTAGAGGGAGAGCCCCTCAAAAATCTCAGAAAAGGGGTGGATGAGGTACTTATTCAGGTCGGGAAACTCATATGCCTCCCCCTTCAGCACCGGGAATTTATACGCTCCAAGAAAGGTCTTCAGATACTGCAGCCCCCGTTCTTGGGTCTTAGGGGGGCCGAACATTCCCATCAGGCCCGACTGCCCTCTGTAGGTATCGTTGAAGCTCTTCAGGTAGGAGTTGAAGAGGCTATGGGTCCCATAGATTGGGGTAATGGTTCGGTAGAAGGCCGCTATCGGGTGCTCGTTCTGCCACCCGTGCTGCCTTTGAAGGAACTCATCAAGGGTGGCATAGAGGGGCTGGTGGGTCCCTTTGCAGATCCGGAATCCCTCTATCAGGTTGTTGGGACCCTGATCGAGGTACGTAACGGGTGTCTCACCCATATTGAGGATCATCAGGTTAAGTAGCTTCAAGAAGCGGCTGAAATAGAGCTTGGATGCCGGCTGCTTATCCCCTACCAAGAGGCCGTAGGGGATGGGGGAGTAGGGGCCAAGCTCTCCCCTAGCGAGGGGGCCGGTCGCAATGAGGCACCAAGGGGTATTGGTGATCCCCAGCTGATTTTTCACCTCCTGCTCGATCTGACCCTTCCTTTTTGAGTCCAGCTCACCTTTTAGATTTTTCTCTTGTCGAACCTTATTTTCTTGACCGATTTTGCTCTTCACCAGTTGATCGAATCGGGCCTTCAAGGTGTCATTGAGCCGAGCCTCCACCTCTTGAGCTAGGTTGGCAAGGAGTGTGATGTACCCTTTGGTGAGCCCATGCATCACGTTTTCGATAGGCTGATTCCCTAGCAGGGCCGTTTTAGCCTCCTCCCGGATCTTTGCCAGCTCTGAGCGCTGCTCTGAGGTGAAGGCGAGTTTCCGCTTTCTCACAATCCCCCCGAGCTCATTCTTGAGATAGGTTGCCTCCAGAATTTCGAGGCGGCGGAATAAGAAGGTCTCCGCTGCTTTTTTCTGGGGGAGGTTGAGTTGGGAAAGGAGCTGAATAGCCCCGTTGAAGTGATGGGCAGCCCCCTCTAATTCCCCTTTTTCCAACTCGAGAGACCCTAGATGATCTAGGGCGAGGATCTGACAAGGGATATCCCCCTTAAGCCTGGCCTGCTGGAGCCATCCCAAATAGTGGAGCTTAGGGTTGTCAATAGGCACCACTTGTTGAGTCTGGGTCTCAAAGTCGAGCATGGGGTTGAGGAGGAAGGGGAGGAGATCAAAGCGGGCCTTATCGATCGCCACATCAAATGGAGTGTTTCCGTCCAGATCGGTCAGGGTCAAATTGGCCCCTGCGCGGATGAGCAGTAGGGCCGACCTAACCTTGTTGTGATGAAGGGCAAGGTGGAGGGGTGTCTTTTTAATACCGTCGAGAGGGCTCAGCGAGACCCCCTGGCCCTGCTTAAAAATCTCGATCAACAACTCAACCACGTCGGGTGTCTCAACTCCATAGCAGGCATAGTGGAGAGGAAGCCTCCCGCTATCGTCCTGTTGCGAAAGCTGGGGGATACACCCTTTTTCAAGGAGGAGCTTAACAATAGAGGCGGGACCATACTCGCAGGCGAGATGGAGGATGGTCTTCTTCTCCGAGGTGACCACATTGAGGTTAGCCTTTTGGGCGATCAGAGCCGAGATAGCTGGCTCCTGCTGCCCCTTGATGGCCCAGAGCAGAGGCGTGAGTCCCTCACTATCGGTGTGATCGATCGGATGCCCGGCGTTACCGATCGCCGCGATTGCGATGAGGTTTCCCCTCTGGGCAGCCACATGGTAGGGGGTGATCTTTGTTCCCGCCATCGCCGGCAGGGGAAGGCCGAGGCTGAGGAGGAACTGAAGGAGGTCATGATTCTCCGTCATGACGGCAAGGTGCATCAGACTTCTGCCCGAAAGCCCCTCAACAGCGATTCCTTGCCCCTTAAAGAAGGGCATAAGGGCGTTTACATCCATTGGGGCATTGGGGTTGACGCCGAGAAGTTTAAGCCCTCTCGCTAAGTTCTCCTTTTTGAGAAGCGCCGCTTGGATAAAGGCTATGTGCAGCTCTTGCACGGAGGCTAGGCTCCCATCAATAATGGGAAAGGGGGGGGCATGGGGCGTTAGCTGAAAGGAGAGCTTTTGCCCATGCTGGACGGCCTCATTCACAACGGTCTGAATCCCCTTGTCGTCAAGGTTGAGGCCATCGCCTAGGGTAACCTCAAGGTCTTTCCGGTGGTTGAGGAGAAGCTGTATTCCTCCCGCCGTGAGTCTGGGGCAGTCGAAAAGGGTCACCCGTTTGACCCACTTCATTTTTAGCAGAGCTGAATCAAGCTCTTTGTCGGAGAGGTTAGGGTCATGAATCGGTAAGCAACCCAGTTTTATCTCAGGTGAGAGTTGGTTGAGGAGGCTGGCAGGAGTGGGGCAGACCCACAGAAGGCTCTCCATCGCTTCGGAAAGGGTGACTGGCTTGAGCTTTTCGCGCTTCTCTGGTTTCGGGAGAATGGGCTCAATCTTCTCGAACTCCTCTGCCGGAAGGAGGGTTTTGATCGGCATGGGATGATCGAGCTTGGCCTTGTTCTCACTGTCCCAATCAAAGATCAGGTCCTGGGCACGCACCAGATCTTGTTTGCTCTTTTTTTTCACCTCTTTCATGCAAGCGGTGAGCACAGGGTAAAGCCCTTCAAGGAGCGCCCAGTGGTCTTTGGGCTTTGCCTGGACCCCCTTCTGGACCTTCAAAAGTAGCTGGTAAAGGCGGGGGAGAACGCTGGCATCGGGGAGCATGAAGGGGAAGTGGCAGTTCTCAAACTCATCCGGTCTCAGCACCTTCTCCTCTTTCAATCGGTTGTAGAGGGTGTTTTGCTCATCCAACCGGTGGAGCCAACTGATCAGGAGAGTAGCAGGCTCAATCTTAGCTAGGTGATTCATCACATTCGGGTCGGGCCGTTCATCCATCTCAGGCAGACAAAACAGAAGTGATTTGATCCCCAAAAAGTGGTTCTCACCTGCCATCTCGACTTCAGGATCCAAGCCATGATCCTGATCGATACAGGTGAGAATGCCATTGTGGTACATGAAGTTGTCCGACCGGCTGTCGCTAGCTCCGACTATGGCATCAAGCAGCATCACTAGGGTGAAGTTGTCGACCTTTGCCTTCCCCTGTTGGATCACGTCAAAAAAATTCTTGCCATCCACTGAACGGGAGATCTGGAGGAGGCTCTCCTCACGGGTGGGGACAAAGGGGTAGTTGTCCTTCAGCTCTGGTTGACTGGCGAAGATCTCCTCGAATGAGAGGCGTTGGTCGTAGTGGACCGTCGTAGCGTGCTTCTTCTTGAGATCTTCCTTGTATTCGGGTCCTGTTGCGTTATGGTAAAAGACGTTTTTCACCACTACGATTTCGGTGGGAGTTCCCCCGGCTTCAAGTAGGAGGTTCTTGAGCAGGTCGATGGCATACTCCTTGCCGGGATTAAGCTCTCCGCCCAGGCCTTGCTTCTTTGCATGGATATTCCCCACTTGGCTAACGATGCTCGAGCCGTAGGCATTCTTCTTGGGTAGTGAATCGTACTTTCCCCACGAGATCAGCTGGCGCCCGATCTTGCGGCTGATCTTATAGGTATCATTCATGGTCTGGAGGTGGGCATCCCCCTTGATCAGGGCAATACGCGCTTTGCCCGATGTTTGACACACGTTTGAGATGTATTCCTGATATCCGGTCTTGATGCATTCGACCAGCTGACTCTGTTCGAGTGTTAATCCCTTCATTTTCCCTAGCTGCCGGATCGCTTCATGGAGGGTGAAGAAGATCGGGTCCTTCGGCTTAAGCTCTTTAAACCGGATTTGGTCCAAAAGCACACCCTTGAGATCGAGCATCATTTCAGGGTAGCCCAGGTATTTTGTTGCTAGATCGGGGAGGTTCCATTTCTTAACCTTTCGCAAGTTTTCTCCAAACAGATCTCGGCAAAGGACTAGCTTTTGGATCTGTTCACGCAGGTCAATTTCGGGTGAAACGTGCTTCGGTTGAGCCACAATATCCTGATTGATAATAGGTGGGTCGTCATGAATATCCTGATTGATAATAGGTGGGTCGTCATGAATATCCTGATTGATAATAGGTGGGTCGTCATGGGTGTCTCTGTTATTTACGGGTTCCACTAGCGTCCTCCAGCGTTAAGCGATTTTGCGTACGCCCTTAAAAAGTTGTGGCCTCGTCCTCGTGCTCCATCGGCCATCTTGGTGGGCTCGCTCGGATGCCCATAGCACGTGGGCTATGGGCATCGGAGCGAGCTCAATCAGCTGTCTCGATTCGTTAAGAGGCCGCCTGCCATCACTTTTTAAGGGCGTGCGATCTTGTGTTGGCTAAGAGGGTATTAAACGGGCGTTAATAGCGCAAGAATTAAACCAAGTGTGCTAGATGATGACTCTCACACGCAGGTAGAGGCCATTTAGGCTAAAGTCGCTGCACTCCGTTTGTCCAGTGGCCCGCCTGTCGTTGTAGCGGTAGGCCTCAATCGCGTTGATGTAGGTCTCAAATTCATACCCAAAGGCAAGCTGCAGGGTAAAGCGGCACTCGCAGCACCAGAGGTAGTCGAGGCCGAGTCTTGCGGTCAGGTAGGGGACGAGGCCGTTTCGGTTGCCCGTTTTGACATCGAGGTGCTGATCGCGCTCAAGGGTATCGGGAAGGAGGAAAGTCAGGCGTCTACCCTCCCGTGTCTCACTCCGACTGCCGACGAGAAGGGCCGCTCCAAGGTGCCCCTCAAAGCCAAAGCCGCAAGCAAGCGGATAGTGGACATCGAGGCCAGCTGCAGGGCCTACACCCCAACTTTTTCGGCGGCTTCGGTTGGTGATGATTTCGGTGAAGAGCTCAGCAGGAAACTGATCGAATTCGGTCCCTTGCCAGTAGTCGGCAAAGCGACTGTCGATGTAGGCAAAGTGGAGGCCCAGGGCAGAGCGGAGGGCAAGCTCACACTTGAGGAGGGCGCGCGAGCCCCACTGGAGGTCGACCGCATCGTAGTCAAAGCGGATAGAGGCTGTCGCAAAGGTGGGTATCCCGTCAGTGGGCGTCCCGTCGACGAAGGGGTTAAACCCTGGGGTGAATTGGGCCGTGGCAGGATGGGCATAGGTGACCCAGATCCCCCCGTTATTTTTCGGGAGGGCATCGGCCGATTGGCGGGTATGGAGGCGGGTGTAGACCGCGCGAACATCGCCGCAGCCCGAGAGGAGGCCGATCCCAATCCGGGAGCCCCAGTCGTGGTCGGGGTCGATCGAATGCCCCTTCCCTTGTGGCAGCCAGCTCAGGATCTCAGTGCCCGGATTGGGAATAGTGCGGGGATCATTGATGGCAAAGCCCAAGTCACAGGTCGTGGGTCTCAGGTAGAGGGCCTCTCCAAACACCTCCCAGTAGCCGTTGCACATCAGGCGGGGGAGGGGACTAGGGGAGCAGGAGCCCCGGTGGCCCATCCACCCAGCAGGCTGGTTGTGGCAGCTCGCGCACTCGGCAAAGAGCGTTGTGGTGATCAGCAAAAAGGAGGCAAGAAAAAGGGTACGCATGCCCCTAACCTATCCCTTCCCGCCTTTTTTTAAAATACTCGAGCCGCTTGATCATCTCCCGCTCAAAACCCCTCTCCACCGGCTCATAAAAGCGCTGCCGCTCCATCCCATCCGGGAAGTAGTCCTGGCCACTAAACGCCCCCGCCTCATCATGGTCGTAGCGGTAGCCCTCCCCATAACCCAGCTCCCTCATTAACTTCGTAGGCGCATTCAGAATATGAGCAGGAGGGGGCAGGTGGGTACTCTCCCTCGCCTTCGCCCTCACCCCCTTGTAGGCGGTGTAGATCCGGTTGCTCTTTGGCGCCAGTGCCAAATAGACCACCACCTGGGCGAGCGCCAATTCTCCCTCAGGCGTGCCGAGCATCTGGTAGGCCTCTTTGGCCGCTACGGCCAGTTTCAGCGCTTCGGGGTCGGCAAGGCCGATATCCTCGCTCGCCATCCGGATCAATCGCCTTGCGATAAAGAGCGGCTCCTCTCCCCCCTCGAGCATTCTGGCAAACCAGTACAGTGCCGCATCGGGATCGCTCCCCCTGACCGCCTTGTGGAGCGCGCTGATCAGGTTGTAGTGCCCCTCTCCCTTCCGGTCATAGAGCGCCGCCCGCCGCTGCAGCAGTTTCAGCAGCTCCTCCCGCCCCAGCTTCCCCTTGGCGCCCCGCAGGTTCTCTACCAAATTGTAGAGGGCCCGCCCGTCGCCCGCCGCCAGCTCGATCAGCAAAGCCCTTCCTGCTTCATCAACCGGCAACTCCCCCTCATACCGGTCCAGCAGCGCCCCCAGCGCCCCCTCATCGAGCGCCTTGAGCTGGAGCACCCTTACCCGGGACAATAGGGCGTCATTGAGGGAGAAGGAGGGGTTTTCGGTCGTCGCTCCCACCAAAACCAGCGTCCCATCTTCCAAATAGGGGAGGAAGCCATCCTGCTGGGCCTTGTTGAACCGGTGGATCTCATCGACAAAAAGAAGTGTGTACCGACTTAGGAGGGGGGTGCTCTTAGCCTCCTTCACTGCCGCTTTGAGGTCGGCAATCCCACTGGTCACCGCGCTAAAGGTGAGCATTTTGGCCCCAAAGGCCTTGGCGTACAAGCGGGCAATCGTCGTTTTGCCGCAGCCGGGCGGCCCCCACAATATCAGCGAGAGGGGGCGTTTTGCCTCAATCACATGATGGATAAAGGCCAGATCCTGCCCTACCACCTCCTCGAGCCGCTTCGGCCTCATCTGTTCAGCAAGGGGAGTCATAAAATGGGGCGAGATATTGGGGTTTTACCGAACCAGCTTAGAAATTGATCTAGCACCTCCCGTTTTGAGCATCTCCCTTGTGCGACCTCCATTACAAAACGGTACAGGGTGTCATTCGATGGAGTTCTTTTGGGTAAAGGGATGCCATTGATTTGCAGAAAAGTCAGCCCACAAATGGTGCCGATCGGTTTATTGCCATCTAAAAAGGGATGATTGGCCACAAGATGATAGAGGTAACATCCGCCCATTTCTTGCAGTGTTGCGCAAAGATAGTGACCCCCAAAGGTAGCCTTAGGTTGAGAAAGAGCGGAGATTAGAAGACCGTGGTCCCGAATACCCAGTTCACCGCCGTACCTATCTACAGTTCTTTTATGGAGGAGCAAGACATCTCCTTCAGCAAGAAAATCAATAGGGGAAACAGGGTGCTTGACATTAGAAAAATAATTTCAAAACCTTTTCTCTGTACCTTGGGTCAGTAGCTGCCAATAGCCGCTTCCCGGCTTTACCCACCTTCACGGTCTTTTCCTTAGTCAGGGCATTCAAGG
>JBFWPF010000037.1:0-11409 GCA_050250135.1 Parachlamydiales bacterium | reverse complement strand
CTTGAATGCCCTGACTAAGGAAAAGACCGTGAAGGTGGGTAAAGCCGGGAAGCGGCTATTGGCAGCTACTGACCCAAGGTACAGAGAAAAGGTTTTGAAATTATTTTTCTAATGTCAAGCACCCTGCGTCTAAACCCGACTTGCCAGCTACTAACGCCTTTTATCCGAGGGGAGATCGGTTTCCAGAGCCGGTTCTGAGAGCTAATATCCGCCGGAGAATAGCCGTTAGTAGCTGGCAATTCGGGTGTCCAACTCCCTCTTTGACACTAATTGCCTCACTCCTTATAATACTTGCAAAAAGTTGAGGTAATTAGTGTCTATTATAAGAAATATTTTGGGTTTTCCCTCCTCCCTTCTTCCGGAGAGTTTTCGTCAGCTCTCAAATGGGCAGAAGCTTTTCACCATTACTGCTTTGGCCGGCACCACCTTTGCCCTTTACCATGCCTATACCAGGCTGAGTGACCGGCTGGAAGACCTCCAGTCTAAAGCGGATGAGGATGCTCGCCAGAAGAATAAACTCCTGATTGAGCAAAAAAAGCTCGAGGACCAGCTTAAGGAGCTTTTACAGGCTAACAATAACCTTATCGAGCGCATCAACCAGCTTCAGCAGGGGTCACAGCCCTTAGAGCAGCCGGTGAAACAGCCGCCTCCGCCTTTATCTCTCAAAGCGAAATATGCGGGCGTATCAGATGAGGACTTCAACAAGAGAGTCGAGGCAATCAAAGGTGCCCTGTCGAAGGAGAAACTGGAGCTCTACGCTACCGATGAGAAGGTGCGCCAGGCCCTCATTGGGGGTATCCGCCAGCTGTTCAAACTGATCACCGAAAAGGGGGCGGGAACAGGAGGAGCCCCATGGCCGGCCAGTAATGATAGCCCATCGAAGAAGCAGAAGGGATTTGAGAAAGTCCTGACCAACCTTGACAAGGCAATAGTAGGGGTAAAGGGTGCAATACCCGAAACAGGGGGTGGGCTCTTTTTCGCTGCCATTGACGAGGCCCTAGGAGAGACCCTACCGACGCTGTTTCAACTGATAGAGGGAGGGGTCGAGCCCAAGGCCTTAGTTGAGAAGGGGCTGACGTGGCATAAAATGCTTCCCCATCTTCCCTCAGAGGAAACCGATGCCCTGTTGAAGGAGCTGGTTAAAACACTAGGGCCTCAGGCAGCTTTGTGGATGATAAGGGACGCAATTCAGCTTGGTATTCAGAGTCAGGGGAATAAATTAAAGGAGAATATTCAGAAGGTCTCCTTTAAGGAGAATCCGCAGTCGCCGCTGTTCACTCTAGCCGAGGTGATTATCGATCTCCGTGTCGAGCTGAGCAAAACCGTTGTGGGGCTTCTATATGAGAATGATAATACCCAGCTTGGAAAGACGTTATGGGGCGGTATTGGGAAAATCCTTAAAGACCTCGACAACCAGGAGCACATCCACAATTTGCTGACCGATGTGGTGCAGAGCATAAAGCTCAATCACAGCACCCTCCTAGTTCAGGGGCACTCTGCCCTGCAGAAATCCCATCGGCAGCTCTTCCAGTCGAAAGAAGAGGTGACCCTCCATGGTGTCCTGACCCTCTTCAACAAGTCGCTGACGGAGTGCCTCTAGGTTATATGAAATTAGGCTTTGTTACTGATGTTCAAGGAGATGCGTTTTCTATCGCTGAACAAGAATGACATTTGTCGATGTTGTTCAGCGGATTTGGGGTCAAAATCGCTGAACAAGATTGACATTTGTCGGTTTGGTCCAGTATCCTGAGGGAATGAAGCCCTTTATCGGACGGCGGGATGAGCTCCGGAAATTGGCCCTCCTGAAAAAGAAGGGGGTGGCTAGCTTTGTGGTGCTACGAGGAAGGCGCCGGATCGGAAAGAGCCGGTTGATCCTCGAATTTGGAAGGTCGATGCCCGGCTACCTCTTTTCAGGGATTCCGCCCCAGAAGCAGACCTCCCGACAGGGACAACTGGAGACCTTTGCCGGCCAAATGTCCCGCCGGTTCTCCCTTCCGCCGCTCAAGTTTCAGGATTGGGGGGAGGCCTTCTACTACCTTGGCCAACAGCTGACACAGGGCCCGGCCCTTTTGGCCCTTGATGAGATCTCTTGGATTGGGTCAAAGGATCCCGATTTTTTGGGCCACCTGAAAAATGCCTGGGATCTCTATTTCTCGAAAAATCCTGAGCTCATCCTGATCGTTTGTGGTTCGATCTCCAGTTGGATCGACCGGAACATTCTAAGTCACACCGGCTTCCTAGGGCGGATCTCTCTTGACCTCCACCTCAAGGAGCTTTCGCTCGAAGAGGCCTCCCTCTTTTGGAATGCCCACACCGATAAAATCGGGCCCTATGAACGATTTAAGGTCCTTTCGGTCACGGGGGGCGTACCCCGTTATTTGGAGGAGATACAGCCGGCGTTAGCGGCAGAGGAGAATATCCGTCAGCTCTGCTTTGACGAGAGTGGCCTCCTCTACCGGGAATTTGAGAGCATTTTCTCCGACCTCTTTTCCGATAGGGCCCCTCACTATGTCACCGTTGTAGAACTCCTGGCAGGGGGATCAAAGTCCTTGGAGGAGCTAGCTAAGCAGGCAAAGCGTTCGCGAAGTCTGATTTCCACCTATCTCCAAGATCTGATTCATGCCGGTTTTGTCACGGCCGATCCTACCTGGAATATTGCCTCCATGAAGAGCTCCAGACTGAGAGTCTACCGACTTTCCGATAATTACCTTCGGTTCTACCTAAAGTATATCGCCCCCAATCGGGAGAGGATCGTAGCTGGAACTTTTTCCCCCGATTCCCTAGCGACACTCCCTCAGTGGGAAACGACCATGGGCCTACAGTTTGAAAACCTCGTGCTGCGAAATGTCCGCTCTCTCTGTCAGCCCCTCCACCTTCCTTTCACCTCGATTACGCGCTTTGGCCCCTACTTTCAACGGCCTACAGCTCGCCATCAAGGGTGCCAAATCGACCTGCTAGTTCAGTCGAAGTACCGGGTGCTCTATCTTTGTGAGGTCAAGTTCTCCATCGACAAGATCGGGATAAAGGTGGCCCGTGAAGCCGAAGAGAAGCGAGGGCGGCTCTCTCTGCCTCGGGGCTGGTCCTATCGCATGGTCCTTATCCACGTCAATGGGGTAACGGGAGAACTTCTTGGTGACGGTACCTTTGATCACATCATCGATTTCGGAGAGTTGCTTTCGGGCTAGCTCTTCGTTTCCCGCTTTTTGCTGAGGAGGCGGGCAGTGGCGGCTAGGGCGGCAATCGCCAGGTAGCCCCAAGCCAATATCGCAAAGATAAAGGGGAAGTAATAGAGCAAGCCATAAAAGCCCAGGACGGTGACCGCAACCGTCACCAAAATGAGGTGGGTCGGCCACAGGCGGAAATGGAAGGCCTTAATCCCAGGAAAAATAATCCGACTGATCATCAGGTAGCCGAGAAGAATCATCACCGCCGTGACCGTAATCACCCGCGTCAGCTCTCCCACCTCGACCAGCCGCTTAAGCTGAGGCGAGGCAAAGAAGAGGGAGAGGGCAATAAGGGCAATCGCAGCAGCAGGAATCGGCAGGCCGATAAAGATCCTATACTTGGTGATCGGCTGAAGGCGGCTATTGCCCTCCTTAGCATAGACATTGTAGCGGACAAGGCGCAAGACCCCGCAGACGGCATAGAGCATGGCGCCGATCGAGGCGACAATGCCAAGGGGGGTCTGGGGATAGACGTTGAGGCTCTTCAGGGCAAGGACAGCAGGGGCTACCCCAAAGGTAACCGCATCGGAGAGGGAGTCGAAGAGGGCCCCAAAGTCGCTCTCCATTTTAAAGAGACGGGCGATCGCCCCATCGAGGAGGTCCGCAATGCTCGCTACGATGAGGAGGAGGACCGAGGTGCGCAAAATCGGATAGCCGACCATCCCCGGCTGCGCCATCGCCATCTTAAAGATGACAAGGAGGCCGCAGGCTAAGCCGAGCGTGGTGATCAGGTTTGGCAGGAAGTAGACCCGTTTCATAGCAGCGCTAGCATACCCCACCGTCCCTTTGTCTGCACCTTATGCGGTGCAAGCGTGTTTGCAAAGACATTTTTTAAAGTGGTTGGGTTTCAGCGATTTGAGTACGGGCGAAAATTTTTATAAGCAGATGTTTATGAAAGAGTTACGTTTGCTTTAGCGGGGAGAAGGGCTTCCCGTTTTTTCTGGACAGAAAGCGCAGGCCAGCGCTATAAGCCCGGTTAATCTATACGTGATGTCAAACCGGTGAGTGTGCCATGAGCAAGTCCCCCCAAGCAGAAGTGTTGTCCCCCAAAGTGGCCCAGAAGGGGCCTAGAGCAGCCCTAGCGGTGCTCAAGCGGGGAGGGATGCTGGTCCCGTTTCGGCGGGAGCGGATTGCGGTGGCGCTAGAGGCCGCCTTTCGCGACACGCGCCGTATCGCTGCTGCAGAGGCAATGGCGAATGAGCTAGTGGCAGCGGTGGAGCGGATCACCCACTTGGTGACCGAGGAGTGCCTAGAGCGGGGGCAGCGGGGCGCCCGTCTTACGGTAGAGGGGATCCAGGACCTAGTTGAGGTCAAGCTGATGGAGGCGGGCTACCACGATGTGGCCCGCGACTACATCCTCTACCGGGATAGCCACAAGGCGCTGAGAGAGGATTCCCCCCGTAACCTGAGGATCACCCGGCGCGATGGGCAGCTGGTCCGCTTTAACCCGATGAAGATCGCATCGGCGATCGAAAAGGCCTTTGTGGCCCACAAGGAGGAGATCACCGATACCGATGTGGCGGGGATCAACCTCTTGACCGAGCGGGTGGTGGGCCGGGCGATGGAGCTGGCTAAAGCTGGCGTTGAGCTGGGGATTGAGACGATCCAAGATGAGGTAGAGAACGCGCTGATGGATGGGGGCTACCATGAGGTGGCCCGTGGTTACATTCTCTATAGGGCAAGGCATGCCGACGAGCGCAAGCACCAGGTAGAGCCTCAGGAGGAGGCGCAGCAACACGGCCGCTCCTTTAAGATCGTGAAGGGCGATGGGAGTGAAGGGAAGGTCAGCGAGCGGGAGCTCAAGCGGCGGGTCACCTTTGCCTGCAAAGGGCTAGAGGGGGCATCGGCTGAGGAGCTTCTCGAGGCCTCCATTTTGAGTTTCTACGATGGGATGAAGGAGGGAGAGGTCGACTTGGCTCTAATTATGGGGGCTCGGACCCGGATCGAAAAGGAGCCGGCCTACTCCCAAGTGGCGGCACGGCTGCTACTCGACAGCATCTACCGGGAAATTCTGGGCGCCCCTGCTACCGATAAGGGGATCAAGGGGATCCACCACACCTACTTTAAAGAGTACCTGAAGCTGGGGATCAAGGAGGAGCGGGTCGACAAGCGGCTCCTCAGCTTCGATACCGACAAGCTGGCCGAGGCGATGGAGCTCTCCCGAGACCTCGACTTTACCTACTTGGGGCTGCAGACCCTCTATGACCGCTACTTTATCCACGTGGAGGAGAAGCGGATCGAGACGCCGCAGATCTTCTGGATGCGGGTGGCGATGGGGCTGGCCCTCAATGAAGGGAGGGAGAAGAATCAGCGGGCGATCGAGTTTTACAACGTGTTGTCCCGCTTCCACTACGTCTCGGCGACACCGACTCTGTTTAACTCGGGGACAACCCACCCGCAGCTCTCCTCCTGTTACCTGCTGACGGTGATGGATGACCTCCACCACATCTTCAAGACCTTTGCCGACAACGCCCAGCTATCGAAATGGGCAGGGGGCATTGGGGATGACTGGACGAATGTAAGGGCTACGGGGGCGCGGATCAAGGGGACGAACGGAAAGAGTCAGGGGATCGTCCCCTTCCTGAAGATCGCCAACGACACGGCGGTGGCGGTCAACCAGGGAGGGAAGCGCAAAGGGGCGATGTGCGCCTACCTGGAGACCTGGCACCTCGACATTGAGGAGTTTTTGGAGCTGCGGAAGAACACCGGCGATGAGCGGCGGCGCACCCACGACATGAACACCGCCAACTGGATCCCCGACCTCTTCCTCAAGCGGGTAGCGGCGGGGGGGAGTTGGACCCTCTTTAGCCCAAGCGATGTTCCCGATCTCCACGATTTGTATGGGCGGGCCTTTGAGAAGCGCTACTTCGAGTATGAGAAGAGGGCAGAGGAGGGGAAGTTGCCCCTCCACAAGAAGGTCGAGGCGCTGGCCCTGTGGCGCAAGATGCTCTCGATGCTCTTTGAGACGGGCCACCCCTGGATCACCTTTAAGGACCCCTCAAACATCCGCTCTCCCCAAGACCATGTGGGGGTCGTCCACAGCTCCAATCTCTGCACCGAGATCCTCCTCAATACCTCGAGGGAGGAGACGGCGGTCTGCAACTTGGGTTCGGTTAACCTAGCTAAGCATGTGGGCCCTAAGGGGCTCGATAAGAAGCGGCTGGCCGAGACGGTGGCGACGGCGATGCGGATGCTCGACAACGTGATCGACATCAACTACTACCCTACGCAAGAGGCAAAGAACGCGAATTTGCGCCACCGCCCCGTCGGCCTGGGGGTGATGGCCTTCCAAGATGCGCTCTACCTCCAGAACATCTCCTATGCGAGCCATGAGGCGGTCGAATTTGCCGACGAGGTCTCGGAGCTGATCGCCTACCATGCGATTTTGGCCTCGAGCGAGCTGGCAAAAGAGCGGGGGACCTACGAGAGTTACAAGGGATCAAAATGGGATCGGGGGCTCCTCCCGCTCGATACCCTCAAGTGCTTAGAGGAGGAGCGGGGAGCGGAGTGGGTCGAGCTCGATACGCGCGCCCGCCTCGACTGGGCTCCGGTTCGGGAGGCGGTCAAGCGGCAGGGGATGCGCAACAGCAACTGCATGGCGATCGCCCCGACCGCGACCATCGCCAACATCGCCGGGGTGACCCAGTCGATCGAGCCCGCCTACAAGCAGCTCTTTGTGAAGTCAAACCTCTCAGGCGAATTCACCGTCCCCAACCCCTACCTGGTTGACCGGCTGAAGGCCCTCGGGATGTGGGATGCCGATATGATCGACGACCTCAAGTACTTCGACGGATCGCTCCAAGAGATTGAGCGGATCCCCGATGAGATCAAAGAGGTTTTCCTCACCGCGTTTGAGATCGAGCCCGAGTGGCTTATTGAGTGTGCGGCCCGGCGGCAAAAGTGGATCGATATGGGGCAATCCCTTAACCTATACCTGGCCGAGCCCTCCGGCAAAAAGCTCCACACGATGTATATGCTGAGTTGGAAGAAGGGGCTAAAGACCAACTACTACCTCCGGACGACGGGGGCGACCCAGATCGAGAAGTCGACAACCGACATCAACAAACGGGGGCTCCAGCCCCGTTGGATGAAGAGTGTCTCGGCCTCGAGCCGGATCCAGGTACAACGAGAAAAACCGGTCGCCTGCAGCCTTGACGGAGACTGCGAGGCCTGCCAGTAAAATAGGTGAGAGATGTCAACGGGACGATTTCAGGCAAAAGATAAGCGGCTGATCAACTGCAACACGGTCGACGTCAATCAGCTGATGCCGATGAAGTACCACTGGGCGTGGGAGCACTACCTCAATGGGTGCAACAACCACTGGATGCCTAACGAGGTGCCGATGGCCAAGGATATCGAACTTTGGAAGTCTAAGGATGGCCTTAATGCCGATGAGCGCCACCTGATCATGCGCAATCTTGGCTTCTTCGCCACCGCTGAGAGCCTCGTCGCCAACAACATCGTCCTCGCAATCTACAAGCATGTGACCAATCCCGAGGCCCGCCAGTACCTCCTCCGCCAGTCCTTTGAGGAGGCGATCCACACCCATGCCTTCCACTACATCGTGGAGTCCCTTGCCCTTGATGAGCGGGAGATCTTCAACATGTATAACGAGGTCAACTCGATCAACGGTAAAGATGCCTTTGAGATGCAGCTGACGGCCGATGTGATCCAGGAGAACTTTACCACCAAGACCTTTGAGGGGGCGCAGAAGTTCCTCGAGAACCTCGTGGGCTTCTACATCATCCTTGAGGGGATCTTCTTCTATAGCGGTTTTGCGATGATCCTCTCCTTTAACCGGCAGAACAAGATGACCGGGGTAGGGGAGCAGTTCCAGTACATCCTTCGGGATGAGACGGTCCACCTCAACTTCGGGATCGACCTGATCAACACGATTAAGGAGGAGAATCCTGAGCTTTGGTCCCCCGACTTTCAGACCCATATCCGGGAGAAGATCTTGGAGGCGGTTGAGCTTGAGGTCGCCTATGCCAACGATTGCCTCCCTCGCGGCCTCTTAGGGCTAACGGCGCCAATGTTCCGGGAGTACTCCCAGTACATTTCCGACCGGCGTCTTGAGCGGATTGGGCTGAAGGCCGAGTTTGGTTCGAAGAACCCCTTCCCTTGGATGAGCGAGGTGATCGACCTTGGCAAGGAGAAGAACTTCTTCGAGACCCGCGTCACCGAGTACCAGAGCGCAGCCGCCCTTACTTGGTAAGCGTTTAGCTCCTTTGAGCCGCAACCCGCTTGTGGGGACCTGTCATCTGCTTCGCGGAGCTCCTCCCCCAGGGCGCACGGCCCTTGGGTCGTCGCTCCACTCGCATCTGCCAGGCCCGCACGTCGCGGGATGCGTCTACAGGAGCTAAACACTTACCTTACTTGGTAAGCCCTCGTCTTAGGACATCTGCAAAGCCTGTGCCAGCTTTTCATTGCCTACCCTCAAGTTGATTAGAAAATTTTACCACGGAGGGCACAGAGAGGCACAGAGGTGATCTTATTCCTTCGGAATAAGCCCCCAGGGTACGATAGGGGGAAACCTCGTTCAAGGCGTGCTAATTTTGACGGTTACACTGCAGTCGCCATTCTGATCGAGCTCATCTCTATGCTTTAGCAAGGCACCAGTCACCCGCTGCAATAAGAGGGCGGCGATAGAGAGTCGTTATCCTGCCCTTGAAAGTAGAGTGCTAGAGATAGCCCAGGCAAACGGCTAACCAAGCTTATTAACCGCTCAGTAGCGGACACACTGCTAGCCTTTGGCTCAGGTCTCTTTCAAACTCTAGTGCGAGTCCTTTTTGAGTGGGCCGGGTCGCAAGTGTTCAGGTATTTCTCCCTGAGCTTTTAGGTATACCTGATGCTTTTCTTGAAAGCTCGCCTTTGGATGCTTAAGCAGATACTGAATCATCTGCAAAGACTTAGGGGTCTCGTCTACCGACTGAAAGCGTAAACGCTCTAAGTGAGGAGTAAACGTATGATCCGGCTTCACAGGCACCTTTCTTACCGTCTGCCTGATTAATGTTCTTCCTACACTTTCCATGAAGGGCCTCCCTTACTGCTTTTTAAGGATCAGTAGATCCCAGTGGGATCTATCATCGTCTAAAGGAATGTTTTTTTCAATCCCTAAACCCGATATTTGCAATACGCTGGACAAGAATTCTTGATCAATAAAATTGCCTGGGACATATTCTTTCGCCTTCACCATTCCGCTAATAGCGGAGGCAGTAACATCGCCACAGTCAAGTAAATGTTTAAAGTTCTTCCCTAGCTCTCCCCCTCTGCCTTGGAGTCGCACTTCAACAACAGCTCGGTCATCTGGACCTAAGGCCGACCCCAACTTAGGAAGAAACCGTAATAGGTCTTTGGGACTCAGTAGATGGGTAAATAGACTCGACGTTAGGACCAGTTTATTTGGATACCCATCCGTTATGGGGCCTTCATTCGCATTGCCGTGCGCCCAAAGGCAGTAGCTATCCATTTCCAAGTGATGGCTGAGAGCTGTCGCATAGGTCAGGTTACCTAGATTGATATCAGTACCTACAAGGCCAAAACGAGCGTTCGGGTAGGTCGAAAATGCTGCCAAAAGCAGCTCGATCATCCGAGCGCCGTTGCCTGTTCCAATGTCCTCTAGCAGGGCTCCCTTTCTCAAATAGGGCAGGACAGCCTCTTTAAACCGATCTACCCGGTTTTGGGGGCGGCCTTCTAGGTCCTTAGTTGAAAACGGAATAACCGGGCCTAAATGGTACCAAAATGCATCTCCTTCGGACTGGAGGATAGGCGTATCAAATACCAAAGGGTGGAGTGACAGGGTGTTGTTGAATCGATACCCTGCATTGTAGGTGTCCTGAATTTTGTTATGAATGATCTCTTCTTTTTCCTTATCATTACGAGATTGGAAGTCATAGAACAATTTACTTGATCGGCCAATCTGGCTGAATTTAAGGCTTTGGGGTCGAAAATCGACCAGAGATGCCACCCTCGTCCAGGGCTTTGCAGCTTGGCCATGCGGCAACGAGCCGAAACGCCCAACTCGGCTCCCAATGGGTCTAAGGCTTGCTGGAAACCCTGAGGAAGAGGGCAAACCCTTGGCAACCGCTAGGCGAAAGCCGTGACAACCTTTCTGGTGCTTGAAACCCAGGCTATGAGGGTGGGTTCCAAGTCTACGGCCGCTAAGAGGCATCATAATGGCTCCTTTGCTTAGATATGGGTTCATTATACCAACAGGCACCATTTTTCGCATATCAAATGTTTAATTTAAGTACATCATCGAGTATCGTTGTTAGGTCGAAAATAGTCTCAAGCTACAGCTCAAAATTTATATCGATAGTGTAGCCCTTTGTCTATAGCTCTGGATGAGGCTGGGATAAGCCCGGCATTGGCACCTATTGGGTCTCAGGTGTGCGGCTTTGGAGGCGTAAGGTAGTAACACAAGTTGCTTCCGGGAGTCCCTTCCAACCCCGCATGAACCACGGAGCCTCTAAGGCGCTCCACCGAGTTGCCAGCCAACGAGCGCTTATCCTACCCTAGGTAGTGTAACGTTAGGTCCGTAAATTTGGGCGGGCCTGATGGCAAGGACGGCCTTGTCAAAGAAAAGGCCCGGAGCCAACATTCTTCTTTTGAATGATGAATAAAAAAGGAGGATGTGATGACCCCAGACCATAACCAAGATAACCTGATGGCCCATATTTCCCAAGCCCTTCAGCAGGAACCAGAGGCAATGAAGACCATTTTGGAGACGCTGCTGAACTTGGTGATGAAAGCTGAGCGGAGTCAAACTATTGGGGCTGGTCCCTACGAGCGATCGGATCAGCGTCAAGGATATGCCAATGGCTACAAGCCCAAGACCTGGCATACCCGAGTGGGCCCGCTAAAGCTCAATGTCCCAAAAGTGAGAGGGATAGAGTTTTACCCGCAGAGCCTTGAGAAGGGGTGCCGATCGGAACGGGCCCTTAAGGCGGCAGTGGCTGAAATGTACATCCAAGGAGTCTCCACCCGTAAAGTGAAGGCGATTACCGAGGAGCTTTGTGGCCTGGAGATCAGCTCCAGTCAGGTATCCAGAATGACGCAGTATACTGCCATCAGTTTCTTTGGACACGAGATTAGGCTATGATTGCCGTGTCAAAAGGAGGTTTGAAAATGGCAGACGTGAAGGAATCAGAAAGTGCGGAGCCCAAGCGTTGGAGCGCACGTAAGA
>JBFWPF010000036.1:0-11903 GCA_050250135.1 Parachlamydiales bacterium | reverse complement strand
ATGAAATTGCATATCTTGAACCATTTTAGGGCGTTAGCTTGGCCAAGTTCATACGCCGTTTAAACGCCTTATCTAGGACAACGCCAGCCCGGCTTTTCTTGGAAGTAGATTTAGGCAACAAAGCCCCGGTCAATCCCGTGCAAGGGCTTCAATATTTTTCCAGCCATGCGCCACCTCCTTTTCAGAAGAGGATATAGCACCTTTGATTAACCTGTGAACTTATTTTTTAGGATTGGTATAATCTGGCTTTTAGCCCAGGAGAAGCGCGAGAGATGATCGAACCTAGCCACCCAAGAATTGCAGTGGCCCGCCAGTGTGAGCTTCTAGGGCTAAGCCGGTCCACCTATTACGCAAAACCCGCAGCGGAAAGCCGTGGGTATCGCTTCCCAACGTATTCCCCAAAATGGTTAAGCAGATCGTCCGGGACACCGCTCTGAGAACTTTTGCGCCACAAGAGGGAGGCTGCCATGCCCTGTTCAAGCGCAGAGACGCTTGTGGAAACCCGTATCGCTGGGTGTGTTATCATATCAACCCAACAGCTAGCAACACCCCCAACAGATACAGCAGACCCACTACGAGGTAGCGGACCCACTGGAGGGGCACGCGGCGGAGGTAGGCCATGCCAACCGCCACTCCGAGAAGGGCGCCGCCAAGGCCCGCACCGAGCGGCGGCAGGCTCTTTAGCGTGAAGAGTGACCAGAAGGCCCAGCCGTAGACCAGGATCCGGATCGCATCGACTGCCGAGGCAATGAAGGCACTGGTTCCGATATAGGTCGGCGTGTCGTCAATGGCGTTCACAAGAAAGAGGCTCCGGAAGGCCCCCTGGTTCCCCGACAAGCCACCAAAAAAGCCGCTTAAGACGCCCCCTACGTAGAGGTTATGAAGGCGGGGCAAGGGGAGGAGCTGGAGGGTAGCAAAGAGGATCAGCAGAAGGCCGATCAGAAGATGGAGCAGGGTGAGCGTGATCGGGAACCCCCAGAGAGTGTAGGTGGCGAGCGGCGGCAAAAAGGTGAGCTCCCTGAGGAGGTATGCGCCCGCCACCGCCGCTAAAATTGCGGGGATACCAAACCGGATCACCACACCCCACCTAATGGCTCTATAGAGGAGGAGCGACTTAGCGAGGTTGTGACAGAGGTGGACGATGGCGGTCAGGCCAATGGCAAGAGGCAAGGGGAGAAAGATCGCCATCACCGGCATCAGTAGGGTTGCTAGACCAAACCCTGAATAGAAGGTGATCAGGGAGGCGATAAAGGCCGAAAGGGCGATCAGGAGATATTCGAGGGGCATTTGCGCACCGCTACCTGGTAATCGGAGTGGAGGAGCTCATACTGGGGGGCATAGGAGATGAGAAAGGCATCGATCGCCACACGGGGATTGTGGTGGGGCTCAGGAAAGACATCCCAGAGGTAGTCATCGAAGATCAGTATCCCGCCCGATTTGAGGAGAGGCCAGGAGAGGGCCGCATCGGCGAGGACATCACACGCCCTATGGGAGCCGTCAATGTAGATAAGGTCGAAGGGCTCGCAGGCCTTAGCGTGCAGGCCCACGAGCGCACCAAATGAGTCCCTTTTGATCGTCTCAACCTGGTCCCCCTGTCCTGTGGCGGCGATATTGGCCAAAAATCGCTCCTCGAGTCCATCCAGCAAGTGGGGATGCCAGTGCTTATTCTCCATCCCCCCTTCAAAGGTATCTACCGCGATAAGGCGAGCATGGGGATGAACAAGGATATTCTCCAGAAGCCAAACCGTTGAACACCCCTCAAAGACTCCAATCTCAAGGGCTCTTACCGACGTGCCTTGGAGGGGCTGGAGGAGCCTCTCCCAAACAGAGATGTGCTCATCAAACCACTCCTTCGAAAAACAGTAACGGGTCATAACGGCATGGTAGAAAAAAATCATTTAGGCGTCGAGACTAGGCGCTATGAGACACCATGGGAAGATTGCCCTCTTTGTGATCTTGGGGCTTACCGCTGCCCTGATCGGCCTCCTCTGTTTTTTGGCCTACGACGCCCCCGTGCTGAATCCCGCCGGATGGGTTGGCCTGCAGCAGCGGTGGCTTCTCATTGTGGGTTGCCTGATCATGGCGGTGGTGGTGATCCCTGCCTTTGCCATCGCCTTTTTCGTCGCCTGGAGATACCGGGCGGGAAACGACAAGGCCCCCTACAAGCCGGAGTGGGAGGGGAATAGGTGGCTCGAACTCACCTGGTGGGCGATCCCCTTTGGCCTGATGGCCGTGCTCGGGGTGATCAACTGGGCCAGCTGCCATAAGCTTAACCCCCTTAAACCTCTCCAGGTCGATGGTGCGCCGGTCGCGATCCAAGCGGTGGCCCTCCAGTGGAAATGGCTCTTCCTCTACCCCGAGCAAAAGATAGCCACGGTCAACACCCTCCTCTTTCCCGAAAAGCGCCCTCTTAACTTCGAGATCACCGCTGAGGCGCCCATGAACTCCTTTTGGATCCCGCAGCTCGGGGGGCAGATCTATGCTATGCCCGCCATGCGGACGAAGCTGAGCCTGGTTGCCGATAGGCAGGGAAAGTTCCGCGGCTCATCCGCCAACCTGAGCGGGGTCGGTTTTGCCGGGATGCATTTTGTCGCAGAGGCAACCAGCGAGGAGGAGTTTGAGAGGTGGGTGAAGAGGGCCGAGCAGTCGGCCAACCTCCTCGATCTGGAGACCTACAACCAGCTGGCCGAGCCGAGCGAAAACGAGCCCCCTACCCTCTACCGCCTTGAGGACGAGGGGCTATTTGATGCCATTTTGAGGAAGTATGAACCCCCTGTACGGTAGGCTTACCCTTAAGGCCTTTGAACACGACCTCCTCCAGTCGACGGTGGCGATATCGGTCGTCCTGGGGGCCCTCTTTCTGGGCGGACTGATCACCTACCTGCACCGCTGGAGGTGGCTCTGGAAAAACTGGCTCACCACCGTCGATCCCAAAAAGATCGGCGTTATGTACCTGATCGTCGCCCTCATCATGCTCCTCAAAGGGATATCGGATGCGGTCCTGATCCGCGCTCAGCAGTTTCTCGCCGTCGGGGAGGCGAGCGGCCTCCTCTCGGCCGACCACTTCCAGCAGATCTTCACGGCCCACGGGACGACGATGATCTTCTTTGTGGGGATGGGCTTTGTCTTTGGATTGATGAACCTGATCATCCCCCTCCAGATCGGCGCACGGGATGTGGCCTTCCCCTTCCTCAACGCGGTGAGCTTTTGGCTCTTTGCTTCGGGCGCCTCCCTCTTGATGGTCTCTCTTGTCTACGGCGTTTTTTCTGCTACCGGCTGGGTCGCCTACCCTCCCCTCTCGGAGGCGGGCTACAATCCGGGCGTAGGGGTCGACTACTGGATCTGGAGTGTCCAGGTTGCGGGTGTGGGGAGCCTCCTCTCGGGCATTAACTTTATGGCGACGATCTTTATGATGCGCTGCCCCGGCATGACGCTGATGCGGATGCCGATGTTTGTCTGGGCCTCGATCGGCACCCTCGTCCTTGTCCTGTTTGCCTTTCCGGTGCTGACCGCGACGATCAGCATGCTCGCCCTCGACAGAACGCTGGGGATGCACCTCTTTACCTCCCAGTATGGTGGCAATCCGATGATGTACATCAACCTCATCTGGGCGTGGGGCCACCCTGAGGTCTACATCCTGATCCTCCCCGCCTTCGGGGTCTACTCCGAGGTGGTCGCCACCTTCTCCCGAAAGCGCCTCTTTGGCTATGCGTCTATGGTCTGGGCGATCGTGGCAATCACGGTCCTCTCCTTTATCGTCTGGCTCCACCACTTCTTCACGATGGGTGCGGGTCCCAACGTCAACGCCTTCTTCGGGCTGATGACGATGATCATCGCTGTCCCAACAGGGGTCAAAATCTTCAACTGGCTCTTCACGATGTTCCGGGGGCGGGTCGAGTATAAAACTCCCCTCCTCTGGTTTTTGGGCTTTGTCTTTACCTTCACCACCGGCGGTGTCTCGGGGGTCCTCCTCTCGATCGCCCCCTTCGACTTCCAGACCCACAACAGCCTCTTTCTGATCGCCCACTTCCACTCGATGGTGATTGGCGGCGTCCTCTTTGGCCTCTTTGCAGCGATCACCTACTGGTTCCCGAAGGTCTTTGGCTTTACCCTAAACGAGCGGATCGGCCGGTGGGCCTTCTACCTCTGGCTCGTCGGCTTTGTCTGCGCCTTCTTCCCCCTCTACGCCCTTGGCTTTATGGGGGCAACCCGCCGCCTCAACCAATACGGCGCAGAACTCGGCTGGCACCCCCTCTTCACCATCGCCGCATTCGGCGTTGCCCTGGTCTGCTGCGGCGTCGCCCTTCAGATCCTCCAGATCATCCAGAGCATCCGCCATCGCCAGGAAAACCGGGACACCACCGGCGACCCCTGGAATGGGCGCACCCTCGAGTGGTCCACCCGATCGCCACCCCCCCTCTACAACTTTGCCACCCTACCCGAGGTCCATACCCGCGATCCCTTCTGGGAGATGAAGCAGCATGGGCATCACCCCCCCTCCCGCAAAGAGGAGATCCTCCTCCCGAAAAATAGCGCCCTTACCATTTGGATTGGGGGCCTGAGCCTTGTGGCTAGCTTTGCGATGGTCTGGCACCTTTTCTGGCTCTTCGGCCTAGGCCTTGCCGGGATCATCGCCTGCCTGATCACTCGGCTCTACACCAAAGAGACCGAAACCCCTATGACGGTAGGAGGCTAGGATGGAAACCACCGAAGCCAACCTCCGCTTTGGGTTCTGGACCTACCTGATGACCGATGCGATCCTTTTCGGTATCCTTTTTGTCACCTACGCTGTGCTCCACCCCAGCACCTTTGGGGGGCCCACACCGCAGGAGCTTTTTAGCCCTTCCTATGCGCTAGCAGAGACGCTCCTCCTCCTCACCAGCAGCTTCACCTCAGGACTCGCGATGGTCGGCCGCCCTGGGCGCGCCCGCCTCCTCACCCTATTTGGGGCCACCTTCCTCCTCGGAGCCGGCTTTCTTGCCCTCGAATTCACCGAGTTTAGCCGCCTCCTCTTCGAGGGCAACAGCTGGGAGAGGAGCGCCTTCCTTTCGGCCTACTTCACCCTCGTTGGCACCCACGGCCTCCACGTCACCATCGGCCTCCTCTGGATGGTTATCCTCGCCATCCCCATCGTGCGCCACGGCCTAAACCCGATCAGCTGGAGACGGCTCGACTGCCTGCGCCTCTTCTGGCACTTCCTCGACGTCATCTGGATCTTCATCTTCACCTACGTCTATCTCATGGGGGCTCTATGACCCGCCACACCGCCTGGCCCTACCTTTTCGGCTTTGTCCTCTCCCTCCTCCTCACCTTTGGCGCCTATTTTATCGCCCTTCATCCCACCTTCGCCCACCCCATCCCCTACCTAGCCACTTTTGCCTTTGTGCAGGCCGCCATCCAGATGGTCCTCTTCCTCGGCCTCGGCAAGGAGAAAAAGCCTCGCTGGAACCTCATGCTCTTCTTCTTTATGGTCTCTACCGCCCTGATCCTTATCCTCGGCTCCCTCTGGATCATGTCTAACCTCCACTACAATGTGATGCCGTGATCAAGTACTACGCCATGATGACCAAACCCGGCATACTCGCTGGCAACCTCCTCACCACCACCGCCGGCTTTATGCTCGCTACCGAAGGGCCCTTCAACCTCCCCCACTACCTCATCACACTCGCCGGATTGGGCCTCGTGATCGCCTCCGCCTGCGTCTTTAACAACGCCCTCGACCGCCATGCCGACCAGAAGATGGAGCGGACCAAAAATCGTGCCCTAGCCAAAGGGCTCATCTCGCCCAGAAGCGCCTCCCTCTTTGCCACCGCCCTCGGCCTTATCGGCTTTGCCATCCTTACCCTCTTCACCAATCGGATCACCCTCCTCCTCGCCCTCGGCGGCTTCCTCATCTACGTCCTACTCTACACCCTTGGGAAGTACCGCTCCCCTTACAGCACCCATGTCGGGAGCCTTGCCGGAGCCGTCCCCCCCCTTGTCGGCTACACCACCCTCTCGGGCCACCTCGACCTCGCCGCCCTCCTCCTCCTCACCCTTATGGCCCTCTGGCAGATGCCCCACTTCTACGCCATCGCCATGTACCGGGTTGACGACTACGCCGCCGCCTCCATCCCCGTCCTCCCCGTCAAGCGAGGGATGAGGGCCACCAAAATTCAAATTATAATTTATACAATAGCCTTTGCCGCTGCCTCCTCTTTCTTCTTTTCTTTTGGCTACCGGGGCTATCCCTATCTCATTGTCGCCGTGGCCTTGGGCATCGGCTGGGTGGCCCTAGCCCTCCTCGGCCTCAAAGCCCCTGACGACAAGCGGTGGGCCCGCCAAATCTTTATTTTTTCTCTTGCCACCATCGTCGCCCTTTCGGCCACTATCACCTTTTCTCACTAAGAAATTCGCCCTACAGTTGTAACAGTAGCCCTATGGAAACAGGAACTATTCGTCAGAAAGTTACCGGTTGGATCTCCCACAACAAGGCCCTGATTGAGGTTTGTATCGTCTCGGCCTGCGCCCTCTTCTACCTCAGACCGGCTGAGGCCGCGCCGACCCTTCAGGTGACCACCTATAACACCCTTGCGCCCACCTACGCGGGCATCAACGGCGGGGCCTGGTACTCCCTATCGACCCCACCATTATAGCTTGGGAGTACCGGCAAGAGGCGCTGATGAGCCATATCCAGGCCTTTGGTTCCGACATCATCTGCCTTTAGGAGGTCGAACCCACCTTCTTCGCCCGCCTGCAAACCGAGCTCCAGGGCTATGGGGCTGCCCGGCGATGCGGTCTTCTATAAGAACCACCTTAAACTCAGTGAGGCGACCCAAGTCGTTGCCGCTGAAGGCAGTATGGGGCAAACTATCGAGCTGCAGTGGGGGGGCCAAAAGGTTGCCCTCCTCAACTGCGACCTCGCCTGGAATGGGGCGGCCCATGAGGTCGACTTTGTCCTCGCCAGTCAGTCGCTAAAGCCTCTGTGGGTCAAGCCGGTCCGCCCGATCACCGGCCTTGGGGCCCTCCCCTGCCCCGGTGAGCCCTCCGACCACCTCGCCAAAACGGCTATATTCAGCCGTTAATCTCCAGCACCGCCCGGTAGCGGACCTTATTCTCTCTTAGTCGCCCAATCGCCTCGTTCACCCGACTCATCGGGAAGCGCTCGATCTGCGGCAGGATCTCGTGCCTCGCGGCAAAGGCAAGCATCTCCCGAATCCTTAGGGGCCCTCCAATCGGGCTCCCAAACATCTGCTTGGCCTCACCGATCAGCGACATCGGCCGGATCACAATCTGCTCGGGCGCCCCCAAAACACAGAATTTCCCCTTGGGCCTTAGCAGCGATAGGTAGTGGTCAAAATCGACGCCGACCGATGCGGTAAAGAGGATCAGATCGAACTGGGCCCCTTTCGCCTCGCTGGCCACCACAAAGTGGTCGGCACCGAGTCGCTTCGCCTCTTCCTCCTTCCCTCGGCTTGACGACAGGGCGGTCACCTCACACCCGAAGGCGTGGTAGAACTGGATCGCCATATGGCCGAGCCCCCCCACACCCAGGATCGCCACGTGCTGGTTGGGGGTAACCTCCCCCAGGTGCATCGGCGAGTAGACGGTGATGCCGCCACATAGCAGTGGCCCCGCCGCTTCCGAAGGGAGTCCCTCTGGAATCGGAATAGCGAACCTCTCGTGAGCCCGCACCCGATTGGCGAAGCCCCCATAGTGGCCAAGAGCGGTCGGCTGGGATTTCTTGCAGAGATTCTCCTCTCCCCGCCGGCACCATTCACAGTGGAGGCAGCTAGCGCATTGCCAGCCGATCCCCACCCGCTCGCCGACCTTGACCTCTTTTACCTGAGCGCCTACCTGGGCCACCCTCCCCGCCACCTCATGGCCCGGCACTAGTGGGTACCGACTAAAACCCCAGTCGTTGTCGATCAGGTGGAGATCGCTGTGGCAGAGGCCGCAGTGGCTCACCTCCACCTCTACCTCGTGAGGCCCCAACGCTCCCGCCTCATATTCGAAGGGAACCAGCTCTGCCCCTTTCTCCATTGCCGCATAAGCCTGTACTTTCATTTCGCCTCCGCTCTGCTCTTAATGCTGAGATAGATCACCGCTTCGGTCGCGCCATAGCGCTCGAAATCGGTTTTGTAAAGCCGTGGGATATCCGCTCGCCAAATCCTTGCCCACTCCTCAATGAACGCTTCTGGCATCGGACCCTGAACGGGAAAAGCCCCATATTCACCGCTGGGGATATCGACACGAGCTAACCCCTTGGGCACCTCTTCTTCCCTGCCCAACTCGACACCCAGAAAGTAAGTATAGGGCTTAGTGTAATCCCCTGCATATTCGGTATAGACCCCCACCAGTCTGTGCGTGGCCATTAGGGTAGAGAGCAAAGGGTCCCGATCCAGCCCCACCCATAGTGCACCTATTTGCTGCTCGGCTGTTACGGGTTCTACCCTTACTGATCGACCCACGACCCGAAATCCCTCAACCTTTCGCCTCTCCATAAGCTAGAGCATTTCCTCAAGCCGATCGATGTCGAGTGCCGACACCAACTGCACATGACGGGTGAGTTTCTCCCGATCCCAGTTCCACCAGGCAATCCGCTCCAGTCGCTCAATGTCCCGCTCTTCAAAGCGCATCTTTACCACACGGGCGGGACTTCCGGCCACAATCGAATAAGCCGGCACATCCTTGACGACGACCGACCGAGCGCCCACGATCGCCCCATTCCCGATCGTCACCCCGTTCATCACAAGGGAATTGTAACCAAACCAGACATCGTGACCGACCACAATATCCCCCTTTTGGGGCAGCTCCAAGATATTGTAGGCCTCCTCCCACCCATTTCCAAACACAGGAAAGGGATAGGTGCTCACCGCATCGAGCTTATGGTGCCCCCCCATCATAAAGCGGGTCTCAGCGGCAATCGCGCAGAACTTCCCAATAGTCAACCGCTCTTTCGTCATCGGAAAGTTGTAGAGGATATTCCGCCTCTCAAAGGTCTCTGGACCATGCTCAGCATCGTCGTAGTAGGTGTAGTCCCCCACCTCAATGTTGTGTGCTGTGATAAAGTGCTTAAGAAAGCCCAGCTTGTCCCAGTTCTCAAGTGGAAAGCGGCTCTCGGGATCGGGTCCTCTACGCATCCTTCCGCCTTACCTTATATGACCAAAAACCCCATACTAGCTCACTATGCTATTTCTAAAGGTACTCTGTCTCATGTCGCTCTCCCTCCCAAATCCCAAGGTGGTCGTTATTGGTGGTGGCATTGCCGGCCTCACCTGCGCCCACCGCCTCCAGGAGAGCGGCGTCGATGTCGAGCTCTACGAGGCGAGAAGCCGAGTCGGCGGGCGGATCTTCACCGTCACCCTAAACGGCACCCCCGCCGAACTCGGGGCGCACAACCTCACCGACGGAGGGGAGGCTCCCCATCTCCATGCCCTAATCGACGAGTTTGGCCTTACCACCTCTGACTACGAACTCACCCTGAACCACGCCTTCTTTGATGGAGAGAGGTTTACCCCGGTCGCCGACCTCTACAACCAGGCCAGCCTTGATCCCGCGACCCTCCGGCAGCAACTCTCTGTGGAGGGGGCCAATATGAGGGAGCTCCTCGAGCGGATCGTCGAGCCGGGCACCCCTTTTTATCGGGCCGTCTCCATGCGCCTTACCGCTTACGAGGGGGGCTCTCCCGAAGCGCTCTCCTCACTCTATGCTGACACCCTCTTCTACATGCTGCTCGGGGGACTTTCGATCGCCCACCAGGAGAGTGGGAAGGTTAATATCGCCTCTATTGACGGGGGCAATAGCCTCCTCCCTAAGCGCATTGCCGAAGCGCTCGGCCCCCGCCTCCACCTCAACATGCCCCTTACCCATGTCTCCAAAAAAGAGAAGGGCTACACCCTTACCTTCGAAAGCGGCCACAAGACCACAGCAGACCTCCTCGTACTCGCCATCCCCTGTCCCACCTACAACGCCATCTCTTTCTCCGAAGCGGCCCTCCCCCCGGACCGCTTAGCCGACATCAACAGCGTCCCCTACGGCACTAACGCCAAAATCCTCGTCCCCTTTTCCACTCCCCCTCGTACCCGAGCTGGAGTTGGGAGCGGCAACACCGTCTGCTTCTTAGACCCAGCCGGCGCCATCCTTACCCTCTACTGCAGCGGTGAGGAGGGCTATTTTTCCCCTGAGACCATCGCCTCCACCTATGCCCATGCAAGGCCTATGATCGAGGGGCACTTTGGCGCCACCTGCCCCCCCTTCATCCCTCCGGCCTACGCCGACACGCCGGGCTCCTACACCACCCCTGTGGGGCATAGCTGGCCAGCCGACCCTTACGCGGGGGGTTCCTACTCCTACGTCGGCGCTGGCCAGGAGGGTCTTCTCACCTCCACGACCGAGCACAAGGGGACCCTGTTCCGCACCCTTTTTGCCCCCATCGACGACACCCTCTACTTCATTGGGGAGCACACCTCGATCCTCTCCGATGTACCGGGCACGATGGAGGCAGCCTGTGAATCGGGCGACCGGATTGCCCGGGCTATCCTCGGCGTCTAGCCACTAGCTCAATGGTGTGGAAGCACTGCTCTCCATCGAGAACGGTCTCTTCCATCTTCCGATTTTCCGCAATCGCGCAGATTTCGAACCCTGCCGCCCCAAACAACGCCTCGAGCTCCTCCTCTCCCACGCAGCAGAGCTGGGAGTTGACCGCCCAGGCGTGCTCCTTGCCGAAGAATCCCCCTGCAAAAAAACCTCTCGGCTCGATTCGGCCGAGCACATTCTCCCGCATCATCTTCTCAAATCGACGCCGCGGCACGAACGAAAAGACATAGCCGCCGACCACCGCTTTGAAGGGGCCCCATTTGGGGTCCAGCTCCTCGATCTTGCCGCTGATCGTCCCTGCCACCCCACCTAGCCGCCCCTTCTTCTTGAGATTTTCCTGAGTGCACTCGATTGCATTGGGGGCGATGTCCATCAGCACCACCTTTTCCCCTGTCACGATTAGGGGGAGGGCATGCTTTCCTGTTTCGCACCCCACATCGAGTATGGGGCTATCGGACTCCATCTCACCCAGATATTCTTCAATCAGGGTTCTGACGGCGGCGAAGGGGGGAGGGATTTCCCCTTTCATTTCTTGTTGAAGTCCTTGGATGTAGGCCGACCATCGACTGACTTCTGCGGCGATTACCATAGGAGGGGGCGGGTCATCCATTAGCCTCTTAGAATAGCTTTCCGCCAATATTTGCTTCAACAAACGGGGTGATAGAGGTAGCCTCACCGCTTTTGTAAAGGGTGTCTGCAACAGGAGAATTTTGTACTGCCCCTATTTATTTAGACACTTTTTTGCGCTAGGCCACCATTTTTTCATTCCATGCTTGGCGGGCCTCAGCGGGGCTCTTGTATCCCAGCTTCTGGGCTAGCCAGTCGTTATTGTACCTCTTCACAAATTCATCCATCGCTATCCTCAATGCGTCGATGTCCTCTAAAATTCGGCCGTGAATCAGTTGCTCCTTGGCGTTCCGTTAAACCGCTCCACCACCCCATATGATATAGCGATCATGGACTCGCTGATCACCCTTGGAAAATCGATGCGGAGAGAGCCAGTGCCTCTCCCCCATTACCCGCAGCACACGATGACGACACGCTCGAATGCCTTGCCGCCTCAGCCTAGCCCAGACCTTCCTGTGACCTTCACCAGAAAAAGGGCTAGATTGTAGATCCTTCCCAATACGTTCCTTTAGTTCACCATCACTAATTTTCGGTTTAGGACCGGGACGTTCTTTAGGGAGTGGCCCTTGCCTCCAGGGCGTCGGACATTAGAAAAACTCTTTTAAAATAATTTGCTTGGCCTTCATGATTGTGTTCCCCAACAAGGAGGACGCAAATGCCTAAGCTCAAACCAACTTCAAAGCATATTCAAATACGCA
>JBFWPF010000035.1:0-13670 GCA_050250135.1 Parachlamydiales bacterium | reverse complement strand
AAAATCATGCCGGTCAATCCCGTGCAAGGGCTTCAATATTTTTCCAGCCATGCGCCACCTCCTTTTCAGAAGAGGATATAGCACCTTTGATTAACCTGTGAACTTATTTTTTAGGATTGGTATTACTGATAGCATCTAGCCAGTTGATCGATTTTTCTGAGGTAAAAAAGTGGTCGGAAGAAGAGGGCTTCGCTACACATTACCAGGAATTTGAAAGGCGCTTGACCCGCTAAACGCTCTTCGGCTCAGCAACGCGATCCACTAGACGGACAAGAACGGAGGTTGCCAGGCAGGAGATCAGGACGATAAGGGAGATAAGGCTATAGGTTCCCCGACCAATAAAGCCCAGTATCAGCCCATGCTCGGCAACGACCATGGTGATTTCAGCGCGAGGGAGCATGCTAAGGCCGATGAGAAGGGAACCCTTGGGAGAGAGCCCCACCCAACGGGCAGGCAAACCGGTGGAGAGGAGCTTGGCGATCAGGGTCACCCCTAGGAGGATGAGGAAGAGGGGCCACTCCTGGCCCAAGTGGGAGAGGGTGGTCTGGTAGCCGATCCAAAAGAAGAAGAAAGGGACAAAGAGGTCGAGGAGCGACTCCATCGAGACATGGAGGCGGACCGCCTTGGGATCGCGGCTAAAGGCGATGCCAGCAAAGAAGGCGCCCACCGCGAATGAGGTGTGGACGAGAGAAGCGATGCTCGCAATGATCATCCCAATAGCCAGGATGGTGAGCATGGTGTCGGGCCGCTTTTCCACCTTCATTAGGCCAGAGAGAAGAGGGGGTTCGGCGAAGAGGGAGAAAAGGTAACAGCCCAGGATCAGGCCAGCTACGCCCAGAAGGGGCCACCCAACATTGGCAAAGGAGAGACCGCCCCCCTCCCAGTAGGGCAGGAGACCGTACAGGAGAGTCATCAGGAGAACGCCTGCGAGATCATCGAGGGTGGCCAGGTCGAGGAGGAGGGCCCCCTCCTTGCTGCGGACCCTCCCCAGCCGCTGCCAATTGAGGGTAGCGACTCCAATGCTAGTGGCCACCAGGGCAACGGCGACAACGAGGGAGGGGGCTATGGGCTGCCCAAAGAGGGCCATCACCGCCCAGGCGGTCACGCCCACCACACTTACCTCGATGGCCAAAATCCACCCCGCTTTGCCCAGCAACTCGATCAAGCTCTGCAGCTGGGCTTCGAGACCGATATGGAAGAGGAGCAATACGAGGCCGATCTTAGAGAGCACAGAGAGGGCCCCCTCTGCGCCGGGAAGGCGATCGCCCAGTAGGAGGCTTACCCCCCACCCGAGGATGAGATAGCCGACAACGGGCACCACTCCTATCTTGGGCAGAAAGGCACGGAGGGCAAGGAAAGCCACAACTAAAACGGCTATCAAGAGAAGGAGCAGCGCCATCACCGCATCATGGCGCCGCTCCTGGTTTAGAGCGAGCAATTCACCAGATTCGCTCTTTGTTCGATTTGTGATGGGTTCTCAGAGCCATTTCTGAGCCAAAGGGGAGGGCCAATATCGGCCGGACAAAAGGGATTGTCGCAGCTCCACCCAACTATAGTTCGGGGATGACGGTGAGGTCGGGGTGGATCTTGGCGCGGAGTATTTGCTGGATGGTGGAGAGGGTGGTCCCGGTGGCGGCATGGCAGCTGGTGCAAGAGCCCTGGTAGGTAATGGTCAGCTTTTTGTCGATCAGAGAACGGATCTCAACACCCCCATCATCGAGCTCGATATAGGGGCGAATCTCCTCTTGGATGAGGGTCTCGATAAGGGCGATCTGTTGCCGATTGCTCATCTCCTCAAAACCGGGATAGCCCCCCTCAATAATCTCAAAGTCGAGCGGCATCGGCGTGACATAGGTGGAAGGGAGGGGCATGCCGGTGCACTGATGGGCAGCCGCCTCAATAGCGCCAATGGCGAGGTTGAGGTGGGCGCTGGTCTCAGCAGGAAAGGCAGGGATATCGGTTTTGTCCCGAACATGTTTGTCGATGAGATCGGCGCCGATCCGGAGGGCCTGGTCGTAGTTCTTCCCACAGCAGAGCTCAGAGGCCACCTCTGCAGCTCCGATGAGGGCCGACTGGCCAAAGGTCTGGTGCTTGACATCCAGGATAACCCCATCGGTCTCGTCGACAAGCCAGTAGAAGCGGACGAGGTTCGCCCCCTCGAGGGAGCCCTCCTCGCCAGTAACGAGGCGGATGTTGCGCCCTTCAACTTCTTGGGGGGTGAAGGTGCCCGCCCAACGGGGAGTCTCGATGCGGGCGGCAAGCTTTTTGCTGTAGCGGCCCCAGGGAAAGGGGCGGGAGAGGTCAGCTCTAGCCATCGAAGAATACCTGTGAGAGGGTTTTAAGGTCATGGACGGCCGAGGTGATGCGGAGGATCGCTTCGTCGATCTCGGCAGCGGTGGTGGAAGGGCCAAGGGTGAGCGTGATGGCACAGTCGGCAACGGGGTGGGGGAGGCCGGCCGCTTCGAGCTGGAGGGAGAGCTGCTGGCAGGAGCCCCCGCCAAAGCTAGCGTAGACTCCCCGCTTGGCTAGTGTGTAGAGGAGAGCGTCGCTGGTCACGCCAGGAAAGGCGACGCAAGTGGTGGTAGGGAGGCGGGGGGAATCGGCAAAGGGGAGGGTTCCGCCGATGGAGATGAGGCCTTGCTCGAGACGATCTCGCAGGGGGGCGATCTCGAGGCAGAGGGGATCCCTCCCTTCAAGCCGCTCCTCGCAGGCGATCGAGAGGGCCGTCAGGAGGGGTAGAGAGAGGGGGCCAGCCCGGAGCCCATTTTGGTCCTGGGCCCCTAGGATAAGGGGAGGGGTGCGGAGCCCTGCGCGAATCCAAAGGGCTCCGGTCCCAGCGGGAGCGCCGATCTGATCGCCGTTAAACGAAACAAAGTCGGGGCTGATCTCATCGAGGTCAAAGTCGAGCTTGCCGAGTATGTGCGTGGCGTCGAGGTGGAGCCAAACGCCTCTGTCCTGGCAGATCTCAGCCAGCTCCTGGACCGGCTGGATCACCCCGGTCATCGGATTGCCCCATGAGAGGGAGAGGAGGGCGGTGCGAGGAGTTAGGGCGTCGATTAGGGCATCGGGAGTGACGATCCCCTGCCGATTGATCGGGATCAGGGTGGTTTTACAGCCGAGGGTCTCCATCCGCTCATAGGAGAGGATCACTGGCGCCTCGTCGACCACCGAGGTGAGAAAGTGGTCCCGCCCCTTTTCGCGAACCAGCTCGTAGTAGGCGGCGTTGACGACGTGATTGACCGCCTCAGCCCCTGAGGAGGTGAGGATCACATTGTCGCTATCGCGGGCGCCGAGGAGGCGGTAGACCCTGCCGAGCGCCTGATCGATCAGCGGGAGAAGCTCCTGCCCGCGCGGATGGGGCGCCGCAGGGTTGCCCCAATGGCTCTCATAGAGGGAGACCATCGCCGCTATCGCCCGTTTGGAGGGAGGGGTCGTGGTGTGGTGGTCTAGGTAGAGGTGTGGCACTTGACGAACTCTCCATCCTGGAATTCATAGATGAGGGGCGCACCCGTTGGGATCTCGAGCTTGACCACCTCGTCTGGGCTTAGGTTGTCCAGATCCATCACGATCGAGCGCAGCGAGTTGCCATGGGCGGCGATAAAGACGTTCTGCCCCTTTTCCAGGCGGGGCACAATGGTTTTCCAAAAATAGGGCTTAGTCCGCTCCGCTGTGTTCTTGAGCGCCTCTCCATGTGGAGGGGGGACATCGTAGGAGCGGCGCCAGATGTGGACCTGCTCGGCCCCATGCCTTGCCCTCATCTCATCCTTGTTTTGCCCCTGAAGATCGCCATAGTAACGCTCGTTGAGCTCCCACGCCTCGTAGACCGGGATTGTCTTTTCGGTCGCCGCCCCCCCATGGCTCCTCCCCCACTCCTCCAGCTTCCCCTTTTCGTGCTGGATCACCGGCACTTTGCCCGATTTGTGGACCAGCATCGCAATCATCGCGGTCATCTGAGCCCGGATCAGCGTCGAGGTAAAGATCACATCGAGGGGGATGTCAGCGATCTCCTTACCCCCGGCATAGGCCTCATCGACCCCCTCCTGACTTAAGGGGACGTCGACCCAACCGGTAAAGACATTGAGCTTGTTCCAGACCGACTGGCCGTGGCGCATCATGACTAAAATTGCCATCGCAAACTCCCCCTGTGGTAAAATCGGAGCCGTTATGAGAAATCGGCTAAGTAAAATTTTAGCTTCCGCCGGGGTCGCCTCCCGCCGTGCCTGTGAAGAGATTATCTTCTCTGGAAGGGTCTCCGTCAATGGGAAGATCACCCTCCTGCCGCAGACCCAAGTCGACCCCGAAGTCGATGAGATCCGGATCGATGGGGAGGTCGTCGGAAGGAGGGAGCGGATGGTCGCCTTTATGCTGAATAAGCCCAAGGGGCTCCTCTGCACCAATGCCCCAGGCCCCCCGCGGGTAATCGACCTCTTCAAAGAGCTCCCCTACCGCCTCTTTACCGCCGGCCGCCTCGACAAGGAGACAACGGGCCTTTTGATCGTCACCAACGATGGCCACCTCGCCCAACGGATCATCCACCCCTCGAGTAACATCGAAAAGGAGTATTGGGCTACGGTTGCCGAAGAGGTAACCCAAGGGCACCTCCAGGCCCTCTCTAGGGGATGCCAAGTCGAGGGGACCCCAGTCAGGCCCCTCAGGGTCGAAAAGAGGGGAAACCAGCTTAGGATCACCGTCGGCGAGGGGAAAAAGCGGGAGGTCCGGGTGATGCTCGAGAGCGCCGGCCTCACCTGCCTGGCCCTCTGCCGGGTCCGGATCGGCGGCCTTACCCTAGGGGAGCTCCCCGTAGGAAGCTACAAGCCCCTCTCCCCCGCCGATCAAAATAAAATCTTCAGCTAACCCCATCTTAACACGATCTTAATCAGGTAAGGCTATAATAGAGTCATACAGAAGAGGTTAAGGGAAATGGCAGAACGTAAGACGCCCAAAATCAAGAAATTAGATACCCCGGGCCGCCGGGAGCTGATCGGGACTCTCCAAGAGATGCCCCGTCCTAAGCTCTCCCGCCCCTTTACCCACCGCGCTGTCCGGCAAGGGGATAGCCGCTTAGCGGCTCGCCTGGAGAAGCTCTTGGGGCTCCGCCACAAGGAGCGGCGCGACAGCGGGCTCCGCCTCGCCCGGGCCGCCCTCTCAACCCTCAACCTCCTCCTCGGCTCCGAGCAGCTGGCAGTAGCGAGGCAGGAAGCCAAGCGGTCGGTCAGCCGAGCCGAATCCACCCTAAGCCCCCCTCTAACCGCTTGGATGTTAAGGACCTTACTCGCCTTTGTCCGGACTGCTGGCCCTGAGGGGCTGATTACCCATGTCGCCTTCCGGGGCGGCGGGCGGCGACGGGACCGAGAAGAGGACCCCCACCACCCCCTCCCCAAGGAGGGCTTTGATGGGGAGAAGCAGACCACCCTCTACTCCTCTGCCGACTTCTACCGGCGGGATGGGGTGACCCGTTTATATAAATAAAAATTGACATTCCCTTTTATTTCTCAAAGAGATAGACTAGTTGCATGTCTATCTCACGAGTACTTAATTTAGCTTGGGATGCCTATACTGAGGCCGACTTTTGGACCCATGTGGCGCTGCACACTGCAGTGACAGCGCTTGCCCTGCGCGCTATGTGGGGCGGACACACGCAAATCCCGGTGTATGTCAATCCCCCTGCTCACCGCCCAACCCCACCCCCTCAGCCCAAGATCGAGGGGGTCAAAGGCTTGGCCGAGCACTTCCTAGAAGAAGCTCTGGAGGAGCCGACGGCGATTGTCGAGCTCATTCGAGTCGTTGGAGGGGAGCGCAAGATCCCCGATTCCCTTCTTCGATTTGGCGGGCCGACGGCGGCTCGGGTTACCATTGTCAGGGAGCTCCTCAAGACCAAGAGGTGCAGCCCAGAGCAGATAAAGCAACTCCACATGGCGGTCCAAGTCGTTTGGAAAGAGCTCGATCCAAAACACGCTATTGTCCCTGAAGGGGATGAGAAGTCGATCGAAACGGCTATTAAGGAGATCGAGAAGCTACAGCTTTTAAAACCTGCGCCCCCTCCAAAAGTCCCTCCCGCCTTCAAATGCGAGAGCTTTTCCGAGTTGACCCAGATCTATTTAGGCTTTGAATTCCCCCTTGACGAGTATACCGCCTTCTGGGAATACCTTTTGGGGGCCATCCAAGGAACAGAGGAGATTAAGAACCCTAGCCGATTTGGAGGGAGAGCCCATGCTGGTCTCCACCTCGCCGAATCGATCCTCGAGATCCCCTCTTTGGAGCTCCTTCAGGTTGCTGCTCTCTACAATGCCCTTAAGCCCCTTGCTCCGTTTGAGAGTAAGGAGGAGATAACCCTAGATGAGGCCAAGAAGCAGGTGAGGGAGCTGATTCAAAAGCGCCGGCAACCCCCACCACAGGTGACCCCTCCACCCAAACCTTCTCTACCTAAGCCTGAAAACCTCCGGTTGGTCAGCTTGGTTAAGCAGCATGCCGAAGAGGCGGCTGAGTTCTCGGTAAGGGAGTGGGCCGAGCGAATCGCCTCTGGAAAGATTGAGAACCGATCCACGGAAGGGAGTTGGACTTTCCGCCTGATGCTGTTGAAAGAGCTGTTGGAGGACGCAAATCCCCACCAACTCCAGCAGTATGACCGCTATGTTCAACGGATCAAGGCGAAGGATGACACCCTAGAGGTGGAGAGTCAGATTGTAGCCGCCCAGAGCGTTGGGGCCAAGCGGGGGCAGCTCGCAACACAGATCGGGGAGATGCTCCAAGGCAAAACGGTAGACCCCGATTATAAAGTCTCTCCGACCCCTATCAATTTCTTGGAACTATTCAACCAAGAATTGGCCAAACACATGCTCCAGCTCGGGAAGGCGGCCGAAAATCGAGACTCCTTCTACGATGCGATTGGGCAGCAGGTTGAAAAGAGCGTACAAGAACTCAAAGAGCTAATCAATACTTGGCGCAACGAGCATCCGGATAATCCCAAACAGTCGGGGTTGATCTTAGCCGAGTCTCTCAATATCAAAATATTTGTACTGAAAATCCATCCGGCAGAGATTCGAGAAAAGATGGGGCTCAAGACTCTCTGGCAGGAGTTCAGCCTCAATGCCCAGGCGACCGGTAAGAGCGTCTACATTGCCAACTTTGGCACCCATTTCGATCCGGTCTTGCCTATTTCTCAGTAAAGGGCTAGACTCCCCCCCAGATCACGGGTATGTGTTCACCGGTGGCAGTGCCCTGCCTAGGGAGCGCAGGCTGCAAAGATCTCCTCTTAAAGGAGAAGCCAATAGCCTCAGCTATGGGCGACGACCGCAAGAGGAGAGATTGGCGGCCTCCGCCCCTAGGGAGGGGGCTGCACCGGTGAATATGTACCCCAGGTAACGGAAGCCCAATGTCCTCTGTAAAGAAAAAACGCCGCCTGAAGATCGCTAAGCACAAGCGGAAGAAACGCCGCCGCCGCGATCGTCATAAGAAGTCCTAGCGGTCCCTAAAAATATTTTATGTGGACCTACCCCACCGCTTACGATTGCATCGTGATCGGCGCAGGTCATGCTGGCTGTGAAGCAGCCCTAGCGGCAGCCAGGATGGGGCAGCGGACCCTCCTGCTGACCATGAACCTCGACACGGTCGCCAAAATGAGCTGCAATCCCGCCATCGGAGGGATCGCCAAGGGGCATATGGTCCGGGAGATCGATGCGCTTGGCGGCGAGATGGGACGGGCCACCGACCGCGCCTCCATTCAGAGCCGGATGCTCAACCGAAGCCGAGGCCCCGCCGTCTGGGCCCCCCGCGCCCAGTGCGACCGGGTCGTCTACCAGTTCGATATGAAGCGGCGGATCGAAGAGACCCCCAATCTTGAGCTAAAAGCGGGCACCACCGAGCGGCTCCTCGTCACCAACGGGAAGATCGAAGGGGTGGTCACCGGTGAGGGGATCGCCTACCGGGCTAGAACGGTCATCCTCTCGTCGGGAACCTTTATGCGGGGGCTGATGCACGTCGGAGAGGCGAGCACCGAAGGGGGGCGGGCGGGGGATCGCCCCGCCGTCGGGATCAGCGCAAGCCTTCTTGAGCTCGGCTTTAAGCTCGGCAGGCTAAAGACCGGCACTCCGCCCCGCATCCACCGCCGCTCGATCGATTTTTCGGGGATGGAGGAGCAATTTGGGGAGGAAGGGATCCGCTTTGCCTACGAGCCGGAGGATTTTGAGCCCCTCCCTCAGCGCTCCTGCTTCCTCACCTACACCACACCCAAGACCCATCAGATCATTAGGGATAACCTCCACCGCTCCCCGATGTACTCGGGAAAGATCGAGGGGATTGGGACCCGCTACTGCCCCTCGATCGAGGATAAGGTAGTCCGCTTCTGCGACAAAGAGCGCCACCAGGTGATCATCGAGCCCGAGGGGCTAACGACCGAGGAGCTCTACATCAACGGCATATCCAGCTCACTCCCCTTCGATGTGCAGCTTCAGTTTGTCCGCTCCATCTTGGGGCTTGCGCGGGCCGAGATCATGCGCCCCGCTTACGCGGTCGAGTACGACTATGTCGTGAGCGGTCAGCTCCTGCCGAGCCTAGAGACGCAAGGGGTGGAGGGGCTCTTTTTGGCTGGCCAGGTCAACGGCACCTCGGGCTATGAGGAGGCAGCCGCCCAAGGGCTTATCGCCGGCATCAATGCGGCCCGCAAGGTGCAACAGAAGCCCCCCCTTATCCTCAAGCGCTCCGAGAGCTATATCGGGGTGATGATCGATGACCTGGTGGCAAAAGGGGTCGACGAGCCCTACCGGATGTTCACAAGCCGCGCCGAGCACCGCCTCCTCCTCCGCCAAGACAACGCCGACCTGCGCCTGACCCCACTCGGCTACGAGATGGGGCTGATCTCTAAGGAGCGGTATGAGCGGGTGGAGCGAAAAAGGGCGCTAGTGGGAGAGGAGATCGCCCGGCTCGAGAGGCGCTTTAAGCAGGTTGAGGGGAAGGGGTACTCCCTCCTCCAGCTCTTAGCCCGCCCTGAGAGCAGCTATTGGGACCTACGGGCCCTCTATCCTGAGGACATAACGGAGCACCCTGAAGAGATCCGGCTGCAAATCGAGCTCCACGCCAAGTATGCCGGCTACCTAAAGCGGCAAGAGGAGGAGGTTGCCCGGTTGGAGAGAATTGAAGAGGCCCCTATCCCTGCCGACTTTGACTTCCAGGCCCTGAAGCCGCTGCGGACCGAGGCGCGGCAGAAGTTCTCCAAGGTCCGCCCAGCCACGGTGGGCCAGGCCTCACGCATCCCCGGCATCACCCCAGCCGACATCTCTATCCTACTGGTGGCCCTCAAATGAGGCTCCTGAGGTTAGAGGGGGTCCCTATCTACCGGCAGCTTCAGATTGAGGAGGCCCTCCTCCGGGCTGACGAGGGAGACTGGTGCCTAATCAACACGGGCGCCCCTCCGGCCATCGTGATGGGGATTTCGGGCAACGAGGAGGAATTGCTCCACAGAGAGGCGGTTAGCCGCCATGGCATACCCATTATTCGCCGCTACAGCGGGGGAGGGACGGTGGTTGTCGATGAGGAGACCCTCTTCATCACCCTTATTGGGAGCAGCGCTCTGTTGGAGGGCCCCTGCTTTCCTGAGCCGATTATGCGATGGGCAGAGGGGCTCCTTGCCCCTGTGATTCCAGGCCTTAAACTGCGGGAAAATGACTTTGTGATTGGGGAGAGGAAGGTGGCCGGCAATGCCCAGTACATCCGGAAGGGGCGTTTTTGCCACCACCTCACCCTCCTCTGGGACTACTCGGAAGAGAGGATGGCCACTTTGAAATTGCCCAAGCGGAGGCCCACCTACCGGGCCGATCGGGATCATGGGAGCTTCCTCACTCGGCTTAAAGAATACCTGCCGAGCAAAGAGGCTCTCCTAAAGACCCTTGAGGAGCACCTCTCGGCCCGTTTTGGGTCGACGAGCGTCCCGCTAGCAGCAGTCGAGCCGCTCCTTGCATGCCCCCACCGGCAGAGTACACGCTATGTGTTGCTCCAATAGCGTTTGACGGCCGACTCCTTTTTGTCCGATGCCAGCTTCATCTTTGCCTTCTTCTGGACGTGGTAGAGGACGTAGGGAGGGTGCTTCAGATAGGCCGCTCCCAGCTTATCGGTATGGCAGGCGTTGTAGGCCGACATCTGCCCCTCGCTGCTAAAGATCGGCCGCACCGTCTCGATCACCGCTAGCCCCGCCCCCTCAAGCTGCTTGAGGTAGTCGGCCTCGCTGTAGTAGATCGAGGGGACCACTCCCCCAGCCACCTTCCGCCAAATCGGCTGCCCCGCTGCCAGACGGGACTCGTCGGTCACCAGATAGAGCTTTCCCTCGCGGTAGGCAAAGGTCGCCCCAATTACTGAACTGAGGCGGGAGAGGGCCTCGACGACCATCTCATCGGAGGTCTCGGCGTCGACACCGGCGAGCACATCGTGGATCTCCTCCAGAAGCGCCCCGTCACTCTTCGACCCGTTGCTAAAGACAATCCCGTAGGAGGTAGGGGCCCCAATAATGGCCTCCCCATCCTTCTTTAGGGTCCGGGCGATCTCCCGGAAATGGCGGGCAAAAGCGGCCCTGGGGAGCTTTGCTCCGACCATCAGGCTCACCGCCCGGTCGAAAAGCTCATTTCGGTAGGGGAGGTTGGCCACGCTATCGACGCTAAAGGAGACCTTGCTTAGCAGCCCCACCTTGCCCACCTGGGCAACCGCCCGCTCGATCAACTCGGGCTGATAGTCCACCGCGTAGACCCGGCACCCCTTGCGGGCAGCAAAGAGGGCCCACTGCCCGGCGCCACACCCCATATCGCACAGGGCCTGCTCCTTCCCATCCTCGATAAAGGGGGCCACGTAGCTGTCGAAGAAGACTAACCGGTCGGGACCCCCAAGGCTCCGCTCATATCCCTCCAACACCATGGGTGGATAGAGGCACCCCTCCCCTCCCGGGGCAAAGGTGTGGGCCGAGGCGATAGAGGTTGCTAAAAGCAGCGCAGAAAGAACGAACTTCATGAAGGTCCCCTTGAGAAGCATGATCCGAGTCCTCTTCCAAGGTAGCACGAAGGAGCGTTAATTGGAAACTCAGACCTGGTAGATGCGGACCGAGTTGGGGTTGGCTATGGCATCGCGGAACTGGCCAAGGAATTCCTCCCTCTCCATCCCCTTAAGCATAGGAATAGTTAACTTGACTTCGTTAGTACAAGCATGGGGCTCAATCTCCAGGAGAAGCTCCTCGTCTGGAGAAAATCCCCTATTCAATTTCAGCCCCTCTTTCAGGTCGATGCTCCCCCCACACCAGTAGCCAAGCATCACCTTAAGTTCAAGCTCAGATGCCGTATCGCGGCACCACTCCCGAATCCAACCGGCCACCTTTTCCAAGGCCTTCTGGTCCTCTTGGTAGGCATGCCCCTGATCGGGAACCCGAATGCTGGCGGCAATCGCCTTTCGGTCTATTTTCCCTTGCGCCCCCTCCTCAAACTCGGCGGCCCCGATCTGTGGCCAATGACCTTCGACATCGACCATGCCCTGAGCCATCAGAACCAGGGCCTCCAATTGGCCAAATAGACCTTCATCGCGGGCCTCGAAACGGCTCTGCAGCCCCTCTTGAGTGACCTCTCCTTGAACCGTTTCGCAGAGGATCTCTTCGATGTAAGTACGGGCAATATCCCTTTCGTAATCGCCCCACGGTTGATCCAGCAGCTCGAGGAGATAGGCCCCATCGAACTGGCACGACCGAAGCCTCAGTTTCAGCTGATTCTGAAATTGGGAGGGCTCTAGGTTTGCTATCCTCTCCGCCCCAAAATTCTCTATCAGGAGCCTTTTCCCCTCCTCCAGGTCTTTTGTACTCCACTCTTTTGAGGCAAATTCCCACAGCTCCTTTACCCGAGCGTAGGGCGATTGACCCCCTATCTTCCCATAATCGATGCCCACCTGAAGGGTGGCCAGCTTTCGGATAAGCTCTCTACGCCTCTCCGCCGATACCTCCTCATTGCGCAAACTGAAGAGGACCTGAAAACAGGAGAGATCAAGATAGGGGCCCGTGACAAAGTCACCAAGGTAGGCCCCCATCAACACCTGTCCATAACGGCGGTAGGCCTCCCTCTGCTCCTCATTGAGGGGTAGGGCAGGCTTTGGCGCTCCAGTCCCTTTTAAGGGGAGCGTCTTAAACGAGAGGGCAGGCGCCAGGGCTTTGAAGAGGGAGGACAGGTAGAGGTTGCGGACCCCATGCTTGAACTGCATCTCCTCTCCCCGCTCGGCCCGCGAGGTCCAGTATTGCACCGCCATAATAGGGGGCTTGCGACCCCCGGCTTCCACTAGACTCTTCCCTAATCGGCCGAGGTGGTAAAGGGGCCGCCTAGCCACATCCTCCTCCCATACCACGATGTCGATCCTCCCCTCAGAGACCACATATCGAGAAGCCCTATGGAGCGCCTCCTCTTGGAGGGGACCCCAAGGGAGGGAGGCCTCACGGGGGTGCGTCGCTGGCAAAACTTGAGCAACAAAAAACCCGTTCCGCTTTATCCGCACTCCCCCTATGGCCGGGTCGAAATAGACCTGATAGCTGGCCCCCTTCCATGAGAGGGCCAAGCCGGTCACCTCTTCAAGGTCGAGATCTTCGATTCTTTGGTCCAACTTACAGCGGATAAGGCCCTCTTCTGCCGGAAGGTTGGCCACAGCCCGCATCGACTGAACAAAGAGGGAGATCGCCCTCTCGTCGAGCCATGGAGAGGGGGGCGGGGTCGCTCCCCTCTCACTCAAGGGGGAAACGTTTGCCTCGCTACTGCGGCGATAGACGAAAAGGGCGAAGCACCCTATCGCCGTCAAAGCGGTAACCCTCGTTACCTCCTTTAGGCTCTGGGTCCATTGACCGATATTCAATCCCGATAGGGGTCCAATTAACATGGGAGCATTGTACATCAAAAACTATAAACAGTCCACGTCTAAGAAAAAACTTAAGTTTTTGATATACAACGAGATAAAAAGTCCGCCACTAGGGAGACTTGATCCAGCACGAGCACAGTCAACCCGGCTCATTAAAGTGGGGCCGCTCCCCAAGTGACTGCGTCCGTAAGCCGTAGCTATGGAGCGCGTTGTCTTGCGCGTCGTGGCCCCCTTAACATTATCAACGTTGAAGGCCTATTGTGCCGGAATCCCCACAAGTGGCGGATCTTATACTATCTATATCACTTCCCCGATTAATCCATCAAATATAAAAATAACAGTTAACAAGTTAGCAAATCGCTGAAATCGAACATGTTAGCGAAATAGTCCCTATCGGTAACCTGATAAGAGACCCCGTTAACGTGGATGAGGACAGGGTGAACAGAAAAACCTCGGGGGATTTTTAGCCGTCCGATGCGCCCTTTCACCTCGTCGATGACCTGGAGGCCGATCTCCCCTTTCTCTAACCCCTGATTGCGACCTATCGTCCGGGGGGCGTGGCAGATGGTGGTCAGATAGTGTACATCGTGACGAGGCCAGGTCTTTAGACCTGGGTGAGGAGGGATATACACTAGATGGCCGCCAGCTGTCGATGCCCTCTGGACGATAGGTCACAATCAGGGGTCTAATACCAATCCTAAAAAATAAGTTCACAGGTTAATCAAAGGTGCTATATCCTCTTCTGAAAAGGAGGTGGCGCATGGCTGGAAAAATATTGAAGCCCTTGCACGGGATTGACCGGCATGATTTTG
>JBFWPF010000034.1:0-14946 GCA_050250135.1 Parachlamydiales bacterium | reverse complement strand
ATACTGGGACCAGTTGCGCTTGCGCATCCGAAACTCCTTGTTTTTGTCGTGGTGGACAACTCAAGGAGTTTCTTTTGTTTAGGGGCTTTCGGGCAAGGAAACCCCTAGGACTTTTTCAACACAGCCGTGTGGGAAAGCCGTAAGCAGACCAAAAAGATACCTGCTCTAAACCTTTTGTGGCCCGGCAAGACCTTGTCATTGAATAGGAAAACTGTTACGCTATGCCCCACTATGCAAATTACCGTTCCGCTGCATCATAAAAAGACAAACGCCCCCGACCAGATCCCCTCTCAGCTCCTCTTTGAGGCAATTGGGTCGGGAAAGTACTTAACCGTTAGCCGCCTCCTGGGGCAGGGGAAGAGTAACCCCAAAAATGCCTCCCAATTGATCGAACGGATCGACAACACGGTCAAGCAGCAATTTGCCACCTATCTTGAGGGTCTTGGTCTTACAGGGGAGGATGCCCTACAGACAGCTCTCATCTTGGGAAGTGCCCCCTACGCCTGGTCCTTAGGGAAAACCGCGTCACTACCGATTCCAATCCCTTACACGTGCGAGGGGCCCGGGAAAAAGCAGATATTCTACCTGCAGATCCCCTACTCAGCTCCCCTCCTCCACAAGTTATCCCCTCTATTTTGGGGCGACCGGTCCGAATTGGAGCGGGCTCTGGTCTTCTCTCTGAACCCCGACTTTCAGGAGGCGTACTATCTCGCCCTCTGGGACACAGAGGACATGACGGGACTTAAGAGGCTAGCAACACCTGTGGCTCCAAATACGGGGCTTCTAACCAACTTATTCGGGTCGGACCTCCCGACGGAGGTTTATAACCACAGTTGGGTCTGGAAGGTCCTATTCAAAAGGCGGGGGCTCTCGCCTCACTTCTTGGGATCGGCTATCAAGATCTTAGAGGCAGCCAATCCCAACTCAGATGTTCGAAAAAGGGGATCGGTCAATACCTCTCCTTGGTTGGAAACCCAGGAAGAGATTCTCAAGCAGGACCCTTTTCTCCCACTGGCGCTTCGGAGAGCAGGGGGGATCGGCAAACTCAAGTCGATCTTCTCCCCCCCGCTAGCGAATGGCAAGTTCCCCAACTACGAAAAGCAGCCCCTTCCCCTGCCCCAAGGGTTACTTGAGAACCTACCTATCCCGCTGTTCGCTCAGGTGCTTGCTGACCTCTCGATCACCGACCTGCTTACCCTCTCCAGGTTGGACCACTGGATGAACGCCACCCTAGGGGGGACCGAGCAGGCCAACCGGACCTTTTGGGAGCCATTGGTTAAGAACCGCTATGCTGCTTTGCGGCAGATCCACCTGAAGGATGCGCGAGAATGGCACAAGGCCTTCCAGGAGGAGATCGCTTTCGAGTGGTGTGTTGCACTCATCAACCTTATCGGGCCTGATACGCTGGTTGATGGGCTTCAATTCGAATTGTCTAAAGACCAGACAACGACCCAGTCACCCTATCACCTCGCCCGATTTCTGGACCGCGCCGATGTCGGACTACTGCGGGCCTGTTATGAACCCCTAGAAGGGGTACCTCTTCATAAAAGTAGAGCTCAGCGCTTTACGGCGACTGAGCGGTGGTCTCAACTGGTAACAGAGGGGGCTATGCTCAGCCCACAGATGGCCGAAGAATGGTGGGACGCCGTCGCCAAGAGGATCCGTCCAGACCACATCTGCGAAATCGTCTCACGGATAGGCAGCGATCAATTTCCCCTGTTTGCGATGGGGCTGATGCAACGCACAACTCTGCCTCCCCTCTCCTCAAAAGATTCCCCAAGCTTTCCTCTGGATAAGGAGAGGCACGCGGGTGAAATCCTTCTCTTTTACCTCCTCCTGGGACCGCAAGACCCCCTTTATGAAACGCTTCAGGGGCGGCTCACGAAGTGGTTTGATGAGGAGTCCCAGTTGGAGGGGACAACGCTTGCCTTCCGAGCAATAGTGGATGGGCTGGTGCGGACACTAGGGCTAGATGATTTTCACCACAACTATGAACCCCAGGTTCTGATTACCCTGCTACACAAGGCGCGTCCGACTCCTGCTCTTGCGCTCAAGCTACGCACGGCCCTGATCCAGTGTGCCTCGAAGCTCGTTACGATTCCCGTCGACTCTGCCTCATCCGACACATCGATCGACAGTGATTAAAGACCTAATGCCCCTCAATAGGGAGGACCCCTATGTTGATTGATGTTCCTACCCAGAATAAAAGTATCTACTCAGACGACGAATTCGAGCTTTCAGACATTTGCCTAGCTTTAGGGACGGGTGACTATCAGCGGGTCTGCCGCCTCTTTACCCAGAGCACAGATAAACCCAAAACACCCCATGAATTCATCCAGTCTCTCGACAAAACGGTAAAGCAACAGATCGCAACCCAACTTGGGCGGTATGGTTTCAATCGTGACGTGGATGTTGACCAGGTCCTGATGATGGGGAGTGCTCCCTACGCATGGCATGCTAACAGTAAAACCCCCTCTTCGCAAATCTTCATGGCGCCGCTTGCAAAGGAGGGCCCCGGCAAAACGAGGATCTTCCACCTCGAAACCCCCTATCCCCCATCCCTCCTCCAGCACCTTGCTGAATGCTGTTGGAGCCCTGAACTTGAACGGTCTGTGGTCTTCTCCCTCCATCCCAAAGCCCAGGAGGAGTATTATATTAGCCTCTGGGAATCGGACCTGGTTGGGTGGGTTACCCCAGCTCAGTCATCCAATTCAAGTTTAAGAACCACGTTGAGTACGAGAAATTCGGCACTAGAGGGTCTGGCGAAGGGAGAGTCATATGATCATACGTGGGTATGGACGACTCTGTTCAAGCAGAGATGGCACTCTCCAATACTCCTGGCACAAGGGATTGAGATCCTTCTCAAGCCCGACAGTCAGTGGAAGTACCAGCAGGTCCCCATCCTCAAACAGGATCGGTTTTTGCCTCAGGCTCTGCGACGAGCTGGCGGCATTGGGAACTTGCGCTCGATCTTTTCCCCACCCCTTGCCCACCAGAATTTCCCAAACTACGAAAAGCAGCCCCTTCCCACCCCCCAGTGGCTTCTCGAAGAGCTTCCCCGGGAGCTTTTTGCTAAGATTTTGGCTGACCTCTCCATTGTCGATCTCCTCTCCCTCTCCAAAACCGACCATTGGATGAACGCCACATTGGGTGGCACCCAGCAGTCCAACAAGGGTTTTTGGCCATTGTTAGTGAAAGAACGCTTTCCTGCCTTGCGGCATATTCAGCTCCCTACCGATTTGGAGTGGGAAAAGGTCTTTCGCGAAGAGATTGCCGCCGAATTCTGCCTCCCTTTTATCCTTTGCCTCGATAACAATGACTTAGCCAATACACTGAACGAGATTACCCCTGCTCCCCTCAAGCTAGGTCGGTTCCTTGATCGGATCGACGTAGCGCTGCTTAGGGGACCACACCGGGACTACAAAACTTGCCATGAGAGGGCAGAGCGTTTTGTCGTAACCGAGCGGTGGGCCCAACTCGTCACGGAGGGGGCGATGCTAAACATGTCGACCGCAAGAGAATGGTGGTCTGCTGTCGCCGACAAGATCACCCACGAGAAGATCTGCAAAGTCAACTCCCGGATCGATCGGCAGCAGTTTTTTCTGTTGGCAGACAGGTTCCTCCAAAATCTAAATTTCACCTGCCTATCTTCCGATCATCCCCTCCTCCTATCCTCTAAGAATCCCCCCAATCTCCTATCCTCTAAGGATCTCCCCAATCTCGCTTTTGACCAGGAAAAAAATGCGGGCCACACCCTCATTTCCTATGCCCTCCTGACCGCAAGGGATCCCTTATACTCAACCTTGGAGACCCAACTTATCCGGTGGTTTAGTGAGCAAAACCACTGCAAAGAGCCAACCCTTGCCTACCGAAAGATAGTGGATGCGCTAGCGATTACCTTGGATGTGAAGGACTTCCTCCACAATTATGAGCAAACTGTCTTGGAGAACCTCGTTCTGCGCCACTCAGGGTTCCCCCGTCTTAGATTGCTCCGGGCCCTTCAGACATGTGCTCCCCAATTTCTGCCGTCCCTAATCGAATGAACGGGTCCGTCAACCCTTTCTAGAAAGGATAAGAGCCTTTATGCAACTTACAATCCCCAGTCAAACCTCTAAAAAACCTCTGCAGCTCCCCGCATCTCACCTCTTTGAAGCCTTAGGCACCAGTAACTATAAGATGGTGCAAGGTCTCTTTATCAAAGGGGGCCAATTGCCCAATGACCCTACCGAATTCCTGGCAGCGCTCGACCCGGCGGTCAAAAAGGAGCTGGTTACCCATCTCGCTGCACATGGGCTAAATGATGAACAGCAGATGGAGCCGGCCCTGTTTGTGGGAAGCGCCCCCTACGCGTGGGTCTCAAACAATAGAGAAGCTGCCGCTAAACTCTCTGCCCCTTTTCCCATCCAAGTCGACGGGCCTGGCAAGACGCAAGCCTTCCATGTGAAGCTCCCCTATAGCGCCTCACTTCTCTACAAGTTAGCTCCCCTGTTTTGGGACAAGCGGCCTGATGTTGAACGGGTTCTCCTCTTCTCACTCTCCCCCAGCCAACAGGAGGAGTACTACCTTGCCCTTTGGGATGCGGAAGGGGTGCATGGGCTAGACCGGCTCTCCGCAACCAAAAAACCCTCGGGCGGTTTTCTAGACCAGATCTTTCAGCCGGCCGATCCTCCCCCCTATGACCACCACTGGGTGTGGAAGACCCTCTTCACCCATCGATGGGATTCCACTAAGCTTCTCACGGCCATGCTCAAGATCTTGCAGTTGGATAACGATAAATCGGCAAAGGTGGTCCCCTCTTCCTGGACCAAGGCACAGGCATCCCTCCTGACAAAGGAATCCTTTATGCCCAAAACCCTCAGGCTAGTGGGTAGCATAGGATGCTTTAGGTCACCCTTTGTCCATCCCCTCCCTAAAGAGACTTTCCCCTGCTACGATGAAAAGCCGTTCCCTGAGCCGCAGGGGCTACTAGAAAATCTCCCCGACCTTCCTTTTGCCAAAGTGCTGGCGGAGCTCTCCCTCTCCGATCTCCGCTCCCTCTCCAAAACAACCCATTGGATGAATGCTACCTTCGGCGGAGCAAAACATGCGGGGTGGACGTTTTGGGCTCCCCTGGTGAAGGGTCGCTTTCCCCAGTTATGGCAAATGGAGCTGCCCGATGTTGAGTGGCGCAAAGTCTTTCAAGATGAGATCACCCTTCAGTGGTGCACCTCGCTGTTTAACCACTGTGGAGACGAAACCGTGCTGGGTGGAACATTTTGTGACCTAAAGACCCCTAGGGAAGAGCTCCGCTCCCCCTATTCTTTATCCCGGTTTTTAGATCGGGTCGAGACCTGGCTGCTGAGGCTGGGGAAGGCCACAATCGGCTCGGTTACCCTCCTTGAAGGGCGGGTCAAGCGCTACCTCTTTCACAAAAAATGGGTTTCCCTTGCCGTGGAAGGGGCACAACTCGACCCTACACTGGCCCAACAATGGTGGTCTGCTGTTGCTAACCAGCTTTCACCCAAAGACTATGATGAGCTATTCCCTCGGCTTGATCGCCACTCTCTCATTCTGCTGATAGGGAGCCTCTCAGACGATCAGATCCTTTTCCACCTGGAGGGTCTGAGATCGATGCCAAACCGCCCCTTTGAAAGGGAAGAAGAGGCTGGTCTGCTCCTGATCTATACCGCCCTATTTTACTCTGCAGATAGCCAACGGGAGACTCAACTTTGGGAATGGTTTTTCAATCAATCCAAAGTTAAGGAGGTCACCCCGGCTTTTCGGTCGATCGTCGATACCCTCTTCCTCCTCCTAAACGTCCCCCCCTTCAAGCACCATTATGAACCTCAGGTCCTCCTTACCCTTCTGAACAACAAACCCAGCCGACTCAACGGCTTCCTTAGAATAACCTTAGCACAGGCCGCGCGACCCCTTATCTCTATCCCCGTTGTATTCCCTGAGGAGATTCGGCAAACCCTCTCTCTCCACAATTTTAAAGTAGATTGACGGATGCGCCGGGTCAGGCGGATACCTCTTCATCGGCTACAAAATCAAAGTAGTTGTCGGGGGTGATCACCTTAAAGGCCGCGTTGGGATAGCTGGCCTGCCACTCACTGGGAACCTTAACGCGCTTTGAGGTCGACCACTTGGCCTCGTATCCAATGAGTTCTTCCCCTTGCTCCTCGACAAAATCGATCTCTTGCCCACTGTAGGTCCGCCAGAAATAGCGCAATCCCCACCACCCCTTATACGAGGCCCACTTCACCCGCTCAGAAAAGAGGAAGTTCTCCCACAGGGCTCCCTGATCATTTCGCGCCCTCATCGGATTGAAATTCTCAATCACCCCATTACGCACCCCGTTGTCGAGAAAGTAGTACTTTGCTTTCTTGTTGATCTCTTTCCGCCTGTTACGGCTATATCCCTCAAGTTTCTGAATCACAAACCCCTTCTGAAGAAGATCGAGATAGCGATCGACCGTATTGCGGCTTAAGCCCAACTGGGTCGCCAGCTCATTAGTGGAGACCAATTGCCCTATCTGAAGGGCCAATAGCTGCACGAGCTTGTAGAGGGTATCGGAGTGTTTTACCCCGTCAAGGGTCAGAATATCTCTCAGGAGATAGGAGTGGGCGATCTCCTTTACCAGCTCCCGCTTTTCCCGCTGACTACTTGCAGCCACAATTTCGGGATAGGCCCCATAGATCAGAACGTCCTCCAGCTGCTGGCGGACCTCAAACCGGCTGTAGGTCTGGTCAAGCTCAAGCTGCGCCATTGGATAGAGCATAATCGTCCGCTTCCGCCCCGTTAGCGGCTCACCAATAGCCTGGGCCAAATCAAACGAGGAGGAACCGGTCGCAATGACCCGGATGCCCGGCACCTGATCCACAATGATCTTCAGCCCCATCCCAATATTCGGGATCTGCTGGGCCTCATCAATCGCAATGAGATCGACCCCCCGAGCATACTCCTTAATCTGCCTAAAGTCCTCCGACCCAAGCACAGCCCTTACGGCGATGTCATCGCCTGAATCGAGCCGATACCTCATTCCGGAATGGCGTAGGAAATCCTCCAATAGGGTGGTCTTTCCCGCCCGCCTAGGGCCATACATAACCAGGACCCGGCCCGGCTTGAGGTACTTTTCCAGGTGTTGATGAAAACGGCGGTACAAATTTTGCTCCTCTCACTGACTAAATTATGCCAAAAATTGCTCATTGGATCAGCAATTTTCAGCAAAAAAAATGCCATATTACTAAAAATGAGCAAGATATAAATGATTGGATCTGTTGGGGGAACGGAAAGAGAGGGATTCGAACCCTCGGTACCCGTGAGGGTACGCGTCCTTAGCAGGGACGTGCCTTCGGCCACTCAGCCATCTTTCCAGAAAGGGCCAATATTACGCCGTTGGCAGCTTGGAAGCAAGTGTGGTACGCTCAACCTTATGGTCGACAGTGCGGTTAAAGTAAAAGTTACCCCCCACTCCAAAGAGTCGGAGATGATGGTCCTAGGCTGCATGCTCACGAGCGTGGGCAGCCTCAACATCGCCGCCGATGCCTTGAGCGAGGGGGATTTCTACTTCACCGAACACAAGCTCATCTTCCAGGTCCTCAAAAACGCCTATCGTACCGAGCGGCCCGCCGATGTCCACCTGGTCTGCGAGGAGCTCAAGCGGCAAAACAAGCTCGATGCGGTCGGTGGTGCCGGCTATGTCGCCACTATCGCCCAGTATGCGGGTACCAGCGCCTTCATCGAGGAGTACGCCGGCCTTGTCAAAAGCAAGGCGGTCCTCCGCCGGATGATCGATGCGGCCCAGACGATTGAGAAGCAGGCCCTCGATGACCCCGAGGATGTCCATACCCTCCTGGACGATGCGCAAGGGCTCTTTTTCCAAATCAGTCAGGCCTCCAATCCCAAAGCGGGCAAGCTGATCGGGGAGATCTTGGCCGGCTCGGTGGGGAAGGCGGAGACGACCTTCCTGAAAGAGCTCGAGGCCCGGCAAGAGGCCTACCAGACCCGGGGGCCCGACGACCCGGGGGTAACCGGCCTCCCTACCCACTTTCTCGACCTCGACAAGATGCTCAACGGCCTTGGCAACTCCCACCTGATCATCATCGCCGGCCGCCCCGCTATGGGTAAAACCGCTCTAGCCATGAACATCGCCGAAAATGTCTGCTTCAGAGGGGGGAAGTCGGTTGGTATTTTCTCTCTTGAGATGACCGCCGAGCAGCTCGTCCACCGCCTCGTCTGCTCTCAAGCAGAGGTGGAGGGGGACAAGATCCAGACCGGCTCCCTTAGCGGCCTGGAGTACCAGCGGATCGTCGGCGCCGTCAGCGAGATGCAGCGCCACACCATGGTGATCGATGACCAGCCGGGGCTGCGGATCACCGACCTCAGAGCCCGGGCCCGGCGCATGAAGGAGAGCTACAACATCGATCTCCTTATCGTCGACTACCTCCAGCTCCTCTCCGGCTCCCAAAGTGCACGGGGACCTGAAAATCGGCAGACCGAAATTTCGGAGATCTCCCGCATGCTAAAAAATCTGGCGCGGGAGCTCGATATTCCGGTCATTTGTGTCTCTCAGCTTTCCCGTAAGGTGGAGGAGCGGCATGGGCACCGGCCGATGATGAGCGATCTGCGTGAAAGCGGAAGCATCGAGCAGGATGCCGACATTATCATGCTCCTCCTCCGCCGCGAGTATTATGACCCGCTCGATAAGCCGGGAATGGCCGAAGTGATTGTGGCCAAGAACCGGCATGGGGGCGTGGGCAGCGTCAACCTCACCTACCGGGGCGACTATGTCCAGTTCGCCAATTACGCCCCCATGCCCGTCGGCGGCACCCTTTAACTTACTCAAAGGGGATCCTAGAGGCCCTTACCGATTAGACGTCAGTGACGATCTCCCATTGCTGGCCCACTGGCTTAAACTTGAACAGGGTGATTGGGTCAATTTCATCGGAAGGGGTTAATAGCAGGGTCAACTTGGGTGCCAAGCCATAACGATCATTGGTCCAATTTTTTTCTTTCAGAGCGGCTATCTTAGGGTGGTCCTTTAGCCAGTTCTCTTGGCTCTCCTTCCAACACTGACGCGCAGTAGCATCATGCTCTTTCTTCCATACAACGGAAGGCGATGACATCGATTTGACAACCACCCACCCTATCTGATCCAGGTTAGGGGGTTGAGAGGGTAGCAATGGAAAAAACACCTCAACTGGTTGCTGCACATGAGTCGGCTGGGGATCTTGACTCCCAAGCTTACCGATTTTGGTCGCAATCCCTTTCTTCCACTCGCTGAGGGTACCATCCAGCTCTTTTTTAATAGCCTCACCGATCGGGACATCCGCCATCAACTCTGTATTTCGTTTCTCCTTTAGCTGATCGGCACAGCTCGACTGGTGCCAACCGAAGGCTAGAAGGGGAAGGGAAGGGGCGCTAAGACCGATTAGCCAGGCCCGCCCCTTTAGGACCCCTCCTATGAGACCGGTAGCCATCAGTGGCCACCCCACCACGTAAGCTATAAGGGCTTTATTCTTAACGTCTGGATATGCTTTGAAGGCACATGCAGCCACCTCACATGCTTGTGACTGGGTAGCCTTACCCCGCGCCAGCAGATCGAGGTTCTCCTCCCAATCTCCTCCGCGAACCACATAGACTCCGCTCATAATATTCCTTCTTTTTTTCGCAAGATTTTAACACAAAAGGCCAATTATTGGATAGTATATTAATTTTTTAATTTAAGTGGATTTGGAGTGAATGCAGCGCCAGTGGTGCTCACCAGCTTGTTGGTGGGGAGGAGGGGCGGAGGCACAATTGGGCTGTGCCTGGGGACAGCGGGGGTGGAAGGGGCAGCCAGAAGGGGGGTTGCGGGGGGAGGGGGGCTCCCCTATTAACGGGAGGCGGGTAGGGGTGTGGGAGGGGTGGGCCTTGGGGATGGCCGAGAGGAGCATCTGGGTATAGGGGTGCTTGGGGTTCGAAAAGACCTCCTCGGTAGGCCCCTCCTCACAAACCTTGCCGAGGTAGAGGACCAAGACCCTGTCGCAGAGGTAACGGACCACCCCCAGATCATGGGAGATAAAGAGGTAGCTCATATTAAGTTCTTTTTTGAGGTCGGCGAGGAGGTTGAGGATCTGGGCCTGGATGGAGACATCGAGGGCGGAGACCACTTCGTCGCAGACGAGCAGCTCGGGCTCGAGGGCAATGGCGCGGGCGATGCAGATCCGCTGCTGCTGGCCACCAGAGAATTCGTGGGGGTAGCGGGAGGCGATGTCGGGGGAGAGGCCCACCCGCTCTAGAGTCGCTGCGATGCGGGTTTGGGGGATGTTGTGGAAGCGGAAGGCGCCGCCGATATTCTCGCCGATGGTCTTGCGGGGGTTGAGGGAGGCGAAGGGGTCCTGAAAGACCATCTGGGCGGCCTTACGCCACCGGCGGAGGGCGGAAGGGGTGAGGGCAAGGATGTTCTCCCCCTCCATAGTGATGCTGCCCGTTGTGGGCTCTTCGAGGCGGAGGAGGCAGCGGCCGAGTGTGGACTTGCCACACCCCGACTCCCCGACGATGCCGAGGGTCTCCCCCTTGCCTAATGTAAAGCTAACGCCATCGACCGCTGTGAGGGCGCCGACCGGACGGCGGAGGAGCCCTTTGCGGATCGGGTAGCATTTGGTGAGCTCTCTGACCTTTAGCATGGGGCCTCCTGGTAGAGGTGGCAGAGGGTCTCGTGGCCGTCAGCAAAGGTGGCAGTGGGCAGCTCTCCGGTCCTACACCGGTCGGTAGCATGGGGGCAGCGGGGGTGGAAGGGGCAGCCGGGAGGGCGGTGGGTGAGCGGGGGGACGGTGCCGGGGATGGGGGTCAGCCGCCCTGTGCGGGGTCTGGAGGCAAAGAGCCCCTGGGTATAGGGGTGTTTGGGGCTGTCGAAGAGGGCAGCGACGGGCCCCCGCTCAACGATTTTGGAGGCATACATCACGGCGACCTCATCGGCCAGCTCGGCGACAACCCCCATGTCGTGGGTGATCAGGAGGGTGGCCATCCCCCGCTTCTGCTGGAGGTGGCGGATCAGGTCGAGGATTTGAGCCTGGATGGTGACATCGAGGGCGGTGGTCGGCTCGTCGGCGATCAGGATGTCGGGCTGGGCCAGGAGGGCCATGGCGATCATCACCCGCTGCTTCATACCGCCCGAGAGCTGGTGAGGATATTCGCTGAAGCGGGCCTCGGGATCGGGGATCTGAACCTCGTGGAGGGCCTGGATCACCCGCTCCTTGGCCCCTTTTTCCTTGAGACGGAGGTGGAGGTAGGCGACCTCAAGGAGCTGATCGCCGATGGTGTAGACGGGGGTTAAGCAGCTCATCGGATCCTGAAAGATCATGGCGAGATGGCGCCCCCGAATCCTGCGCATCTTCCGCTCAGGGAGAGTGAGGAGATTTTTGCCCTGATAAAGCACTTCGCCTGTCGGAGGAAGGGCAGGAGGGGTAGGGAGGATCCCCATGAGCGAGAGGGCCGTGACCGACTTACCACACCCCGACTCCCCCACAAGAGCGAGTGTTTTGCCCGCATGGAGGTCAAAGGAGATCCCATCGACGACAGGAATCGCTTGGCCCCTTAAGGAAAACCGGGTGGTGAGGTTGCGGACCCTGAGAAGCGGTTTCATCTATAAGAGCATTTTCAGTAGACTGGGTTTCATTATACCCTTTGGGGTCATTCATGCGGACCTTTGCTAAGTTATTCGGTCGATCCCCTATCCAACCCCTTCGCCTCCATATGGAAAAGGTGACGGCATGTGTCAAGATGGTACCCGAGGTTTTGAGGCTCGCGGAAGCAGGGGATCACGAAGGGCTCGAGAAGAAGACAGCTGAGCTCTGCAAGGCGGAGCATGAGGCCGATCTGATCAAAAACGATATCCGGGGATCACTCAAGAGCAGCCTCTTTTTGCCGGTCGACCGGGGAAGTCTGCTGGAGGTCCTCTCGATCCAAGATAGCATCGCCGATAAGGCGGAGGATATCGGGATCCTCTTAACCTTTAAGCAACTCCAAGCGATCCCGTCGGTGACGCCGCTCTTCCATTCCTTTGTGGAGAAAAATCTAGAGACCTTTCGGAAGGTCTCTGAGGTGATCCACGCCCTCCATGAGCTCATGGAGTCGACCTTTGGGGGAGGTGAGGCGGAGAAGATTCGCCACCTGGTCCACCAGGTGGCCTACTTGGAGCACCAGGTCGATCTGCAAGAGCGGGAGCTGACGAAAAAGCTGTTCCAGGCAGAAGCTGAGCTCACCTTCACGACCTTCTACCTATGGAACCGGCTGATTCGGGAGGTGAGCGCCCTCTCCAACCTTTCGGAAAAACTGGCTAACCGGATTTTGTTAACGATGGAATTGAGCTGAGATGGTTCTGCTCATCCTTGCCCTCGCTTTTGGTTTCTACGTCGCCTGGAACATTGGGGCCAACGACGTCGCCAACGCGATGGGGACCTCGGTCGGCTCGGGGGCGCTAACCCTCCGGCGCGCGGTCATTTTGGCGGCCCTACTCGAGTTTGCCGGGGCCTTTCTGCTGGGAAGTCACGTCACCGAAACAGTCGAGTCGGGGGTGGTCAGCCCCGCCTTTTTCGAAAGCGCCCCCCGGTTCTACGTCTATGGGATGCTCTCCTCTCTGCTGGCTGCAGGGGTGTGGCTTCAGATCGCCTCCTACTTTGGATGGCCCGTCTCAACCACCCACTCCATTATTGGGGCGTTGATCGGGTTTGGATTGATTGCGGCGGGGCCAGCGGCAATCGCCTGGGGAGAGGTCTCCTCGATTGTAGCTAGCTGGATCGTCTCCCCTCTGATGGGGGGTGTTCTCGGCTTTGTGATCTTCAACGCGATCCGCAGGCAGATCTTCTATGTGGCGCAGCCGATCAAAGCGGCTAAGAGGCTAACGCCGGTGTTTGTCTTTGTGATCATTTCGGTCCTCTTGCTGGTCCTCTTGTACAAGGGGATCGAATCCCCGACGGTCACCTTCTCCTTTTGGGGCTCCTTAGGTTTGGCGGTAGGGAGTGGACTCGTGTGTGCGCTGGTCGCCTACCTGTTTGTGAGGCGCATCGAACCGACGCCGCAGGGGGAGGCGCGAGAGCAGGAGATGCAGATCCACACGGGGCTAGAGAAAGCGCTCAAGCACCTGAGGAGGGTGCGAAATTCGGCCCAAGGGGAGCTCTACGCGCAGGTGGTTGGCCTTGTCAACCAGGCGAGAACACTGGCGGAGGAGATCTCCCCCACGCGCCACTACGAGGCGCTCGAAACTGAACACCGGACCGTGGAGAAGATCTTTGTCTACCTCCAGATCATCAGCGCCTGCTTTATGGCCTTTGCGCACGGCGCCAACGATGTGGCCAACGCCATCGGCCCCCTCAACGGGGTTATTGCGACCTTGCGCTCGGGACAAATCGTGGCTAACTCCCCCATCCCTCTATGGCTCCTTGGGCTGGGCGGCGTTGGCATCGTGATCGGCCTTGCCACCTGGGGGTGGCGGGTGATCCAAACGGTGGGGAGGCGGATCACGGAGCTTACGCCCACGCGGGGTTTTGCAGCCGAATTTGGCGCTGCGTTTACGATCCTGATCGCCTCGCGGATGGGGCTGCCGATCTCCACCACACACACCCTAGTGGGCGCTGTGATGGGGGTAGGGCTGGCCCGGGGGATTGGGGCGATCAACCTGACGATGATCCGAGATATAGTGATCTCCTGGGTGATCACCGTCCCGATCGGCGCCCTTTTCGCTGTCCTCTTTTACGAGGGGTTTGTCTGGATCTTCCGATGAGTAGCCCCTTCTTACAAATACCTGGTGTTGGCAAGAGCATCGCCCAAGATTTCCACGATTTGGGATTTTCCAGGTTAGAGGAGCTTCGGGATGTCGATCCAGAGGCTCTTTACGAACAGCTTTGCAAGCTGCGAGGGTCCCACGTTGACCGGTGCATGCTCTACGTCTTCCGATGTGCTATCTACTACGCGAGAGAGGAGCAGCACGATCCTGAGCTCCTAAAATGGTGGAACTGGAAAGACTAATCCATTACCCTACTTCCGTTACTTAGGAGGTAGCTATGTCGGTTAAGAGCCTTGACCTTGTGTGGATCACCGTTTCCGATTTTGCGAAAGGGGTCGCCTACTATTCGGATGTATTGGGAATGGAGCTGCTGCAGAGGTCAGATGAGATGGGTTGGGCCGAACTCCGAGGGAGTAGCGGGGCCATGCTGGGAATCTGCCGAGCTCAGCAGGACTTTCCGGCCGGGGTGAACGCGATCATGACCTTTACGGTGGAGAACCTCGACAAGGCGATGAAGGAGCTGGCTAGCAAAGGGGTGACCTTTAAGGGGGAGATCCAGGAGGTGCCTGGCCACGTCAAGATGCAGCTCTGCGAAGATCCCGATGGAAACCTCTATCACATCTGCGAAATGCTAGCGTGACTGGAGAGTCTCTGAGCTCCAGGACGGGGCCACCGTGCCCGGTTCAAGGCGAAGAAACGCTCATGCAAGCTCTTAAATAACAGATTGTAACTTGCTGTTCGTTATACGAATCCCAGGAAATAAATTCACAAATTCGACCGGTCTTCTGCCCCTCGATTTTGAGCTCGACCTAGCAAGCCTACAAGGCTAGCGTCGGTCTCCCCCCTTCGTCGCGAGAGCCAAAATCCTCAGCCGATTTTGTGAACTTATTTTCTGTTATTGGTATTAGAAGGGATCACTCCTTCTCGTCAACGCCTAGCAATAGGGTGGATAGGCCCCCAAGCGGCTTCTCAGCATTAAATAGGCGCAATTCACCCGTCTTAGAAAAGGAGATCCAGACATCGCAGGTATCCCAGATCGCAGAGCAATTAATCCATCCGCCAAGCCCCTTGCCCGTACCCGTTTAGTGCATGTAGACGCAGTTAAGCAACCGGCAAAGGGGGACTTGAGCTACCCGATCGATAGGTCATAACTGCCATCTCCAGATAAGAGAAAAAATCGGCTCCTCGCCTTCTAAGTG
>JBFWPF010000033.1:0-15072 GCA_050250135.1 Parachlamydiales bacterium | reverse complement strand
ACCTCTTGCTGAAGGCCGAAAAGCCTTGATGGTAGAAGATGCTAGGACTTTTTTGTTTTCAGCTGATCATCGCCAACCGGCAAAGATAGTTGTCGTCAGCCGGCAAAGATAATTGTCGCGGCACACGCTGCGCCTCGCCGTGATAGTGGGACCTAAGCTCCCACAAGCAAACTGATCCTAGTGCAAGGGGCGCACCTTGTAGAAGAACCAATTTCAGCCCTGAGTCGCTCAAAACGTCCCCTACAACCACGAAGAGCGCGAAGGAAAGAAATAGCCCTTGGCAGCCTTGCCAAAGGCGATCACAATGAGAGTCCAACCTACTGAATTCAGCAGTTAGCCGCTCTATCTCTTGCGCTTGCGGCACGTGCTCTTTATCCCACTCGGCCTTTTCCTTCCCCCAGAGCTCGCTACACGTCTTAACAGCCTTTAGCCCCGCTTCATGGTAAGCTCCCGTGTCGACATCGACCCCATCTCGTCGCAGCTCGCGGACCACCCACCACTCGGGTTGGGTCTGGCGAAAGTGGCCGATAGAGGCCTGCCCCCCCCCTTTGCGGTCATCGCTACCCGATCCAGGTCAGGGAGATCCAAAAAAGACCAAATCTGTTGCTCAACGTCCCGATTCAACTGGGGAAAAAGGTGGGCACTCTCGATCATTGCTCAAAATAAGTCTATTATAATCTAAGCATTATGATATTTATCGAATAAAAACTCAACAAACACATCAATCCACTGAAAATAAGGATGCTAGAGGTGGATGCGCCGTTTGGCGGTGTCGAGGGCGGCCTCGTGGATCGCCTCGGTAAAGGTGGGGTGGGCTATCGACTACGACCTAGGGAGGCGATGTAAGCTTCATAGAGGATATCCAAGACCTCCCCATGCGCAATGACCTGATACACTCGGCTATTAAGTTCTTCGTCGGAGAGAAATAGAAGCTCTGCGAAAGACGGCGAAAACCGAAACCCCTCTTCTGAGAATGCACTAAACGGGATAGGATCACCCCTAACCTCATCAATACTCCACGTAATCTGCTTCCAGTCCAGACCCATATTGATATGAGCAAGGTGGGAACCATCCGCTCGACGTGAGAGGAGGGAGAGGCGTCGGTCAACGAGCATAAGGGGGAGAATGCATGAGGAAACAGGATTGAGGTAGCGGTCGGTACGGTAACGCATCTCGGATCCCCCATACCGAGCAGCATCCCACAAAGCTCCATTGGGATGGGGCCCAGCTCTGCAGACGATCTCGTTACCTTCGAGCCGGAAGATCCATGTCCCCTTCTCCCGCATATCAACCTCTACAGGAACGCCCGGCCTTAAAACGAGGGGCTCCGCAATATCAAAGCTCGGATCCAATAGCACAAATCCCTGGTCGCGGGGATTGTGGGGGCTCTTGAAGGGGATCAGCCCTCCACCGTGGCAGTAGTAGGGGGCATAGGGTTGCTGAAACGGGGCAGGTAGCTGTGCTGCGACGAAATATCCCTTGATTCCGCTAGGAAGCCTATCAAGGATGTCCTGCGTTAGACCGATGCAATGAGATCCCCTATGCCGTTCAACACCAGGGTCTACCAAAAAGGTCGAGAGGGCATCAATAGGCGAAAGGGTCGGATTGCTATCTCTTTCAGTGAGGTAATGGGTGAGAAACTGATTGGCAAAACCGAGTCGATCGTAGTTGGTTGCGGCGATCCGTTGCTGTAAAGTCGGCCGCACCAGAGCAGCTACCTCATCCCCGCCACGCAATACTGGGAGGAGTGCTGGCCCAAACCTAGGCTCTTCGACCACCTGCTGGAATAGGGCGGCGAGCCGCTCCAGCCTGAGCTTCGATCGGGCAACCTCGGCCCGCAACCGCTGTAGCAGCGCTAGATTCTCAAGGGAGGTGGTATCTCCAAGGGGCCGATCTTCGAGAAGGTTTCGGAGCAATCGACGGAGGATCTTGCCACTGCGGGTCTTGGGGAGCTCCTGCACGCCAATGACTTCTCGGACTCTGACATAAGCCCCTAGGTAAGTGGCCACCTGTTCCTGAAGGGCCCTTTCCAGGTCGGTATCAAAGTGGTGACCCTCTCTAAGCACGACAAAAGCCACAATGGCCTGTCCAGTCAGAGGATCATCAATCCCTACAACGGCCGATTCGGCTATTTTGGGGTGCTGAACAAGGGCGTTCTCAACCTCCGCAGTGCCAATCCGGTGGCCAGCAACCTTAAGTACCTCGTCAGCCCTTCCTCCGACCCAAATATAGCCATCCTCGTCGCAAAGGGCTTTGTCGCCCGCGAAGTAGTACTCTCCTCCCCACCGACTCCAGTAGGTCGATTGATAGCGGTCGGGATCGCCGAACACCCCCCTTAGCATGGAGGGATAGGGAGAGAGGATCGCCACATGCCCTTCATGGGCTGGGTTTCCTTCGTCATCCAAGACTGCTGCCTCAAAACCGGGAAGGGGGTGGGTAACTGAACCGGGCTTTAGCGGGGTCAAACCAGGCAGCGGGGAGAGGACAAAAGCCCCTGTTTCGGTCTGAAACCAGGTATCAACAATGGGGCACCGCTGTCCCCCAATATGATCGTAGTACCAGTGCCAAGCCGCAGGATTCAGAGGCTCGCCAATGGATCCAAGAAGACGTAGCGAAGAGAGATCGTGCCTGCTAGGCCACTGGTCACCCCATTTCATGAAGCAGCGGATCGCCGTAGGCGCGGTGTAAAAGATCGTTACGCCATACCGCTCGGCAATTTCCCAAAGTCTCCCTTGGTGGGGGTAGTCGGGAGCCCCCTCGTAGATGACTTGGGTTGCCCCATCCGACATTGGCCCGTAAACCACATAGCTATGGCCTGTAATCCATCCGATATCGGCTGTCGACCAGTAGACATCGGTCGGCTTATGATCGAACACCCAACGGAAGGTGGAATGGACGCCCACCATGTATCCTCCGGTCGTATGGATAATCCCCTTTGCCTTGCCGGTGGTCCCTGAGGTATAGAGGATGAAGAGCAGATCCTCAGCGTCCATAGCCTCAGCTGGGCAGGTGGTCGAAGCGTGCGGCACCTCCTGATGGTACCAGCAATCACGCTCCTCTTGAAAAGGGATCTGATGACCCGTGCGCTGGACAATGATGACCCGTTCAACCGACGGGCACTCTTCAATGATGGTGTCGACCGTCCTTTTATACTCGATTACCCCGCCTCGGCGATACCCACCATCGGCTGTTACAAGGAGTTTTGCCTCAGAATCGACGATCTTCTCCCGTACCGAAGGGGCCCCAATTCCCCCAAAGATCACGGTGTGAACAGCCCCGATTCGGGCAGAGCCCAATATGGCCACAACCGCCTCCGGAACCATGGGCATATAGATGGCAACCCGGTCCCCTTTGCCGACGCCTGACGCCTTTAAAACGTTGGCGAATCGGCAAACCTCATCGAGAAGCTCCCTATAGGTATAGACCCGCCTCTGCCCCTCCTCCCCCTCCCAATAGAAGGCGACCTTCTCCCCGTTGCCCTGAAGCACATGCCGGTCAACACAGTTGTAACAGGCATTCAGCTTGCCATTGACAAACCACTTGGCATAGGGGCGGTCCCATTCAAGTGCCTGATCCCACTCAGAAAACCAGTCGAGGTGCCTTGCCTCTGCCTCCCAAAATCCAACCCGGTCACGGTGGGCAAAGGAGAAGAGGGAGTCGTCGGCGACATTGGCCTGCTTTTGGAAAGTTGGGTCAAAGTAGGTCCCTCCTTGAAGAGCTAGGGGAAGGATAAGGAGAAAACTGAAAATAAGCGCTCTAGCCATCCTACCCATCTACCATGCCCTCCTTAACTAGTAGTAGCGCCAACCTCGGTCCTCAGCTGATCCCATCGAACCTGTGGAGCTGGTCAGACTGATATTGTCGACCCCTTGCGTAGTTGACCGTCGAAATTTAAGGCCTTGCGACGAGACGACATTTTGGAGTGCCGGGTTGTGGACGAATAGAGAGGCCAGCAGCTCCATCTCCTCTGCCTCTTGACCCGTTACATTCGAGTTTTTGACGGAGAGCACCGTAAGGTGGGGGCAGGAGACGCAGAGCTTCTTCAGAGCATCGCCTGTAATCTCTTCACATTCCTGCAGCATAACCGCTTGAAGGTGCTTGTGGTGATGCTTGATAAGGAGATCGACTAGGGCCTCCCCTTCGCCTTTACCCATACCGATACAATCGACAAACTTGAGCTGATCAAAGTCGACTATCTGCTGCACCTTCTCTTGGTAGCTCCCCTGGAGAAGCAGGTAGTGCTTATCCCCGATTGCCCGATTTTCAAATCGGTAGCGGAGGATCTTCCCCTTCTCCAATCCGACGAATAGTTCACCTGGAAGGGAGGTCAAGCTGTACACAATCTGCCCGGGTTCAGGCAGGGTAACCAAAGAAGTCCCACCCTGCACATCCCAGATTCGGACCGTCTGATCTCGGGAGGCACTGGCAATGAGGTTATTCCCGATGAAGGCGACATCATAAACCGTATTGGTGTGCCCCTTCAATTGGAAGAGGAGCTTCCGATCGATCACATCAAGAATATGGACCTCATGGTCCTTCGAACCGGTTGCCACCCGCCGGTTATCAATTTTGGCAAGGCCATATACATATTGCTTATGGGTGGTGAAGGTATGAACGCAGTGCCAATTGCCGGCCTGCCATACTTTCACCGTTTTATCAGCCGACGAGCTGACAAGCAGCGGGCCTGTTCCCGTGTAGAGGACGACCAGGCCCGAAATCGCGCCCTGATGCCCTGTGAGGGTAATCACGGGCTTGCAAGCTGGGAAGGACCATACCTTGATTTCAAACTTCCAGTTTGTTGCCTTCTTGACCATATCGCAAGAGCCGGTTGCAACAAGGTCGGATCCAATTTTGACGAGGCTATAGACCCCCTCACGGTGGCCAGCCGACTCGACAAATTTATCGGTCTGGGGATTCCAACCCCGCCACCGGCCTGCGTGCTCTCCGAACCCAATAAGACCCGACATCGGATCCAACTCAACAACACATAGAGCAGCCTGTTTGTTCTTGGTAAAGAACTTCACGGTGGGCTTGGCTTCATTCGCCACAAAGGTCCATATCCCTATCTTCTTGTCATAGGATGCCGTGAGTAGGCGATTGTCATGGGTGGTTCCCATCCGCCATACGCCTCGATCATGCTGGATCACGAGGTCATCTACCGTGTACCTTTCTGCCTGAGAGAAGACCTTATTTGCGGCCACAGAACTACCAAAAGTGATCTTCTCGAGTTTTCCACTAATCAGATCTTCAACAGGGCCTTCACTTTTGACCTCTTTACAACTAGCGCTAACAGGCCGCTCTATCTTAATTCCGGAGGGCAGCTTTAGAACCTGCAACAAGGGAGCCGCCTCGAAGAGCTTAAGCTTAAGCACAGCGGTTGCCGTGAATGGGCCGTGATTGAGATTCAGGCTCTTAAGATTGGGGCATAGCTTCAGTAATGTGGTAACCCCATCAAGCGTAATTTTGCCGCAGTGGGCTAAGTTGAGCTTCTGAATCCTCTGGCCATAGGCCTGACCTACCTTGAAGAGTAGGGGATCTGTAAGCCCTTCGCTTTCACTAAAGGTAACAGAAGTGGCATCCGGTAGCGCCCCAAACTGGGCCCCAATGACCTCTTCATTTAGTTCTGCAAATTTAAAAGAGATCTTATTTGGCTCTTCGAACCAATCCACTAAATTATCCATCCCTATCTCCTATTCTTACAAATCTTTGATGAATTTAACCCCGATAGCAACAGCGCCCGAATCCCTTACCCGGTCTGAGCCCGGAAACCCCTCATAGACCTTGATTGCGGCCTTCATTTTGGCCTCTTCTGAAGGGAAGGTTTGCTTTTCGATCTGGGGAAGCATCGCGCCAATTCCCTCCCCTTTGAGCATTTCCTGAAAACTCTTATAGACATGGAGAAAGACCACCTCACAGAGGATCGCACAGGTCCGATTTCCCAACTTGAGGTGATCCCCCGATTGGAGCTTCCAGTTTCGGAGCATCTGTCCGTAAACACGCCCCTCTGCCTTCTTCACCCCCTGCTTAATCCAATCTACGTAGGGAGCTTGCGGAGTGCTGATAATAGGCAGATAGCGTACGACTGGGCCCGATGACGCTTGGTATTGCTTATGGGTGGGCGCAGGGGGTGGACTGCTCTGCTTTGGGGGAGGGACATACTGCCGTGGATTATCTCCTTCATCCGCTTTACGAAACTTATGTCCTACTGAGCTGTCAGGATGACGCCGTTTTTCCATTGATTCCTGCCTTACCCGATCCACTTTCTCGCTTCGATGATCCTCCGGAGCACTGTGCCTCCTCTCATGAGAGGAAGTACGGGAGCTTTGGCTCTGCCTGTGGTAGCCGTTAGTGGGTTCCATCTCGTTACCCTTTAGGTTGATCGGCCTGAATTTTACCTATGAGCCCTCATGCCGCCAACAATATTTATATTAAATTTACAGTACATACATTTTTTGTACGTGAAATCAAAATTAAAACAGCGGTTACAGGTGGATGCGCCGTTTGGCGGTGTCGAGGGCGGCCTCGTGGATCGCCTCGGTAAAGGTGGGGTGGGCATGGGACATGGCCATCAGGTCAGAGGCGGTCGCCCCCTTTTCTAGGGCCGCTACCCCCTCTCCTATCATCTCGCTGGCCTGGGCACAGAGGATATGAAGGCCGAGCAGCCGATCAGTTTCGGCATGGGCGATGACCTTGACAAGCCCCTCGTCTTCGCCAGTGCAGCGGGCACGCGAGTTGGCCTTCATGGGAAAGGTGCCCGTTTTGATGGGAAGGCCATAGCTCTTGCAGGCCTCTTCGGTAAGGCCAACGCCGGCCGCCTCAGGCGAGGTGTAGACAACAGTGGGGATGGCGGCGTAGTTGATGTGAGGCGCACCGCCAGCGATGATCTCGGCGACGGCAACGCCCTCTTCGGAGCCCTTGTGGGCCAGCATAGGGCCCTCGACGACATCGCCGATGGCGTAGATGTTGGGGACGGTGGTGCGGAAGGAGCCGTCGATCTGGATAAAGCCCCGGTCGGTGCGGGCAACGCCGAGTGATTCGAGGCCGAGATCTTTGGAGAAGGGGCGGCGGCCGATGGCGACGAGGGCCACTTCAGCTTCAAAGGGGGTCTCATCGTTGACGGTGAGCTGCACGCCGCTATCGGTGGTTTTGCCGGCTGTGACTTTAGAGGAGAGGTGGAAGGTGAGCCCCTGCGCGGTGAGGATCTTCTGAAAGGCGGTTGAGATCGTCCGGTCGAGTGAGGGACAGATATGATCGAGGAACTCGATAACGGTCACCTGGGTGCCAAGGCGGCGGTAGACGGAGCCGAGTTCGAGACCGACAACACCTGCGCCGACTAGGATGAGGCTCTTGGGGATCTTTTGGAGGGAAAGGGCGCCGGTTGAGGAGAGTATTCTCTTCTCATCGAAAGGGAGGAAGGGAAGGGGGATAGGCTCTGAGCCGGTGGCGATGACGATGTTTTTGGCTTCGATGGTTTGGTCGCCGACGGCGATCATGGTGGGACTGGTGAGGCGAGCGGTGCCATGGAAGGGGGTGATCTTGTTCTTGGCGAAGAGGCCGTCGATGCCGCGGGCAAGCTGGTCGATCACCTCCCCTTTGCGATTCATCATCTGGGGAAAGTCGGGCGTGAGCTCTTTGTACTTGAGGCCGTAGCGATCGCCATGGGCGGCGCCGATTTCATAGAGGTGGGAGCTGTGGAGGAGGGTTTTGGAGGGGATGCAGCCCCAGTTAAGGCAGGTGCCACCAAAGTTCTTCTCCTTGTCGATGCAGGCGACCTTTAAGCCGAGCTGAGATGCGCGAATGGCACAGACGTAGCCAGCAGGGCCGCCTCCAATGATGGCTACATCAAACATCGATCAGCATCCGTACGGGGTCTTCGAGGCACTCTTTTAGGCGGACGAGGAAGGTGACCGCCTCCTGGCCATCCACAATGCGGTGGTCGTAGCTGAGAGCAACATACATCATGGGGCGGCTTACCGTCTCCCCGTTTAAGGTGATGGGGCGCTCCTGAATCTTGTGCATGCCAAGTATTCCGCTCTGAGGGGTGTTGAGGATGGGGGTGGAGAGGAGGGAGCCGTAGATGCCGCCATTGGTGATGGTAAAGCCTCCCCCTTGGAGATCTTCAACGCGAATGCCCCCCTCGCGAGCCTTCTTGGCATAGGCCATGATATCGGCCTCGATCTGGGCAAAGCTCTTCTTGTCGCAATCGCGGACAACGGGAACCATCAGTCCCCTTTCGGTGCCGACAGCAATGCCGATATCGTAGTATTCCCGGTGGACGATCTCCTCTCCATCGATGGAGGAGTTGAGGCCGGGCAGCTCCTTGAGGGCAACGACACACCCTTTGACAAACCAGGACATAAAGCCGAGCTTGACCTCATGCTTTTTGGGGAAGAGCTCCTTGTAGGCAGCTCTGGCAGCCATCACGGCGCTCATGTCGATCTCGTTAAAGGTGGTGAGCATCGCTGTTGTGGCTTGCGCCTCCACCAGGCGGCTTGCGATCGTCTTGCGGATTTTGGTCATCCGGGTGCGGGTTTCGCGGGGAGCCTCGGATGGGGCGGTCGGAGGGGGCTTTTTCCCTTTGACCTCTTCGACAAAGGCGGCTTCGGTGATGCGGGCGCCGCCAGGGGTGGGAGGGGGCGGCGGAGGTGGAGGGGGGGCCTCCTCCTTTTTTTGGGGAGGGGGCGCTTCGGCGCTCTCTTCGATGGTGCCGACGACTTGGCCGATGGTAACGGTGTCGTCGACCTTAACGGTGAGGGTGAGTTTGCCACTTCGGGGCGCGGTGAGGACCTGGTTGACCTTGTCGGTTTCGAGCTCGAGGATCTCCTCATCCATTTGGACCATGGAGCCACTCGGTTTTAGGATTTGAGCGATGGTCGCCTCGTTGACCGACTCCCCCATCGGTGGGACTTTGATCTCTTGCATCACGCTTCCTTAAACAGCTTGTTCATGATCTCAGCCAGTTGGGCCTTGTGCTTTTTCGGCGACCCCGTTGCGGGAGAGGCGCTCCGGTTGCGCCCTACGTATTCGGCATCGCGGCCAAACACATCACGCAGCAGGGGGCGCAGGTAATCCCAAGCCCCCATATTCTCCGGCTCCTCTTGGCAATAGACTAGCCTTTTTGCCCCTTTGTAGGGCGCGCAAACCTTTTCCAGCATCCCTTTATCGAGCGGGTAGAGCTGCTCGATCCGGACAAGGGCCATCTCCTCCCCCTTTTTCTCGATAAGGTCGTAGTAGACCTTGCCGCTGCAGAGGACGAGGGTGTGGGGATTTTTCGGGCGGGTCGGGTCGTCAAGGATGGGGAAAAACTGCCCCTGGCTGAGTTCGGAAAGGGAAGAGACACATTTAGGATTGCCGAGGAGGCTCTTTGGGGTAAAGACGATGAGCGGTTTGCAGCCGGGGGCGCGAACCTGGCGGCGGAGGAGGTGGAAATGTTGAGCAGGGGTAGAGGGGTAGCAGATCCGCATGTTGTCATCCCCGGCAAGTTGGAGGTAGCGCTCCATCCGGGCGGAGGAGTGCTCAGGCCCCTGCCCTTCGTAGCCATGGGGGAGGAAGAGGGTGAGGCCGGTGAGGAGGTTCCACTTTTGCTCGCTTGTGGAGAGGTACTGGTCGACGATGATCTGGGCGCCGTTGGCAAAGTCGCCGAACTGGGCCTCCCAGATGACGAGGGAGCCGGGGTAGGCGGTGCTGTAGCCATATTCGAAGCCGAGGGCGGCATATTCGGAGAGGGGGCTGTTGAAGAGGTCGAAGCGACCCTGGTTTTCGGCGATATGGTTAAGGGGGCAGTACTTCCGGGTATTTTGCTGGTCAAACCACATCGCGTGGCGGTGGGAGAAGGTCCCCCGCCGGCTGTCTTGGCCCGAAAGGCGGATGTGGGTCCCCTCAGCGATGAGGGAGGCATAGGCCAGGAGCTCGGCCATCCCCCAATTGATCGCCTCTCCCGTCTCGGCCATCTTCTGCCGCTCCTCTAAGAGGCGCACCACCTTTCGGTGGAGGTTGAAGCCATCGGGGCAGTGGCAGAGGCGCTCGGCTAGCCCCTTAAGGGTCGCTTCGGGAACGGCAGTCGGGGCGGTGGCAAAGGGGTCGAGCTTCCGGTTCTCCTCGACATATTTCTGCCAATCCCCCCTATTGGGCTCCGATGTCGGCTCGGTCTTAAGGCTCTGCACCTCCTCTAGCTCCCTCTGCAACCCCGCCCTAAACTCCTCCTCGAGCGCTTCGGCCATTTTCCGCTCGACCACCCCCTGTTGGATCAGGTCATCGCGGTAGATCACCCGGACCGATTGCTTCTCGCGGATCCGCTGATACTCGAGGGGCTGGGTGTAGGCGGGCTCATCCCCTTCGTTGTGCCCATACTTCCGGTAGCAGTTGAGGTCGATAAAGACATCGCAGCCAAACTTCTGCCGGATCTCGATGGCGAGCTGTGCAGCAAAGAAGCACCCCTCGGCATCCTCTCCGTTGACGTGGAAGACAGGGGCGCCAAAGGCCTTAGCGATGTCGGTGCAGTAGTGGGTGGAGCGGCTATCCTTGGGGAGGGTGGTAAAGCCGATCTGGTTGTTGATCACCAGGTGAAGGGTCCCTCCGACGCCGTAGCCAGAGAGCTCCCCCATCTGCATCGTCTCATAGACCACCCCCTGGCCGGCCACTGCCGCATCTCCGTGGATGGTGATGGGGGCGATCCTCTTTTTGGCCTCTCCATCCCCTTTTAGGACCTGTTTGGCCCGGCACTGCCCTTGCGCGACGGGATCGACCGATTCGAGGTGACTAGGGTTGGCAGCGAGGCTGAGGTGGACCTTTGCGCCCGAGGGGGTCTCGACGTCGGCAGAGAACCCCTTGTGGTACTTCACATCGCCCGACCCCTGAAAGGAGGACTCCACCAGGGTGTCTTCGAACTCATGAAAGATATTCCGGTGGGACTTGCCCAAGATGTTGGTCAGCACGTTGAGCCTTCCCCGGTGAGCTATCCCGATGACAAACTCCCGAAGACCCTGCTCTGCTCCCAGCTCAATCAGTGCGCGAAGGAGGGGGATCGTCGCCTCACCCCCCTCCAGCGAAAAGCGCTTTTGCCCCACATATTTGGTGTGGAGGAAGATCTCAAAGAGCTCGGCTTTATTGAGGTACTGGAGGACCATCCGCTTCTGGTCGAGGGAGAGCTGGGGGCGGCCCCGACTCCCCTCAATTCGCTCCTGCAGGTAGCGCTCGAGCTCTGGGTTGCCCAGACACCGGACCTCAAAGCCGATCCGGCCGCAGTAGGTCCCCTTAAGACTCTCGAGAATTTCGGAAAGGGGGGCGTTCTCCTTGGGGAGGAGGCCATGGGTCGGGAACTCCCGGCTAAGGTCCTCTCGGCTAAAGCCCAGCTGTTTCAAATCGAGCTGAGGGACAGCTCCTAGTGGTTCAGGGGCGACGGGGTTGACCTCGGCCGCAAGGTGGCCATAGGTCCGGTAGGCCTTAACCAGATGGTCGACCCGCAGATCGCTCGGGATCTCGATCGGCCCCTTGCGGGGAAACTCCCCTGCGAAATCGAGCCCCTCAAAGAAGCGCTGCCAGGAGGGATCCACACTTTTGGGGTCCTTTTGGTACTGTCGGTAGAGGCCCTCAATCAGCTCAATGTTGCCGATAGAGGCGTAGTCGGGATTGTTCGCCATACGTGCTCCTGTGCACCGAAGTGTGCAGAAAACACTTTAATTTGGGAAGGTCACTCTCTGGGTGGTCTAGGGTAGGCCAGGTAGAACAGGAAGAAGAAGAGGGAGGCGCCGACGGGGAGGCCGTCGCCAACGAGGCTATAGAGGGTGGTGTGGTGGTAGCGGGGCACCTCGACATAGAGGGCGCCGGCAAAGTCCTCCTGCTCACCCAAATGGCCCACCGTCCGCCCTAGGCTGTCGACGGCAGCGGTAATCCCCGTATGGCAAGCGCGAAGGAGGGGTATCCCGTTCTCTACGGCGCGGAGGCGGCCGTGGTGAAAGTGCTGCGGCGGAAGGCTGGAGTTGGGAAACCACCCATCGTTGGTCACGTTGAGGAGAATCTCCGCTCCAGCCCGTTTCTGAGCCCAAATAATCGGCGTAAAGGTCTCTTCGTAGCAAACGGAGATCCCCATCGGGATTTTCCCCGGAAAGACCCCCACCTCCTTGCCAGGAGTAAAGGAGCACTTGATCCCATAGAGACTGGCCAGGTAGCGGGCCCACTCCCCTCCCGGGATGATCTCACTAAAGGGGAGGAGGATCTGCTTGGCATAGCGGTCGAACTTCCCATTCCCTCCAGGGGTGTAGCGGAGCGCACTGTTGTAGCTCCCCTCCTCATCGCTATCGTCCATCCCGACCACGATGTCGGCGTCAAGGGCCTCGGCTAGGGTCTGGCAGAAAAAGGAGTTGGAGACGGCCCAGACCTTCCCCTGGTCATAGCGGTGGACCTCAGCGCCGAGTGGGGTATCGAGGGTCAAGACGGGAAAGTGGGCCCCTAGGCTCTCGGCCAGCATCCGCTTAGCCCACCCATATTCGTAGGCGATTTGATTAGCCTCGAAGGGGACCACACACTCGGGGAAGAGGACGACATCGACCTCTTTGTCCCTATAGGTGCCGACGAGGGCAAGGAGCCGCTTCCACTGCTCGAGGGGGTGGATCATCTTGTCCCGCTCGACCATCCCCGAACGGTCGGTGGGGCTCATCCCCGACTGAACGAGTATGGCCCTAAAGGGCTCTTCGCCATCGTGAATGCCGCTCGTGTGGTAGGCGATGTGGGCCGCTCCGAAGGCAAAGGGGAAGAGGGCAACGGCGGTCGCAGGGGCGATGCGCCTAAGGGAGAGGGGCTCTTCGAGGAGGCGGAGCATGCAGACGTTGATGAGCATCACCCAAAAGGAGAGACCGTAGACGCCGATGAGGGCGGCCAGCTGGCGGGCCCAAAGGGTGCCTGAGAGGGCGATCCCAACCGGGTTCCAGGTGAAGCCGCTGATAAAGTAGAGGCGCGCCCACTCCGAGATGCACCACAGAGCAGGTACCGCGAGCATCTGGGCCCAATGGAGGGGGCGATTGCCTCGGAGGAGGAGGGAGAGGAGGGCAAACTGACCCCCCATTAGGAGGCAGAGGATAAACCAAACAACCCAGATGTAGGCCCCCTGGTAGCGGTCGCTTGTCATCCAGGAGAGCTGAATGCACTGAACCACCGTAAAGAAGACCCACGAGAGGAGAAAGCGGTGGCCCGTCTTGGGGAGGAGGCGCATCCCTTTCCAAAAGAGGGCATAGCCACAAAGGGAGGCAACCAGGCTAAGGGCAACCGAGTGGACCGGCTGACCGAACGCAACGATCAAGAAGGCGGGCAGAATCCAAAGCCACGGTCGCATCGTCTCAACACCACTCCATAAAAACCATCCATCCCCCCATCCGTAGGGAGACTCTGAAAGGGGTCACCCTCAACCCGGAGGCCGAGCTCCCTCTCAAAATAGGGCAGATGATCCCCATTCTCCTCTGAAAGGAGGCTGCAGGTCGCATAGACCAACCTCCCATAAGGCGCAAGGAGAGGGAGCGCCTCAGCCACAATCTTACGCTGCAACGCCGAACAAGTCTTGAGTCGCCACTTAGCATCGGGTTGCCGCCGCAGCGTCCCACTCCCCGAACAGGGGGCGTCGACGAGGACAAAATCCATCCGACCCTTTAACCTCTCCGGGATCCCACCGAAGAGCAGCTGGCCATTCTGGACCCCGGCCCGCCGCATCCGCCTTCGAGCTTCGTATAACATTTTTGCGCGGTTATCGCCTAGGTAAATTTGCCCTTTATTCTCCATTTCTGCGGCAAGGGCGAGCGCCTTGCCCCCCGACCCGGCGCAGTAGTCGACCCCCTCTTCTCCCGGCAATGCTCCCACCATCTTAGCAATCCACTGACTCCCCTCATCTTGGAGCTCAAACCACCCCTCCTGGTATTCGGGGAGGGCGAGGAGTTGGCGCCGCCGGTCCACCACCAGGCCAACGTCTGATAACTTGCATGGGGTGGTGGGGAAGGGCAGTCGCCCCGCCAGCACCTCTCGGCTGCCCTTGAGCCGGTTGACCCGGATCGTGAGGGGCCCTGGCCCATTGCTTGCGAGGGCGATCTGAAAGGCCGCCTCTCCATGATCTCTAACCAATTGGCTATAAAAGGGTTCGGGGAAGCTGACTCGGATGTGGGGGGGGATATCCTCTCGACCTTGGTAATCGAGCGGGTCCCGTTCTAGGCTGAGCTTGAGCCGCTCCTCCCAGTTCTGCGCCCCGAGGTAGTCCCAGAGCCCCTGCCACCGCATCAGGTTGTAGGCGGTCTCCCCTATCCAGCTCCGATCCTTTGAGCCCAGGGCCTTATGCTCTCGAAAGTAGCGGTTGACCACCAGTGGAAGGGAGAGGCGGCGGCCCTCATAGAGGGAGAGGAGCTTGAGCAGGTGGTGGTGGCGGAAGGGATTCATCCCGCAATGATACCAAAACCCCTTTAAAAAATACCCATTATCGGCTATAGAAAAGGGTTAACGAGCCAAATGATGGAGCCTTCGGAATGAGCCAGTTACAGTCGGTGTTGATGCTGCTAGGGCGGATCCTGATCGGAATTCCTGCCCTCTTTTTTGGAATTATCCTCATTGTCTACTGGTCGGAGATCAGCCAGATACTGGAGGGGCGGCACATCCCCGTCACCTGGGTTTGGATCATTCTGGCTATCCTCTTTCTTTTTATTGGGTCGGTTTCGATCATCCTAGGCTACAAGGCACGGATAGGGGCGATCTTGTTGATGCTGACCCTTATCGGCTCCTCTTTTACCCTAGATGGCTTCTGGAATCCCACTCAGAGCAGCCCTCCTAATTCTTGGATCATCTGCAACAACATGGCCATCTTTGGGGGCCTTATCTACCTGTTTACCTTTGGGTCGGGCTCGATCAGCCTCGACAAGAAGGAGCGCAAGCGGGAGATTCTTTAACCCGACTTGCCGGTTACTAGGGCGTGTAATCAGGGCGTGTAATCAATTAAAATAACAGTTGACGTTTCGAGGGTCATTCCTTTATGCTTCTTGAGTTTAGCGGGTTGCAAAGGGAAAGGACATGAAACGGTATGCTCTAAGAGATGATCAGTGGGAA
>JBFWPF010000032.1:0-17367 GCA_050250135.1 Parachlamydiales bacterium | reverse complement strand
TGAATGCCCTGACTAAGGAAAAGACCGTGAAGGTGGGTAAAGCCGGGAAGCGGCTATTGGCAGCTACTGACCCAAGGTACAGAGAAAAGGTTTTGAAATTATTTTTCTAATGTCAAGCACCCTGCCCAAAAAACCGGTTTTGAGCAAGTCAGGGGGTATGGTAATTTCCCCTTTATGGGCGCAATCGCTGGCATCCTCTACCCCGAACACTCCCCCTTGAGCTATGCCGTCGGGGCCATGCTCGAGGCGCTGGCCCCCCGCGCCCCTCAAGATCCTTTTACTTATCTGTATAAAAATTTTGAGCTCGGTTCCCGAGGGGAGCCGATTGGGCATGACCGCCCCCGCCTCTATTCCCTAGCGGTCGACGGAAGGGTCACCAATGAGGGGAGCCTCCGCTCCTCCCTTAAAAAAGAGGGCTTTCCGGTCGAGGAGGCCTCACTGGCTGGCCTGCTGGTGATGGCCTATGAGCACTGGGGCCCGAACTTTGCCCAACACCTCCAGGGCCCCTTTGCCATCGCCCTCCACGACCAGCGGCGGATGGAGCTCCACCTGCTCCGCGACCGTCTGGGGATCCACCCCCTCTACTGGGCCTATCAGGGGGGATCGCTCCTCTTTGCCAGCGAATTGAAGGCCCTCCTGGCGAGCGGGATGATCCCCCAGGTTGTCGATGAGGATGCGATGAGCGCCTACCTCTTCCTGGGATATGTGCCTCAGGATCTCTCCCCTATTAAAGGGGTTAACAAGCTCCTCCCGGGGTGCCGTCTTACCCTGTCGGGTCCAGGCCACCTTCTGATCGCCCCCTATTGGTCCTATGGGGCCCTCCTCTCCGAAGATCGCCCCCTCGAAGGGGGGCTCCTCACCGAGCGGCTCCGAAGCGAGCTAGGAAAGGGGCTCCCTAGCGGGCGGAGCAGCTACCCTACCGATGGGAGGCTCTCCTCCCTTGCCCTTGCTAGCCAGATCGACCAAGGGGAGGCCCTCGCTGTTGAGTATGAGGGGCAAAACGGAGAGGAGGTGCAAAGGGTCTGGGAGGCTTCGCAGAGGCTCGGCCATGGGGTGAAGATGGCCTCGCTCTCTCCAGCAGCCCTCCTCAGCTCCCTTCCCGAAGTGGTTTGGCACCTCGATGAGCCGCTTGCTGATCCAAGCGTTATGGGCCTGTGGAGCCTCCTCAAGGGGCCCGCCTCTTCAGCCGAGCACCTGGTGACCGATGTGGGGTGCAGCGAGCTTTTCGCTACCCACAAGCGCTATAGCGACCCCGAGCTCCTCTCCCTCCTGCAGCACCCCACGCCCGCCAGCCCAACCGGCCTAAAGGGACTTGCCCTCCAGCTCCTCAGCCACGTCGCCCCCACTCCCCTTTTCTCCCACCTCCGCAAGGCCCACGGCCGCCCCTGGCTCCACTACTACATCGGTAAGGAGGCCCTCTTCCCAGCCTCTATGCTCCGCGCCCTCTCCCCCCAGATCCCCCGCCACTTCGACCCCGACGCCTTTATCGAACGCCTCTTTCAACTCAGCGGCCTCCAAAGCACCCCCAGTGCCTACCTCTTCCTCGACGAGCGAACCCTCCTCCCCGGCAAACTCCTCCTCCCCTACGACCGCCTTTGCAGCGCCCGCCAGATCCCCTTTAGCGCCCCCTTCCTCTCCGAACCCCTTGTCGAACTCATGGCCAGCATCCCCGACCAGCAGAAGCTCGCCAGCGACCCCCGCCACCACCCCCTCTTCCAGCTCCTCTCCCCCTCTCTCCAAGAGCTCCCCCCCGTTCAGCCGGAAGGAAAAAATTTCCTTAACCCCTACCTCAACGACCCGACGATCCGGCAGGCGCTCGAGTACCTCACTGGCGGCACTCTCGTCGAAACGGGCTGGCTTGACCGGCGGTGGATTCGCAAAGCCCTTCAGCGCCATACCCCCGTTACCTTTACGCAGCTCTGGGGATTGCTCAACCTAGAGATCTGGATGCGCCTTTTTATCAATGCGCCTGAGGTGGGCAAACCTCCTGCTACCCCTCTCTTCCAGCTCTTGCAAAAGGGTTGACAGATCGCCTCATCTCAGGTACGGTGTCGCCATGTCAGCTACAACCAAAATCAACTGGGTGACCACCTCTTTTATTGTTGGGTATCACCTAATAGTTTTAACCGCCCTTCCCTTCTTTTTTATCTATAATACCCTTACCTGGCCAATTGCAGTTACCACGGTAGCCTTCTGGTTTGCGACCGGGTGGAGCGTGACTGCGGGTTACCACCGCCTTTACTCCCACCAGGCTTACAAGGTCCACCCGGTTATTGAGTTTCTCCTCCTCTTTCTGGGGGCGATGTCGGTCCAGGGTTGTGTCTACTCATGGGCGCATGATCACCGGCTTCACCATGCCCACTCCGACACCGACAAAGACCCCTATTCGGTTAAGGATGGCTTCTTGCATGCCCATCTTCTGTGGATGTTCAAGCGGCTGCCTACCATGGATCCGAAGGTGGTGAGCGACCTGCGCCGCAACCGCCTCGTCATGCACCAGCATCGTTACTATGTCTTGTGGATGCTTGGCTCCAACCTCCTTGTCACCCTTATAACGGGCTACCTTACCGGGGCCTGGGTCGCTAGCTTCCTCTTTGTCTGGGGGGTAAGGATGCTCCTTTGCCACCACTGCACCTGGTTCATTAACTCGCTAGCCCACGTATGGGGCCACAAGCCCTTTTCAAAGGAGCAGTCGGCTGTCGACAATTTTATCCTCTCTCTAATGACCTTTGGGGAGGGGTATCATAACTACCATCACACCTTTGCTCGTGACTATCGGAATGGGGTTCGCTGGTACCACTTTGACCCCACCAAATGGTCGATCTGGCTGCTCTCTAAGCTTGGGTTAGCTCACTCCTTAGCGCGGACCTCAAAGAAGCGGATTGCGGAGCGGATGGCCGCAGACGGCGCTCAGCCGGAGCAGCGTTTTCTTTTACCGAGCGAAGGCGAGGACCAGCTCCTGCTGTGATATAAATTTTCCCGGCTGCCACCGAAGCTCCAAGCCATACTCGTTATACCCCTGATTGCGACCTATCGCCCAGAGGGCATCTACAGCTGGTGGCCATCTAGCGGACATCCCTCCTCACCCAGGTCTAAAGACCTGGCCTCGTCACGATGTGCGCTATCTGACTACCATCTGCCGCGCCCCCTGGACGATAGGTCACAATCAGGGGTTATAGCTCTGGAAAGACCTCCCTCGGCCCTCGATTAGGCAACATGCCGACTGATAGACTTCTGGGTTTGCCGATCGGGGGTGCTTGACAATCTGCTGGAGGGCCGGGCTAACCTCCTCAAAAAGAGAGCTCTCCCCTTGAGCTATAGACCAAGCGTTCTCAAGGGTCTCTGTGTGCTGCCGTTTCAATAAAAAATGGCTCGGCTCATAAAGGTCCCGTTGACGTCTATACATTACGGTCCTTTCTGCCAACACGGGATAGGACTCTGAGAATTTCTGACAGGCCCGCACTGCCAGCTTCCTTTGGACCTTGCTGAGATGGGTGTTGATGTCACCGAAGATCTTATTGCACTCCAAGTTAGCCCGATTCCGGGCCCGCTGGAGCTTCTTCTTCCCCTGTAGTAGGTGGGCCAGGTAACCGAACGGGATAAGGCTAGTCGCACTTAGCCAAAGCCACTTACGCCCCTTCACCAAGGCCGCAACTAGGCCCGCCGCTAGAAGGGCCAAAAAGCCCCAACTGCGATATTTGCTCGCAGCTCGATGCTGGCGCAGCCCACGTCGTAATCTTCCAGCGCCTTTTCTGCTCGCTTTGTTGGGGTAGCCCCCTCGCTATAGGCCGCCAAGTTGGCCTCCACCGATTGTGAGGGGTCGAGATAGATTACACCCACTTTACCATCTCCAGCTTGCGGTTCTTCGAATTCTCGATAGCGCTGAGCTTAAACCCAAAATCGGCCAGCTGCTCGCTTGAAATGGTGGGCTCGCTACCTTCGAGCGCCCAGCTCTTAGCCCTGACAAGCCACTCAGGGGGGCTGTCCACTTTGTGGAAGCGGATCTGATCGATAAAGAGGTACTTCTCAGGCTGTCTCGAAGCGGCCTGTTTCCACATAGAGGCCAGCTTTTTCTGCTCCTTGTCAGTCCATTCAGAAACGGTCCTAAATTCCTCCCCAGCCCCTTTTTTGCTGCCGGTCTTCTTTTTTGTATCGGGGTTTGCCATGACAGCCTCGGCGATCTCATTTCCCGTCCGCTTAACAAAGGCCTCCATATCCTGGAAGATCTTCTTCTGCCGCTCCTCTTTGGCGCTGAGGTCGACCCCCTCCTTGAAGCTCTTCTCTCGAATAAGGGTACCGAGGCCAAGACCCCCTCCTAAGGTTGCTCCACATGAAGAGAGGAAAAGCGCAGCATTAAGCCACTTGGCAGATCTAAATCGACTGTAGAGGAAAAGGGCTCCCGTCGCGGCGGAAAGACCGGCCCCCCACTTAAGGGCGATCGCAGCCCTCTCCCGCAAGGGGAGATTGGCAAGCTTTTCCTTTGCCTCGTGCACCTCATAGGTCTCAACGGCGCCCTTACAGTAGTTGCAAAAGTTCTGATCGGGTGAATTGCCCGGTGAGAGGTAGACGGTCATTGAGCCCTCCTAAGGATTAAGGTGCCGGAGATGGTCTCGTGGCAGGAGCGGATGTCCTTAAGGCTGCTCCGTTCCCGTCCTGACCTGGTTCAGACCTGCCCCCTCCACAAGGTCCCCGGCAAGAGCGATTTTAGGCTATCTTGGCCTTCTTTGCTACCCCTTTTTGACGGCGCCAGATCGCCAGGGCCTCCTCCGCTGTCGCCGCCTTCTCCTCCCCAAAGACATGGGGGTGGCGGTGGATCAACTTCTCGCAAGTCCCCTTCACAACATCATTTAGGGTAAATAGATTGCGCTTCTCCGCAATCCCCGCATAGAGGAAAAGGATCATCAGAACATCGCCAAGTTCTTCCTTGAGGTTGTCGTGGTCCTGCCCCTCAACCGCGGCGATCACCTCCTCCACCTCCTCCCGAAGGCCCGACCGGAGGCTTTCAAAAGTTTGCTTGCGATCCCAAGGGCACCCATCGGGCCCCATTAAGGTGTCGATGATATTTTTTAGTTGATCCATGGGGAGAATTTTACCACAGATAAGGGGTTTTGGGGTATGCTTTTGCCGTTATGAAAGCCCTCTTTATCGCTGCTACCAACCAGAACGTCGGGAAGACCACCACCTGCCTTGGGATCCTCTCAGGCCTAAAGAAGCGGGCAGGGCGGGTCGGTTTTATCAAGCCGGTCGGCCAGCGCCATGTCGAAGTCGAGGAGGGGCTCCATGTCGACAAGGATGTGGCCCTCTTTCGCGAACACTTTGGGCTTACCTCTCCCTACGACCAGATGTCCCCTGTGATCGTCCCTGCCGGCTTTACCCGCGACTTTCTCGACGGCCAGGTCAAACAGGACCATCTCGAGGAGCGGATCGGCAAGGCCTACGGAGCGATCACCTCCGCCCACGATTTTACCCTTGTTGAGGGGACCGGCCATTGCGGCGTCGGCTCGATCATTGGCCTCTCCAACGCCGATGTCGCCGCAAAGCTCGGCCTAGAGGTCGTCCTTGTCTCCACCGGCGGAGTCGGCTCAGCCTTCGATCAGCTCGCCGTTAACCGTGCCCTCCTCGAGGCTAGAGGGGTGAAGGTGCGGGCGGTGATCCTGAACAAGGTATTGCCTGAAAAGCGGGAGATGGTGACCGAGTATGTCGGCAAGGCCCTCGCCAGGTGGGGCATTCCCCTTGCCGGCACCATCCCCTACTCTCCCCTCCTCGATGCCCCTACCCTGCGCGACTTTCAGCAGCTTTTCTCCGGAGAGCTCCTTGCCGGCGAGGAGTTCGCCTACCGCCACTTCTTTTCAGAGCGGCTGATCGTCACCGCCGGGCAGCACTACCACCACACTCCGAGGCACGGCGAGCTGATCATCACTCACGCCACCCGCGAAGATATCATCGAGGCGACCCTTGCCGACGAGATTGCCGCTAGAAGCCACCCTGAAGAGGATCTGGAGCGGGGCCTTCTCCTCACCGGCCACACGCAGCCTACCCCCCTGATGGTCGAAAAGATGCGGGCGGCAAAAGTCCCCGTCCTCTACGCCCCTGTGGCCAGCTACCGCGCCATGGAGAAGATCGCCCGCTTTACCGCCAAAATTGCCCGCGGCGACCTCTGCAAGGTCGAGAAGGCCATTGAACTCGTCGAGAGCCACCTCGACTTTGAGGTGCTCCTTCCATGAAGAGAGTCGTGATCGCCATGTCGGGCGGCGTCGACTCATCGGTCTGCGCCGCATTAATGGAAGAGGAGGGCTACGACTGCATCGGGATGACCATGCGCCTCTGGAAAGGGGAAGAGGCGGAAGGGGCCTCCTGCTCCGATAAGAGCTGCTGCGGCGCCGAATCGGTCGAAGATGCCCGCCTCGTCTGTGACACCCTTGGGATCCCCTTCTATGCCATCAATTTCCGCGAGGAGTTCTGGAACGAGGTCGTCTCGGTCTTTGCCGAGGAGTACAACCGGGGCAGAACCCCTAGCCCCTGCATCCTCTGCAACGAGAAGCTCAAGTTCGACACCCTCTACAAAAAGGCGGTCGAGGTCGGCGCTGAAAAGGTGTGCACCGGCCACTATGCGCGCATCCAACACAATGAAAAAACGGGCCGCTGGGAGCTTCTCAAAGGGGTCGACCGGAATAAAGATCAGTCCTACTTCCTCTTTAGCATGACGCAGGAGCAGCTCTCGAAGACCCTGTTTCCCCTCGGCGGCTACACCAAGCCCTACATCCGGGAGCTGGCCGAAAAGCACCACCTCGTCACCGCGCGAAAGCCCGAAAGCCAGGACATCTGCTTTATCCCCGACGGCAACTATGCCGCCTTTATTGAGCGTACGTTCCCCCACATGGCCAAAAAAACCGGCAAGGTCCGCCATGTTGATGGCCGTACCCTTGGCGAGCACGAGGGGATCCACCGGGTCACTGTCGGCCAGCGAAAAGGGCTCGGCATCGCCTTTGGAGAGCCCCTCTATGTCACCAGCATCGACCCCGCCACCCATGAGGTCACCGTCGGCCCCCGCGAGGCGACCCACAGCACCGAGTGCCTAGTCGAGCGGGTCAACTGGATCGCCCACCACCCCACTCCAGGGGAGAGCTTTTCCCTCACCATCCGGGTCCGCTCCCGCAGTCCCGAATCGGCAGGGACCGTCACCGCTCTAGAGGGCAACCGGGCCCGCGTCGTCTTCGACAGACCCCAGCATGCCATCACCCCTGGCCAGGCGGCCGTCTTCTACGACGGCGACCGGGTCTTCGGCGGCGGGTGGATCAGCTAGTACTCTGTCTCTCGCTTGGCAAATACCCACCCCTTTTGTCGGATCTCGGCCGAGTGGTAGAGGGTCAGTGCCCCAAAGACAAACGCCGCCGATAGGTAGAAGGGCCAGGTCACCCGCTCATTCAAAAAGAGCCAGCCGAAGAGGGCAGTGAAGAAGAAGGTTGAGAACCCGGCAAAACTCATCAACGTGGTGGAGAAGCGGCGGAGGAGGTAGCCGTAGAGGTTGTAGGCGACGAGGTTGGAGATCACCAGGACGATCCCAGCATGCCAGAGGAAGGCCAGCGGCCGGGTGGTCGGGAGGGGGTTCCAGTTCTCAACAAAGGCCGAGTGGAGAAGAGCCGCCCCTCCACCGATCAACATCGCCCAGCCGTTGACCGTCAGCGGAGAGAGCTTCCGCTGTGACACAAGGCGGCTCAAGACTATCCACCCATAAACGCCCGAGATGGCCGCTCCCAATACAGCCAGTTCGGCCCAGGAAAAGCCGAGGAGGGAGCCCGCAAGCCCCTCCTGCAGGGTCTGGTCGAGCATCACCGGTACGCAGCCGGCAAACCCAACAACCAGGGCGAGCCACTGCTTACCTCGGATCCGATCCTTAAGGAGCCAGTAGGAGAGGAGGGCGGTAAGGAAGGGGGAGAGGCTGTAGATAAAGCAGGTTTTAAAGGAGGTAAGGTACTGCAGCCCCCACACCTCGAGGGCGTTAGTGAGGTAGATCGCAACGAAGGCGAGCTGCGCGACAAGGAAAAGGCTCCCCCTATCGATCCTGACCCCCCTTCCCCGTACGAGCTGAAAGAGGAGGAGGAGCCCCCCGGCGGTTGCCATCCGGGAGCCGACAAAGAAGAGGGGTTCAGTAAAGGCAAGGCACTCCTTACTAACCGTAAAGACGCTGGCAAACAGGGCGTAAAGGACAAAGACAAGCCACATCGTGAGGGCTCCTCTAAAGTTAAGGCACCATTATACCAAGCTATCCATACATGCGCCAGTGGGGCAGCTGCGAAGTTTGGGGCAGCGCTTAGTAAATGTTTGATTATATGGGCAGGTGCCCTGGAGGGGGGTATGGTGGTCGCCTAGGGGGGCATACTTGGCGGCAAGGGAGGGGCCGAAAAAGCTGGTGGTATGGGTGGAGGTAAGGCCGGCTAGGTGGAGGGGGAGGGAGTCCATGGTGATGATCCGGTCGACCTGCCCCATCAGATGCTGGAGGGCGGGAAGGGAGAGCTTGGGCGCCACCACACTTCGGGTCCCAAACTGCTGGTGCAACTGGTGAGCCAATCCCCGCTCCTCGTCGTTTCCCCAGAGCCAGATGAGGCCCCCGTCGATTCGGCTGCAGAAGGTGACGAGGGCCGGCAGGGGGAGCCGCTTGTTGGGCCAGGCTGAGCCGGGGCAGACAAGGATCCTTTTTTGCTGGAGCTTGGGGTGGGCGAGGAGCTTGTCCACTTGGGAGCGCTCCTTAGCGGTAACGGTAAGGGGGGTGGTCCGTTGAGGGAGTTCATCAGGAATACCCAGCGCCTGCGAGACGAGGTAGAGGTAGTCTTGGCGGATATTGCGACCAGGAGGGGGATTATAGCGGGTTTTGGTGGCAAGCAGGTTGGGCCACTCGGGGACCGTCTCTTTTCCAAAGCCGACCTTGTTTTTGCTTCGGGCAAGAAGGGTAAAGAGGGCCGACTTGCAGTTGCCCTGGAGATCGAAAACCCAGTCGTAGGGGGTATGGCGCAAAGTCCGGCAGAATTCTGCAAAACCCTTGAGGCTCCTCCCCTTTCGCCACTGTTTGGTATCGACAGTAAGGGTCTGGTGGACGAGGGGATGGCGACTGACTAGCTCGGCAAAGGGGCGCTCGACGACCCAGTCAATCTGCGCAGATGGGAGGGCATCGAGAATCGGAAAGGCGTGAAGGATATCGCCGAGTGAGCTGGTTTTGACGATCAGGATGCGCATGCAATCTCAGGAGGGGCTGGAGAGGTAAAGGTGACGGCGGGATCGATGAGGGTAAGGCTTTCGGCGTGGAGGAGGTGGCGGCCCGGCATCCGTCCCCCCTGCCCATACTGCCCATCGCCCACAACGGGGTGGCCCATCTCGGCAAGGTGGACCCGAATCTGGTGGGTGCGGCCGGTGTGGGGGGTGCACCTTAGGAGCGATTCTGAGGGGCTTGAGAAGAGGAGTTCCCAAGAGGTCTTCGACAGCTTTCCGGTGGGGGCCGAGCCGTAGATCTTCTGCCCCGAGAAGGTCCCTTTGAGGGCGAGGTGGCTCGTGATCTCCCCGGAGGATTGCCTGGGCACGCCCACAACAACGGCGAGGTAGTGCTTCTCGACCAGCCGCTTTCGGAACTGATCCTCTAAGTGGGCCGGATCCCCCTTCGCGAGTAGGAGGACCCCCGAGGTATCGCGGTCGAGCCGGTGAACGAGGGTTGCGCGGGCCCACTCAGCGCACCGCTCCGAAGTCCAACCGGCCGGTTTGTCAAGGACAAGGAGCTGAGGATCCTCAAACAAGACCTTCGGCTCCCCTCTAGTTCGCTCCTCTACCTCCAGGACCACTCGATCTCCTGCGACAAGCCGCCGGCTCCCAAATCGCTCAAAACGGCCATTGACCTGACACCGGTTTTGATCAAGGAAACGGTTTACTTGTCGCAGCGAGAGGGAGAGCTGCCGGGATAGAAAGGTGCGCAAGGGAAGGGGCTCCTCGCAACGCCAGCTTGTCATTCCACATGCTCCCTGCTAACATTGCTCCCTATTTTACCTTATCAGGGAGGCAAAGCGCCATGTTGAAGATCGATCTCAAGGGAAAAAAGGCCTTTATCGCAGGGATCGGGGACGATCAGGGGTTTGGGTGGGCGATCGCGAAGGCGCTGGCGACGGCCGGCTGCCAGATCCTGGTGGGGACTTGGACGCCGATTCTAGGAATTTTTACCAAGGCCTATGAGATGGGGAAGTTTGATGAGTCGAGAAAGCTCCCCGATGGCTCCCTGATGGAGATTGCGCAGGTCTACTCGCTCGATGCGACCTTTGACACCCCTGAGGATGTGCCCCAGGAGATCCGGGAGAACAAGCGGTACCAGGGGGCGTCGGGCTACACCATTTCGGAGGTGGCTGAGAAGATCGGTAGGGACCATGGGAAGATCGACATCCTGATCCACTCGCTGGCCAATGGCCCTGAGGTGAAAAATCCGCTGCTGGAGACCTCCCGGAAGGGGTATTTGGCGGCGGTTAGCTCCTCAGCCTACTCCTATGTGAGTCTGCTGCGCTACTTAGGGCCCCATATGAACCGAGGCGGGGCGAGCCTGACCCTCACCTATATGGCATCGGAACGGACGATCCCCGGTTATGGGGGCGGGATGAGCTCGGCCAAGGCGGCGCTGGAGAGCGATACCCGGACGATCGCCTATGAGGCGGGACGGAAGTGGGGGCTGCGGGCAAACGCGATCTCGGCGGGTCCCCTCCCCTCCCGAGCAGCTAAAGCGATTGGGATGATCGAGCGGATGGTCACCTATGTGAAGGCCAACTCGCCGATCCAACAGGAGCTTTCGGCCGATGAGGTGGGGGCCGTAGCTGCCTTCCTCTGCTCGCCACTAGGGGTTGCAATCAATGGGGAGACGATCCACGTCGACCACGGCTACCATAGCATGGGGATGGCTACCGAATAATGGTGCTGAGGAAATCGCCCAGACCGAGCAACTCGATCTGCTTCAGCTGATGGCGGATATCCCCCTCCACAAACTGAAAGGCCTCGTCGAGCTCACTCCGCTCTCGGGTCCAATCCTTCAAAACGCTCCATAGGGAAGCGACCCCCTCCCCTTTCAACCGGTTCAAGGCCGCGCTATCAATGCTCTTCCTTTTGGCAGCATAGACCTGGTCGCACTCGACAACCGCTTTGGCCAGGTGGCCCAGCAGGAGGTGAATCGGGTCGCCCTCCTCTGACTTAAAAGGGTATTTCTCGAAGAATTTATACTGAGAGATCACCATTGGATCGAGGTGGGCATCCGTTCCTTTTTCATCGACCTTGCGGTAGGAGCAGACCTGCCTCACAAACTTGGGAAAATCGGTGCAGCCGGATGCTTCACTTTGAAAACGGAGCAGGGTCTCCTCCTCTGAGAGATTGACGTAAGAGCGGGCCCGATTGAGAGTCCAACCCGAGGCAATTCCCCCTCCAACAGTTCCGCAAAAGCTAAGCAGCTGCACCCGAATCGCTTCGCTTCGGCGCCAGACAAAGAGGCTGCCCAGAAAAAGGGCGAGCGCACCCACTGCCGCATAATGGAGCTTCTGCCCCTTCTCTACCGTCTTCTGCCAGTACTCCGTTCCCTTGGGGGGACCCTCCCACTTAGGGGTAGAGAGGATCACCTCTCCTATAAAAGAGTCATTCAAATTGGTCGGACTTATGGATAGCTCACTCCGCATCTGGTAGTAGAAGCGCATGGGCTCAACAAATTCATATATTGCGGAACTCATAAAACCTCATTATTATTGAAAGATAATACCCTGTTTAGCAAAAAATATCAACCAATCTCCTCTTCTCTAAAGGATTCAAGCTCAACAAAGGCATCTCCAGCAAGAGTGTGGGCCTCCCGCTTGGTCACCCTCACCCAGGCCCACCCGATCGAACTGAAACTATCAAACAAAATATTTAATATATCGTAGGCAACGGTTTCGATAAGCCGGTGCTCCTGGTGCTGGATCTTGGCCTCGATGAGGTCGGCGATTGCCGTGTAGTCGACCGCATCGGTGAGGTGATCCCCTTTGACGGCGGCCGACATGTCGCTCTCCACCTGAACGTCGATGTAGAGGTCGTGTGTTTGGACCTTCTCGCCAGGGGAAATCCCCCCTATCTTGCAGGTCACGCGCAGTTTTTCTAAGCCTACTGTCCCGATCATCCTATGGCCTCCTTAAGGGCTGCTAAAATCCCAAACTCAGTAGCGGGAGGGGCTTGAATCGCCGCCACCGCCCGCAGGCTTTCGGGGGCCCCTCCCATCGCGATGGCGATGTCGGCCTCCTTAAGCATCGAAAGGTCGTTCTCGTCGTCTCCTGCCGCAATCGCCTTAGCCCCTTGGGGGAGCCGCTTTCGGTGGTCGCGGAGGACCCCCCCTTTGGTGGCCATCGGGTGGGTGATCAGGAGGGCGAAGTTGCCGGGCCAGAGGGGGTCTCGAATCAGGCTGGCGGCAAGGCCACTCCCTTCGGCCTCCCTCTGAATCTGATAAAGGGGCTTCTGGGGACCAAAGACTTTGGCGTAGGCAAAGGCGGTGAGCTTGAGGGGGCCAAATCCCTGAACGGCCACCCAGGTCTCGCGCGTGGCCTCCCTCCGCCGCTCTAAGTACTCCTGTACCTCCCGCGAGAAGCGGCTGGGGCGGTAGTAGCAGTAGTCCCCAAACTCAACCCCTGTATGGATAAGGGGGTCAAAGCCCACTTTGGCGCAGCTCTCCACCAGCTTCGGGATCAGGTCGGCTGAGAGGTAGTGGCGCTGCACAACGGTCGCCTCAGGCATCTGGAGGGTAACCGCTCCATTGTAGCAGCTAAAGAAAAAGGGGACAGGGAGGGCCTTGAGGGTCTGATAACCATAAGCGTAGGTTCGGCCGGTTACAAAAAGGAGGCTCCACCCCTCCCGCTGCAGCGCCGAGAGCCGCTCAACGACCTGACCGGGAATCGAATGCCCTTCTGTGGTGATCGTTCCGTCGATATCGAGAGCGATAATGCCCTTAACCCCTGATTGTGACCTATCGTCTTGAGGGGGCGGCAGGGGGTGGTCAGATGGCGCACTTCGCGACGAGGCCGGGTTTATAAAGGGATGTCCTCCAGGTGGCCGCCCACTGTCGATGCCCTCAAGACGATAGGTCGCAATTAGGGGTTTCACACTTGCTCCTTTCGAACCAAAAGCTTAACCTTATCTCCTGGAGGCAATTTATGGAATGGCTTGCATCCCTTTTCTTGGCGGCAGGTGAGGTGATTTCGGAGGAGACCCTCCCCCCGTTTCACTTTGGGCGGGAGCTTTTCAAAATGGGGCTGGCTCTCGTGTTCTTGCTCGCCCTCGTCTTTCTCGGCACCTATGCCATCAAGCGGCTTGCTCGAGGCCGCATGGGGGGATTTAGCCAATCCCATGCGATCCAAATCCTCGAGCGGCGCCCCATTGGTCCGAAGGCGATCCTCTATCTCCTCTCCCTTCGCGGGAAGGAGATCCTCATCGCCTACACCCCTCAAGGGGTGACCCCTATCCACCCTCTCGGCCCCCCTACCTACACCCCATCGTTTGAACAAATTCTCGACGAGAAGTTACAACCCTCGCCATAATTAGCCGGAAGGTATAAGATAGGTCGGAGTTAAAAAATGCGACTTTGGATGCTTGCGATTCTCCTCGCCGCCCTTGGCGGATGTGGAAGGTGCCCGGACGACGATTACTGCCCAAGACCGGTCACCAACAATCCCAATGTATTCAAAGACAGCGGTCCCTCTCTCATACCGAGTGGGCAATACTAGGGTGATCCGATGCTGGTGCTAACCCGAAAGCGGGGCGAGAAGATCGTGATCGACGGCCGGATTGAGATCACCGTAATCAAGGTCAACGGCAACTCGATCTCCCTAGGCATCGAGGCACCCGAAGAGATCAACATCTGTCGGGGCGAGCTGATGGACCGCAAAGAGCGAACCAAACCAACCCAGGACCTTAACGATGATGATTAAGTTAACCCTCGATAACCTCTACACCCACCTGAAGAAGAGCTATGATGCTAAGCTGCAGGATGAGAACAAGCAGATTCACATCATGCTGAAGGTCGGCGAGCAGGAGGTTCCCCTCTTTGTCGGCGTCCTCCATGAGGCCCTTGTTCAGATGATCGCCTACCTCCCCTACGAGATGAAGGAGGGCTCTGCTGGTGATGTCGCCCGTTTCCTCCACCACCTCAACAAAGAGCTCGACATGCCAGGGTTTGGTATGGATGAGAAGGCGGGCCTTCTCTTCTACCGCCTGGTCATCCCCTGCCTTAAGCCTGAAGTCGACGGAGAGCTGGTTGATGCCCACCTTAAGACCCTGGAGAGAGCGCTCCAGTCGGTCCTCGAGGGGATTGCGGCGGTGACCGATCCCAAGTCTCAAGTAGGCAAGGCGGCAAAGGTCGCCCAGATGGCGCAAAAGATCCAACCTAAGAAGGTCTAGATCTGCTATAGAGGGGAGTCATGAAATTGTTGGCTCCCCTCCTGCTTTTCCTCTCTGCCGCCGATCCTCGGATCCCAAGCGACCTGCAGCGCCCCGCCATCCAGCGGCTAATGGCCGGCTTTATCACCCAATTCCCTGCCTATGTTACCTGGCCCGAGTCGGCCTTTGAAGAGCACCCCGACACCCTCTATGTTGGCCTCATCGGCGACAATCCTCTTGGGGCTGCCGGCCAGGAATACCTGGAGGGGAGGCCCTACCGGGGGCGAACCTATGCGGTCCGGCAGCTTACCGATGAGGAGCTGAAGCCGGAAACACTAAGAGGCTACCAGATGCTTGTTTTTGGCTCGCTCGACCAAGACCAGCTGAAAAAGCTCCTCAAGATGGTTAAGGGGCATCCTGTCCTTACCATCGGAGAGACCTCTGACTTCCTCCTTTCTGGCGGTATTGTCCAGTTCAACGTCCAAGGAAACGCCGTCACCTTTACGGTAAGCTACCGAAATGCTCAAGGGAGCGGCCTCACCCTCGATCCCCGCTTGCTCACGTTAGGGATGATCATGTAGCCTTACGGGATGGTTAAACGCCCCATCTTCTACGACACCGAGACGACCGGCATCCGCGCTAGCGAAGATCGGATCATTGAGCTCGCTGCGTTCGATCCCACCCGGGGGACCACCTTTGACCAGCTGATCGATCCCGAATGCCCCATCCCCCCCGAGGCCTCGGCCATCCACAAGATCACCGACAGCATGGTCGCCGGCAAGCCGACCTTTCAAAAGGTTGCTGCCGAGTTTGCCACCTTCTGCGAAGGGGAGGTCGTCCTCATTGCCCACAACAATGACGGCTTTGATCGCCACTTCCTGCGGGCCGAATACACGCGAGCGGGCCACCCCGAGCCCCCCTGGGAGCACTTTGACACCCTCAAGTGGGCCCGCCGCTACCGCCCCGACCTTCCGCGCCACAGCCTCCAGTTTCTCCGCGCCACCTACGGCTTTGAGGAGAACAACGCCCACCGCGCCCTTGACGATGTCATCGTCCTCCACCAGATCTACTGCGCCCTCGTTGACGACCTCACGATTGAGGAGGCCCTCTCGCTCCTGGGCGCCTCCAAAGCGATCACCAAGATGCCCTTTGGCAAATATCGGGGAACACCCCTCAAGGATATTCCGTCCGACTATATCGCCTACCTTAAGCGGGAGGGGGCCTTCGATAAGCCGGGCAACGAGGAGCTTAGGGAGAGCCTTACCGCACTCGGCGTTCTATGAGAGTCGCCTTTTCCCCCTGCCCTAACGACACCTTCCTCTTTGCCCACTACATCGCCGAAACGGGAGTAGAGCCCACCATCGCCGATATCCAAGAGCTCAATGAGCTGGCCCTTACCCACGAGTATGACCTGATCAAGGTCTCCTGTGCCCTCCTTCCCCTCCCCCCCTACCGGGTCCTCCCTGTCGGCGCTGCTATTGGCTACGGCTGCGGCCCGCTCCTTATCTCCCGCTCCCCTTTTCCCCTAACCGATCTCCCCACCAAGCGGGTGGCGATTCCGGGCAAAAGCACCACCGCCCACTTGCTCCTCGATCGGGTAGCTCCAGCCCCTAGAGCCAAGCACTTCCTCCCCTACCACGAGATACTGGAGGCGGTGGAGCAAGGGGCCGTAGATGCTGGCGTTATCATCCATGAGCAGCGGTTCACCTACCAAGAGAGGGGGCTCCACCTCATTGCCGACCTCGGCGCCCTTTGGAACGGCCCTGTACCGCTCGGCTGCCTTCTAGCTAAACCCCAACTAGCTGCAACACTCACTGAAGCCCTGCAACGCTCCTTAGAGGCTGCCTACAAAAAGCCGCCTCTAGCCTACATGCAAACCCATGCTCAGGAGCTCTCTCCCGCCGTCATCCAAAAACATGTCGATCTCTACGTCGCCGAGGAGACCCGCCAGCTCTCCCCAGCGGGCGTACAGGCTATTTCCAGACTGATTAAAAAACCCTCTCAGGAGTGGCTATGGAGCTGATTGCCGTCGCCCACCCGATTGAAGCAGAGCCCCTCATTAGCCGGCTGCAGGCGCAGCAGGAATCGGAGGAGCGGTGGCGTTTTGAGGGGGGTACGTTGATCATCACCGGTATGGGGATCGCTGCCGCTGCCGCCTCTGTCGCCCACCATGCACCAGGCCACACCCATATCCTCAACATCGGTTTTGCCGGCTCCCTTAAGAGGCACCCGATCGGCACGGTGGTCGAAGTAGGCACCTGCCACCGCCACCTCCCGCAGCAGATCCCCAACCACTCCCTGGGGATAGCCAGAGGGGCTTTTCCCCCCCTCACCCTTGGCTCTGGCGCCAACCTCCTCACCTCTGACTATCCCATCCATTCCCAGGAAGAACGGACCGCACTCTCTCCTTACGACCTCGTCGACATGGAGGGGTATGGTGTCGCCCTCGCTGCTCAAAAGGCAAACATCCCCTGCACCCTCCTCAAAGTCATCTCCGACCCCTGTACCGATGGGGGTTGGGAGATGATCCATACTCACCTGAAAAGCCTACAAACGGTGATCGCCGACTCGATCTTATCTTTCAGCGATTCCCGTAAAAAAAATCCTGAAGTTAGGTAGCTATGGCCAGCTTTGTCGTCTAAATGGTCTTAAGAAGTTGAATTTGCCGAAATGATGGCAAAGCAAGGTAGTGTACCATTAGGGATGTAAATTCGGAGGGCCTGATGGCAAGGATATCCTTGCCAAAGAAAAGGGCCCAGAGCCAACATTCTTCTTTTGAATCGGAAAATAAAAAAGGAGGATGTGATGACCCTAGACCATGAACAAGATAACTTGATTGTACCGCCACCATTTTTTTGGACACCTTTTTGGAAAAAAATCTCTCGCCCGGCATCCACCCCCTGCCCGTCTTATAGCTGGGGCTCATCCGCTCGTCCAGGCAGCCTAACGGTGCGCTACGCGCAG
>JBFWPF010000031.1:0-22356 GCA_050250135.1 Parachlamydiales bacterium | reverse complement strand
TCAAAATCATGCCGGTCAATCCCGTGCAAGGGCTTCAATATTTTTCCAGCCATGCGCCACCTCCTTTTCAGAAGAGGATATAGCACCTTTGATTAACCTGTGAACTTATTTTTTAGGATTGGTATAACCCCTGCTTGTGACCTCCATTCCCGAGGGGGAGGCGCTTTGGGAGCCTCCTAATCGTTGGTTTGATAGTCATCTTGCATTGGCCGCGTCTCTACTGGCCTCGTCACGTTTAGCTTGGGGGGATCGTTTTGGTAGAGATCTGAAGAGGGCTCCTCATTCAGGTAGAGGACGACCTCCTGACTGGTTGGTGTCGGAGGTGCCACCCTTTCGATAAGGGCTTCCGGTTCAGGTTGGGTGAGGGCGGCCTGTACGACCTTTTCCCACACGCTCCTTCTTTGGTTCTCGTCGAATTGGGTGAAGCAAGGGGCCTTTAGTGCCTCATCCACTACAAGTTGGCCAAGCAAAAGACCTCGGATAACCGAAAATAGGGTGCCCTCCTTGGGACTTCGAAGAAACTCCAAAGCGGGGAGGCTGTTGATCTGCTTCTGGATGAAACCCCTTCCTGCTTGGTAGTAAGCCAAGCGGGTGGTGGGTACCCCAAAAGCGGTAGTGGGGACCTGGCCAGTCCAGCCCATGGTGATCGCAAGAGCTGCGGCAAAGGCATCATCCTGATGGCCGTCACAGCTACCCTCATTGAAATGGGAGTACAAACGACGGTAGGAATAACCTGTCCAAGAGCCGATATCCTCCCGTTTTAAGTACCGCGCCTCAACGCTCCGTCCAAAGTCGCCGATAATGAAGGTGCCCCCTTTGCGGACGCCCATGTTATCTGCTTTGAGGTCAGCATGAGAGCCTACCTTGTGGATTGCTTTTAGCCCCTTGAGGACATCGAAGAGGGCTCCAGTAAGGAGGAGCTCTTTGGAAGCGGGATTTTGAACGCTGGCGATCAGCGACAGCCCTTCACTTCCATCGTAGGCGTAGAGCTCCATTACGTGGTAGAGGAGGTCGTTCTGCTCGATAGAGGCGATTAGACGCACCACATTGTCGTCCTGAACTTTTGCCCAAAAGTGCCCCTCCTTGCGAGAGGGTTCAATGCCCTTTCCCTCCACTCGCTTGGCAGCCCGGTAGTAAGGGGCCTCTTCACGGGGTGGGAGATCCTCGGAAAGGGGCTTGTCTTCAAGATCGGCAATGATGACGACCTTCCCGTGTGCCCCTTCCCCTAATACGCCACTCATTCGCGTTGAGGGCATCGACTTGCCCGTCTGGAGATAGATGTCCTTTCTGTCCTCATCCGTGAGCCCAATTTCGAGGAATCGTCCCTTGAGCAATTCTCCTTGACCTTTGAGTCGCCGGATCTTTCTCCTAGGCGAGGTTTCTCCGAGTTCAATACCTTTCTGGACAGAACCGGAGCTCCTCCGGTAGAGGTAGGCGAAAGCACCCCCTAGACCACACAAAATGGTGCATCCGCCAATACCCCCTACGACACCACCGATAATGGCTGGGGTCGCATTTGAGGAGTGTTGACCTGAGGAACCTCTAGTTCCGCTGACCGATACAGGGAAGGTCACCATGGCCCGCCCCATCCCGTTACTTGCACTTATGGTGACCATATAGGTGCCCACATCACTGCCTTGAGGAATCCCTGTAAGGTTACTGGCAAATAGATCAAAGAAGAGCAGAGGGCCTTGGGCAACGGTTAGCGCAGCGCGATTCCTGCTGTCAAAGGCTACGCCTGAGATCTGAAGAGAATTGTTACTGAGTAGGGTTCTGATATCAACGTTTTCCACCAGAGAAATGTTCGGAGCGTTCTGACTGGCATCATAAAGGGATAGTTGACTATTGGCGATCGACCCAATTATGGGTCCCCTAACATACAGCTGAAGGGGATTACTATTAAGGAACACTTGGCCAAGCTGTGTTGCCGCTCCGTCGCCAGCTATCTGGTATTCATTAACAGCTGTGGTGGCAGCACTAAAGGTAAAAATCTCCTCCGCGCGTGCACGGGCGTCGAAGCCAGCTCCTAGGATAGTGTTGACGATCGTTAGATTGTTAGGATTGCTTCTATCGACAACAATGACGTTCCCACCGTTCGTACCCAAACAGGTAAAGTCAGTTTCGATTGCAGGGGCTGCAGGGGTAGGTGTATTCAACGGAGTCCCTACCACTGGGAGATCGAACTGAGTGAGGTTCACTAGAGAATACCGGAAAAGGGGGCTATCGGAAACAACGTGGGCTGACAGCCCGTCCGGTGCCATCGTAATGAAGGTATAATTCCCTGTGAAATTGGAGCGGAGGCCAAAAGAGCCATCGCTACTAATATTGAAGAAGGCCCCTTGACTCGACGGGCTAGAAAATACCGCTCCGAGTACGTGTCCACCCAAATCAAAATAGGAGACTGTCCCCGGCGTGACTTGCTGGACTTGGTCTACCTCTCCTTGTGACGCCGTATCATAAGAGGTAAAGCTTGTGAAGGAGGATAAGACGATCGTATGAGTGTCGGTCATCCGAACTGCTCCACCTTGTGGCGCAAAGGTGCCTCCAGCATTTGGGATTTGACCGACAAGAGTCATAGGATTGAGGTTGAAGGTTAGCCAGGAGGGCGCTTCCACACTGTAGATAACAGGAAATCCCTGTCCGTCCGCGGCTCCCTTAAGGTCGATGAACAGGGAGTCGCCAGCGCCGGTGTTAAGGCCGCCCGATACTTGTCCCAAAAACGTATTGCTAAATACTGGCGTCTGGCCACCTACGAGCTTTGCCCCCCATAAGAGAAGGTTAAAACAGATTGCTTGGAAGGAAATGTTGCCTGAAGGGAGGCGCGCTCCTTGCGGCTTGGGAACTGGCTTAGAGTCGACATTGGCAGGGCTATACGAACTGGTAACCCGGCTGAGAAGCGAAGAAGCAAGGGAAAACATGATGATCTCCGTAAAGGGTTTATAAAATTTTAGCGCAGCATTCCATTATAGACACAAGTAAAAAACAGAATCGATGAGCTCTGGCAAGCTCCTAATCGTTGGTTTGATAGTCATCTTGCATTGGCCGCGTCTCTACTGGCCTCGTCACGTTTAGCTTGGGGGGATCGTTTTGGTAGAGATCTGAAGAGGGCTCCTCATTCAGGTAGAGGACGACCTCCTGACTGGTTGGTGTCGGAGGTGCCACCCTTTCGATAAGGGCTTCCGGTTCAGGTTGGGTGAGGGCGGCCTGTACGACCTTTTCCCACACGCTCCTTCTTTGGTTCTCGTCGAATTGGGTGAAGCAAGGGGCCTTTAGTGCCTCATCCACTACAAGTTGGCCAAGCAAAAGACCTTGGATAACCGAAAATAGGGTGCCCTCCTTGGGACTTCGAAGAAACTCCAAAGCGGGGAGGCTGTTGATCTGCTTCTGGATGAAATCCCTTCCTGCTTGGTAGTAAGCCAAGCGGGTGGTGGGTACCCCAAAAGCGGTAGTGGGGACCTGGCCAGTCCAGCCCATGGTGATCGCAAGAGCTGCCGCAAAGGCATCATCCTGATGGCCGTCACAGCTACCCTCATTGAAATGGGAGTACAAACGACGGTAGGAATAACCTGTCCAAGAGCCGATATCCTCCCGTTTTAAGTCTCGCCCCTCAACGCTCCGCCCAAAGTCGCCGATAATGAAGGTGCCCCCTTTGCGGACGCCCATGTTATCTGCTTTGAGGTCAGCATGAGAGCCTACCTTGTGGATTGCTTTTAGCCCCTTGAGGATATCGAAGAGGGCTCCAGTAAGGAGGAGCTCTTTGGAAGCGGGATTTTGAACGCTAGCGATCAGCGACAGCCCTTCACTTCCATCGTAGGCGTAGAGCTCCATTACGTGGTAGAGGAGGTCGTTCTGCTCGATAGAGGCGATTAGACGCACCACATTGTCGCCCTGAACTTTTGCCCAAAAGTGCCCCTCCTTGCGAGAGGGTTCAATGCCCTTTCCCTCCACTCGCTTGGCAGCCCGGTAGTAAGGGGCCTCTTCACGGGGTGGGAGATCCTCGGAAAGGGGCTTGTCTTCAAGATCGGCAATGATGACGACCTTGCCGTGTGCCCCTTCTCCTAATACGCCACTCGTCCGGGTCGAGGGCATCGACTTACCCGTCTGGAGATAGATGTCCTTTCTGTCCTCATCTGTGAGCCCAATTTCGAGAAATCGCCCATCGAGTAGCTCCCCTCGCGCCTGAAGCCTCCTGAGCTCTCGGTGTGGGCTCGTTTCCTTTAGCTTTTCACTGCTTTGAGTGAGGTGACGTTTATGCCGGAAATAGGCGAAAGCACCCCCTAGACCACACAAAATGGTGCATCCGCCAAGACCCCCTACGACACCACCGATAATGGCTGGGGTCGCATTTGAGGAGTGTCGACCTGAGGAACCTCTAGGCCCGCTGACCGATACAGGGAAGGTCACCATGGCCCGCCCCATCCCGTTACTTGCACTTATGGTGACCATATAGGTGCCCACATCACTGGCTTGGGGGACTCCTGTAAGGTTACTGGCAAATAGATCAAAGAAGAGTAGAGGGCCAGGGCTTCCGTTATGGGTCGCTACACTAGCCCGGTTATTTTGATCAAACGCCATGCCCATAATGGAGAATGAAGCATTGTTCAATAGTTGACCTACATTAAGGTTGGCGACCATGGAGATGTTGGGAAGATTGTTGCTTACATCAAATATTTGAGCCGTGCTTGAGGTTCTGGACCCGAGAATAGGTCCGAGCATATTAAGCTGGGGAATTAGAAAAGAGCCGATTGGAGCTAGGCCAATTTGCGTGGCACTTCCATCACCCGCGATATAGTACTGAAATAGTAGATCAAAGCTGTCGAGAGCAAACAACTCTGAGCCCCTTGCAAGTACTTGGAAGATGTTACTAGAGAATGTAATGGTGTTGACCACGGTCAAGTTGTTAGGATTGGTACGATCGACGACAAGGACGTTTGTGCCATCAATCAAATAGGAGTAGCTATCGCCGACTGTCACGTCTCCAACTGATCGATTCAACGGTGTCCCTTCTATCGGAAAATCGAACTGGGTCAGGTTGATTGAGGTATACCTATTGGCAAAAATGACATGCGCTGATTGCCCATCGGCCCCCATCGCAATAGAGTAAGAGGTCCCAGCTAAGCTGGCTTGAGTTCCGAAGGTGCCTGCTTCGGTAAGATTGAGGAAGATGACCCGATTTCCATTCGGAATGGTTGCTCCAATTCGGCTCCCACCTATGTCGAATTTAAAAACATTGTTGCTTGAAACGTTCTGGACTTGATCTACCAGGCTTTGTGACATCGTATCATAAGAAGCAAAGCTCGTGCCGGTGGATAAAACAATCGTATGCGTGTCGGTCATCAGAACTGAACCGATTCCAGCATTTGGGATTTGACCGACAAGGGTCATAGGATTGAGGTTGAAGGTTAGCCAGGAGGGAGCCTCCACGCTGTAGATAACAGGAAATCCCTGCCCGTCCGCGGCCCCTTTAAGATCGATGAACAGGGAGTCGCCAGCGCCGATGTTAAAGCCGCCCGATACTTGTCCCAAAAACGTATTGCTAAATACTGGCGTCTGCCCACCTACTACCTTTGCCCCCCATAAGAGGAGGTTAAAGCAGATTGCGTTGAAGGAAAGGCCGCCTGAAGGGAGGTGCACTCCTTGCGGTTTAGGGACTGGCTTAGATTCGGCATTGCCAGGGCTATACGAACTGGTGATCCGGCTGAGAAGCGAAGAAGCAAGGGAGAACACGATGACCTCCACAAAGGGTTTACAAGAACTTATCACAGTATCCTCTTATAGACCAAAGGAAAAAACAAAATTGATGCGGTCGGGCAGCACCCGAACAGACGTTTTCAAGTGCCTGGTCACGCTTAGGTGGGGGCGTCGCTCTGGTGCAGCATTGATGACACGCCCTAATGATGTTGCTCTGCTTTTCGACGACAGGAGCCAGGCTGAGCAGATCGGGGGTTTTGCTGCGGCTGCAACAGGGATCTTTACCGGCCTGTTTTCCCTTGCCTGTGGCCTCTACCGCTGTTGGCGAATCGGGCGGGTCTATCAACCCCTTCCACCAGACCCGGCAATATAACCCCTCTTCTTCAGCTGCTCAGCCAGCTTGAAGAGGGCTAGCTCCTTCCCCTTCGCCTCCACCTCCACGGTGAGCTTTGGAATCTCCCTCCAGCACTCCGGAAAATCCCGAATGAACAACTCCTCATGGTGGGGCTTAGGGTCTCCGCCGCCCCATCCGTTTTTTGGGCTCGAGACATGGAAGAGGGGCTCCCTATCCCACCTCTCCAATGCCGCCTCAGTAGCCTCCTCAACGGTGAGGCCATCAGGCAGACACCGGTGGTGGTGGACATCGTAGCAGAAGGGGATGTGAAGCCGTTTGCAAAAGGGGAGCAGATCGCTCGGTGTGTAGCTCCGATCATCATTTTCCAGCGTTAGCCGACTCCGCACCTGCTCGCTCAGCCTCTCCAGGTTTCTCTCCAGCCTCTCGAGTGCCTCTCCCTTATTTCCGTAGGTGCCGCCTGCGTGGATGTTGATCACATCGGCTCCCACAAGTTCCGCCAGCTCCCCATGCATCTCCATTTCTCGCAGGCTATTCTCCACTACCTCCCGCCTTGGTGAACTTAGCACCACAAACTGATCGGGATGAAACGTAAGCCGCAGATCGTGCTCCCTTGCAAACCGCTTGCACCTTCCAAACAGCTCTAGAATGGCCTCTCCATCGGGCAGCGCCTCAATCTCGTAACCTAATGCCGGATGGCTGCAGAGCGGAAGGAGGTCGCTACAGATCCTGAAGTCGCCGATCCCCTGCTCCACACAGTATTCGAACGCCCGCTTGAGGCTTTGCGCATTGTTTAGCGCCCGCGCTGAGAGATACGCTAGCGGCTCCTTTAGCTTCGCTGTATAGGTGGCGGTTGCCGTTTGAAACGGGATCTCCACACTGCGAAAGAGGCAACACAGACCCAGTCGAATCATAAATATTCTATAAAAATCCCTTCCCCGCTATCATCACCCCTCAGTCCAAACCAGGAGACTTCCGATGCGATCCTTCGTTTTTGCCCTATCCCTTATGGCCCTTGTTAGCGTAAAGGCGCAAGGTGGCTATACCTTTGAGGCCTATGAGACCAAGTACACCCTTGGCACCGAGTATCAGTTTACCTCCAACGAGGGGATGGGGGGGATGGCGAAGAAGCGGGCGCTTAGCCCCTGGACCTCCTACTACCTCTACGACAACGAGGGGCGCTATCAGGGTTATGGGTACATCCAGCTCTCCTTGTGGGGCCTTTTTGGCGCTTGGGGTGCTGAGCTGCCCGTTTACGATGAGTGCGGCAAGTCGATCGGCTTTATCGATGGTCAGGCGGTCACCACGGCGGCCGCTCGCTACACTATTTACAACGGTGATGGGGAGAAGATTGGGATCGCCTTTCTCGACTCGAAGAAGAGTGGCTTCACCATTGTGGATGGGAAGACCGAGCAGAAGACCATTGCTTACCTAAGCCGTCAGTTTATCCCCGATGCTCCTGACTACTGGGTGGTCCATGTTAACGACCGGGCTGCGATTGACGAGCGGATCATCAAGGTCTTTGCCGCCTTCGCCGTGGACAAGCAAACCCAATTCCGCAAGGACACATAGGGGGTACTCCTTAAGCCCCTGATTGGGTATAGCCTCCTGAGGGCATTGACAGAGGGCGGCCATCTGGCCACCCACCGCCGCCCCCTTGGGACAATGGGTAATAGGGTCGTAGCGTCTGTGGTTAGGCGTTTGGAGCTTTTTCTGAGGAGCGGGTCATGCCGGCGGTAACGGCAAAGCTCATCGCCTTCTCCACCGACATCTCGATCCGCTCCACCATCGAACTCGGGACCATCAAGGTGTAGCCACCTATCTGGTAGCTCATCGGAAAGTAGACCGCCACCTCATCGGGAGAGCCGGTGCCCAGGTTCTTCACCTCTTTGAGAGTCAAAATACCGAGAAGGCGGCTGCCGCCCGGAAAGGTGACCATCACCGCATACCCCGCCTTTGATTTTTTCGCGCTATCAAAAAAGGCCATCAGGTCGACCATCGCATTGTAGAGCGTTTTCACAAGGGGAATCCGCCTAAGAACAGCCTCTCCCCAACTGTACACCTTCCGGGTCAGCCAAGTGTTCATCAAAATGCCGGCAACGATCACGAGCCCGAGGCCGACGAGGAGGCCGAGCCCATCGAAGTAGTGCTCAGGGCCGATGACCTTCTTGATCAGCCACCCAAAGGCCGATTCGATGGCGCGCAGGACCCAGACCACCAGGGCAATGGTAATCGCCAAGGGGACAACGGTCTTGATCCCATCCCAGAGGATCTTCTTAACCCACTTCATTTCTCCTCCAAGTTTAGGCAGATCGAATTGATGCAGTAGCGCCTACCCGTAGGCTCCGGTCCGTCAGGAAAAACATGGCCCAGGTGGCTACCACAGCGGGAGCAGAGCACCTCGGTCCGGATCATCCCATGGGAGGTGTCGGTCTTCAGGGTAACGACCCCATCCGCTATCGCCTGTGTGTAGCTCGGCCAGCCGCTCCCCGAATCGAACTTGTCATCGGAGCCGAAGAGGGGTTGCCCACACAGCTTGCAATGGTAAACCCCCTCCTTTTTGCAGTCGACATACTCGCCCGAGAAGGGGGGCTCGGTCCCCTTCTGCCGCATCACCCGGTAGGCCTCAGGATCGAGCTCTTTTTCGTCCATGCTCGGGCTCCTTGAGGAGGATAAAGGCGGCGATTAGCGTGGCGGGGAAGAGGGTGAGGACCGTCTGGTAGCCCACCAGCGGGTAGAGGGTGATCCCATCGACTTGGGTCCCGGTCCAAAAGGCCTGGAGGGTGTAGCCGATCCCCGTTTGGAAAAGGGCGCCGCCGATAAAGGCGACCGTGTTGGTAAAGGCGATGGCCGTCCCCTTTGCTTCTTGAGGGTTGACCGAAGTGGCAAAGCGGAAGTTAAGGAGGGTGCCTGCTGAGAAGGCCCCAGTGAGGAAGAGGAGGCCATAGACGACTTCGATAGGTAGGAAGGTGAGGTAGAGGACCGGGACGAAGGCAAACAGGGTTAAGAGGGAGGTGGCCATCAGGGGGACCTTTTCCTGCCCCATCCGGTCGGAGATCCAGCCGATAAGGGGGCCGCCCACAATAAAGCCGACGTAGATCATCGACGCGGCAAAGGCGGCGAGCGAGTTGTCCACTTGGTAGGCGACCTGAATAAAGGGGACCCCCCAGAGGCCGGCAAAGGCGACGGTGGTGGCGTAGAAGGTCATGTTGCCGAGCGCATTGATCCACGTTTGGGGATTGAGGCAGACGATTTTGACCTGGGCAAGGAGCTGGCGCCACCGGTGCTCTTCAGGGGCGTGGACGAGGTGGGCCCTGTCCTCCCGCCGCATCGCGATGTACATGATTAGGGCTAAAAGAAGCCCAAGGATCCCTAGGCCGATGGCGACCGCCCGCCACCCCCAAGCCGCAACCCCCAGACTGATCGGCCCCTCACCGGTCACCGCCCCGATCATCCCGATCGAATTCCCGATCCCGATTAAGAGGCCCACGGTATGGAGGGGGAACCAGTGGTGGCAGATGTAGATCATCCCGATAAAGGCAAAGGCCGAGCCGGTCCCCATCAAAAAGCGCCCCCCCTCGGCAAGCCAAACTTGGGGAGCAAAGCCAAAGGCGAGCCCCCCAAGGCCGCAGACGGTGGAGGCAAAGACGAGGAGCTTTCGGGCCCCGAAGCGGTCCATCAGGATCCCGATCGGAAACTGGAGGGGGGCGTAGGCAAAGAAGTAAAAGGCGCTGATCGTCCCCACCGTCCCCGCCGCAATCCCAAAGGACTGCTCAAGCTGGGGAACCATCACACTCGGGGAGACACGGAGGACATACTCATAGTAGTAGAAGGCGACCGAGAGGAAGAAGATCAGCCAGCGCAAGGGATGAAACTGGGGCGCTCTCATTCCCCAACTGATAGAGCGTTAAGCAATTTGTGGGCAAGGTGGGCGTGATTCAGCAGCCCCTTAGAGCCAAGGCCCGCAATCGCCCAGCTGGTGGGCCCAAGTCGAATGAGCGCAGGTTCGGGCAGGCAGGCCCGGATTCCGGCCCGGACTCCCACTACCTTTGCCCCCTTTAACGCCGGGCAGAGGGCGATGGCTTCGGGCAGAAGCTCCTTTATCGCAAAGGCTTCGTCGGGCTCAGGGGAGTCGAACTCCTCTTCAAAGGTCGCTCCGACCACGCACCGGTCCCCCTCCATCACCAGGTATTTTCTCCCTATTATGCTGTGGGGGAGGGGAGGGACCCCTTGGGGCCACTCGAGCTCTAAGACCTGCCCCTTTACCCTCAGAGCCTCGACCGGCGTTGCCGCTCCGGTTGCATAGACGACCCAGTCGGCATCGGGTTTCTCTTCGATGCGCATCTGGATAAACTGAGCCCCTATCCGCTCGCTCTCCCTCCATAGACCTTGGAGATAGGCCCTCGTGTTGAGGGTGACTCCGCTGGTAATCAGGATCCCCCCCTCCCAGCTCTCGACATCGTCGCTTTTGCGGGCGAGCCGCTTGAAGTAGAGCCCCTGCGCTGCCCCCGTAGCGATCCGGACGATCCCCCTGGAGCGGACTGCCCCCTCTCCCGCCACTTCGACTAGCGCCATCGCTTCGGCAAAGAGGGCCCCTTTCCGCTTCGGGAACTTTCCCGGGTAGGGGTGGAGAAGGCCAGGGGAGACCCCTGAGGCCCCCGCCCCGATCCCCCCTTCGTCGTAGAGGGTTACCCGATACCCCCCCTTTGAGAGGAGGTAGCAGGCCGCCATCCCGGCAAAGCCCGCTCCAATGATCGCTACCGATTCCATCCCCCAAGCATTGCATCTTCCCCCCCTCCCTGGCAACATTGGATCATGACGAATCGTCTCCTCCTCCTTGGCACCGGCGCCTCGATGGGTGTCCCCGTTATCGGCTGCTCCTGCGCCGTCTGCACCTCATCCGATCCCAAAAACCGGCGGCTCCGCACCTCAGCCCTCCTCGAATGGGAGGGAAGGCGCTTCCTTATCGACGCCGGCCCCGACTTTCGGCAGCAGGCCCTCACCCACAAAATCGACCGTCTCGACGGCTGCCTCTTCACCCACACCCACTACGACCATATCGGCGGCATCGATGAGCTCCGTGTCTTCTTTCTGCTCCAGCACAAACCCCTTCCCTGCCTCCTCTCGGCCTCGAGCAGGGGCGATTTGGAGCGCCGCTTTGCCCACCTCTTCACTGAGCCGGCTCCCGGGATCAACTTGGCGGCGCAGCTTGCCTTTCAAACCCTTGAGGGGGAGCGGGGGAGCGCCACCTTTGAGGGGCTTCCGCTCACCTATTTTACCTACTTGCAAGGGGGTATGCCGGTCACCGGCTACCGGATCGGCCCCCTCGCCTATGTGACCGATATCGCCCGCTACCCCGAAACGATTTTTGAGGATCTCCAAGGGGTCCGTGTGTTAATCTTGAGTGCGCTGCGTACTCAGCCCACCCCCATCCACTTCACCGTGGAGGAGGCGGTTCAGTTTGCGCAGCGGAGCGGCGCTGAAAAAACCTACCTCGTCCACACCGCTCACGAACTCGATTACGCCCAAACCGAAAAGGGGCTCCCTAAGGGGGTCTCGATGGGTTTTGATGGCTTGGAGATAAGGCTGTAGATGGAAGAGATGCCCGATTGGAAGAGCTTTGGCGACACCCCTCCGAGGGCCCTTCTCGTCGGCACCTATTCGGCCGGCAAGCAGGCCGTGTGCGAGGAGCACCTCCAAGAGCTTAAAGCCCTCTCTGACACCTACGGCCTCGAGACGATCACAAGGCTCCCCCTTCCCTTACGTTCGGTCGACCCCACGACCTACCTCGGCTCGGGCAAGGTCGAAGCCCTCAAGGAGGCGATCGAGGAGCACACCATCGACCTTGTCGTCCTCGACTTCGACGTCTCTCCCAGCCAGCAGCGGAACCTCGAAAAGGCGCTCAAGCGGACCGTCCTCGACCGGACCGAGATTATACTCGATGTCTTTGCCAAGCACGCTCGCACCAAAGAGGCCCATATCCAGATCGACCTGGCCAAGGTCCGCTACGAATTTCCCCGCCTCAAGCGGCTCTGGACCCACCTCTCCCGTCAGCGGGGCGGCGGCCTTGCCGTTAAAGGGGCAGGGGAGAAGCAGATCGAGATCGACCGGCGCCTTCTCGAACACAAAGAGGCCCGCCTCCTCAAGCAGCTCGAGGAGGTCCGCAAGCACCGGGCCACCCAGCGCTCGGCCCGCCAATCCTCCGGCACCCCCATCTTTGCCATCGTCGGCTACACCAACGCCGGCAAGTCGACCCTCCTCAACGCCCTCACCGGCTCCGATGTCCTCGTCGAAGACCAGCTCTTTGCCACCCTAGACACCACTACCCGCCAATTTCTCCTCCCCAACAAGCAAAAGGTCCTCCTCATCGACACCGTCGGTTTTATCCGGAAGCTCCCCCACGGCCTTGTCGCCGCTTTCAAGAGCACACTCGAGGAGGTCACCTTTGCCGATGTCCTCCTCCATGTCATCGACGCCTCGAGCCCAACCGCCGTTGAGCAGAGCCAGGAGACCCTCGCCGTCCTCAAAGAGCTGGGCGCCTCGGACAAACCGACCATCACCCTCCTCAACAAGGCCGACAAGGGGAGTGGGATGGCCCTTAAGCTCCGCACCCTCTACCCCAAAACGGTCCCCATCTCGGCCCTCGAAAAGAGCGGCTTTGACCACTTAGCTGAGCGGATGGAGGAGGAGCTAGCCGCCTTGCGCAAGGAGCTCTCCCTCCGCATCCCCCAAAGCGACTACGCCCTTGTCAGCGAACTCCTCCGCACCGGCGAGGTCCTCAGCCAAGAGTATGAGGAGAACGATATCCTGATCCGGGCCCGCGTTCCCGCCCAGCTGATCCACCGGGTTGAGCACTACGTAACATGACCTGCCCCATTAAAAAGATGCCTGAAGCGATCCGCCCCCGTGAGCGGCTCGTGGCAGAGGGGGAGGAGGCCCTCTCTCCCGCCGAGCTCCTCGCAATCCTTCTCGGTAGCGGCACACCCGGAAGGCCGGTCACCCATCTGGCCGAAGAGCTCCTCACCCACTTTGGGAACCTCACCCGCCTCGCTGATGCCTCGATCGGTGAACTCACCCAGATCCCCGGCGTTGGTCCCGCCAAGGCGGTCCAGCTCCGGGCCGCCTTTGCCCTCGCCCAGCGGCTAACCCCCAGCCTCCCCCCCGCCCGCTCCATCCGGACATCGGCCGAGGCCTACGCTCTACTTCGCCCCAAACTTGAGGGGGCGACCGAGGAGCGGATCCTCCTCCTCCTTCACAACGCTAAGGGGCAGCCCATTGGAACCCACCTCGTATCGGTCGGAACCCTCACCCGGGCCCTTGCCCACCCCAGGGAGATCTTTGCCCCTGCTATCCGCCACCGGGCCGCCGCCCTTACCGTTGCCCACAACCACCCCAGCGGCGACCCTACCCCCTCCGACGAGGATATCGCCCTGACCCGTAAGTTGCTTAATGTAAGTCGAGTACTTGAGATGCCCCTCTTTGACCACCTCGTGATCGGGCGGGGCCGCTTTACTTCAATCCGGGAGCAAGTGCCCGGCCTTTGGAAGTAAGGTGTCGGCTGTAAGCCGTGAAGACCGAGTCGATCTCCCGGTCGGTAAGGCCGGTCACCTCGACCACTACCCCCTCATCCAACAAGACTAAGAGCTTGTTTTCTAAGAACTTAAGCGTGCGAATCGCATCCCATTGGATCACAATCGCTTCGCTAATCACAAGTTGTTTATCGGTGACTCTCATAGCCTGAAATTACACTAAATTTTTTAATACATCAATTTACCCTACAACTGCTTCTGTTTGAATTAAATAAGAGGAATTGCTATCCTATTTCCAAGCAAGAAAACGGGTGAATAAGATGACAGAAGGGACGCAGACTTGGGGAGCTTGGGGCTGGAGCTGGTTGGGGTATGGCCCCGCTCAGGAGCCAACGCCCGAAGAGCACGACCCCACCGAAGCAGCTGAAGAGCCCTTAGCTCAGGGACCTATAGGGGGCTTTACCTGGGGTCCGCAGCCCTTTCAGACCTTCGTCGGGAGTGCTGCCCCCTCTTATGAAGAGCAGGCGCGGGGATTTGCCCAGCGGGTCTCCGAAGTGGTGGAGCGGGCCTTCTCCTTCATCCAGAGGGAGGCCCAGCAATCGATCGACCTTACGGAGCTCTACCGGGCAGCCCATGCCTTTGTTGTCGAGTTTACCCACCTGATTCATGAGATCTTCCCCTTTATCCCCGAACTGGAGCACCTGAGCGAGGAGGCCCCTCCTCCGCCCGCTCCCCCTCGCCCCCTTGCTGAGCCTGTGAAAATCCTCCCCGAGGAGGATCAACGCCTTGTCGACGAGTGGGCCGATGTTCTGCAGAAGGCGATCTACCCCCACGTGAACATGGGCCCTTTGGACGAAAACGCCCGTCAGTTTTGCCAGCTTGGAGCCCGCCTTGGAGTGGGGGTTGCTGTGCAGGTAAAGACGGGCGCGCAGCTCCACTATTTAGGGGAGGATCAGCAGGTTCAGACCCGTTTGAAACAGATCGTGCATGAGCTCTGTACTGGATTGAGGGAGCGGGTAGGGGAGACTGGATTTAACGGCTTTAAGACCTCTCTGTTGGCCACGCTTAAGCCCTATCTTCTCGCCTCTCTAAAGATCATGCAGGGGGGGTACTGCAGTCATGGCGCTCCTGAAAATAAGAAGAGGGAAGAGGGGAGGCAGGCTCAGCAAAAGGTCCTGGGTGAGCTTAAGCAGGCTAAGCTGTTGCTCCCTCCGTTTTGGACGACAAAAGAGGACTACCGGGAGGCGATCCGACGCCACTATTATGATAAACTCAAAAAGCACCTCGGCCACCTCCAGCAGAAAATTCCCGAATTGAACCAATTTGGGGTTGCTGCGATCGCCTCCATCGCGGCGACACAGGTCACCGACGCCATCTATTCAGCTACCTCAACCGAGGCGGTCAATGGCTACTTTCTGAATGTCAAAGAGGCCCTGACAGCTCCGTCCAACCCGACTCAAGCTACCCGAAAGGTCTTGGATCCGGAGGAGGAGACGCTTGTCTACGACACCATAAGTCTCCTTTTGAAGGATCTGTGTAACAGTAACTGGTTTGTACTGAAGGGGGCCAGCCTCTTCAAGGGGCCAATCGTGACGGCCATCGATACCGCCCTACAGGGGGTGATGACCCCCGACGAAAAGGGGGTGGCGCCGAAAATGAGTGTGGTCAACGCTGCCCTTGCTAACCTGGTTCAGAAGCTCGAAGACCCTCTCAGCAGCTCTTCCCTAACCCCTCAGCAAGTTAAGGAGGTAGAGGAATTCTTCAATCCCACTAAATCCCCGACAATGCTGTTGGATGCAACGGGGGGGCATGCAGGGCTTTGCCAGCTGCGCGACTATTGCCTCTATCAACCCGAGGTGATCCGCAACTTTATCTGCCTCCTCATCGACGATACGATCGAGAGGACCTGGCCTAGCAAGTAATCGCCGGACTGAGCCATCATGTTAGCCTATGTCTAAACGGCTAAAAACGGTCACACTTGGCTGCCGGACCAATCAGTACGAGTCGAGCGCCTTTGCCTCCCAGCTCAAAGCACTTGGGTATGAGGGGAGTGAGGGGGAGCCCGACCTCTGCATCGTCAACACCTGCACGGTAACGGGGGAGGCCCACAAGGCGAGCCAGCGGGCCGTCCGCCGCCTCCTCAGGGAGCACCCCAAGGCTAAGGTGGTGGTGACCGGCTGCGCCGTCGCTGCCAAAGGGGGGCTCGGCCCCGAGTTTGAGGGAAAGGTTGAGATTGTCCCCAATGGGGAGAAGGAGAGCCTCGCCCGCCGCCTCCACCCCGAGGCCGAGAGCCTCCCCGAGTTTAAAATCGACCACTTTGCCGCCCACACCCGCGCCTTCGTCAAGGTCCAAGATGGGTGCAACTCCTACTGCAGCTACTGCATCATCCCCTTTGTCCGGGGAAGGAGCCGCTCCCGCCCCCGCGAGGAGGTGATTGCCGAGGTGGAGGGGCTGATCGGATCGGGCTACAAGGAGGTAGTCCTGACCGGAATCAATATCGGCGATTTCGATGGGGGGGGGACGCTGGCCGACCTCGTCCGGGAGGTCGACGGGATTGAGGGACTAAAGCGGCTCCGCCTCTCCTCCATCGACCCCGACGAGGTCGATGATAGCCTCGCGAGCGCCCTGCTCGAGGGGAGGCACACCTGTCCTTCGATGCACATCGTCCTCCAAAGCGGCTCCAACATCACCCTTAAGCGGATGCGGCGCAAGTACACCCTGCAGCAGTTCTACGCCACCGCCCAGCGGCTAAGGGCAGCCCGCTCCGACTTTACCTTTACCACCGATGTGATCGTCGGCTTTCCCGGAGAGACAGAGGCCGACCATGAGGCTACCCTCCGCGTTATTGAAGAGATCGCCTTTGCCAAGGTCCATGTCTTCCCCTACAGCGACCGGGCCGGAACCCGGGCCTCTCGGATGGAGGGGAAGGTCCCCAAAGGGGTGAGCGACCGGCGCAAGCGGGAGCTCATCGAGGCTGCCGAGCGGTCGGCGCTGGCCCTTCGGGAGCCCTATGTGGGGCGGGAGCTGGAGGTCCTTTGGGAGTCAATCGAGGGGGATCAGATCAGCGGCCATACCGATAATTTTTTGCTTGTCAGCGCTCCTGCTGAGGGGAGAGGACCCAACACCCTCTCCACTGTGGTTCCCACCCGCAACACCCCCGGAGGACTGAAGGTATGAAGCCCACTCGCCGCCTGCACCCCTTTACCCGTCGGATGGGGACCCCCATGGCTCTTCCCGGCACCTCGGTTGCCCTCCGGATTTTCCCCACCCGAATCGAGGTCATCGGAGGAGAAGCAGTTGATCTGCCCATCCGAGGCCCTGCTGGCGATTTTCTGGCGATTCAGGATCTGGAGAGGGGAGGGATCCATGTCTCGGTCGGCCCCATCCGCTACACCATTCTCCCCGGCAGACCCCTCTCCCTTAAGCTCACTAAAGGGAGCCTCGACTTGCCGTGGCAGGGGGAGCCTCTCCCTACCCCCCTCCCTCAGGAGCGCCTCTTTTTTGGCTCCCACAAAAAGCTCGACTGGCCCCTCGTCGAGCGGCGGTGTGACCCCCGTGAGCTCTTCCCCCTCTGGCACCGCCTTGGCCTTGCCCTTCCCCCAAGTCCACCTGAACTAGGCCCCTCCCTCCTCTCTGAGGCGGCGGACACCCCCTCCCTTTTGACCCTCTTTCGCGCCGGCTTTGCTGGGCTCTTTGTCCCCCACCGCTCCGATCCCCTCTACCAGGGCTTTCCGCTGCCCCCCCTCACCGGCGCCGACCCCTTTGCCCTCCTCTCCCTCGGGGCGCAAAAGATCCGCTCCCTCTTCTACGGCGATGGCCCCCTTCGGCCCCCACGGGAGTTCCCCGCAGGACGCCACCTCCACATCCCCCACCCCCTCGGCCTCCTCTCCTATGAGTGGTCCAAGCACCGCCTCCGAAAGATGGAGCTGGTCTGCCACACCTCTGGGGAATTTCCCTTGGGCCTCCCAAAGGAGATAAAAAGGTACCGAGCTGAAGGTCGGTTCCTTGACGCCCATACCCCCTATCCCGTATCTCAAGGAGAGACTTACCCATTTGACCGATTTGAGAGATGACCCATGTGGCGGCCGAGGCACTAGATAGCCTGATCCAAAGCACCTGTAGCGACCCCCATAGCCTCCTCGGCCTCCACGACGAGCGGACGGTCCGCCTCTGGCGCCCCGGAGCCCTCACTTGCCACCTCGAGGTGGAGGGGGAGACCGTGGAGGCAAAGCGGGTCCACGAGGCGGGCCTCTTCGAGTATACCCACCACCGCCCCCTCGCTCCCGACCGCTACCGGGTCTACCACACCAACGGGATGCTCGCCCACGACCCCTACGCCTTCCCCCCCACCTTTGGGAATCTCGATGAGTACCTCTGGAACGAGGGGACCCACGTGCGCGCCTACGAGCGGCTCGGAGCCCGCGAGATCGAACACCGGGGCGCCCGCGGGACCCTCTTTGCCGTCTGGGCCCCCGCCGCCCGTGGGGTCAGCCTCGTCTCCGACTTCAACAACTGGGATGGGCGGGTCACCCCGATGCGCCAGATGGGAGTCTCCGGTGTTTGGGAGCTTTTTGTCCCCGACGCGGGTGAGGGGCTGCGGTATAAATTTGAGATCCAGGGATGGGATGGGAGGCTCCGGGTCAAAGCCGACCCCTTCGCCTATTGGTCGGAGGTTCGCCCCTACAACGCCTCGATCGTCTTCGATCTTGACTGCTACGAGTGGGGCGACCAGAGGTGGATGGAAAACCGGCGGACCCAAACGCTCAACCGTCCTATGTCGATCTACGAGGTCCACCTCGGCTCTTGGCGCAAGTCGCACGGGGAGTTTCTCAACTACCGAGAGCTCGCTCGGGAGCTCTCTGCCTACTGCCTCGAGATGGGCTTTACCCACGTCGAGCTCCTCCCCATCACCGAACACCCCCTCGACGAGTCGTGGGGCTACCAGGTTTCGGGCTACTACAGCGCCACCAGCCGCTTTGGAACCCCCGAGGACTTTCAGTTCTTTGTCGATACCCTCCACCAAAAGGGGATTGGGGTGATCCTCGACTGGGTCCCCGCCCACTTTCCCCAAGACGACTTTTCTCTCGCTCAGTTTGACGGCACCCACCTCTACGAACACGCCGACCCCCGCCAGGGGTACCACCCCCACTGGAACACCGCCATCTTCAACTATGGCCGCCACGAGGTCTCCAATTTCCTCATCGCTAACGCCCTCTTCTGGTTCGACAAAATGCACATCGATGGCCTTCGGGTCGACGCCGTTGCCTCCATGCTCTACCTCGACTACGGGCGTCGCGAGGGGGAGTGGATCCCCAACGCTTACGGTGGTAAGGAAAATCTTGAGGCGATCGCCTTTCTCCAAACGCTCAACACAACCGTCCACGACCATTTTCGAGGCGTCCTGATGATTGCCGAGGAGTCGACCGCCTTTCCCAACATCACCCGCCCGGTCTCTGAAGGGGGGCTCGGTTTCGACCTCAAGTGGAACATGGGGTGGATGAACGATCTACTCCACTACCTCTCCCGCCACCCCTACGACCGCCACTGGTACCACAACAACTTAACCCACATACTCGACTACGCCTTCTTCGAGCAGTCGCTCCTCCCCCTCTCCCATGATGAGGTCGTCCACCAGAAGCGCTCTCTTCTCGGCAAGATGCCTGAAGAGGCCTTCACCAACCTCCGCCTCCTCCTCAGCACCCAGTGGTGCATGCCGGGAAAAAAGCTCCTCTTTATGGGGAGCGAGCTCGGCCTTTGGACCGAGTGGAACTGCAAGGAGGAGCTCCCTTGGGGGCAGCTCCAGTACGAGCCCCACAAGCAGACCCAGCAGCTCGTCAGGCGGCTCAATCAGCTCTACCGCGACCACCCCGCCCTTTGGGAGCGGGACTTTGACTGGCTCAGCCTTGAGTGGGTCCTCTCCGACTACGGCCTCAGCACGATTGCCTACAAGCGGCATGCCGAAAATGAGGTCCTCCTCTGCCTCCACAACTTTAGCCCCCACTCCCTCCCCGAATTTATCCTTCCCGTCGGCCCGTGCAACGAGGTCGTCGAAATATTCGACTCAAATGGGGTAGACTTTCAGGGAGAACACCCCATAACCCCAGTCGAGGGGGGATTCAAGACCTCCCTTACCCCGCTCTCGACCCGGATTTTTGAGCTCCGATGACCGCTCACCACGACTATGAAGCCCTCTGCCGCGAGATCTGGGAGCATAACCGGCGCTACTACGTCGACAACGCTCCTACTATCTCCGACTACGAGTTTGACCAGCTCCTCAAAAGGTGTGAGGCGATCGAGAAGGCGCACCCCGAGTGGATCACCCCCGCCTCTCCCACCCAGCGGGTAGGGGAGGCGGTCACCAGCCACAAGACCTTTAAGCACGCTTCTCCCATGCTCTCCCTCGCCAACACCTACTCCCGCGAGGAGACCGAGGAGTTTCTAGGCCGGGTCTACAAACTCGCCCAAACGAAAGATGTCCCCTTCACCGCCGAGCTCAAGCTCGACGGGACCGCCATCTCGGTCCACTATGAAAAGGGGCACCTCATCCGCGGCGTTACCCGCGGCGACGGCAAGCAGGGCGATGAGATCACCGCCAATATCCGCACTATCGCGGCCATCCCCTTAGTCCTCTCCCACCCTGAAACCGTCGAAGTCCGGGGTGAGGTCTACCTCCCCACCAAGGCTTTTCAGCAGCTCAACCACAAGCGGCAGGAGGCGGGTGAGCCCCTCTGGGCCAACCCCCGAAATGCCGCCGCCGGCTCCCTCAAACTCCTCGACCCCAAAGAGTGTGCCCGGCGCCCCCTTTCCGCCGCCTTCTACAACCTCATCGGCGCCCCCGTCAAAACGCAAAGTGAAACTTTCTCTTACCTCAAAAAACTGGGCCTCCCCACCGTCACCGAGCACACCCGCTTTACCACCCCTGACGAGCTTTGGAAGTTCATCGACCATGTCCACAAGATTCGTCACCACCTCCCCTTTGAAATCGACGGTATCGTGATCAAAGTCGACGACCTTGTCCTTCAAGAGCGCCTTGGCGCCACCGGCAAGAGCCCCCGTTGGGCTGCTGCCTACAAGTTTGCCCCAGAACAGGCGACTACACTCCTCAAGGAGATCACCGTTCAGGTCGGTCGCACGGGGGTCCTCACCCCTGTGGCCGAGCTTGAGCCGGTCCTCCTGGCTGGCAGCACCATCAGCCGCGCCACCCTCCACAACGAAGATGAGGTCAAGCGCAAGGACATCCGTGTGGGCGACACGGTCACCATCGAAAAGGGGGGCGATGTGATCCCCAAGGTCGTCGCCGTCCTCCTGGACCGCCGCCCCAAAAACAGCAAGCCCTGGCAGATGCCGGGCCACTGTCCCGCCTGCGGCACGCCCGTGGCCCGCCGCCCCGGCGAAGTCGCGGTCCGCTGCACAAGCCCGACCTGCACCCGTCAGCGCTCCAGTGCCCTGCGCCACTTTGTTAGCAAAGGGGCGATGGACATTGAGCACCTCGGGACCAAGACCATCGACCTCCTGATGACCCTTGGCCTGATCACCCGCCCCTCCGATATCTACCGCCTCACCTACGACCAGCTCATCGATCTCGAGGGGTTTCAAGAAAAATCGGTCGGCAATCTCCTTAAGAGCATCGCATCGTCCAAAAGGCCCCCTCTCGCCAAGTTCCTCCATGCTCTTGGCATTCCCCACGTTGGTGCTGGGACCGCCGATCTCCTTGCCAAGCGGGGTGGCACCATTGCTGGGGTCCGGGCGCTCACCCACGCCGACCTCCTTTCCATCGAGGGGGTTGGCCCGACCGTGGCCGACGCCGTCATTGCCTATTTCTCCAGCCATGGCGACGAGATCGACACCCTCCTCTCCCTCGGCCTCTCTCCCCAGCCTGTCGCTACCCAAAACCTCACCTCGCATCCCTTCTCGGGCAAGACCTTTGTCCTTACGGGAGCGCTCGAGCACTACACCCGTGATCGGGCCGCAACTCTTATCCGTGAAAGGGGAGGGACCGTTTCCGGGAGCGTCTCCAAAAAGACCGACTATCTCCTGATCGGCGATGAGCCCGGCTCCAAGGCCGACAAGGCCAAAAAGCTCGGCGTCCCCCTTATGACCGAAGAGGAGTTTCGCAAACAACTCTAGTCCGAACGAGCTTAAGCCACTTGTATTCAGTCGCTAATCGATAATTACGACCATTTTTAAGCCCACTGCTAAATAGTCGCGACTTTTTAGCAGTGGCCTGCCATATGGTCGGGTATGAGACGATTTTACGAGACAGCCGCCGAGCGCCACTTTAACCCCTGATCGCGACCTATCGTCCAGGGGGCATCGACAGCTGGTGGCCATCTAGCGGACATCCCTCCTCACCCAGGTCTAAAGACCTGGCCTCGTCACGATGTGCGCTATCTGACTACCATCTGCCGCACCCCCTGGACGATAGGTCACAATCAGGGGTTTAAGAAATACCGGCAGATGCTCTTTGTTGCCGGTCCGCGCCAGGTCGGCAAAACCACCGTGGCCCGCCACCTCAAGGGGTTAATGCAACCCTACCACTACTACAACTGGGACAACGTGCAGCATCGGGAGCTGATCACCGCCGGGCCCGATTTTGTAGCCGCGGCAGCCCGTATAGGGGAGGGGGAGAAGCCCTTCATTGCCTTCGATGAGATCCACTGTCAAGCGACATCCGAAATTGACCCCTTTCCGACACGAAAACTGACCCCCCTCCTGGTTATTCATTAAACTCTTTCCTTTATCTCCGCGTACGCCTTTTCCAGCGGGACTCTAGAGCTCAGCTCC
>JBFWPF010000030.1:0-25599 GCA_050250135.1 Parachlamydiales bacterium | reverse complement strand
AAGCGACTTTGAAAAATCATCTAACTCAAAAAAGGAGGAACAGGTAGAATAGCGAGGTGCTGACTCACTGCCATGAAAGCGGCAAAGATAGTTGTCGCGACCGGCAATGATAATTGACGCTGTACAGTCCCGGCTTAGCAGTCGGCCCAGAGATTCCCGGTTTCCATTGCAACAAAGCTCGCCTGTCCGAATACGCTGCAGGCTGCGCTTAAGGGCTCGAAAGAGGCAGGTTAGCAGGGGAACATCGAGCCATAAAATTTGGTCTGCGCGCGAGAAAATCAGCTCGGCATAGCGAGAAAAATTGCCGGTCACAACCCAACTATCCCCACTTAGAACCGACACCAGCCGCTTTTCAAAATCCTCCTCCGGCCGCTTTTGCCAGCCAGGGAGCCAATAGAGGTCATCCAGGTCAGTATGAGGCACGCCCAGCTTGAGGGCCATGTCCTTGCCCAGCGTAGTCTTTCCACACCCACTTGTTCCCACAACCACAATTCGCGTCATACCCCATGGTATTACCTGGCAGAGGCTTATATTTCAATAGCTTAAGAGAAAGTGGCCTGACTATTACCCCTGATTGTGACCTATCGTCCAGAGGGCATCGACAGCTGGTAGCCATCTAGCGCACATCCCTCCTCACCCAGGTCTAAAGACCTGGCCTCGTCACGATGTGTGCTATCTGACGACCATCTGCCGCGCCCCCCGGACGATAGATCACAATCAGGGGTATTATGCACGCCATTGCTGAAAAGTCGTGACTTTTTTGCATTGGCGTGCAAAAAAGTCAGCCGGCGATTGCCTGCCATTCCATCGGATGGTAAACTCCTCCCATTCCTGGAAGAGTGGCAGAGTGGCCGAATGCGTCTGATTCGAAATCAGAAGTTGGGCAACCAACCGGGGGTTCGAATCCCTCCTCTTCCGACCTAGGGCGTGTAATCAAATGGCTTCCCTTGATCTCCAGGGGAAAGCTGGGCTCCCAGAGAGGTTGCCTCGCCTCGGACAGGGCGCTTTGGCCCTGCCCTTCAACTTGGAAACATCCCTGGAAGCCCCCTTTCCCTCTGCATATCAAGGGCATCCAATTGATTACACGCCCTACTTCGTGTAAGCCTTCACAATCTTCTGGTCTTGAACGGGCTTGTCTCGGGGCCCTGTTGGCGCATTTTCGATCTTCTGCACCACATCGTAACCCTTGGTGACCTCTCCGAAAATCGTGTGCCGCCCATCGAGCCAAGGGGTTGCGGCTGTGGTGATAAAGAACTGACTCCCGTTGGTCCCCGGACCCGCATTGGCCATGGCCAAAAGGCCCGGCTTGGTGAACCGAACCGAGGGGGTGCACTCATCCGCAAAGGGCTTGCCCCAAATCGACTGACCGCCCGTACCTGTCCCGGTCGGATCGCCCCCCTGGATCATAAAGCCCGGGATCACTCGGTGGAAGATTACGCCGTTGTAGTAACCCTTTTCGGCAAGCTTAGCGATGTTTTCGCACGCCTTTGGCGCAACGTCCGGCTTGAGGGCGATCTCAATCGTCCCCTGATTCGTCTCTAGAACAAGAGTGGTTTTTTCCATGGCAATCAGTCCTAAGGGTAAAATTAAGGCAAACAAAAGACTCTTCATCCGGTCCTCCAGGGTAGTGTTTAGCCCCTGTGGTCGCAGCCCGCGATGTGCGGGCTTGGCAGATGCGAGCGGAGCGACGACCCAAGGGTCAGGTCCCCTGGGGGAGGAGCTCCGTGATGCAGATGCCAGGCCCCCACAAGCGGGCTGCGACTCAAAGGGGCTAAACGCTTACCCTCCAGGTTGGGGGGGAATGAAGAGCCTAGCAGTTCTTACTTTTGTAGGATAGCGCGGATCATCCAGGCCGTTTTGCTGTGGAAGCGCTGCCGCTCGATAAGGAGATCGGCCGTCCCATCATCCCCCACTTCGGTGGCCCTAGCGATGAGCGCGGGGAGGCTCGATAGGATCGTTTGGGTGTCAGCCAGGTACTTCTGGAGCATTTGCCGGTCATTTAGGTTCTCGGAGGGCTCCTTGAGGGTTGCCATATCGAGAAACTCCTGCAGGGTGCTAGGCGGGGTGGCGTCCATGATCCGGATCTGCTCGGCAAGGTCGTCGACCGCCTCAGCAAGGGCCTCGTACTGCTTGCCGAAGAACTCATGGAGGACCAAAAACTGCGGGCCGACCACATTCCAATGGAAGTTGAGGGCTTCGGTGTAGAGGAGGAAGATGTTTGCGAGCACCTTTGCCACGTCGGACGAGAGTTCCCCTCTTTGAGCTGGCTTTGCGGCTGTAGCGGGCTTTGTCGGCTCGGCAGGCTGGGGAGTGGCGCTCGGCTTGGCCGCTTGCGACGACCTTGTCGGGAGGGTCAGCTTTGGCTTAGTGGCGCCGTTTTGAGCGCTCACCGCTAAGGGAAAAGCGAGGCATAGGCTAAGGAAGAGGGCTTTCATATTTTACTCCAAATGGCTACGCAGCATCCAGGCCGCCTTCTGGTGGAACCGGAGCCGCTCGATTAACAAGTCGCCGCACCCCTCCTCACCCGCCTCGGTGCAGTGCTGGATCAGAAGGGGAAGTTTTTTCGCCAGCGCTTCGTGGTCGGTCACGAGGTGGCGGATCATCTCATCGCCCGAGAGGCGCCCCGAAGGCTCTTTGAGCTGGGTCTTTTTTAAAAACTCGGCGAGGGTGCTTGGAGGGAAGGCGCCGAGTTGCCGGACCTGTTCGGCGAGGTCATCATTGGCGCTTGCGAGCTCCTTGTAGTGCTCCTCAAAGAGGGCGTGGAGCATTGCAAAGCGGCGGTCGACGACGTTCCAGTGGAAGTTCAGCGTTTTGGTGTAGAGGACAAAGGTGTCCGCAAGGAATTGGGAGACCCCCTCAGCAATCGAGCCCATCTGTTCCCTCCTGGTTTCTAACCGGGATTAGCGGATGGGGGATTTCCTTGTCAAATTGAGGCGGTAGAGGGTGTAGAGGGCGAGGGGGATGAGGAGCAAGAGGAGGGGCTTATAGGAGCGGGCGGGCTTTGCAGGAGGGCTCGCAGGAGGAGGGACGTGCTCTGGCACCAATGACCAGGTGGTGAGCGACCCGGGCTTGTCCCAGCGGCTGGCGCACACCAGCAAGGGGAGGCCATTGCGGGAGACCAGGACTGCCATACCCTGTTGGAGGTCTTTGGGTGCTTGAAGGTAGTTTCCGTGGAAAGATAGGGTGCTGCTGCTTAGTGTAACCGCCCCTTCCAAATACGGGGAGCGCCAAAGGCTAAGGGTAGGCGCCTCCTGCGACTTATGGTTTTTGTATCCGTCGATCGGGTGGCTGTACGAACCACTGAGCGTCTTGGAGCGAATCCACCATCCTGCCGTCGTTTCGTAGGCGCCTACGATATCAGACCCAATCTTCGTATCGGGTATTTCATAGGCAGTGTTGGTAGTAAAGGACCAGACGACGATCTTAGTAGAGGGGATCGCCACGGCTAGCCGGGGAGGGGATGAGGGGACAAAGCAAAGCGATACCCCCCTTTTCCCTATAGGCTGAAGTATAGAGTGCTTCTTGGTGAGCCCCCCTTGCGTAAGGCGATAGACCGCAAGTTCGTTGAAGTGGGCCACTGCAACATGGGGGTCATTTGCCCAGCTGAAGAGGGTAAAGCCAACGGACTTATCGGTGAGGAGGAGCTGGCTCTGGTTGATGAGGTCAAAGGCATAGAGAAGCTGATTGTACCAAGTGTTTGCGGCGAGCAAGAACCGCTGGGATGGCTCCCACCAGAGGGCCCTCACGGCCGCCTGCCGAACACTGTCGGGGGGATTAATGTCGGCCCGAAGCAGGGTGTTGTGGGTCCAGGGATCAAGCACCCAAAGCTCACAGAGGGAGGTGAGACTGTTTTCCTTTTGGGACCAGAGGGCGACGGGGGGATTACGGGCTCCAATGGCGGCTATCAGCTGAAGGCGGTGCTCGGGTGCTGGGCTCTCCTGGACCTTGAAAAGGGAGCGAGCCTCCATCACCTTCGTAAACCAACTCTCCCAATAGACCCTTTTCGGGTCCAACTTCTCGTTCCAGTCGGGAAACTGCTTAGCTCTCGATTCTATATAGGCCGTTGCGACCTTCTGGCCCGCCTTGCAGGTCTGGGCAAAGGAGCCCACCTCATAGGGGGTGCAGTAGTCTAGGATCTGGTTCCAGTTATCCTGGGCAATGTCGTTAATCATGTGTTTTGGCTATGAGCAAAGGCGACCCGCTCCTCGCGGAGGCGGAGGTGGCCGATGACAAGGGGTTTAAGGGAGCTGGCGATGAGGGATAGGGCAAAGGTCTTGGTGTGGTTTCCCCACATTCCCCTAAAGAGACCGAGGGCAATAGCGGTAGTAAAGGCAAAGTCGAGGGCGCTGATTTTCTTGGCATTTTGGGTGACCCGCGTCTCGGGCTCGTGGTAGTCAGCATAGCAGCGGAGCCCCTTTGCGGCGATGGCGGCGCTCCCCATTAGGGGGACGAGGGCCTTTAGCGCGGTGGCGTAGGGGCGGAGGGAGGGGAGGGCCGAAAGGCTGAGTATCCCCCCATATTTTGCCGCTATACTCAGGGTAAGCCGTCCCATCGTGAACCACTTGAGGACCCGGTAGAGTTTGGGAGAGGTGCGCTTGCCCCGCCACTCGTGGTAGAGCTTACTGCGGGCCTGGTCGAGCTCGTAGTCGGTGAAGGGGCCTAGCTTGCCCTCGTTGTGGAGGGCCTCTTCGGCCTGTTCATCGGTGACGCAGTATTTCGGATGGGAGTACTTGGAGAGGAGGGTGTAGGCGATGAGGGTGGGAAGGGAGAGGCTCCAGCAGAGGGCGGTGAGCTTGGCGACCCTAGTGGCCTCCATCCCCGTGATCTTTCCGATTCTGTAGGCAAAGTTGGCAAAGTCATGACCGCTCCTAGCGGCCTCGGCGAGCTCCTTGGCCGACATCAGGGCGGCCGATAGGGGATACAGAGAGGTGATCAGGTGATTGGTGAGCGCAAAGCCGATCAGGAAGGAGGCGAGGTGGGGGGCACGCTCCATGAGGTGAATTCCCCCTACGGAGGCCGCGCTATCGAGGGCTAGGTCGGGGAGGGAGCCGGCGGCGCTCGTCCACGCACTTAGCCCGTCGCGGCCCATCCACTGGGCGAGGCTGTTGGGGGTCCCCCCCTCAACCCAGGCAACTCCCGAGGCGCCGTCTCCGTTTGCGTCGTGGCCGGTCAGCCAGTGGAAGGTCGCAACCGCCCCCTCTTGGACCGAGCTCGCCCGGAATATGGCACGGAAATTGTCCCACCCATCGATCTGCCACTCAGGGGACTCTCCGGGGCCGTAATGGCGCATCAGGTAGCCGCCCAAAAAGGCGTGCCCCACAATCTCGTGGAGGGCGGTCCCCACGCCGGTCAGCTGGTAAACGCAGGCAGCCAGAGCGCCAGTAGCACCAACTAGAGCAAGCGAGGCCGCCCTGAAATCAGTATCGTTTTCCATCTATCTCTCACAAATTGAGTAATATAATAACAAATTGTGAAATAGATGGCAATAACGACTAATTATTAGTGGCTTAGCCCATCTGTATAGGCCTGCAGGGCGTCACCGGTGGCCTCATTCTGCTTTTGAGCTACTACTGACCCTCTGTTGTAACCGGCGTTATAGCCGGCTGAGTAACCCGAGGAGTAGCCGGCCGAGTGGCCCTGGTTGTAGCGCTCCTCGGCATATCGGATGAGCCGCTCCACAAGGTCGGAGGTCGAGAGGGGGGTAGCAAAAGCCATCTCTCCCGTGACCGGATTTTCGAGGAGGTAGGAGTAGCGCCCCACACCCTCCGTTGCCTCGTAGAAGGTCGCCAGGCCAAGGCTTCCCCAGTGGTAGGCGGTGAGGCCGAGCTCATCCCCTACCTCCCAGCTGGAGCGGGAGAAGAGGAAGGGCTTATCGGGTTGCTCGAGTTCAATGCCGCTCCACCACTGGCTGATGGTGCGGCTGTTTTCTCTGATTTTCTGGAGGTGCCAGATGGTGTTATCCTCGAGGACGAGCACCCGCTCCCCTTGCAGATCGAGCGCCTTGCGGATCGTATGGTGACTAAAGGCTCCATTCTGTTGGAAGGCTTTGGCTGCAGCCGTTTTCGGCAGGTGGATCCGGTCGGAAGGGAGGAGGCGGGCGTAGACCAGCTGACCGGTCGGCTGGTGCTCTAGGAGGTAGGGGAAGCCGGCGATCGGCGCCTGCCCCTCATGGTAAACCCCAATCTCTCCACCCCGTTTCCATTCAGTCAGGTCGACAAGGAACCGTTCGTCGGGCTGTTTGGGTTGGACCCCATGCCACCACTCGCTCCAACTCTGCTCTTTGGGTTTCATCGGAGAGAGCTCCCAACAGGAGGTGTCATCGAGAAGGAGGACCCACTCCCCCTCGACCTGCAAGCAGCTTTCGAGATGGTGGGCGTGTGCAAGTGCGGGCATAAGGAGTAGGGCAAGAAGGAAAAGGCCTTTCATCGTTCACCTCAAAGTTAACTCGGAATGAAGATAGAGGAATCGTCAAATCGGTGCAAGTTACACCCAACTCAGGTATGGAGGGGATATGCACACGCTCTTTCATCGGATCGCCGATTTCACCCGAGACCCCGGTATGGGCAGGGCGGTTCACGCCCTCAAATCGGTTGGTGGGGTAGGGCTAGCCTACCTGCTCATCGACCTCGCTGGCGTCGGCCACACCGTTTTTGGGCTCATGGCCGCTGCGATCCTCTCCCAATGTACCGTGGGAAACAGCAGCCGGCAGCGGAAGATCTCAATGGCGATCGCCGGCTTTGGAGGGGGAGCCTTGGCCCTGATCGGTAGCCTCGCCAGCTACCACCACCTCTACGGAGGTTACGCTTGGATGGCGGTCATCGCCCTCCTCGCCTACATGGCAGCTGGCCTTGGAGGGCGTTGGGTGGTAATGCCCCGCTTTGTGACGACCCTCGTGATCTTTGGCACCATCCTCTCCATCCCCTTTGAAGAGATTGTCTCGGCAAGCCTCTCCTACCTGATCGGCTTTGGATCGGCCTTCCTCGTCTACTTTTATGTCCTTCCCGACCATAAGATCCCCCTCCTCCAGTCGACCCTCCACCTCACCTTTGGCCGGATTGCCGATATGGTCGAAGCCGAAACCGGGGAGGCGGCCCGGGTGGCCAGTGAGATGCTCGGCAAAGCGCAGCAGGCGATGCTCGAGACCCGCTCCGCCCACTGGAACCAGTCCGACCTGGTCGATGCAACCTCAGAGATTGTCCTCCTCCTCAGGGAGCTCTACACCGATGGACGCTACCTGCAGCGCTACCTGATCAGCCTCCGGAAAGAGGGGGGTGGGGAGCGCTACTTTGCGATCGGTCGGCAGGCGGCAAGGGGGCTCCGTGCGGCCGGCGTTGCGGTGAATGTGGCCTCTCAGCGATCCACCCTCCCGGTTTACGAGGCGATCGACCGAGGGCAGGAGCTGCTGCAGGGGCTTGTTGGCTCGATTGAGGAGGAGCCGGTCAATATGGGGCCCCCTCAGAAGGCGGTCAGGGCCTTTAACTTTGTTGCCGCCGCCCAAAACCTCTGGCACAACCTCACCCGGGCAGCCGAGCTGATCGACCGCCTCCAACACCCGATGCTTGTGAGGAAAAGGTGAAGCTAGCCCGCACTACCAAGGTCGCCCTCCGGGTCTCCCTCTCCCTTGTCCTGTCGATGGTGATCGTCGAGCTCTTCCACCTCCCCTATGCCCTTTGGGTCTTCTTTGTGGCCACCTCGACAGCGGCAGGGAGCCTGGGTCTCTCCATTCAGCGCTCCTGGCAGAGGGCGGTGATGACGGTGGCGGGTAGCCTGGTCGGGGGAGGGCTCCACCTCCTCGTCCAGGAGGCCCGGTGGGCCGACCAGACCCTCTTTGCAATTGCCCTCTTCTTTGCGATCTATTACCTTCCCTACTCCTACACCCTTTTCCTCTTCTTTACCGCCCTCCTCTTCGTCGCCACCTCAGGGCTCCAAGAGGCCCTTACCCTCTATGCCCTCCTCATGCGGATCGTCGACACCCTCGTCGGCGCCGGATGTGCCCTCCTCGCCTCTCTCGTGATCTTCCCCATGCGGGCCTCAGACCTCCTCCGGACCCACCTCGCCGGTCTCATAACCCTCTCCCAGCGCCGCCTCCACCTCCTCAACCAGGCCTTCCTGACTCAACATCCCGATAAAGAGGAGATCAGCGCCGTCGAGGAGGAGCAGCGGACCCTCTTCGAGAAGGCCCATAAGGCCCTCGAGGAGAAGCGCTACGAGCGGATCTTTGGCAACTTTTTCCCCAGGAATGGAGGGCTTCTCCTTACCCAACTCGACCACCTTGCCAATCTCCTGCGGGGACTTACCTATACCGTCCAGCGGAGGACCAGTCTCCTCGCCCTCCAAGCGACCCGCCCCGAACTGGAGGCCTACAGCGAGCTTGTCGAGCGGGAGTTTGAGCTCCCGCTGACCTTTCTTAAGACGCGGAAAAAGAAGGAGATGGAGGATACAGGGGAGATCATCCGCCGCCGGATCCTGATCTCAATACTCGCCCTCCCGCCCCCCGACAAAGAGCATAGCCGCCAGTGGCTCAACTACCACACCTACCTCCATTACCTGGTCCGGATCGAACATCTCGTCGGCCAACTATCCAATAACTCCCTATCCCTTAGTAGTTTAAAAGATAAACAGTAATTACCTTAACTATAATTGAAATAGTTAGTATATCTGAATTAAGAAGCTGAGCCCTGGAATAATCAAGGGTGAAACGCTATTCCTAGGAGAATGAGTGATGAAAGATAGTAAACACAGACAACAGCTTAAGCAATCCCGTGGGGGTTCCGAGCTGCTCTACCGTCTCGACTCTTCGAGCACGGTAAACCAGGTTGTCGCTGCTGGGCAGGATGCGATCCGCGCCGAGGTAGCTGAGCCTGCTGCGATTTTTGGAGCGATGGCCGAGCGGGTATCGGCTCTAACGCTTCATGCCTATGCGACTCCTGTTGCCCAAAAGGCACGTCCTGCGCAGAAGGCCCGTACGACCACTAGAAGCCGCGCTACCAGCCAGCGCGCCCGTTCCCGCAGACGGTAAGGGCCTTACTCCCTCCCCATCTCGAGTGGGGAGGGATCAGACTCCTGATATAATGAAAGGGCGAGCATCAGCCCCTATCTCCACTGCCTCGCCAGAATCGAGCGCTTAGTCGAAACCCTCTCACGCATCTGCTAACGGGGGCTAGCCGCGAGAGACGCGAATCCTTTTCTTTATTTATATTGATCAATTCTTTACGATCCGCGCCAAGTTAAGTAGCCAGTAAAGAGGTAGGTATGTTCCTCGTCGACTTCGTGTGGGCCCAATTTGATCCCGGCTTGCCTATAATCTCTTTTGGAGCAGAAGAGAAGAAAAGTATGGGGGCGGCAAAAATGGGGGAGGCTATTAGGCATAATTGGCAAGCAACTCAACTGCATCTACCTGACCTAACAGGTGAAGAGATGTTTGCTGTGGCCCCTGCGATCGCAAACCATCGATACCTGACCCATATTTCCCTAGGCGGGACTTCATTTGGTTCTCAAGTGGCAATATCACTGGCAAACGCCCTTAAGCATCACCCCAGCATCACTTCGGTGAACCTTGCCGATTGCAATATTGATAGCTCAGGGGCATGTGCGTTTGCGGGTATGCTCAAAACCAACTGGGTCCTCAAGGAATTGAATCTGTGCCGCAACAAAATTGGAGATGATGTGGGGCCAGCGTTTGCTGAGGCCTTTAGGGTTAATACGACGCTTACAGACCTCTGGTTTCAGAGTAGCCCGATCGGCGATAACTCGGTGCGTGCCTGGCTTCTCCCGCTTTCTAATCACAACAGGACGTTGAAAACACTGGGTGTCCAATTTTGCAAAATAGGTCACCAGGGGGCTAATGCCATCGCAGAGATGATGAAGAAGAATAGAGTGCTGGATCCGGTTAGCTTATGTGGGAATCCAATAGGGGACCAAGGGGCAGCCTCTCTTGTTCTAGCATACGACATAAGGAAAGTGAAGTCTATCGATCTTGGGTTCATGTGGTTTGGGTGCTCCGTCAATTTTCTCGACAACTCCCCACTAGCTGACGCTCTAAAGAACACTCGCAATGTCACATCGATTAGGCTGTCCGGTAATATGATAAAAGATGAGAGTGCGGCTCTATTTGCTGAAGTCCTAAAAGTGAATCGGAGTTTGAAGCATGTGGGCCTAGAGCATACCTTTATTGGTGAGTTGGGGGCCGAGGCTCTAGCAGAGGCTCTTAAGGTCAACACTACACTCGAAGACTTAGGCATCTATGATACTGGCTTAAGGGACTATGGTTGGGGGTACTATTGTCTCTATCAGGCGAGTAAAATTAACAAAAAAGTTAAGATACGCACTAGCTTTTCTGGAACTCCTTGCCATCTTAAGAGAGCAGCTCAGCAGGAACAGGAGGGGTGGAAGCCTTCTCGACCTGGAAAGGCCAGCACTTCATCCATTGTTTGCCTCAACCTGAGCCGGTACGTAGCCAGTGCTCTCCTTTTATTTGCCATCACCTGGCTCTCCGTTTGGCAGTTTGGGGCAGGTGCAGGGGAGGAACTCTAGCAGGAAAAAGCTATGCAGACTGCACAGCACAAGTGTCAGGGCCATTCAGTAGAGGATACCCTCTATCAGGGTAAGTCGTTGCCTAACCTCCCTGTTCCGATCGAGAAGTTGCTGCCCATTGTCAATGCGGTTTGCCGCATCGATGTCTACGAACCGGGCCGTTTTTGGAATACCTACATTTCTCATGGAACAGGCTTTCTGATTGGCAAGGGCCTTATTATGACAAATGCCCACGTATTTGAGGATCCCTTCGGCGCGCCGGTAGATTTTGAAAAGGCGGGGCCTCTGCAGCGGATTAAGCGTATGTCCGATTACGCTCAACACGCAAAGGCCGTCTTCTCGCTAAAGAATAAGACTATCACCCTCAATTTCAATCCGAAAGGGTGCTTCCTGGTCAGTTTTGGGAGTGGTAACACCAATGCCCTTTGGCAAGATTACGTTATCGTTGAGACCGGGCAGCACAAGGCCTTTTCCTCAGACCTAGTCGAGTTCATTCCGTTTTGTCTGGAAAGGCCTGATCAAGAGGAGGTCTCCCTTTGGTCATCCTTGGCTCAGAGTTTAGGGCTTGGATCTCCCAAGGACCAGCCGTTGTCCGAGCCCCTTTTCCAGGTGGGCTACCCAAGAAGTCGAGGCAAAACGATTAGCTGCCTTATGGTCCAGCGTTGGTCTGAGGAATACCATGTTTGCTATTCCTCTAGCCTCGACGAGGGATCATCTGGCGGCCCAGTGCTTGCCCTTGATGCGAAGGGGAACATCCGGCTATGGGCCCTTGCTCATGCTCGCTATAGGGATAATGAGGGTCCGGGGCCAGGATTAGGTATTCCAGCTACGGCGATTCTCGAATCCCTAAGGCGACTTGGAATAGATCAGCTGCTGACCCAGAAATGGATACCCAGCTGGGAACTGTCCCAGGAAGAGCGCTTTGATCGGGTAGGGCTTCTCACCCATTGGCAAAAACAGTTTTATGCCTTTGACCACTGCCTAGTAGAATCAAACCGAATTCAAGAGGCAATGCTGGAGAACAGGCTTAGGGGATTGGAGCTTTTGCAGCGCCAGGTGCAAGAGGGATTGGACGCAACCGATAATGCACTGCGAAAGCTAAACCCTCCGCGACAATGGACTCGTTTCGAGAAATTGGCTTGTGCCTCGCTGCCGATCTTCAGCGCCGCTATGTTCTATTGGCTCACTTGGGCAGAAGAGTAAGGATCTACTGTATTTTGGGTTCGACGAGGTGGGCCTTGCCCTTTAGCCAAAAGGCCTCGATCTGCTCGAGCGTCTTCTGCTTGGTCTCAGGAATAAAGAAGATCACAAAGATCAGGTTGCAGACCCCAACGCCGGCATAGAACCAGAAGGTCGCCGCCTCGCCCACATACCCAACAAGGGTCAGGAAGGTGATCGCGACCGCAAAGTTGGCGATCCAGTTCATAAAGACGCCGCAGCTCATCGCAACCCCTCGCACCCGCAGCGGGTAGATCTCCGAGATAAAGAGCCACGCCACGGTCCCAAGGCCAATCGCAAAGCCGGCGATATAGACCATGAGGCTCCCGATCGCCAGGTAGGCCCTCGCCATTGCAAGGCCCGGCAGTAGCCACCCCAAGCCGAGACAAAACAGCCCCACAATCATCGCCAAAATCCCCCCAATCAGGAGCGGCTTGCGCCCGACCCGGTCGAGGAGGTAGAGGGAGACAATCGTCATCACGACGTTGACTACCCCGACTCCAAAGGTGGCCAAGATGGCGGCCCGATCGGACTCTATGCCGGCAAACTGGAAGATCGTCGGTGCGTAGTAGATCACCGTGTTGATCCCGGTGATCTGCTGGAAGAGGGCCAAGAGCATGCCGACGATGAGGGGGATCCGCAGGTTGGGGTCGAGGAGCTCCTTGAGCCCTCCCGCTTGCCGGTGGAGGTTCAGGAGAATTTGCTGGCAAATCCCCTCTACCTGAGGCGTCGTATTGCCCATCCGGAGCAGGATTTTGCGCGCCTGCTGCTCCCTCCCCCGGCTCAGCAGCCAGCGGGGGGTCTCGGGCAAAAAGAGCATTGCCACAAACAACACAACCGCTGGAATCAGCGAAAGGCCCAGCATCAGCCGCCAGTTGCCCGAAGGGGAGAGGGCCAGATCGACGCCGTATGCCGCGACAATCCCAATGGTGATCATCAGCTGGTTCATCGAGACACAAAAGCCCCGCACCGTTGGGGGAGAGAGCTCGGAGACGTAGAGGGGGACCGTCAGCGAGGCCACCCCAATCGATAGGCCCACCACCACCCGTGCCCACAAGAGGAGTTGCAGGCCCGGTGCCAGTGCCATCATCACCGCTCCCACCGCAAAAAGGAGAGCGGCTACCAAGATGATCTTCCTCCTCCCATACCGGTCGGCAAGGAGGCCGGCAAAGGGAGCCGCGATCGCCGCGAATAGGAGAAGGATCGCGATCACCAGCTCCTGCTGAAAGGTGGTCAGGGCCAGCTCCTTTTTGATAAAGAGGATCGCCCCCGAAATCACCCCCGTATCGTAACCAAACAGGAAGCCCCCAATGCTGGCAAGGGCAGCGATAGCATAGACAAATAGCGGCTGAGCGAGCAGACCCTGTCTTGGTTGCGGCGGCATGGGCCATTAGATAATGTGGCCCTTAACTTTTTAGCAAGCGCTCCATCTCTTCGGCTACCACGCTAGCAGTTACCCCATCGGCCAGATGACGGGGGCGGACCACGATGTCGAGAGGGGAGGGGAGAGAGAGGTGGCGGAAGGCCTCCCGGCAAAGGCGCTTAAATCGGTTGCGCTTGCAGGCCTTCCCATACCGCTTCGAGACCGCAAGGCCCAGGCGGGACCCCCCTGCTGCCGAGGGCACAACCTCTAAAATCAGCGTTTTGCCAACTAATGATTTTCCTTTACGAACCGCTTTGAAGTCGCGACCCGTGAGAAGCCGTTTCTCTTTAGGAAATGCAGAGCTGCTTGCGGCCATGACGCCGGCGGCGGTTGAGCACTTTCCGCCCCCCTGGGGTGGCCATCCGGGCCCGAAATCCATGGGTGGTCTTCCGGCGGCGCTTGCTGGGTTGATAGGTCCGTTTCACAAGAAATCCTATAGCTATCTATGGAGAAGACCTAGGGTAATACCCCTTCCCATTTTCATCAAGGCTTCTCGAGTGGATTTTGCTCCCCCTCTTCGGTCGGCACCTCGGAGCGCATCATGGGGAAGTAGAGGACATCCCGGATCGAGACCGCCCCGGTCAGGAGCATCACGAGCCGGTCGACCCCCATCCCCCACCCCCCGGTCGGGGGCATCCCCTGGCAGATCGCTTCAATAAATTCCTCGTCTAAGGGATTCGCCTCCTCATCACCTGCATCCCGCCTCATCGCCTGCTCGATCAAAAGCTCCCGCTGTTTGACCGGATCGTTGAGCTCCGAGTAGGCGTTGCAGATCTCCTTGCCGAGTATGAAGCTCTCAAACCGCTCGATCAGCCCCTCCTCCCGCAGTTTGGGATCCCGGTGGGGCTTGCAGAGGGGGGTTGTCTCGATTGGGTGGTCGAGGATGTGGTGGGGCTGGATCAGGTGGGGCTCGGCCAGCTCCTCAAACAGAAAGCTGATCAGCACACCCCGTGAGGCCAGCTCAATGGCATCGGGGTCGATCGGCGTCTTCGCTTTCAAAATCGCCCTCATCTCATCATCGGAGCACCGGTCGACCTCAATGCCGGCATACTCCCCGATCGCCTCCTTCATCGTCAGCCGCTTCCAAGGGGCGGTAAAGTCGAGCACGATCTCCTCATCTCCCGAGGTGTAGCGTACTCTTGGCTCCCCAAAGAGCTCCCGGGCAATCCGCTCGCAGAGCCGCTCCATAAAGACCATCACATCCCGGTAGTCCCAATAGGCGGCATAGGCCTCGACCAGGGTGAATTCGGGGTTGTGGGTCTTGTCGATCCCCTCGTTGCGGAAGACCTTCCCGATCTCAAAGATCCGCTCCATCCCCCCCACAATCAGCTTTTTCAGCGGGATCTCAAGGGAGATCCGGAGGAACATGTCGTGCTTGAGGGCATTGAGGTGGGTGACAAAGGGCTTGGCCGCCGCGCCCCCATAGATGCTCTGCAGAATGGGGGTCTCCACCTCCATAAAGCCGAGCTCTTCTAGCGAGTGGCGCAGCAGGCTCACGATTCGGCTGCGGGTCTTGAAGGTGGTGACCACATCGGAGTGGCTGATCAGGTCGAGCCACCGCTTCCGGTAGCGCACCTCCTTATCGACGATTCCGCTGTGCTTGTCGGGCAAGGGGAGGAGCGACTTTGCGAGCAGGTGGCACCGCTTCACAAACAGGGTTAGCTCCCCCTTTCCGGTCCGGAAGAGGTGCCCCTCTACTCCGAGAAAGTCCCCCAGATCGACCAGCTTTTCGATGAACTTGAGCGGTGTGGCATACTCCTCTCCGGCCTCAAAGCCGACAACTTGTGTCCCTTCCCGGTTGAACATCACTTGGAGGCGGCCTGTGCCATCTTGGAGCTGCCCGAAGGCATTTTTCCCCATCGCCCTAAAGAGGACGAGTCGCCCAGCCACCGCCACCTCAGCCGTTTTTCCCTCGGCTGCAGCCTCGCTGTCGCCTACCGCTTCCCCCTCATAATGGTGCAAGAGGGGAGCGGCATGGTGGGTGGGGGCAAATTTCGGAGGATAGGGGTCGATCCCCATTTCCCGGATCTTCGCAAGCTTTCCCTTGCGGACCTGGAAATCCTCCTGATGGTGGTAGTCGGGCTCTGAAAACATCAGCCCCAGTCTACCCCACGAGAGGATTAGGGAAAATGGCTAGCGAGGTACATGTTCACGGGGGTAGCCCCCTCTCCAGGGGCGGGGGTCACAAATCTCTCAGCTTGCAGTCGTCGCCCATAGCTATGGCTATGAGCTCCTCCTTTAAGCTGAGATCTTTGCAACCCGCGCTCCCTAGCGAGGGGACCTCCCCCTCGTGAACACGTACCTAGCGAGCCGTCTGCCAGATGGCATAGGCAACCGCTAGCTGGATGGGCCAGCGGACAATCCGGTAGCTGTAGAGCTTCCCGGCTAGCCCGGTCGGCCAGCTGATCATCCGAAACTCGGCGATCTTATCTCCCCACACGGCTAGCCGGGAGTTGGAGATCCACTCGGGAACCGAGGGAGAGAGGCCAAAAAGTCCCCCCGTGAAGTAGAGCGCCAGGGCCCCCTGCAAAAGACCCTGCCGAAATCGCTGAGGGTTGTAGCTGATCCGCTTGGCCCATCCCTTGTTCACCCCTGCCCTTAGGGCCCCGATCATCCCGATATGGCTGGGAGGGACGTTCTCGGGGCATCGGAGGGTTGTTCCCGAAATTCGGTCGTTGTAATAGAAACCGGGGTAGTCTTGGTCGTGATCCTTTTTGCTCGCATCCCAGTACTCATTGTAACTCTTCTCGTTCGGGCGGAAGTGAAACCGGAGGACACCCAAGGGATTGCCGTTCGCATAACAGAGAGGTCCGCCGAACCTAACCACCACATCATCCGTTGCTAGCCGACTGTCTCTCCACAGGTAGACAAAGGGGACCCCCTCCTCGCACTGACAAGAGCACTTTTCCGGTAGCAACCCCGTACACCAGATCAGGTAGGCCGTATGGAGGTCGCGTGCCCCATGGCGGCAGGTGTCGACGACCAAAGTCTGAGCAACCGCGCTCTCCCAGAGCTCGTAGATGACGTAGGCCTTAATCGCCCAATAGGCGCCCCTAACAGGCCGAGTGGCAAGGGTCCAATCTAGGGCCCGTACGGGCAAATTGAGGACCGTTTTAGTCATCTCCCATGAACTTTGTAGGGCATTCATCTCTTTATCCCAAATAAATTGTGAAGACTAATATACGACATAGCTCTATTTTTTTTACAATTTAAAAAATAATTTACTTTCGCCTTTATTTTACCTCTCTGCGTGGGGTTCGTTAAAAAAAGATGAATTTTGTTGCCCGAAATTCCCGCTCCAAATTTCAATGGTGGCCAATTAGTTGAGAAAAATCTTTAAATTTTAAAAGGAGTCCCTCGATGTCTGAAGTTCAGAGCACCTTACGAGAAGACTGGGCGCTGATGGTTCAGCTGCGTACCCAGCAGACCGGCACTAAGGATCTAGTTACTGCGGTGGAAGAGTTGGGCAAGTTACTCGCAAAGCCGACGCAGCAGGGGAGCTATCAGCCCCTCACCGCCAAAGACCTTACCGAAGCGGTGACGGCTTTCGATGCAGCGACCTTACTGGGGGAGCTTGGAACAGCATTAGAGAGTGCCTATGGCAAGGTAGTGAATCATGAGGATAGACCAGTTCTTCCTGAACAAGAAAAGCAACCCGACGTGGCGGCGCTTAAACAGGCAACCGATGAGGAGCTGTCGACCACTCTTGGTCAGTTGGGCAAACCTACTGATCTAAGCACTAGCTTTTCCCATACGCCAACCTCTTCCCTGAAGGATTTGCCCACGACAAAACCACAACAAGAGGGGTCGCTTTGGACCTTTCCTCAGGAGAAAGTGGGTGAGTTGACCCAAACCACCTTGGACGATCTCGATAAGTGGTTGGAGTATCGGGAGTGGAAGGATCCTCTAGAGGGGGTGTCAACAGCGATAACCTCCTTTCAGAAGATGGTGTGGAGCACAGAGGAGAATGGGGTAAAGCCGGCCGAGCTCCTCGACCAACAGATAGAGAGCCTAAAGGAGGCGGTCGCCAAGGAACTGGCCAATGAAGAGGGCTCCCTGAAGAGCCTCTATGATGCCCTTTCGAAAAGGTTGGATGAGCGGTGTAACCCCGACAACATTTTGGTTAGCACCAGTTTTAGAGTAGGTGATCCAAAGGTGGTCAAGGGGGAGCGAGATGAGCTCCACAAGCGGCTCAATCCCACCCCACCCCCCTCCCGCTCCTACCCCTGGCTCCTGTTGGCCGCAGGCTTGGGGATCATTGTAGTGGCCATTGTCAGCACCGAGAGGCTGCGCTCCCTCTTGAAATGGGCGCAAAGAACTATCCGCTAATCAAGGAGATAACTGATGTCAGATTCTACTTCCCCCTCGAACTCTCTGAGCTCAATCGACTTCTGGGGTATTTTCCAGCGTGTGATCAACCCAAACCGAGAGGATTCCCTAACGGGGCTTTTTGGAGCTCTTGGATTGTTCGCAACCGGCTTCGGGTTGTGGTGGCTTGTAAGCCCTCGTAAACAACTCGTGGCACCCCAAAACCCCTCAAAACAAGAGGAGAAAAAGGTAGACCATCGGCCGCAGCAGGTCATCGTCACCAAGATCACCGACAACCAGAGAGCGCTGGAGTGGCTGAAGAAAGGGATCACCCCAGAGGCCATCCAAAAGCTGGAGGCAGACGAGCTAGTCTGCGTGGCGACCTTTGCCTCCGCCCAGCAGATGACGACCCTGCTGCACGAGGCAGAGGGGAAATTCCCCCTTTGGGATCCCCTCCTACGGGGGCTTGAGGCTAACGGATCGATCGATAAGACAGCGAGACCCAACGCCCTGAATGGCCATCTCAAACAAAATGGAAAGGGCTATGAGTTTCGTCATCAGCTGATCCATTGTGGGAGTAGAGCCGTTGTGGAGGTCCTCTGGTTTAACGAACAGGCCAAAGAACTAGTCGGGCAGATTCAGGGATTGAAGGATCAGCTGCCCCAGCTCCGAGCTGAGCGGATGGCGAGCCTTTTCCGATATGCAGACCAGAAGCAGGGAGAGGTGATTACGGCTTGTGCTAATAAGCCCGTCCAGCAGCTCGACCTCCTCGTCGGGACCGCCGTTTTGGCCCGTTCGGGGGATACCGACTGGAAAGCAACCCTGAGCACCCTTCGCAACCAGCTTGCCACAATCGAAGCCAATATTATTCAGCAACTGGCCATCGGCGATATGGTTGCCCTCTACTTCGGTCAGAAGGAGACCCGTATTGCTGAAACCTACAAAAAGGAGCTGGTGCGTCGGTTGGGAACGTGGGCCCAGTCGGAGTGCTCCTCCAGTAACTACCCCTTCAAAATGGAGCGGAGCCCAGAGCTTGAGCTGAAGCCCGATCAGCTCGACCACTTAGTCAAGCTTAAGCCCACGGCTCCCGTGATGGGGAAGCTGGTCCTTTGGTACGCGACCAAGCACAAGGCCGCTGAGGCGAGAGGGGCGTTAGAGGGGTTCAACGGGACCCCCTTTGCCCAGATTCCCGACTGGCCAACGATCATCTCCGCCTTCCGCAACTCGAACAATTGGGACTGGTGGATTGGGGAGAAGGAAAAGGTGGCTGCAGCGCTTAGGAGCTCGATCGACCAACCGAAAGGGCTCTCTGGCGTAACCCCTGAGCAGCAGCTGGGACTCGCCGACTTTTTCGATCAGATGAAGGAGAGTCGTCCCACTGCTTTGGTCAGTATCGTCGTTCCAAAGAAGCACTAGTGATCGACGCAAGGTCCCCAGCCACACTCGAGGAAGGTGGTGACCCCGTTGGCTAGGGCGACGAGAAGGATCAGCCCTAGGGCGATTTTGGCAAAGAGGTTCATCCGAACCCCCTGAGCGTCGGTCCTCCCGTTTTGCAGCAGCAGCAGGATTGCCACGTAGAGGATGGTGCTCGCAAAGGTGAGGAAGGACCAGGTGTAGAGGCTAAGGCCCCACACCGGGATGCCAAAGGTGGGAAAGCCGGGGCAGATGTGGAGGCAGATCTGGCGGAGGGCTACCCCCCCTCCGAAGGTCGCCATCCCCAAAATCACCGCATAGTGGGCGGGGCGGAGGCCAAAGCGGAGGTTGAGGGAGGCGCCGAAGGCCACCCCGACCATCCCCAGCCTCTGGAGCAGGCAGAGGCTGCAGGGGACCTCCCCCATAAAGATCTGGATCGCATAGGCGCCCAGTAGGATGCCGCATAACATATAGATCAGCAAGGCGTTAAGGTTGCGGATCAGGGCGATCATAGGCGGATCTGGAGGATGGTGGTGGCGTGGTGCCAGAGCATCGCTAGGCAGAGCAACAGGTTGACGAGGGCCACCGTTATCGCCGCAGTTCTAAAGCCGATCCAGGCGAGAAAGAGGGCCAGGGCAAAGATCACAAAGAGGGCAGCCATCATATACCCCTCCTCTACCACACCCCCTCCCATTTGACAAGCCGCGTCGCGATCAGGGGTCAGAAGTAGGTGGAGAGGGGGTCGACGTCAAGGGTGAGGCGGATCCCCTTGGGGGGGGTGTAGCGGAGGGCGGCAAAGGCCCCCGTTAGGTCGCGGCTCCTCTGCCCCCGCATCAGAAACTGAAAGCGCCACATCCCCTTGACCTTGGAGTAGCCCGATTCGGTGACAGGGAGGGTTTCGACGGCAAGTCGGGAGCGGAGCCGCTCGGCCTCAGCATGGGTCTCCTGCTGGGAGGGACCAGAGAGCAGCACTTTTACAAGGCGGGAGAAGGGGGGGAAGTTAAAAAGGCGCCGACTCTCGAGCTCCTGATGCCAAAAGGTCTCCCCATCCCCCTTAGCGGCAAGCTGGATAGTGGGATGGTCGGGCATCCAGCTTTGAATGAGGACGGTGCCAGGAAGGGCCCCCCTGCCCGCCCTGCCCGCTACTTGAGTGATCATCTGGAAGAGGTTTTCTGAGGAGCGGAAGTCGGGGATCTGGAGGGTAATGTCGCTATTAAGGACGCCGACAAGGGTGACCTGGGGGAGGTGGAGTCCCTTAGCGATCATTTGGGTGCCGATCAGGAGGTCAGCCTTGCCCGATCGGAAGGAGCGGAAGAGGCGGTCGGTGGAGCCCTTGTGGCGGGTGGTGTCGGCGTCGATCCGGAGGGTGCGGATCTCAGGGAAGATCGCATGGAGGGAGCGTTCGACCTGCTCGGTCCCCGCCCCTTTAAAGGTGAGGGTGGCGCCCCCGCAGGTAGGGCAGCTTTTTGGGGGGGGAGAGAGCTTGTAGTCGCAGAGGTGGCAGGCGAGGGCGTTTTCCCCCTTGTGGTAGGTAAGGGAGAGGGTGCAATGGGGGCAGGAGATCGACTCGCGGCACTCGGGGCAGAAGTGGAGGGAGTGGTAGCCCCTCCGGTTGAGGAAGAGGAGGCTCTGCTCGCCAGCCTGGAAGCGCTTTTCGATGGCGTCGAGGAGCTGAGGGGAGAAGAGGGGATTTTTCCCCCGCGCGAGGGCGGTGTGCATATCGACGATCTGAAGGGTAGGGAGGGCAGCGCTATCGGCCCGCTGGGTCAGGCGGCTTAGGGTGTACTTGCCGATTTGGGCGTTGTAGAGGCTTTCGAGGGAGGGGGTGGCGCTCCCGAGGAGGACGCAGGCGCGGGTAAGGTGGCCCCGCATGACGGCGACGTCGCGGGCGTGATAGAGGGGGGCACTCTCGGTCTGCTTGTAGGAGCTCTCGTGCTCCTCGTCGACGATGATCAGCCCAAGGTTTTGGACGGGGGCAAAGAGGGCCGAGCGGGGGCCGACGGCGATCTGGGCCCTCCCCTCGGCAAGGCGGCGCCACCCATCCTGCCGCTCCCCATCGCTGAGGCGGTGGTGGAGGAGGGCAACCCGCCCCTCAAAGCGGCTCCGGATCCGCTCGATCGTCTGGGCGGTGAGGGAGATCTCGGGGACCAGGAAGATGGCCCCCCGGCCAAGCGCAAGGGCGCCGTCGATCGCCTGGAGGTAGACCTCAGTTTTCCCGCTGCCGGTCACTCCGTGAAGGAGGTGGGTCTCATAGCGGTGGGCCCGGAGGGTAACGCCGATCCGGTCCAAAGCGGCCTGCTGCTCTCCGTTCAGCGTTTTGGGGGGGGTGGGGAGATACTCGGCTGCCTCAAGAGGGGAGCGCTCGACTTCGATAGGGCGCAAGGCTACGAGCCCCTTTTTCTCCAGCGCCTTAACCGTCTCTCGGGTAACACCGCCCTCTTCGCAAAGCTGGGTGAGGAGGATCTCCTTGGTCATGGAGAGGAGGAGGTCGAGAGCGGCCGCTTGAGCGGGGGAGCGGCTCCGAAGAAGCGCCGCTACCTGGCGCAATTCCTCGCGGCTTTTAGCACGGGAGACCGCTAGCTGGGTCTTTGGCCCCTCACCAGTACGGATGCCGGAGGGGAGGAGGGTGCGGAGGACAACGTTTAGGGGGGTGAGGGTGTAGTCGGCAAGCCACTCGGCCAGCTTGAGGAGGTCGGGGGGAAAGGGGCTGGCGATGAGCGAGTCGATCGCCTTGGCCGGGTAGGGGGAGTCGGCGATCAGCTCCGAGACGGTCCCCTCGCGCAAGGTGCTTTTCACCGGCACCCGGACCCGGCACCCCTTCGTGACCGTCAGCCCCTCAGGAATCGCATAGGTCAGGGGCGTTTTGGGCCCCTTATCCAGTAGGACCTGAGCATAGATCAAAGGAGGGCACACAGGGCCTCCCAGAGGGGCTTGCGGAGGGCGGGATTGTCGAGGTAGGCCTGGGGCTCCTCCATCATGTAGAGGGGAGCTCTGATCTTCAGTTGAGGGAGGGCCGCCTGAGCCCTTGGGGTGAGGACGACCAGCTTAACGAGGGGGCTGGTAAAGAGGGTAGGGGGGGCCTCCTTCACCTCAACCACTTGAGCCGAGGCCCGCTTTTGGGTAAGAGCGGTTGCCAAGCGCTCGAGCATCTCCCCCCCCTCGCCGCAGTGGACGAGGAGTATCGGAGTGGGGATGTAGCTGGTCAGCTTTAGCCCCGAAAGGGTTTTGGGCAGGGGACTCACGTGCGGAGGGGTCACTCTCTTGGGGGGGGAGGGCTCGCTCCTTTGAGGCGGTACCAGTAGGTATCCCCCCTCCGGGTAGGCGATCCGAATCTCCTCCAAAAGGGCGCTGGCCAGTTCGCTAGGGGTCATGGGCTCGTCAGCTGGATGTCGGCCAGGCGGTGGCGGACCGACTCGGCGAGCTTCTCAAACCCCCGCTTTCGGTAGCGCTCCTCCATCACCACCTGAAGCTCCCGCAGCCCCTCTGGGAACATCATCTGGAGGAGGTTTTTGGTGAAAGAGGTGCCGTAGAGGCTATCGAAGTCGGGGCGCCTCCTAAGCAAAAAGAGGAGGACATTCTCCTCCTCGCGGAAATGGGCGATCAGCGAGGGGATGAGGTTGCCGATCCGCTCCACATTTTCCACGAGGCGCCGGAGATGGGGAGTGCAGAGGACCGTTACCTGGAGCCGCTCCTTTTGAAGGGGGCTGCGCAAAAAACGGGGGAGGGTATCGCGGGCCTCCAAGGCCGAAAAGAAGGCCCGGTCAACCGCCCCTGCGAGCTCCCGCGCCTCCCCATAATCGGAGAGCTCCGAGAAGGTCGTGGCTAAGTGCTTGAGATTGCCAAGATGGCCCCGATCCGATTCCCAAGAGGGGGTGGGATCGCTTAAGGGGTGGCCCGTCAGGCGGCCAAGGGCGGCCATCATGTGGGAGACCTGCCAATCGGTTGCAGTCGAGAGATGGTTGCAGAGCTTCTGAATCGCCTTCACCTCACCAAAGGCGCTGAGGAACTGATCGAGGAGGAACTGAAACAGCACCCCCGGCTTTTGTCCATAGAAGGTGAAACGGTGCATAGATCAGATGATACACCGTTCCTAGCGAGATAGCAACTCCCTATTCCTTTCGAGAAAGGGCCCTCGCCAGTAGTAGTGATCGAGAAGCCCCTCCGTCCTCCTACCCAAAAGGTGGTGGGCGAGGTAAAGGGCCTCCACAGAGGCGAGCCCCCCCTCTACCTCTTGCCTGCGGGGATAGGCGGTGACCGATCCGCCTGGCAAACTCCGCGCCGCAAGGCCGTGGGGAAGTTGCCCCGCCATCACCTCTGCATAGCGCCATGTTCCGTCGATCAGGAGGAGATCACAATCCTTGTCCTCAAGGGATAGTGGAGGGGCTCCTACCTGCAGCACCACAGCACCCGTTAACTCGGGGAGGGGGTCGGTCGGGTAGGTGAAAAAGACGAGCCCCTCCACCCCCTCTAACCCACTAAGGCTGCACTTCTTAAGATTTTCCTTTCGGTGGCGCCAAATAAAGGTTTTCCGCATTGGAACAAAAAGGGGTTTTGGGGCACCATCATATACGAATCCTACCATGGAGGCTATGATGAAAAGGACCCTACTTGCAGCGCTCAGCTTTACCTTTTTGCTGACAGCGGCGCTCCCCTCACTTGCCGAGGCAAAGGCTAAGCAGAAAATCGAGTGGCTTCACAACTATGATAAGGCGGTTGAGCTCTCTAAGTCGGAGCACAAGCCTATCCTGATCTTCTTCACCGGTTCCGACTGGTGCGGGTGGTGCAAGAAGCTGAAGAAGGAGGTCTTTGATAAGCCTGAGTTTGCCGAGTCGATGGGGGACAAGTTTGTCTACTTGGAGATCGACCAGCCGATGAAGGGGCAGTCCTCCGATCTGGAGGAGCAGAAGGACAAGCTCCAGAAGCAGTATGGGATTCGGGGCCTTCCTGCTGTTGTGATTGTCGACAGCAATGGCCGTCAGATTGCCCAGACGGGCTATAAGGAGGGGGGTCCTGAGGCCTACGCCAAGCACCTCCAGCAGCTCGCCAACCGGTAACGGCCCACTGTGTTCACGAGGGCTGAGCTCTCGTGAACACCTATGCTAGTAGCCGTTGAAGCCACTCTTGTTTAAGACCTGCTCCTTGAAATAGGCGATAAATTCGCTCTTGCACATGTTGGCCATGTAGTATCCAGGAAAAGCAATAGTGCGTTCACAGGTGGTAACGTAGCACTCTTTTCGCCGTTTGTCGGAATCGGCAGTCACCGTTATCTTTACGTTTGGAGGAAGGGAGGCGCCGCCCGTTAGGTACTGCAGCATGAAGCGCAGCTCCTTAGGGCTGGCCTCCTCTAAGATCCACTCCCGAATCCACATCGCATAGGTGTGGCCGAGGCTTTCGTTCTCATCAGAATAGCAAAAGGCATTGGCGATAGTCGATCGATCTTCGGTCCCTTGCGCCTTGTCGCTAAAAGTAGAGGGGTCAATCTTACGCAATGCCTTCCATCCCTTTTGGGTATCAGAGGCCCGCTTCATCCCCCTAGCTAAAGCGTGGATCGCTGGGAGTTGCTTATCCGCTCCATTACGCTCAAAAACGTCTAGAAGGTACTCAGTAATGCTGATACCCCCCAGAAACTCTTCGGCATATCGATTGGCCTCCTCCTCTCCTCGCTTTAGGGCTTCAAAGGCTTCATCGGTTTTGATCCGTAGACCTTGCGACTCGATCAGTATTCGATACAACTCAAGTCTGCGCCTCTGGGAAAGATTCTCAAGGGGAGCGGCTAGCTCATCATCGGTAAATTGAAAAGCCGTTGTTATCACCGATTCATCTAGAATGAGGGGGGAAGAATAAAGAACATATTGAGAATAGTAGAAGAGAGGGAGCATTATTCCCCAGGCTTCATAAGCATCTAGGTCGGAATCCCCATCTGGAATATAGCGAGTGCTGCTGGGGGCCTGTTTCATTCCCAGTTTTTGTGGCAGCCCCTGAAACAGGTCGGTCAGTAGATCTCGTGTAACGCCCTCCCCAATCCCCTTTTCCTTTTCAAAGTAAAGACGCAGATTGGGAAACGAGAAGGTATCATCGACGCTGCCCAGGGCGTGTAGAATGAGAGGTGCCAATTGCTTGAGCAAGATAGCCGGGTGCTCAGCGACCGTCGCTCGAGAGGCCGTTAGCTCCACCATATGATCCGTTTGCTCACGGAATGCTCGGTAATCTTGGGGGATCACAACGGAAAAAGAGGTAAGGGGGGGCAATGGCTGTGTGGTCGAGGGGGGAATCTCTGTCTCCTCTATCCTCCGATCATGGAGAGCTTGGCTCCCAATGAGTAGCAGCGCTCCCGGTAGAATGAAGATAGCTCGCTTTGTAAGGGGAGAGATCGGACCCAAGGGGAGGAAGGGCCGAACCAGCCCCAACACCACAAGGCCAAGGCCTCCTACTTGAAGGGCGCCAAAGGCAATGGGGTTTTCCTGGAGAAAGCGGCTTGCATCGTCTATTCTTGTCATCGAAAAGCTTCTTTTTATGAAGTATTTTAAAAAAAGGGGCAATATTTGTCAATAAAATAGTGATGGCCTTAGCGGCTTTAGCGTACCCGTTTAGTGCATGTAGACGCAGTTAAGCAACCGGCAAAGGGGGACTTGAGCTACCCGATCGATAGGTCATAACTGCCATCTCCAGATAAGAGAAAAAATCGGCTCCTCGCCTTCTAAGTG
>JBFWPF010000029.1:0-26374 GCA_050250135.1 Parachlamydiales bacterium | reverse complement strand
GACACTTAGAAGGCGAGGAGCCGATTTTTTCTCTTATCTGGAGATGGCAGTTATGACCTATCGATCGGGTAGCTCAAGTCCCCCTTTGCCGGTTGCTTAACTGCGTCTACATGCACTAAACGGGTACTGTTGGCCTCCTATGAGCCAATCAATAGAAGAACACAGGATTTGGATTTCTTGGTCCGTGGGATCTCAAACACGTCAGATGTGCTCTACAATGTGATCCACGAGATTATTTCCATTCCAATGGATGACGGATTTGCCTTTTCCCAGCTAGAAGTAGCCCCTTTGCCCCATCCTCACATGAAGTATACCGGCATCAGAGCGAGAATGTCCGCCACCTTTGGCAAAGGTCAATTCAGGGTGTCAGTAGATTTAGGATACGGAGACATTGTGGACCCAGAGTTAGGGCTACTTCCTCTGACTGGCGGATCGAAGGGAGCTCTTTTTGAGAGCGCCATCGAAATCAACTGCTATCCCCGTGAGTTTATTTTCGCCGAGAAGCTAGAAGCTGTTGTCCGTTATGGTGACGACAACAGCCGTATGAAGGACTTCCACGATCTTCACGTTCTTATCGGTTCCGAGCACCTTTCCATTAAGCGGCTAAACCTCATTTTACACCGGGTTTTTGCTCATCGTGCTACCCCATTGAAACTGCCTATCAACCTCACTGAAGAGGGCTTGGTGGCTTTGGAACGGTCTTGGAAGGCCCATTTACGCGGTCTCCCTGTTACCAACTCGATGCCTGAGAGCTTGAAAGAGGTGGTGGCTGATATCAACGATTGGTTGGGGAATGCGATCGCCTAGTCCACCGCTCCTGGAGCCGCTCGAACGAGAGGTAGACGACGGGCGTAAAGAAGTAGGTGATGAACTGGGCAAAGAGGAGGCCGCCCAAAATGGCAAGCCCAAGCGGCCGCCTCGAGGCCGCATCGGCCCCAAATCCCAGGGCAATCGGCACCGCTCCCATCGCCGCCGCAATCGTCGTCATCAAAATCGGGCGAAAACGGATCCTGCAAGCACTCACAATGGCATCGTAGGGCGTTGCCCCCTTCCCAATCTCCTCGTTGGCAAACTCGACCAGCATGATCCCGTTCTTCATCACGATCCCGATCAGCACGATCATCCCCACGTAGGCATAGAGCGAAAGGGGAGCCTGAAAGAGAAAGAGGATCAGAAGAGCGCCAAAGAGGGCCCCCGGAAGGGCCGATAGGATGGTGATCGGGTGGATAAAGCTCTCGTAGAGAACCCCGAGCAGCAGGTAGATCGCCGATATGCCCAAAATGATAAGCCCGATCATCGGCCCGAGCGTCTGCTTGAACACCTGGGCCGATCCCTGGAACTGCCTCATAATGCCTCGAGGGAGGAGCTCATCGGCGATCTGGTCGACCTGCTCCGTAACCGGACCCAAGGCGTACCCCGGTTTCAGGTTAAAGTAGAGGGTAGCTGAGGGAAACTGGTTGAGGTGGTTGACCGTCAGCGGGCCCACCGCCTCCCTAACCTTGATCACCTGGTCGAGGGGGACAAGCTTCTGCCCGCTGTCGACACTCGTCTCCTGAAAGAGAGTGGAGAGGTAGATCTTTTTAAGGGAATCGGGATTGCTCCGGTAGCGATCCTCCATCTCCATGATAATCCAGTAGAAGCTCAGCGGGGTGTTGTAGTAGCCCAGCCGCCCCTCCGCATAGCCGAGCTGAAAGGCCTGTTCGATCTTTTTCGAGGTGATCCCATAGGTGGAGGCCTGGTCGCGGAGGAGGTCGACCACCAGCTGAGGAGCCTCCGCCTGAACATCGCTACTCACATCGACAACCCCCGGTATCTTCCCGATCCGCTGCGCCATCTCACCCGCTAGCTCGTAGAGCTCGTCGGGATTCCCTACCGAGGACATGGCGTAGGCGTAGTTGGCCCGCGTGGCCCCCGTCGAGACGTCGAGGCTCAGCTGGGGGAGGGGCTTTAAGTAGGTCTGAATCCCCGGGATCTCCCCCGTCTTATTGAGCATTCCCTGGATCACCTTGTCGATCGCAGGCCTCTTTTTTTCCGGCTTCAGGATCGCATAGACCACCCCCTGGTTAGCCGGGTGGGAGCCCCCCGTATTGGAGGCCGAGATAATCGACTCAACATAGGGGCTCTGCTGGATCGCCTTCGTCACCTCCTCCTGATAGGTGTTGAGCTTCAGCGGGCTGATCGCCTCCGATGCCACCGTGATCCCCTGCACTACCCCCGTGTCTCCCGGAGGCAAAAAGTCCTGCGGAAGGAGGTGGAAGAGGAGGGCGGCCAGCAGCAGTGAGAGCCCCGCCGCCCCAATCGCCACCCACCGCCGGTTGAGCACCCACTCCAGAGCAGGCAAATAGACCTTGTGAAGGCTCTCCATCAGAGCATGGGCCCACTGCTCCAGCCGCCCCTGCTCCGCGTGTTGCTTTAGGACTCGGGAGCAGAGGAGGGGAGTGAGGGTCAGCGACAGCAGGCCCGAGAGGAGGACTGCGACCACCACCACCACGGCAAACTCGTGGAACATCTTCCCGATGATCCCCGGCATAAAGACAAACGGGATAAACACGGCAGCAAGCGATAGCGTCATCGAGAGGACCGTCGTGCTGATCTGCTTGGAGCCGTCGAGGGCTGCCACTAGGCCACTTTTCCCCATCTCGATATGGCGTAAGGTGTTCTCCAAGACGACGATCGCATCGTCGACCAGAAAGCCGATCACCAACGTCAGCCCCAGCATCGAGAGGATATCGATGCTGTAACCTAGCCCCGCCATGATTAGGAAGGTGCCTACCACCGAGAGGGGGAGGGTGATCGACGGGATGATCGTGGAGCGGATATTCCCCAAGAAGAGGAAGATCACCAGCACGACAAGGGCAAAGGCGATCACCAGCGTCCATTCCACATCGGCCACCGACGCCTTGATCGCCTGGGAGCCATCTTGGATCACGCTCACCTCCATCGACTGCGGGATCTGCTGGCTCAGCTCAGGGAGCATGTCGATGATCGTACTGCAGAGCTTTACCGTGTTGGCTCCCGAGCGCTTCGTCACCGCCAGTACCACTGTTGGGCGGGTTCCCCTCTCGGCGTTCCAGAAGTTGATAAAGAGGTTCTCATTTTGGATGCTGTCGATCGCCTGGCCGATATCTCGGATCCTCACCGGCGCCTCGTTTTGGTAGGCGACGATTAGCTCCTCGTAGGCCGCTCCGCTCATCATCTGCCCCAGCGGCTGGACCGTGAATGAGCGGGTGCTATCGTAGACCGTTCCTGCCGGCAGGTTTTGGTTTGCATCGACCGCCGCCTGAGCCACCAGGTCGATCGGGAGCCCCATCGAGGCCATCTTGTCCGGGTTGAGCTTGATCCTGACGGCTCGGGGACTGCCGTAGACCTGGACTTGCGCTACCCCATCGACGATCGAGATCTGCTGCGCCATCACCGTGTTCGCATAGTCGTAGAGGTCGGCCATCGTTTGGGTGTCGCTCGACAGGGCCAAAAAGAGGACCGGAGAGGCTGCTGGGTTGTACTTCTGGTAGGTCGGCGGGTTGGGCATCTGAGGGGGGAGGTTCCCTGCCGCTCGCTGAATGGCCGCTTGAACATCGGTTGCTGCCCCATCCTCGCTCCGCCCCAGCTCGAAGAAGACGCCGATCTGGGTCACCCCGGCGTTGCTGGTCGAGACCACCTCTCGGATCCCGGGTGTCTGCATGATCTGCTGCTCGAGTGGAATGGCCACTGTAGCCGCCATCGTTGCTGCATCGGATCCTGGGTTGAGCGCCGTCACCAAAATCGTGGGCACCTCAAAGCGGGGAAGGTCGCTTACTGGCAGCCGGGTGAAGGCGATCACCCCGAAAAAGAGGATCGCCAGCATCACCAGCGTCGTCATCACCGGTCGCTCGATAAACGGCTTCGAGAGGTTGAGCATCCCCTCCCTATACCCCGTAAAATCTCTTTAGGGCTAGACTAAGCCAAGGGGATACAGGTGCAATCTAAGGAATACTGGGAGACGCTTGGTAGCGGGAAGACCTTTGAAGATCCCCTCTATCTCGAGAAGTTTCAGGACCGACTGATGCCCCACTCCCGCATCGTCGACTATGGCTGTGGGTATGGGAGGCTGCTCGATTTTCTCTACTCGAAGGGGTATCACAACCTCACCGGCTATGACCTCTCCTCCGCCATGATCAGAAGGGGGATGGCCACCTATCCCCACCTCAACCTCAAGGTGATCGAGCAGAGCGGTCAATTGCCTGAGCCCGATGATTCTGCCGACCTTGTGGTCCTATCGACCGTACTCGACTCGATAGTCAGCAAGCAGGGGCAACAGGAGGTAATCGATGAGATCAAGCGGGTTCTCAAGAAAAATGGACTCCTCTACCTCTCAGACTTTCTGATCACGCCAGACCATTTTGAGGCGAAATACCGCCGGGGCCTGGAGGAGCATGGGGAGTATGGGGTCTACACGACCGGGGAGGGCCTTGTAGTGCGCCATTTTACCACCGCATGGCTAACCGATTTGCTCCGCGACTGGGACCTTCTTTGGTTAGAGCAGTTCCCTTTTAAGACGATGAACGGCACTCCCACCCGGTCCCTTCACCTCCTAGCCAGCCCAGTGCAAATGGGTGCGAAGGGACACTAAGATTTTGATGTCTATAGGCTAACGATGCGCACTTTGGCGCCTGGTGCGACGGAGATCTGCCCCTCGGTGATCACCTGCTCGCCCCCCTTGACCCCTTTCGTCACTACCTGCCACTCGTCAAACTGCTGCCCTAGCTGCAATCGGCGGATCTCGGCCACATCCCCCTCTCCCACCACAAAGGTGTAGTGCCCCTTCGTGTCGAGACCGATAGCCGCTGTGGGGATCAGCACCGCATCGGGGATCTCGTAGAGCTTAACCTCCACCATGCAGTACTGCCCGGGCCAGAGGGAGAGGTCGTTATTGGGGTAGTGGGCCCGGAGGGTCGCCGTTCCCGTTGCGTTGTCGATCTGGTTGGTGATGTAGTCGAGCTTCCCCACGTGGGCTGTGCCCGCTTCGGTGTAGGCGGTCACCTCCAGCCCCTCTTTTGAGTTGTACTGCATCACTAGCGGAAACTGCTTTTCCGGGATAGTAAAGACCGCATAGATCGGGCAGAGCTGGTTGATCGTCACCATCGGCTGGATCTCCGAAGGGGTCACCACATTCCCCAGGTCGTAGTTGCGAAGGCCAGCCATCCCAGGGATGGGGGCGTTGATCGTCGTGTAGTCGACGTTGACCTTCCCCTTCTCAACGGCCGCCTGGTACTGCTGGACCGTCCCGATCGACTCGGAGACTTGAGCCATGTAGTTATCGAAGTCGAGCTTCGAGACATAATCCTCGGGCAGAAGCTCGGCAAAGCGGCGGACCCGCTCTCGGTTAAACTCGAGAGCCGCCTGCGCCTCATAGAGGGCCCCTTCCGCCTCTCCCAGCTCGGCCTGGTAGATCCGGGGGTCGATCGTGAAGAGGGGGTCCCCCGGCCGGACGATCTGCCCCTCGTTAAAGTGGATCCCCACGATTTGGCCGCTCACCTGAGGGAGGATATTGACCGTGTTCCATGCCTCGATGTAGCCCACGTTTCGGATCACATAGGGGACACTCTTAGAGACCGCTGCCGCCACCTTCACAGGGGGCGGGGGGCGCACATGCTCCTCCTGCTTGGAGCAGCCCATAAGGAGCAGAAGGGGTATTAGCACATAGCGAATCACAGCGTGAAATCGTCCCTGTTGCATAGGAGAGGTCTGTTAGCGACGTATACCAAGCCTCCTTTGAGGTGGCAAGAGCGGCCCTTGCATCGGAGAGCTGGGCCAAGGCATCGGAGACCGTTGTGAAGTCGACCGTCCCCGCCAGGTACTGCAAAAAGCGGGCCTTGTAGCTCCCTGTAGCCGAGTCGACATACTGGACGCTCGTCGAGACCTCCCCTGTCGAGACCAAAAACTCCCTGTAGCTCCTCACCACCTCTTCGACCATCGAGATCTCGGTCTGCCGCAGATTAGCGCACGACTGGGCGAGGTTGGCCTGGGCTAGCTTGATCTTGTTCCGGTAGTAGAACCCCTTAAATAGGGGGATGTTGAGCTTTAGCTCGGTGAAGAAGTCGATCCCCGTTACCTTCCCGCTATTGAAGTAGTCTCGCGATGCCTCCCCGGAGAAGACCAGCTTGGGCCACCGGTCGGCCTTGGCCGCCTTGACCAGCTGCTGTTTGCTCAGCAGGTCGGCATAGGCCGCCTTCAGGTCGGGCCGCTCTGCATAGGCGATCCGGATATAGTCCTCGACCGTTGTCTGGATGTTCGCCAGCGGGATCTCCTTGGGGATCGGCTCCACCTTAAAGCGGCAATTGGCGGGGATCCCTAGTTCGGCCGAGAGGGTAGTGAGCGCCTCCTCCATCCTCTTTTGCTCCTGCAGCAGCTGGAGCTCTACCTGGGCCACCTTGGTCCTAGCCGCCAGCTCGTCGGTCCGGTCGGTCACCCCCGAGATCCGCTTGGCCACCGCCGCATCGAGCAAGATCTGGGCATCGACCAGATCCCCCTCTAGCCCCTCGACCCGGCCGATCGATCCCTGGTAGGCATAGTAGGCATCGGTCACCCCTTGCATCACCGAGAGGATCTCCTGATCGTGGACAAAGTTGGCCTCTCGGAGCGCCTGGAACATCGCCTGGGCCCTCGCGCACCTCGCCCCAAAGTCCATCACCAAATAGGAGAGGGTGATCATCGGCCCGTATTGGAGGAGGACCTGAGTGACCAGCTGCCCCTGCCCGAAAAAGGTTGAGTCGCGGCCGTAGCTCACGTAGGGGGTCCCATTGACATCGGGGTAGAAGTCGGCCAGTGAGATGCCAAAATCGGCCGCAGCCGCCCGCGCCTCGGCCCACGTGATCCGGGTCTGGGCGCTATTCTGCAGCGCAATGTCGATCAGCAGGCACAGATCGAGCTCATAGTCGGGATCGGGGATTACCGCCGGCGTCCCCAAGGTGGGGAAGCACCCCCCCACCTTCGCCATGCACAATCCCCCCGGCCGCTCCCAGGGCCACTGGTGGCAGGCAGGGGCATACCGCTCCGGACACCGGGCGGCGCAGCCCCACAGCAGGGGAAGAACTAAAAGGAGGGACCATCGCATTCCCCCTATATAATAAATTATTGGATAACAGGAATCCCGAAATGCTTGGCTCTCTGATCCGCCGTCTGCCGCAAGTTTACCGCCCAGTGAGAGGTAACGCACTCCCCCTGCAAAGCGGTATTCCGCATAACAGGGACATCAAAGAGCTTAGGGCAATCGTTCAGTAGCGTTAAGAATACAGCTCCCTCCTCCTCCGTTTGAATAGGGACAGAGCAGGTCACTCGGGTCAGCTCCTTAAGGTCTTTAAATTTAGCCACAAACTCCTTCACCTGTGAGAGTTGGTAACTACATTCGGCTCGGGTGGCTAAGTTGATTTCGATGCCCCAGTATTTCCCCTTTTGCTCCTCTTGAAAGATCTGTAGGAGGGCTTTTTGCAACAGTTCTGGATAGATCTGGTCTTGCTTACCTAACTTCTCCCCAAGGAGTGCCCTTGGATGCCAGGAGATAAAGAGGGTTTGGTGGCCGCCTGCCGAAGAGGGACATAGGTAAAGTGCCCCCGGTCGCGTGCGGATCAGCGCCGCCAACGCCCGGACCTTGGCCTCCTCATCCCCCGGGGCCGATGCAAGCTTAAGGGCTAACTCTCGAGGGGTGAGGGTGTTCGGGTCGGCATCGGGCAAAAGTTCACTTAGGGAGGTCTCCGCTGGCGAAAGCCTCCTGGAAGAGCGGATCAGAAGGCCCAGAACCCCGCAGGCCAGGCCCGCTATCCCTAGTTTCGTAACACGGCGAGCCAAATGGGTGCAGTAGCCCATCCGGTAGGCAGGGATATAAGCAGCTAAACCTAAGGCGGTTATGCCGCCAACTCCGATGCAGAAGTTAGCCAATCTTAGGGCATTGGGGGAATCGATAATGCTGGGCCTTTCCATCTAGTAAATTCTCTTTTTGGAAAACGTCATATAGGTTAAACCCCCTAAATGTCCAGAAAAATACCAAACCTCACTTGACGGCGAACCTTGTCTGTATTACCCTACCAAATAGACATTAGTGTCATTTTAGTAGGGTTACATGGACCTCACGCTCCTTAAAGAGATCGCGCTGCTCAATCCTTGGCTGAAGGATGGAAATCTTCAATCTCTTGAACAAGAGGGATTTATGCCAAGAATTCAGGTCGACCAACTCCTCGACCCCGAATGGGACGCCCTATGGACCCTCCTGATTGGACCAAGGCGAGCAGGGAAAACGACCTTGGGTCGGTGGCTGGCCAAGCGGCTCCTGGAGGGGGGGCGTTTTTCTGAGCTCCTCTACCTTAACTGTGACTACCTCTCTATCCGGCAATGGCTCACCAGTCCCACCTTTATCGCCGAAGCAATGGAGACTTTTTCCCTTAAGCGGCCTATCCTGTTTATCGATGAGGTCCAGCGGCTCAAAAGCCCAGGCCTGCTCCTTAAGGCCATCATCGATTTAGCCCTTCCCATCAAGTTGATTGCGACTGGCTCATCTCAACTGGAAATTCGAAGCCACGTCCAGGAGTTCCTGACAGGGCGGCAACTGAGCTCGCTAATTCTGCCGCTGAGCTATCAGGAAAGAGGGGACTATCCTCTAGACCAAGCGCTCATCTATGGGGCCTATCCTCAGGTGGTGCTGTCGAAGAAGAAGGAGATGCAGATCGGGCAGATCTATGAGCGGTACATCCAGAAAGACATCGTCGAGATCCTAAAGCTGGGCCATCCCGATATCTTCCAAACTCTATTGGGCCTCCTTGCCCATAGCTCAGGTCAACTTGTCCATCAAAATCAGCTCGCTGCCGATTGTCGGGTGAGCACTAGCATGATCCAGAACCATCTCGACGTCTTAGAACAGACTTTTGTTTTGGCGAAGGTTACCCCTTTTGTGGGGAACAAGCGGACCGAAATCACCCGCACACCGATCTACTACTTCCTGGACAATGGATTCCGTAACACCGCCCTGCGCAACTACGCCCCTCCAGAAAATCGGGCCGACCTGGGCTTTCTCGTAGAGAGCCTCGTCTTCCAGGAGCTCTACAAGCATATCACCCAGCGCTATCTTCCCTTTACGCTTCACTATTGGAGGACAAAGTCGGGAGCCGAGGTCGATTTTGTGGCCTACCAGAATGCAGATAACCTACTGCCTATTGAGGTGAAGTATCAGCGCTTTGACCGCCCCACAGTGAGTAGGGGTTTCCGCTCATTCATCGAGGCCTACCATCCCAAAATGGGGGTCATTGTGACCCGGGATTTTGTGGGACGGACACAGATCGATGGATGTGACGTTCATTTTGTTCCGCTAACCCAGTTGGAATCGGTGCTTAGACTCCTCGCTGCAGCTTAACCTTGCAGCTTTCTCCGTTGAGCTCGCCAGCCTCACCATCGGTGGCCGCAAAGGTGACCTCGGTGGCGAGCAGCTCGTGCTGGACATAGTCGGCATGCTTGCCGAAAGCCTCTTGTACGCGGGGCGTTGTCTCGATGGTAAGGGTGATCCGGTCGGTGTACTCGAGCCCTGCCTCCTTGCGCATCTGAGAGACCCGGTTGACCAGCTCACGTGCTAAGCCCTCTAGGAGCAGCTCCTCATCGAGTTTGGTGTCAAAGAGGACCGTCAGCTCCCCCTCATTCAGCGCCTCCAGATCCCCCTTGACCGAACGTTGGATCGCCACATCCTCAGGTGTTAGGCTGATCTTCTCCCCCTCCACCTCTAGGGTGACACTGCTTCCGCTTTGAAGCCTATTGAGAGCATCACGCCCCAACTTGGCAATCTCGGCCTGTACCGCCCGCATCTTGGGCCCCACCTTCTTCCCAAGCACGGGGAAGTTGGGCTTTACCTGGAGCGTCACAAATTCCTCTTCGCTTTCGCTCAGGCGGACCTCTTTGACGTTGAGCTCAGAAGCAATGAGGGATTGCTGCCGCCTCAGCCCCTCCTGCAGCTCGCGATTACTTGATACGATGTGAAGCGTGCGAAGGGGTTGCCTCACCTTGATCTTATGCCCCTTGCGGAGGGCATGGCCCATCGTGACTACCCGAGAGGCTGCCCCCATCTCCTCTTCAAGCGCCATATCTCGGGTGCCCGGTTGGGGGAAGTCGCAGAGGTGGACCGACTCGGCCATCTCTGGCGTCCGAAGGGCTCGGTAAAGGGTTTCCGAAAGAAACGGAATAAAAGGCGCACAAACCTTCGAAACCTCTAGGAGGACCGTGTAGAGCGTTTGGAAGGCCTGCCCATCCTCATCCTCCCAGAAGCGGCGGCGGCTGAGGCGGATGTACCAGTTGGTCAGCTCCTCGACAAAGGTAGCAATCGGCTCCACCGCCTTTGAGAGGTCGTAGTGGGTCATTGCGCTCCGCACCTCTCCCACCAATTTGTGGAGGCGGGAGAGGATCCACCGGTCGAGGGGGAACGACGAAGTCCTGTCCTCCTTCGGCTCCCAGTTGTAGATCCGGGCATAGGTCGTCAGGAAGCTGTAGCTGTTCCAGAGGGGGAGGAGGACCTGCCGCAGCGTTAGAGCTACCCCCTGCTTCGAGAAGCGGAGGTCGTCGGCGCGAACCGCCGGGCTACCCAGCAGGTAAAGGCGGACCGCATCGGCCCCCGACTCGCGGATCACCTCTTCGGGCTCCGGGTAGTTCTTCAGCCGCTTCGACATCTTGTTGCCATCTTCCGCCAGCAAGATCCCATTCACGATCACATTTTTGAAGGCCGGCCCCTCAAAGAGGAGGGTGCTTAGGACGGTAAGGGTGTAGAACCACCCCCGCGTCTGGTCGAGCCCCTCTGCGATAAAATCGGCGGGAAACTCGAGCTCCTTCGTCGAGAAGGGGTAGTGGTTCTGGGCGTAGGGCATCGAGCCCGACTCAAACCAGCAGTCAAAGACCTGCGGGATCCGCCTATACGTTTTGCCTCCCTCTTCAAAGGTGAGCTCGTCGATGTGGTGGCGGTGGAGGTTGTCGATCTTCTTCCCGCACCGCTTCTCTAGCTCTCCGATGCTCCCGATGCAGATCAGATCCCCCTCGTCGCTCCTCCAGATCGGGATAGGGGTCCCCCAGTAGCGGCTCCTAGCGATATTCCAGTCGCGGGCCTGAGCCAGCCACTTCCCAAACCGCCCCTCCTTCAAGTGGGCCGGCATCCAGTGGATCTGATCATTGGATCTCAGCAGCCCCTCTCGGAAAGGCTCCACCTTCACAAACCAGGTGCTCACCGCTTTGTAGATCAGGGGGGTGTCGGAGCGCCAGCAGAAGGGGTAGCGGTGGCGGATCGTCCCCTGATGAAAAAGGCGCCCCGCCCCTTTCAGCCGCTTAGCAATGTCCTTGTCGGCCCTCTTGACAAAGTGGCCCACATACTCCGCCACCTCAGCGGTAAATTGCCCATTCTGATCGACCGGGCAGACCGGCTCGATCCCGTACCTTTGCGCCGCAAAAAAGTCGACCTCCCCAAAGGCCGGGGCGCAGTGGACGATCCCCGTTCCCTCCTCGGTCGAGACCCCCTCCTCGAGCAGCACCCGAAAGGCCTTCGGGTGATCCTGAAAGTAGGCAAACGGGGGGACATACTGCCGCCCCTCCAGCTCCCTTCCCATCACCTTGCCCACCACCTTCCCCTCGGGGAGATTCGCCTCCTTTCGGGAGGCCGCTACCAGGTAGTGGTGCCCCTCGTGGGCCACTTTCACATACTCCACCTCAGGACCGACCATCACTGCCAGGTTCATCGGCAGGGTCCACGGCGTCGTCGTCCAGATCAAAAGAGAGAGGTCTGCCTCATCCACCAGCGGCAGCGTGACAATCAGCGAGGGGTCATCGACCTCTTTGTAGTTCTCATTGGCCTCGAAGTTGGAGAGGGGAGTCCCCAGCTTGGCCGAGTAGGGCATCACCCGGAGCCCCTCGTAGACCAGCTCCTTATCAAATAATTGCTTAAAGACCCACCAGACCGATTCCATGTAGGGAAGGTCCATGGTCTTGTAGGTTTTGTCCCAGTCGACCCACCGCCCCATCCGGCCCACCCTTGTCCGCCACTCCTCCACATAGCGTTGGACGATCTTCTCACACTCCCTGTTGAAGCGGGCGACGCCAAACTCCTCAATTGCGTGGGCCCCCTCGAGCTCAAAGGCCTTTTCGATCTCATTTTCGATGGGGAGGCCGTGGCAGTCCCAGCCGAAGCGGCGCATGGCGTAGAACCCCTCCATCGTCTTGTAGCGCATCACCACATCCTTGATCGTCCCGGTCAGGTGGTGGCCGTAGTGGGGGAGTCCGGTGGCGAAGGGGGGGCCGTCGTACTGAACGAAGGGGGGTGCGCCCCTCCTCCTCTCTAGCGATTTTTGGAAAATACCTGCCTCTTCCCAGAAGGCAAGGGTCTCCTCCTCCAGTTCCGGTAACGTTTTTTTTGGGGCGGGCTCCAGCATGGGCTAAAGGGTAACCCAAGGGGGAAAATCCTGTCGATTTTACTCTTCGGATTTTAGGGCTGACCAGAGCCAGAAGCCCCCGATCGCTAGGGCTATCAGGTTGAGCAGACCCGACTTCACTGGGTCCTCCTTCTGCGTGAACTGAAGGTGGCCCAAAGGTCTGTCGGGTGGTGATGGCTGGGGAGGGATATCCTGCACGACCTGAGTGGGGGGCGGTGGTGGTTGAAAGGTATAAGGGTTCTCTGTTTCGGAATGGAGGGAGGCCTGTGGCAGTTGGTCGTTGGCGATGGGCTCAAAAGCGAGGGGCTCCACTCTGAGCCACTGGTTTGCGAATGCCAGCCCGTGTAAGGCCCCGCGGATAGATTGTTGAAGGCGGGTCATGCGCGCCTCTTTGATAGGGAGGTACTGATTGAGCGTTTTGTGGACTTGGATGATATCGCCGTTTGCCTGCGTCACACCCAGAATCAGCGGCTCTCGCTCCTCCTTCTTTAGAAAATCGACGGCTTGTAGATGGCCCTTGAGAAATTGGGTGATCTCCTGAAGCGACCTCAGCTTTTCCACCTCCTGTGTCGAGGCGTAGGGAAACAGCTGGTAACGCCTTTGCAGTAGAAAGAGCGATCCCTTTAGGAGCTCAAACTGCTGCCCCGTCTCCTGAGCCAGTTGTTTGCGGTGCTTTAGGATTTCCTCAATAGCCAGCGGCAGGTAGGAGAGCGCAAAGGTATGGTGCCTGCCATCGTTGCTGCTCCATTCATTTGCCTTTCCCGTGGGGCTGACTACCTTTGCATTATACTGGGAGCGAAGGGCTGTTCTTACTACATGGTTGTCCGTAACCACCTCATACCATTTCTTCAGCTCTATAGGGCGCTCGGAGGTATTGAACCACTCAGATAGATCCGTAAGTGTCTTCGACACGACAGAGCCTGTATAGGCTGCGTTGTCATACACGTTGACCACATTCAGGATCGATTGGGCAAGGCTGTTGTCGATAACGGTGATCCCCCCAAACGCGATTACCGAGACAAGCTTCCGGAGCTTAGACCTCTCAGGGCCGTCGCGAAGGGCCTGAAGGGCACGCTGGGTGACCTGGGCTCCATGGCTGTGGGCGATGATCAAAACAGGAACATCCTTCGACAGATAGTGGCGTACTGTCTGGCGAAGTTCGAGCACGGGAGGGTCTTTGTCGTTTCTGTTGGCCGTAAACACACCCGATAACAGGGTATGGGGGTTGTAATTGAGGAAGGTCTCCACACCCGTGCTGGATTCAAGTAGGCTTGTTACGACCAGAGCCTCCCGCTCCCAATTGCCGACTCCGTTGACGTACAAAGTGACCGAACTGACTTGAGACATAGGGCCTCCTGGTTGGAGCAAGAGTATCTCCCTTAGACTTCTTTTGCGGCAAGATTTGGCTAGGACCACTCAAATGGAGTAGTATTCCGTTCCATTGGAGTAGAGGATAGGGTTGAGAGTTTTCCTGCTGTTGCTAGCGATTATCCCACTGATTGCTGATGAGGTAGAGCAACTCCCGTATGGGAACTTTGCCGTCCCTGCCTCCCAGCAGCCCGCCCCTCTTGTCAGCTTTGGCCAGTTGATCCTCGGGAAGGATGTCCTCCAGGTCCTTTTCGACGGCAATCACTTTTGGGGGCCCCATACCGGTCTCACTGAGTTTGCCCCCGGCCTCCTATATGGGATCTCCGATCGGATGTCGGCCATTGTGTTTGCCCCCTTTTTGGCTGAGAACAGGCAATTTGACCAGTCTGGGGCCGGGATGGAGGATGTGCTGGTTGAGTTGGAGTATGCCTATTATTCCCACAATACCGAGACCTACACGAACGGGGCAACCGTTGTGGGGATGATCACCTTTCCCTCAGGCACCCCTTTCAAGGAGCCCCCAACCGGTTTTGGGGCCCCCTCTCTGTTTATTGGGGGGACCTTTAGCCATATGGATCGCCGCCAGTACCTATTTTTCTGTCCTGGCGCCCTCTTTCCCCTCGATTCTGAGGGGACAAGATTCGGCAAGCAGTTTCTCTACGAATTTGGCTACCAGCACGTGATCTATGCCCGTTCAGGCCAGCTGCTCTTTGCCGGGATGGTTGAGCTAGATGGGGTCTATTCGGGGCGGAATCGGATCCGCTCGGTCACCAATCCCAATTCGGGCGGCAATGTGATTTGGCTTACCCCCTCCCTTTGGCTCTCCACCAAGCGGTGGATTGTGCAAGGGGGGTTGAGCTTCCCCCTCCTCGAGCACCTCAATGGGAACCAGCCCAAGTACGACGTGGGCCTCTATTTTGCCGTAAGCTTGACCCTTTAGAGGTACTGGGCCTAAAAATCCTTCCGTCATAACTTTCTGAAGATCTACACGTTGGTACTTTTGCCACTTGCCAATTTTTAAGCAATCGCTCAAAAATGGAGGCATGCCAAAGTTAGCTGCCAATCCCTTCAAATTTGGAGATCCTGTTGAGGGGGACTATTACCCCTGATTGTGACCTATCGTCCAGGGGGCGCGGCAGATGGTAGTCAGATAGCGCACATCGTGACGAGGCCAGGTCTTTAGACCTGGGTGAGGAGGGATGTCCGCTAGATGGCCACCAGCTGTAGATGCCCTCTGGGCGATAGGTCGCAATCAGGGGTATTACCTCCCAAGGCCTGAAGGGCCGGGTATCCGTGCCGTGCACAGGATGAAGCTGTCTCTCCTGCAGGACCCTTCGCCCCTAGCGCATTGAAGGTTAACGGCTCCTCGATTAGGGGGGGACTCGAAAGGGGGAGTGTCCTGTCGATGACCCACTGCTTGCGTTTTGGCTTTGGGGGATCAGGCTCTGATTATTCAAGTAAAGGTCATTCCGAAATCGTCGGAAAATAGGGTGGTGGGATTTGAGGGAGAAGTCCTGAAGGTGAAGTGCACGGCCGCGCCCGACAAGGGCAAAGCGAATGACGCCTTGGTTGCTCTACTAGCCGATTACTACGATGTGCCAAAGCGGGCCGTCAGGATTGTCAGAGGGGAGACCGATTCGAGAAAGGTCGTCGAGATCGAGAAGATCTGAATCCCTTTGTGGGCAATCTAGCCTTGGAGGTTTCCACCCCCAAGGCCAGATTTTGGATGCATCAAGCCCCTAGAATAGTCCATCTTTTTGACTATCCCGCCTAGGCAGACCAACAAGGTCTGCCGTCGTCAGGATAGCAAAAATCTGAACCACCCTAGGGGCTTGTTGCTATCCAAAATCTAGCCTTGGAGGTTTCCACCCCCATTTCGATTGTTTGTATGCAAAAAGCCCATATAGCAGCCCACCTTTTTCCTATTCCTCCTAGGCAGACCAACAAGGTCTGCCGTCGTCAGGATAGCAAAAATCTGGACTCCTCTATGAGCTTTTTGTCGTACAAACAATCGAAATGGAGGTGGAGAGAATCGAACTCTCGTCCTGATCAGGATCTACAAAGACCTCTACATGCTTAGCATCTCGAAAAATGCGCTAGGCCCCGTCGCAAGATGCCCCGCTAGAGCCAGCGTGCCCCATTTCTGCTCGGATCTAACCCCTAGGAGCGGCGGAGCTCAGACCCACACCAAGTAAAATGACGATCTTCCCCAGACCCTTGGTCCAGTCCGAAGAGATCGGTACCGCTTAACCTAAATTAAGCAGCAACAGCAGCGTACTCACCATCTACTGCTTCAACAGCAGCGAGGTAAGCAGCCGGCAGGGAAACGATTTTTTTCTCTGCACTTATTGTTTACCGGTTTTTTTAGGAGGCCAACCGATATCCTCCGCATGCAGTCAGTGCTTAGCCTACCAGTCGAAGCCAGTGCACCCCCGTTCTTGGGTAGAGGTAGAGAGGAGACCCGAACAGCCTCGCTTGCGGGGCCCGGCCATCTACTGCAGCCTGCTCTTCGACCATAGCGCGTTGGCTATGGCCTTCATCGCAGCCTTTGTACCTGGCTTGGGCCGCGCCGCGCGATCCTACTTAGTTCTCCTCTCCACCCCTACCCCTTAATTATACGCCAACTATCCCTTTAACCTCAACTAGGTCCGGAGGACCGCCTGGATATGTTCGCAGCTCTTCTGGCCACAGGTACACCCAATCGGATCACCCAAAAAGACACTGTACTGCTCGTTGGAATCCAAAGGGTTAGTGACGATATAGAGCTTGTCCCCCCGATCGGAGACATCCCAGGTCCGAAAGACCAGATCGTCGTCGCTAACCTCCTCCTCACCCGAGCTCCCCTCCTCCTTAAACTGATGCCGCAAAGCCCTGACAATCTGGCAATGGAAGCAGTTGCAGTCGGCCTCAGCCTCAGGAAGGGTAGTGGTATCGCTAACCCCAAGCACCCCCGCAATCCCGGCGACCTTTTGAAGGAGCTCAGAAGGGAGGTCGGGAGCCCCAGCCTGGGTAGGGTCGTGCTGCATCATCCCCCCAGGGCCCCCAATCCCCTCAAAGCCCCCAATCCCAAAACGTAAGGGGAGACCCAGAACCTGATCCCCCATAAAAGGCTCGGGATGGGCCGTATGGTCCTGAGCTCCCTCTAGGTACTGCTCATGGGCAAGGAAGATCTTCTGGATGGTCGGCCGGTCAAGGTTCGGAATCTGAATATTGGTCCCATCAATCAACTGGACAACGAGAAGAGGCACCTCTCCATCCACTCGGATCGCCCCGACGTTTTCCCAACCCGTTGAGAGATAAGGGGGAATGCTAAGGAGTTTTTTAGTGACCTTCATCGTATTGCCCTCATCGCGTTTCCTGGTATGCTCCCGATTATAGCACGAGACTGGGATCGGGTGCAAGGTTTTTTAGCACTCTTGGCTCTCGGCTGCAAAAAATAGTTCTAACTTACTGACGGAGAGCCGCCTGTGACCTCTTCTCGAAAAAATTATGTTGTCGACACAAACGTCTTCCTCCACGACCCCGAGGCGATCCTCAAGTTCGAAGGGGATCGTGTGACCGTACCGGTGACCGTACTAGAAGAGTTGGAAAAAATGCAAAAATTTCGTGACGAGCTGGGGCGAAATGCTCGGATCACGCTCCGATTGCTGGAGTCGCTGCGGAAGACGAGTGAGGGGGATTTTCACAGCGGCCTGACGTTGAAGAACGGCTCTGAGGTTCGGATTGCCCTCCAAATGAAGAGCGACTATCCCGGTCTTTCACTGAGCATTAAGGAGAACCGGATCCTGCTGACCGCCTATTTGCTAAAGGAGCAGGGGGAGGCGGTGATCTTTGTCTCGAAGGACCTTACGCAACGGGTGAAGGCCGCTGCTATTGGCCTTGAGGTCGAGGACTACCAGAAGCTGAAGGTCTCCTTTGAGCAGATGCACAGGGGTATCCGGGAGCTCCAGGTCGATAAGGAGACGGTCGATCGATTCCTGAAGGATGGGGCGGTCCAGCTCCCCTTGCCCGAAGGGGTAGTGCCCGGAGAGTACATCCATATGATCGGGGAGAATGGGACGGCGACCGGAAAGTACCATGCCAAAAAGGGTGTAGTCGAGGCGATACCCGCCCTTCCCCGCGACATTTGGGGGATCGAGCCCCTCAATCTGGAGCAGCGGTGTGCGCTTGATCTGCTCCTCCGGGATGATGTCCACCTCGTTACCCTCCTGGGGCCGGCGGGAACGGGGAAAACGATGCTTGCCCTTGCCAGCGGCATGCGGGCGGTCTTTGATGAGAACCTCTACAGCCGAATGGTGGTTACCCGACCGATCATGCCTCTAGGTCGCGATATCGGCTACCTCCCCGGAACTAAGGAGGAGAAGCTCCACCACTGGATGCAGCCGATTGAGGACAACCTTGAGTTTCTCTGCCAGGCCACGGGCAACCAGCCCTCCGATACCCTTCGGTGGATTCTTGACAGCGATAAGATTGAGATGGAGGCGGTGACCTACATTCGGGGCCGCTCTCTGCCCAAGGTCTACATGATCATCGATGAGGCGCAAAACCTCACCCCTCACGAGATCAAAACGGTGATCTCCCGTGCAGGGAAGGGGACGAAGGTGGTGCTAACGGGTGATCCCACCCAGATCGACAACCCCTACCTCGACCAGGATTCCAACGGCCTTACCTATACGGTGTCGCGAATGAAAGAGTCGCCTCTATTTGGCCACGTCTTTCTCGAGAGAACGGAGCGCTCCCGCCTTGCTGCACTCGCCGCCGAGTTACTCTAATTGCACAATAAACGGCGGGCGCACTAGACTGTGGAGAAGACCATTCCTAGGAGTGTCCGATGCGCAAGGCCCTATCCCTACTCACCACACTAGCCCTTACTCTGCCCCTGGCGGTTGGAGCGGGAGAGTCCTACACCGCAAAGGTAAAGGGGACGAAGGTCAGGATGCGAAGCTCCCCCGACCTTGAGGGGGCGATTGTTCGAGAGCTAGCCCAGGGCGACCTGGTGCTCGTGACCGGAGAGTCCAACGGCTTTTGTGCGATTGCCCTTCCCAAAGATGTGAAGGCCTACGTCTACCGGACCTTTGTCTACGACAACACTATCGATGGCAAGAATGTCAACGTCCGCCTCGCCCCCGACACCGAAGCCACTATCGTCGCCCAACTGAGCACAGGGGACAAGGTGGTGGGAGAGCCCTGCAGCCAAAACCCAAAATGGATCGAGATCGCCCCTCCAGCCAATGCCAAGTTCTATGTCGCGGCGGAGCTTATCGAGAAGATTGGAGGGCCCGAGATCTACACCACTCACGAGCGGCGCGCAGGGGAGGTGGCCCGCCACCTCAACTCGGCCTACATCATCAGCCTGTCCGAGCTCCGAAAAGGGTTTGGGGAGATCCACATGGACCGGGTCACCCAAGCCTTCGAGAAGGTGATCGAAGACTATGCCGACTTCCCCTCTTACGTTGAGCGGGCCCAAAGGGTGCTGGCCATGGCCCAAGATCTCTACGTCCAGAAGAAGCTAGCCTTCCTGGAGGAAAAGACCCAACTCTATCCCTCCGATCAGGGCCAACTGGCTGCCGAGTTTGAGAACTACTACCGGACGGTCCACTCCCTCCGTGAGGAGCTAGCAAGGGAGCATATCGCCTTCGCCGGTGATCTCATTGAGGAGGAGCATTTCCACCACCCGATCGCTCACCGTGTTTACGCAGCTGAAGAGCACCCGACCGAGCTTTACCCTCAGGTGGGGGAGATCGGCCTAGTCGAGGCCCCTCGAAGAAGGGATAGCGCCCAGCGCGCCGCCTTTATCACCGATAAGATGAGGGCGTGGCAGCCCGTTGAGGACTCCCTCTACCACCTCTGGGCCCTGGAGCGAGGTGAGGGGTCCCTTGAGCAGTTCTACGCCGACGAGGCGCTCGAAGCCAAGATGGTGTCGGGCCTCCTTGAGAGCTACAACCGCCCGATCGCTAACCGCCCTGGCGACTACCTCCTTAAGGTCGATAACCGCCCTGTTGCTTTCCTCTACAGTACGCGCGTTAACCTAGAGGACTACCTCGGCCAGCAGATCCGCGTGAAGGTGGTACCCCGCCCCAACCACAACTTCGCCTTCCCCGCCTACTACGTCGTCGCCGTCGAGTAGGCCAGGCGATGAAACTGGAAGTAGTCGAGGTCGAACCGCTCCTTGTTGGCCCGGAGTAGCTCACCCATGAGGTGGGCAATCTTCCCCGCTTCTCCCCCATAGAGGCCGTAATTGACGTCGAAATAGAGGATGCTGGTTCCCATTTTCACCACGATCGCGCTATGGCCATGCACCTCCCCCCTGTCGTTGTCAGCTCCCTTGACAATCCGGAGGAGGTAGAGTCCAGGGCCCATTAGGCCAAGAGGCCCCTTTAGGCTGAGGGAGGAGTCAACGGTCAGCTGGAGGGTGGACTCCTCGACCTCCAGTCCGTAATAGCGGACAAAGGCACTGATCTTCTCCACCGAGTGATCCCCATTTCGATCGGTCAGGGAGAAGGCATTAAAAGCAGCTTGCTGAATCCGGTATCCCTCCCGCAAACGGTCGCACTCGTTATTCCGCTTTTGGGCCTCAGTGTCTGGTGCCTTCACCACCTCCTTTGTCCTTTCCATCAAATTGGGCTCATTGAGGTAGGGGAGGATTTGCTCCACGACTCTCAGGGAGAGGGAGCTGCAAGAACCCCCCTCTAGCTTTTCTATCCCTTTAGCCCTAAAGACAACGGGTAGGCCACGGGCCCTCATATTGAGCCCCTCTACCACCTGGGCCACCCTTTTAGGATCCACCGTCCCTTCGACAACCCTTCCGTGGTTAAAATCGGCAAGCAATAGGGGGCGGTACTGGTTTTGGTAGTCGATCTTCTTCATATCTCTCCTCATTGGGTTCATATAATGTTACAACAGTACGGCATTACAAGTCAATAGGGAGGGGAGAGAAATATCATAAGTGATTTATTGTAAAAGGCTTACTTCGATACACTTGATGGGGGTTACCCCATTGGCGAGGTAGGTGGTCTGGAGGTAGACCTCTAGGAAGCGCCTCCCATATCGGGCCATCCCCTTCCGCACCTCCTCGTAGTAGCCCGGTATAGGCATCACATCGGAGGCCACATAGGGACCTCCAGCGCTAAAGGTGTAGGCCGTCCAGCACCGGCACAGGGATCCCTCCCAGGGGGCTACCTTGACCGAGATCAGCCCATAGCCGACCTCCCGCTCCTTTAGCCGGGCCAGCTCCTCCTCCGTCACCTGAAGCAGCAGTCCATTTACCCGATCGGTGGGCCTCCCTGTCCAAACCACGTTGAGGGCTCCCACCTGGTCTGGCGCCTCGAGTGGCCCAAACCGTTTCACCACGAGCTCCTCCGCTACCTTGCGATTAAATAGGCGGCGGATGCCAAAGGCCACGGCAGGCCTTCCTGCTGCCACCGTTTCGGATGAGAGGGTCGTTTTTGCCGATTCGGGATTTAGCAGGCTTCCATAGACAAAAACGGGGTAGCGCTCGGCGTGGAGGGGAAGGACCAGTAGGAGAAGGGAGAGAAGGCGGCCGATCATGGGAGCAGCCTCTCTTTTAGCTTGGGGGAAATGATCTTCAGGGCGTTGGAGCCGCGGGTGATCTTGGCGATACTGATGCCTAAATCGGCGGCGATCTCCCGCTGCGTCTTCTTTCCTTCGAGCAGAGCGTCGATCAGGAGGGCTCTTAGCCCGATATCGCGCCGCTCCTCGATCGTCAGGAAGAGCTCAAAGAGGGCATTCAGCTCCTCTTCACCCTTGCACCGGCTGCATAAGCTTAAAAAGCGCTTCCATCCTTGCATGGGCACCAGGTTACCGCATCGGAGCGATTAAAACACTCTATCTGCTAGGTGATGGTGGTGGAGCAGTCCAGCTGATGGATCTGGAATTCCGTCAATTTGAAATCGGCCAAATTGGCCTGAAGGTTGTCATAGATCAGATCGGTCAGCTTGCTCCGTTCAGCTGCCGAATAGGGGCTGCATTTTAGGGCAAAGAGGCCGCAATTTACATCGAAATAGAAGCCATGATCGCAGTTTTGGATAAACAGGGTAGTATGCCCATAGTCTTCAAGTTTTTCTCCGTCATTCGGTTTCACCAACCGAACAAGGTGCACCCCCATGCTCATCTCGATCAAAAGAGATTCCAGACCCCTTTTGTCCAATGAGGCCACCTCGACCTTGGGTGAAGAACGAGCGACCGATAGGTTGTAGAGGCTTGCAATAGCGGCAACTTTATCTGAGGAAATGGTATCCTTGTTGTACTTGCCCTTTATTTCGAAGCTATTGAGGGCCATCTGCCTACTTCGGAATGTCTTGACCCCTTCGACGTCCTTGATCTCAACTAGAAGCCCTTCAACGGCCTTCCTGGCCACGTCGCTAAAACCCGGTTCAAAGACAAAGTCGTAGATCTTTTGGATAAGTTCGAGGGTCAGCGCGCTACATGACCCTCCGGAGTGGGGTTCTATAGCAGGCATGTAGAACTGAATAGGGGAGGGAACCTTCCTTTTCAGGAAATCAAACGCATTCTCTACCAGAGCGCCGTCGACCTTGCCTGCGTTTGCAGGGGCGTGTTCGAACTTTGCCAAACGGAACTCAAGGTAACGATCTAGAAAGGCTTTAATCTGCATGTCACAGATCGTGCCCGACAGCCGGAGATTAAAACCATCTTTTTCGCCTGAAGTAGGCGAGCATGACGGTGGCAACGCCTGCCATCAGGAGGAGAGCAAGGGGGTAGCCCCACCTCCACTCAAGGCCCGGCATATACTTGAAGTTCATGCCGAATATCCCGGTGATCAGAGTCAGCGGTATAAAGATCGAGGCGATGATCGTCAGCGTCTTCATCACCTGGTTGGTGTAGTGGCTCATCGTCGAGAGGTAGATGTCAAGCATTTGCGAGAGGCGATCGCGGGAGATCTCCGTAAGCTCAATCACCTGCACAATATGGTCCTGCAGGTCCTTTAGGTAGAGCTTGATCCCCTCGTCGAAGAGGGGAGACTCGGTCTTCGACAGGGAGCTGATCACCTCTCGCAGCGGCCAGACCGCCTTCCGCAGGATTACCTGCTCCCGCATCAGCTGGTGGAGATGGTCGAGGAGCATCCCACTTCTTGAAGAGTAGAGATCCCGCTCGAGGCTCTCGGTCCGCTCCTCCATATGCTCCATCGCCACAAAGAACTCATCGACCACCGAGTCGACAATCACATAGGCCAAGTAGTCGGTTCCGAGCTTGGCAATTCGCCTCCGCTCCTGCCGCATTCGGGCCCGTATTGCCGAATAGGGGCCCGGCGTGTACTCCCGAATCGAGATCACTTGGTGCCGGCTGAGCAGCATACTCACCTGCTCCATCTGGACCGTCTCCGCGTCTTTAAGGTAGACCGGCTTTTGGACCACAATAAACATGTAGCCCTCGAACTCCTCCACCTTTGGCCGCTGATCCCGATGCTGGATATCCTCCAAAGTGAGGGGGTGGATCCCAAAGAGCTTTCCCAAATCGTCCAGAAGGGAGACCGGGTAGTCGCCGCTGATATCGACCCAGGTGGGCCCCTTTCCTTCGAGATGAGGGGGGAGCTCTTCAAGGTGCCCTACCTCGAACTCCTCCAGCTGCTCATCGCCAAATTTGGTGACCGCAATCCGCGTTTGGATCCCCGATCCCGCCTCCTGTACCCGGACAAGCGCACCCGGCGGCAGCCCGATCGTCCTCAACCTCTGATGGATCAGCTTGCGCATTACCCCTCTCCCTAAGAGAAATCATGGGCCACATCCCAATTATTTGGTATGGGAAACAAAATGAGAACTAAGGGGAAGCCGAGGGGCGGCTTGAATTCCGTTTTGGGCCGGAAGAGGGGGAGCGGGTCTTTTTCTTTACTGCCTTTTTCGGTTGGGTGGCCTTCTTAGGTTGGACGGAGAGCTCGAAGTCGAGGGCGTCGAGTAGTGCCAGAATGGTGGTGAAGGTCGGATTTCCTTTTAGGGAGAGCATCCGATGGAGATGCTCTCGGCTAATCCCGGTGGCTTTCGCTACTTGAGCTACCGATTTCCCCTGACAGCGGAGAATGTCACCCAGTACCACCAGAAACGTTTTGGGCTCTTCGTCATGCATCCCTTCATTGAGATAACCTAGCGCAAAGGTAGGGTCTTGTAATTGCTGATCGAGAAATTCAAGGTAATTGCTAGTCATCTTTCTTTTCCTTGTGGGCCTTCCAGTAGATTTTGGCTTTTTCAACATCCTTTGATTGACTCCCTTTATCTCCTCCGCATAGGAGGAGGATCACCTCTTTGCTCCTCTTGCCGAAATAGAGGCGATAACCGGGTCCGCTATGTATCCGCAGCTCATAAAGACCGTGCGCTCCCTTTACCAGCTTGCAATCTCCAAAGTGACCTGCCCGAAGTCTCGGCCAGCCTCGCCGTTACAAGATGAAAAGCGCTCTTCCCTAAGCGGCTTATCCAGCCCTTGAAAGGAGACCTTCCCCTCTCATCCTCGTAAAATTGCAACGTCAGCAAAGCTCCCCCATTGTGACATAAACATCACGATTGGTCAACCTCAAGTATTTTATGGAAGAGCAACAATTTTAACAACAGGAACTTACGGTCGGACGGAGAGTTCGATGGGGGGTGGGGGCTCGAGGGCATCGGTCTCGATGCCTTCAAGCGTTTCGAACTGGCGGGCGGTGACAAGGACCCTCCGCTCAAGTGACCCAAGCGCCTCGTTGTAGGCCTTCACCGAGGCTTCAAGGCTTTTGCCCACACGGCCAAAATGGCCACTCATTAGCTGAAGCCGCTTGTAGAGCTCCCGCCCAAGGGCACTGACCTTCTCCGCATTTGCCGAGAGGTTCTCCTGCCGCCACCCATAGAAGACCGCCCGGAGGAGGGCAATGAGAGTCGTGGGCGTAGCTAGGATCACCCCTTTCTCCGCTCCCAGCTCGATAAGGGTTGGATCGGAGGCGAGGGCAGCGCTGTAGAAGGCCTCGCCCGGTAGGAAGAGGACGACGAACTCAGGCGAGGGCTTGAAGTGCTCGGTATAGCCCCGGGAGGCTAGCGCCTTGACGTGGTTGCGGATCTGCTGCGCATGCTTCTGCAAAAGGAACCGGCGGCTCTCCTCCGTTTTGGCTTCACTTGCCTCCAGGTAGGCATCGAGCGGCGCCTTAGCATCGACCACCACGTTGCGCCCCGCAGGGAGGCGGATGAGCAGGTCAGGGCGGAGGCGCCCCTCCTCCGAAGTGGCCGTCTGCTGCTCGTAAAAGTCGCAGTGGTCGACCATGCCGGCGAGCTCGACCACTCGGCGCAGCTGAATCTCCCCCCACCGCCCTCGGATAGCGGTCGCTTTAAGAGCAGTTGAGAGCTTGGTGGTCTCCTGTGCAAGCTCTTGTTGCAGGGAGGCGAGCGAGCTGATCTGAGCTTTAAGCGAAGCGCTTTGTTCGGCTCGCGTCCGCTCCAGCTCTGAGAGCTTTCCCTCGAACTTCTCAAAAGTGGTCCTCACCGGCGTCAGGAGGGCATCGATCGCCTGCCGCCGCTTGTCAAGCTCATGGGTGGCCCCCTCCTGCAGCCGCTCGAGCTGCCCCTTTGCCAGCTGCAAAAAGCTCGCATTGTTTTGCGCCAGGGCATCGCTCGAGAGGGACTTAAAGGTATGGACCAGCCGCTCCTCCACCTCCGTCTTCAAACGGGTGAGCTCCACCTCCCGCTTCATCAGGCGTACATAGACCAAAAGTGCCCCCAAACCCCCACCTAAGGCCATGCCGATCATTAGGGAGAGGGGAGAAAAATCCATCTGAATGCTCGCTTTGAATTGTCCTATCTGATACTTTGCTTGAAAGCCCGTTAAATTGCGATCACGGAGAGCAGGCTCATGCATGGTCTTACGAGTAGGCAGAGAGAGGTCCTCGACTACATCAACACCTTCATCAGGGAGAACCGCTACTCCCCGAGTTATCGGGAGATCATGGAGTACTTCGGTCTCTCCTCGCTCGGTTCGGTCTACAAGTTCGTCCACATCCTCAAGCGGAAGGGGTTCCTTGCTGCGGAGAAGAGCCATGCCCGTTCGATTGCACCGATCCACGGCTCCGATGCGGCCATTGAGGGGATGGTCGAGATCCCCTTCCTAGGGACCATCATCGCGGGTAAGCCGATTGAGACCTTCCCTCAGACCGAGACCCTCTCGGTTCCGGGCAACCTCGTTCGCAATCCGGAAAAGAGCTATGTGTTGCAGGTTCGGGGCGATTCGATGGTCGATGCGCAGATCCTTGAGGGGGACCTGGTGATTGTGGAGGCGACCAACTCGGCCTCTCCAGGCGACACGGTGGTTGCCCTCCTCAACCAGAGCGAGACGACCCTCAAGCGGTACCAGCCCGACGGGGACTATGTCCGCCTAGAGCCGGCCAACCCTGCCTACCAGCCGATCGTCATCCGGAAGGATTCCCTTACGATTCAAGGGGTTGTGACAGGCCTCTACCGCTGTTACGTCTAAACCCAGGGCGTCGGACATTAGAAAAACTCTTTTAAAATAATTTGCTTGGCCTTCATGATTGTGTTCCCCAACAAGGAGGACGCAAATGCCTAAGCTCAAACCAACTTCAAAGCATATTCAAATACGCA
>JBFWPF010000028.1:0-28446 GCA_050250135.1 Parachlamydiales bacterium | reverse complement strand
AGGTCGACAGTGAGGGTAAGTTTTCCCTCGCATAGATCTTACAGTAGGGTAAAAAGATGAAAAATTGAGCACCAAAATCGGCTTACCGTCTTGACAACTCACATAGCAGACCTAACGTTACACTACCTCTGCCACTCTCCAAAGCGTTCTGGAAGGTCCCTCCAGGGGATTCCTGCTCGAAATCGATACAATACCGCCTCGACAAACAGGCGGTTATCTTGAGCCGTAACGCCCACTGACTCCTTTCGGCCAGGCAAAAGCCCTTGAATTCGTTCCCACTGATCATCTCTTAGAGCATACCGTTTCATGTCCTTTCCCTTCGCAACCCGCTAAACTCAAGAAGAATAAAGGAATGACCCTCGAAACGTCAACTGTTATTTTAATTGATTACACGCCCTGATTACACGCCCTAGCAAGTTGGGTTAGGACATATTAGTAAGTAGGTGCTCATACGGCTGAACTTACCTCACTTACAGCAACAGCTAGGCGTCAGCATCAGTGCAGCGCACTGCTAAAAGGGTTGAGCCCACTAGGCAACAGCCCAGCAGAGCCATGACTCCAACGGTCAGGACGACCGCCTCAACTGCGCCCAAATCTTCATCGATTTGCCTGGGGAGGAGGCTGAGGCAGTAGATATCCACGCCACTGATCACCCCAAGCGTCACCTTCTGACACAAGGATAGGGGCTGTTGTTCTGTAACACCGGTAATTTCCATGCCGACTGATTGTTGCATAGTCGGCTATTCTCAGCAAGTTGAGCCTGTTCCAGCTCACCACTGTCAGCCCACCGACTTTTTGGCAACGAAACGAAGCCGCGAGAGAAAAGGCATTAGCAACTCCCAAATCGGGTACCTTATTCCCATCAGTATCGTCCAGGCAGTCGAGATCCCACCTCGAGATGAGCTCATCTGGCTCCTCAGCAAGAAGTACTCATGGTAACCCATCGTCCTAAACGGGCGAGCGCTTGCGAGAGGGCTTTCTCCGCTGCGGTTGCCACTGCCCAGCCCCTTTTCGCTGAGAACTCCCGGCCTTCCAACGAGGCCCCTTTTTTACTGCGGATCGGGGCTTATCTGCAGAGTCATGGGATGGCGACGAGGTCGAGCGCTGCTTGGGAGTGGAGGGCCCCACCCGGCGCCTTTCCCACCCTTTTGACCGCCCCTTCCGAGGGGGTTTGGCAGCGGGAGCCCTTTTCACCTTGATCTGGGGAGCCTCTCCGATCCACTGCGCTAGGCGATCTAGCCGCTTTAGGACCTTGGGGACCATCGAAAGCTCCTGATGGGTAACCAAAGTCACGGCTACCCCGGCCCTTCCCGACCTTCCCGCCCTTCCAGCCCGGTGCATATAGAGGTCGACGTCGGATGGGAGGTGGAAGAGAAAAACGTGGCTAACCTGGGAAAAGTCGAGCCCCCGCGCCGCCACATCGGTAGCAACAAGGGTATGGATTTTCCCCTTCTCAAACTTCTCGGTGATCCGCGTCCGGACCGATTGGGAGAGCCCCCCATGGAGATACTCGACCCCTTGTGCCCCCTTCCTCAGGTCACGACAAACCTGCTCGGCCTCCCGGCGTGACCGGCAGAAAATCAGCGACTGGTGGGGCTTCATCTCCGCCATGATCCCCTCCATCACCTTCATCCGCCCCTTCGATTCAGCGCAAAAGGCAAAGTGGTGCTCGAGCGCCTGCGGCCCCCTCCCCCCATCAGAAAGGGTGATCTCAACAGGATCTCTCATATGGACCGCCCCGGTCTTTTTGATCTGCGGGGGCATGGTGGCTGAGAAGAGGAGGGTTTGGTGCTCGTGCTCGAGCTGTCCGATGATAAACTCCAAGTCCTCGTAAAAGCCCATGTTGAGCATCTCGTCGGCCTCATCGAGCACCAGCGTCTGGACCCCATCTAGACTCAGAGCGCGGGAGCGGATCAGGTCGATGAGCCGCCCCGGCGTCGCGACCAACAGGTGGATCCCCCGATCCAATTTCGACCGCTGGCGCCGAATATCCTCGCCCCCAAATACGGCAAGGACCTTGACCCCTTTTAATCGGCCAATTTTCTGGGCCTCGGTCGCATACTGCTTGGCCAATTCCCTCGTAGGGACCACAACCAGCCCCTGAATCTCCCTTTTGGCGGGATCGATCCGTTGGCAAATGGGAATGGCGCAGGTAGCGGTCTTGCCCGATCCCGTCTCGGCCATCGCCATCAGGTCCCTCCCTTCAAATATCAAAGGGATCGCCCTCTGCTGGATCGGCGAAGGGTGTTGGAATCCCATCCCCTCCAAAGCATCTAAAATATGAATTTCCACCCCTAATTCCGCAAAAGAATTCACCTGATTTTCCTTTAAATAAAAAGTATTTATGCCTTGTAAGGCAGCAGCAGTAAAAGCGTTGATTATCGCCTCCCCGAGGAATCCCTGCAAGACCTAATTAGGAGCGGCGAGAGAGCTTGTTGATGCCGTTGAGGGCGGCGATCCGGTACCCCTCGGCAAAGGTGGGGTAGTTGAAGATATGGCTCACAAAGTAGTCAATCCGAGCATTGAAGCTCATGGCTACCTGGCCGATATGGATCGTCTCGGTGGCTGAGCGACCCAAGATGTGAACCCCTAGGATTTCACGAGTTTCAGGGTGGAAAAGGAGCTTGAAAAGGCCCCGCGTTGAGCCGGAGATCTGGCCGCGGGCAATCTCGTAGTAGTAAGCACGGCCAACCTCATACTGAATATTTTTCTGTTGCAGCTGCTCCTCGGTGTACCCAATACAGGAGATCTCGGGGATGGTGTAGATCCCGATCGGAAAGGCCTTGGGGAAGGGGGTCGCCTGCGCCCCAAAAGCATGGCAAGAGACTAGGCGCCCCTGCTCCATGCTCGTTGAGGCCAGACACGGGCCTCCGATCACGTCGCCGGCGGCGTAGATGTGGGAGAGGCTCGTCTGAAAGAAGTCGTTCACCGCCACATTGCCCCGGTCGGTAATGGCGACGCCGATCTGCTCGAGGTTCATGCCAGCGATGTTCGCCGTTCGCCCAAGGGCATAGAGGAGCTTGTCCGACTCGAGGGTCGTCCCATCATCAAAGGAAAGGAGGGCATGGCCCTCGGCCCGCTTAATGTCCCGCACCGTCTTTCGGGGGAGGAATTTTAGGCCCAGGTCCCCTAGCTCCGCCTGGAGGTGGGTCCCTATTTCAGAGTCGAGAAGGGGGAGCATATGGTCCCGCTTATCGACGACCGTTACCTTGGTGCCCAGGGCGGCAAAGAAGCTGGCATACTCGGAGCCGATCACGCCGCTCCCGAGAACAAGGAGGCTCTCAGGAACCTGGTCGATGTCGAGGAGGCGGGTCGAGTCGAGGATAACCTCCTTGTCAAAGGGGATGTTGGTGGGGTTGCGGGGCTTGGAGCCAGTAGCCAGGAGAAAGAAGCGCCCCTCGATTTGGTAGTGGAGGTTGTGCTCGGCATCCTCGACCTCGACTCGGGAGGGTCCGATAAAACGGGCAAAGCCGGGGATAAGGCGGATCCCATTCTTCCGGAAATGGCGGAAAAGGTTCTTCCTCTCCTCTTCGAGCACCCGGCGGAGGCGGTGGTTAAGGCGGTTGATCGAGACCCCCTCATACTTGATCTCCTTCCCGTAAAAGGAGCGCTCGTTAAAGCGAGTAAGGTCTAAGATGGCTTCTCTAAGGGACTTAGAGGGAATAGTCCCCGAGTTGAGGCTGGCGCCACCAGGGTTGGCATCGGACTCGATAACGACGACCCGCTTCCCTAACTTAGCCGCCTGGATCGCCCCCTTTTGCCCGGCGGGGCCCGACCCAATCACCACCAGATCTGCCTCAATTTTTTCCACGGAATTCAATAATTTTCTTACCTGATACATGACCCCTTTTCAGATATTCTGCAATATGGCACTCTGCCCAGTGACTTAGGAGGGAGCACGATGGGACGACAGTGCCAACTGACCAAAAAGAAGCCGGTTGCAGGCCGGAGCTATTCGATCCGCGGTATCGCCAAGAAAAAGAAAGGGATCGGTCTTAACATAACGGGGAAGACGCGGCGCCGTTTCGTCCCCAATCTAGTGAAGAAGAAGTTCTACCTCCCCAATGAGGGGCGGTTTGTGACCCTCTCCTTGTCGGCCGCGGCCATCCGCACGGTCAACAAGATCGGGATCGAGGCAGCTGTGAAGCAGATGCGGGCCTCTGGAGAGAAGATCTAGTAATCCCTTGCGCAATCTCAGGGAATTTCTTAACGCACTGGATCGGGCGGGGGAGCTGGTTTTGGTCGAGGCCCCTGTCGATCCCCACCTTGAGCTCGCCGAAATCCACCGGCGAGTGGTCGCAGCTGGAGGGCCCGCCCTCCTCTTCACCTCGGTCAAGGGGAGCCCGTTTCCGGTCGCCACCAACCTCTTCGGGTCCCGCAAGCGGCTAGCCATCGCCTTCCACAACCGGCCAGATCGGGTGGTCGAGGAGCTGGTCTCCCTCTTGCAAAAGCCTAGCTTGGGGGCCCTCTGGCAGAACCTTACCTCCCTCCTTAAGCTGGGCCTGCGCCGAAAAAAACGGGGGCCCATACTGGAGGAGAGTGAAGCCGATCTCACCACCCTCCCCCTCCTCACCTCCTGGCCCAAGGATGGAGGCCCCTTTATCACCCTCCCCCTCGTCTATACCGAGCCCCCTGGCGGCGGCCCTGGCAACCTCGGCATGTACCGGATCCAACGGTTCGACGCCCACCATACCGGCCTCCACTTTCAGATCGGCAAGGGGGGCGGCTTCCACTACTACGAGGCCGAAAAACAGGGCGAGGCGCTGCCCGTCACCATCTTCTTGGGGGGCCCCCCTGCCCTCACGCTGGCCGCCGTCGCCCCCCTCCCCGAAAAGGTCCCCGAGCTCCTCTTCGCCTCGCTGCTGCTGGGGCGCAAACTCGAGCGGATCCCCTACTCCCCCCACCCGCTCATCGCCGAGTGCGAGTTTGCCCTCATCGGCGAATCTCCCCCCCATGAGCGGCGCCCTGAGGGGCCCTTTGGGGATCACTATGGGTACTACAGCCTCGAGCACGACTTCCCCTACTTCAAGTGCCACAAGGTCCTCCGCAGAAAGGGGGCGATCTACCCCGCAACGGTGGTGGGAAAACCGCGCCAGGAGGACTTTGCGATCGGCGACTACCTCCAGGATCTGATGAGTCCCCTCTTTCCCGTCGTAATGCCCGGCGTAAAGCGGCTCTGGAGCTATGGGGAGACCGGTTTTCATAGCCTCAGCGCTGCCGTCGTGCAGGAGCGCTACTGGCGCGAATCGATGGCGAGTGGCTTCCGGATACTCGGCGAAGGTCAGCTCTCCCTCACCAAGTTCCTCCTCCTGACCGATCAGGAGGTCGATTTGCGCGACTTCCGAAAGACCCTCACAACGGTCCTAGAGCGCTTTAATCCCGCTACCGACCTCTACATTTTCGGCCACCTCTCGTTCGATACTCTCGACTACGCCGGCCCTGAACTCAATAAGGGGAGCAAAGGGGTCCTCCTCGGCATGGGAGAGGCGCGCCGCAAGCTGCCCGAAAAGATCACGGGACCCCTTCCAGAGGGGATTTGCGAGGCCATTCCGTTCTGCCCTGGCTGCCTGGTGATTGAGGGAGACAAGGAGTCAGCGCTCCATCACTTTACCGATTGGCCCCTCCTTGTCCTGGTCGACAACGCCAAAAAAGCCACCAAAACGGTCCCCAGCTTCCTCTGGACCACCTTTACCCGTTTCGAACCTGCCGCCGACATCCATGCCAAAGTTAACGGCGTCCACCGCCACCACCTCTGCTACGAGGGGCCTATCCTGATCGATGCGCGCATGAAGCCCTCTTATCCTGAAGAGGTGCTCTGCGATCCTGAGACTGCTGCCCTTGTCACCCGCCGCTGGAAAGAGTATTTTCCAGGTGGAATGACGATGGGTGACAGTGAATCGGCTGATGTTTACTAGCAGCTCGGGCTTTGCTAAAATTCCACCTATCATGTAAAAATTAGCTTCCTATTCTGAGGAGCTATTTTTGGGCCCAGCTACGGTCATCCGAAAATCTACTGAACTGCCGCAAGCGTACGGGGGTTTTTTACGGACCCTTAAGGCAAAAATCGCCGCCGCTCAGCTCAGAGCCGCTACAGCGGTGAACCGAGAATTGATTACCCTCTATTGGGAAATTGGATCTGCACTGCTTCAGAAGCAACAGCATGAAGGGTGGGGATCGAAGACCGTCGAAAGACTAGCAGGCGACCTCAGAACATCATTCCCTGACCTGAAGGGATTCTCCACTCGGAATGTTCGCTTCATGGTCCAGTTCGCCAAAGAGTTCGCCAACTTCCAAATTGTGAAACGGCTTGTTTCACAAATTCCCTGGGGACATAACATACTTATAATGCAGAAGTTAAGCTCTCTTGAGGAGCGTACATGGTATGCCCAACAGGTGCTGACGAATGGCTGGAGCCGAAGCGTGTTAGACGCCCGCATTTCGTCCAACCTATTCGCTCGACAAGGTAGCGCTGTAACCAACTTCGCTGACACTCTTCCTGACCGCCAGTCGCAACTAGCCGATCAACTCCTCAAGGATCCCTATTGTTTTGACTTCCTCACCCTTACCGAATCGCACGATGAGCGGCAGTTAGAATCGGGTTTGCTAGACCACTTGCAAAAATTTCTGCTTGAGCTTGGAGCGGGCTTCGCTTTCGTGGGTAGGCAGGTTCACCTAGAGGTTGCAGATCAGGACTTTTACTTAGATCTCTTATTCTATCACTACAAGCTCAGATGCTTTATTGTCATCGAACTGAAAGCGGCAGACTTTAGACCTGAGTTTATCGGCAAGATGAATTTCTATCTATCGGCCGTGGATGACATCATCCGGCAGCCAGAAGACAGGCCCACAATTGGCCTACTCCTGTGCAAGGGAAAAAACCGGTTAGTCGCAGAATACGCCCTCCGCGGCATAAGCAAACCGATAGGTATCTCCCAATATGAAACCGCTATCCTAAAATCTCTTCCCGATGAACTAAAGGGGTCATTGCCCTCTATTGAGGAAATTGAACGAGAGCTGGCCTATGATCCCTGCACTGGGTGACAGTGAAACTGCCGACGTTTATTAGTGCCCTGTTGTGGAAGAGCCTGACGATTGGGCTGATTCCCCTCTTTGCCTGGATCGCGCTGGAGAGCCTCGATCCCCACCTCCCCAAGGCAGATGACCCCCCAAAGCTCTACGCCAATCAGGTAAGAGCCGACCTTACCCTCACCCTCTCCAAAGCGATTGAGCGGGCGCAGGAGTCGGTCCACCTCGCCATCTACACCCTCTACGACACCAAGATCTGCCACGCCCTGAAGCAGAAGGCAGAGGAGGGAAAACGGGTCTATGTGCTGTACGACAAAGGGTGCAAAGGGGTGGAGAAACGGCTAGGGCCCAAGGTCGAGGCGGTCAAGCGGAGCATCTCGGGGCTGATGCACCAAAAGGTGCTGGTGATCGACCGAAAGGAGATCTGGATCGGCTCGGCTAACTTTACCTCCGATGCTCTTCGCAACCAGCCCAACCTGATGATCGCCCTCAATTCAGAGGACCTAGCCGCCTCCATTTTGGCTACCCTCACTACCCGCCTTCCCAGCGGTCCCCCCTTTCCCCTCGCCCGCCACGCCTTCGAGGCGGTTGGGCAGCGGCTCGAGTTTTGGCAGCAGCCGAGCGATAAGGGGGCGCTAGAGCGGATTATCGCGGTGATTGGGGAGGCGAAGGAGTCGCTCCGGATCGCCATGTACACCTTTACCCACCCCGCCCTAACGGAGGCGGTGGTGGCGGCCCACGAAAGGGGGGTGGAGGTCGAGGCGGTGATCGACCGGAGCGCAGGGGAGGGCTCCTCTAAAAAGACGGTCGAGAGGCTGGTGGGGGCCCATGTTCCGGTACGGCTCAGCCGAGGGCCCTCCCTCTTTCACCATAAGTTAGCGTGGATTGACGGCTCCACCCTCATCTGTGGCTCGACCAACTGGACGAAGGCGGCCTTCACCAAGAATGAGGACAGCTTTGTGATCCTCTACGAGCTAAATGGGGAGCAGCAAGAGACTCTGGAAAAGATGTGGCGGCATAGCGTGGCCACCGCCGTTCCAATGGGGCCGTAGGGAGAGTACTCCCTACGGCTTTGAATGGGATCTAGTTTCTCACCTTGTTGACGACGTGAACACCGACCCCTGGAGCGAGGGTGAGCCCTGCCCAGACGACAGTGCCGGCGGCGACCAGTAGCTTGGTCATCCGGTTCGGCACGGCCGTGAGGAGGATCAGACCCACAAAGAATCCAGCCCCTCCCCAGATGCAGTTATTCGTCGCCCGCGACAGATCCGTCGCGTTGGGCTTGCTCTCCTCTTCGATCCCTGACTGCTGGACGAAGCCAAGAGTCATATCTAGACCCTTCTCGAAGTTACTAGGCTTTGCAGGACCCAGGGCCCCAATCCCTTTGTAAATAGGGTTTGTCACGCACCACTTTCCTATGTTTTCCATACCAAAACCTCCTTTTTGGTTTAATATAATTTTAATACACTGTTATTAAATTGTCAATAATTTACTTAAGTTATTGGAGGTAAGTAAGTTAAGCAGTTCTGGCGGCAGCAGCGGGTATCCACATGGGCCGCTAGGGCGAGGGGGGGCAATCAAAGGGCCCCACTCCCCCTTACTGCTATAGATGGGATTGCGGCATTTCGGATGGGCTTCCTATAGTGGGGAAAAGGAGTCCGCTATGAAAGTGGCATTGATGGGCTATGGGAAGATGGGGAGGGTCGTCGAAAGGGCCCTCCGAGAGCGCCATATCGAGGTGGTGGCTAGGCTGAATACGCTGGAAGTCCCTGTAACAGAAGAAGCTATAAAAGGGGCCGATGTTTGCATCGACTTCTCCCATCCCGATGTGGTGTTGAAGCACATCGGGATCGCCGCCAAAGCGGGCAAGGACCTGGTGGTAGGAACAACGGGTTGGTACGACCATCTGGACTCGGTGGGGAGCCTGGTAGAGGAGGCCAAGGTAGGCCTTATCTATGCGGCCAATTTCTCCCTGGGGATGCACCTCTTTGGTTGGGTGGTGAAGGAGGCAGCGAGGCTCTTTAGCCAGGCGTGGGGGTATGACTGCGCCGGCTACGAGATCCACCATGCAGAAAAAGGGGACACCCCCTCTGGGACGGCCCAGCGGCTGGCCGAGGTGTTGATTAAGGAGCTTCCGGAAAAGGAGAAGGCCCTGTACGAGCGGCCCAAAAACATGATCCTCCCTGGCCAGCTCCACTTTGGGAGTGTGCGGTGTGGCCAAACGCCGGGGACCCATACGGTCCTCTTCGACTCGGCCTCCGATACGATCGAGCTGACCCACCGGGCGCGAAATCGGGAGGGGTTTGGGCTGGGAGCGGCGATGGCGGCCCACTGGATTGTGGGGCGAAAAGGGGTGTATGAGCTGGATGATATGATCCAGGTCCTAATGAAGGAGCGATCATGAGAGGGGTCTACACAGCGATGATCACCCCCTTCGATGGGGAGGGGAGGTTGGACCGGACCGGCCTTGTGGCGAATCTGGAGGAGCAGCTCGCTGCCGATGTCGATGGGGTGGTGGTGCTGGCGACGACTGGGGAGTCTGCAGCGCTGACGGCTGAAGAGCAGCAGGAGATCATTGCGATTGCGGTCGAGGTGGCTGGAGGGCGGATCGATGTGGTCGTGGGGGCGGGCTCCAACTCGACAGAGGAGACGGTGGCAAAGGTCAAGCGGGCCAAGGAGCTGGGGGCCGACTGTGCCCTGGTGGTGGTCCCCTACTACAACAAGCCGACCCAAAAGGGGCTCTTCACCCACTTTGAGAGGGTGGCCGAGGAGGGGGACTTCCCGATTATCCTCTACAACAACCCTAGCCGTTGCGGGGTGAACCTCGAGCCGCTGACGGTGCGGCAACTGGCAAGGGTCCCGAATATCGTCGGGCTAAAGGAGTGCTATGGGGAGCAGGCAAGCGAGATTTTGGAGTCGGTTGCCGATGGGTTCTCCTTTTTTGCAGGGAACGACACCGATGCCCTTCCCCTGATGGCTCTGGGGGCGGTTGGGGTAATCTCCCCGCTGGCCAACTTGGCGCCGCGGGCGATGTGCGACCTGGTCGATGCGATGGAGAGGGGTGACCTTGACGAGGCGCGGCAGATCCACTTTGGCCTCTTTCCGGTAATGAAGGGGCTCTCCTTCGAGCCCAATCCGATTCCGGTCAAGGAGGCGATGCGCCTTTGTGGCAAGCCAGCGGGAGATCCACGTCCTCCCCTCCACCGCCTCTCCGAGGCCCACCACTTTGCCCTGCGCCAGCTGCTGGTCGACGCAGGCCTTGCGGGAGCTGCTGTGTGATCCGAGCGGCTGTATTAGGGGCAAGTGGGATGGTAGGGCAACACTATGTGGCCCTGCTGCAGGAACACCCTTGGTTCGAAATCGCCCTCCTAACGGCCTCTGAGCGCTCTATTGGGCGCCGTCTCAGTGAGGGGGAGTGGTTTCCCCGCATGCCGCTACTGCGCGACTGGGAGCTAACAGAGGGGACCTTTGAGGCGCTCTCCGAGTGCGACGTTGTCTTCTCCTGCATGGGGGGCGGCGAGGAGCTCGAGAGGGCCCTTGCTAGAGCCGGTGTTGTGGTTATCTCCCACAATGCAGTTCACCGGAAGGATCCCCAGATCCCCCTAGTGATCCCTGAAATCAACGGAACCAAAGCGCCCCTAATCGCTAAACCGAACTGCGCCCACCAGTCCTACACGATGGCCCTAGCGCCGCTGCGCCCCTTTGGGATCGAGCAGGTGACCGTCACCACCCTCCAGTCCTTGAGCGGCGCCGGCAAGGGGGCGATGGGAGGGACCGAACTTAGCCCTCACATCCCTGGCGAGGCTGAGAAGTGTGAAACGGAGCCCCTCCGCATCCTAGAGCGGGTCTTCCCTATCTCGGCCACCTGCGTTCGGGTCCCAGTCCCCTACGGCCACTATGCCTCTGTCTCGGTCACCTTTACGCGGAGGCCGACAGAGAGGGAGATCCTCGAGGCGTGGGCCGATTTTCCCGGACTCGACCTCCCTACTGCCCCAAAACGGCCCCTCGTAGTAGACTATGAGCTCGACATTTGGCGCGAGAGGGGGATGGCGATCTCAGTTGGCCACCTCCGCCCTAGCGCTACCCACGACTGGCAATTCCTCTCTGCGGCCCACAATGTGATTCGGGGGGCGGCGGGGGGCGGCCTCCTAACGGCAGAGTGTGCATTTCATGATTCAAAAAGTCGCCGAGAACTACCTGTTTGATGAGATCGACCGGCGGTGCCAGGGGCGGCAGAACCTCCTCCGCCTAGGGGTCGGCGACACCACCGAGCCCCTTCCCCCCGTCGTCGCCGAAGCAATGGCCAAGGCGGCGCGCGACCTGGCCACCCGCGAGCACTACACAGGGTATGGCCCTATCGCCGGCCACAAAGCCCTTCGAGAGGCCATTGCCGAGCGGTTTGATCTCTTACCCGATGAGGTCTTCATCTCTGACGGGGCCAAGTGTGACTTTGCCCGCCTCCTCCTCCTCAAAAGGGGGGGCCGTGCCCTCGTCCAGGATCCGGTCTACCCGATCAATTTGGACGCCGCCCGGATTGCCGGCTACACCGCCCACCTCCTCCCCTGCACGCCGGAAAATGGGTTTTTTCCCTCTGAGCTTCCCCCAGCCGACCTGCTGATCCTCTGCAACCCGGTCAACCCGACGGGGACCAGCGCCACCCGTGAGCAGCTCCAGCAAGCGGTCGAGTGGGCCCGCCAAAGCGGGGCCCTCATCATCGTCGATGCGGTCTATAACCACTTTATCCAGGACCCCGCAATCCCCCGTTCGATCTACGAGATTCCCGGAGCCGATGAGGTGGCTATTGAGCTCAATTCCTTCTCCAAGCTGGCCGGCTTTACCGGTGTCCGTCTCGGGTGGACGGTCGTTCCGAAGGGGCTCCCCTTGCGCCGCGACTGGGAGCGCCTCAACGCTACCCTCTACAACGGGACCTGCTCCATCGCTCAAGCCGGGGGCCTTGCGGCTCTCAAGGAGGGGTGGGGCGAAGTCCAAAATCTCGTGGCCCACTATATGGAGAACGCCAAGATACTCAGGCGGGCTCTTCCAAAGGCGTACGGAGGGGAAAATGCCCCCTATCTCTGGCTCCCCTGCCACGACTCGTGGGGAACCTTTGACCGCCTGCTCGATCAGGGGGTGGTGGTGACGCCGGGGGTTGGCTTTGGCCCTCACGGCGAGCATTTTATCCGGGTAAGTGCCTTCGGCAGCCGCGCCACTATTGAGGCGGGGGCCCAACGCCTTTCAAACTATTGCGTTTTTATTTGAATTTCTGTACGCCGGGCCTAAGCAGGAGTACAGAGATGGTTACCGTACGCGAGTCATGGGCTACTACAGAGCAGGTCATTAATGCCTATGCGGACCTTAAGCCGAAAGCAAAAAAGAAGGGGAAGCACCTCTATATCCGCCACCACAAGGGGAATTGGGAGATTGTTGAGCTCAACCCCTTTGAGCGGTTGGGTAGGTGGCTGGGGCTAACCCATCAACGGAGCACCAGGGCCAGCGTGGCCCGGCGGATCCTAGCTAGTGACCCGCTCCCCAAACGTGAACTGATCGATAAGCTCTACGACTTCCATGTACTCAGAAAGATCGACAAGGGAGTGAAAGAAGCGAGTTCGGTGGAAATCCCCGTCAGAAAGGCCCCAGAGGGCACCCGAGAAAATGATCAAATTACCTATCCGGCTAGTACCCCTGATTGCGACCTATCGCCCAGAGGGCATCTACAGCTGGTGGCCATCTAGCGGACATCCCTCCTCACCCAGGTCTAAAGACCTGGCCTCGTCACGATGTGCGCTATCTGACTACCATCTGCCGCGCCCCCTGGACGATAGGTCACAATCAGGGGTAGTAAAGGGACGATCACGGTAGCCAAGCAGTCGGTGACAAAGGGCATAAAGGGGGCCAACATCTATGTCAACGCGGCAAGTCCCGAGGTAGCTCGAGGAGGTGGGGGGACTAACAGAGCCTTTACCGCCGAGTTCCCCGAGAACGAGTGGAAAGAGCAGCGACCCGAAAAAAGCGCTCAACCCGGGGGAGATAGCGGTGATGAAATGGCCGGAGGGGGATAAAACCCATCCTGGCCATCTCCTGATCCATGCCCTGGGACCGGTGGTTGGTAGCCCAACCCAGATCGATGATGCTCAGCAGGTCATCTACCACGCCTACAAGGGAATATTCGAGGCGGCAGCAAAGTCTGAAAACAAGCCCAGGGTGGTCCAGATGCCCCTACTGAGCGACCGGATCTATGCGCAGCGTCTAGAGCCTGCTGCCTACGAGCTATGGCGGCAGCGGAACCTCGATGCCTTTTGGAAAGCGGCCACCGAGGCTCTCAATAGCGGCCAGGTCGAGGGTGTGGTGCTGGTCGACAGGGATCAAATTCCGACGGTCTAACCCTTATTGGGGCAGGAGCGGCACGACCTTCCCCATGCGGATGAGCTCCCACCTTGCGCCCTCCCACTTGAGGATCGTGGAGGGCTCTCCTGATGCCGCCCCCCCAGCGAGAATCGGCACATCAAAATGGACCTCCTCCGCCTTTTTAGCCGGAGGCTCACCAGACCGGTTCGCCGAGGTGACCGCAAGGGGGCCCACCTCAGCCAAGACCTCGAGAGCCAGAGGATGGTTGGGAATGCGGAAGCCGGCCGACCCCTCCTGCTGGCAGGCCTGGGGCAAATCCCCCTTCACCGGCACCACTAGACTTAAAGGTCCCGGCCAATAGTCGCGCGCTAGCCAATAAAAGCTCTGCGGAGGGTTTTCCAGGTAGGGCTCTATCTGGTCAAGGGTGGCCGCAAGGATCAAAATCGGCTGGTGGGGTGAGCGCCCCTTAAGGGCAAAGAGCTTGTCCACCGCCGCAAAGGGCGCCGCCAGGCCATAAACGGTATCGGTTGGGAGGGCAACTACCTCTCCCCTCTTCAAATGCTTGATAATCTCGTCCACAATCGCAAGGGCTGATAAAATCGCCGCATGATAAACTTAAAAGGGATTGTTGCCTACGACGGGACCGCCTACCTGGGCTGGCAGGAGGTGGGGATGGGGCCCACGATTGAGGGAACCCTCCAGGCGGTGCTGGAGCAGATCCTCCAGCACCCCGTGAGCTTACAGGCGGCCAGCCGAACCGACGCCGGGGTCCATGCAACGGGTCAGACAATTCAATTTTTTAGTAGAAAAGGTGTTCCCCCTCTTAGGAGCGTCAATGCCCTGCTCCCGCCTGATGTGCGGGTCCTCTCGCTGGAGGAGGCCCCTGCTAACTTTCATCCGACACTCGATGCGCTGGCTAAGGAGTACCGCTACCAACTCACCCTCTCCGAGGTACAGCTCCCCCACGCGCGGAGGACCCACTGGCACTGCCCCCACCTCGATGTGGCGGCGATGGAGGAGGCAGCTGATCGGCTCCGGGGCAGGCACGACTTTGCCGCCTTTGCCAATGTGACGAAGGAGGGGCGGGAGAATACGGTGCGAACACTCCACCTCACGTTTGAGGGGGAGCTGACGGTGGTGCTGCGGGCGGAGTCCTTCCTCTATCGGATGGCCCGCAATGTGGTGGGGACGCTGGTGCAAGTGGGGCAGGGAAAGTTGCCCCCTAACGCAATGGGTGACATACTGGCAGGACTCGATCGGCAGGCGGCGGGAATGTGCGCGCCGGCCCATGGACTTGCGCTGGTGAAGGTAGACTATGATCGGAAGAAATGATCCCTGCTGGTGTGGCAGTGGGCAGAAGTTTAAGAAGTGCCACTATCCGCAGCTTCCGGCTGAGCTCCATCATGAGAAACTGGCCGAGCAGTACCGGAAGCAATTTGGCATTCTGCTCAAGACGCCGGAGCAGATCGCGGGGATTCGGAAGGCGTGCCGGCTGACGGCCGAGATCTTAGGCAAGGTGTGCAAAAGGGCCAAGGCGGGGGTAACCACGCGAGAGCTCGCCGATTATGCGCTAGAGCTCCACCAAGAGGCGGGGGCGATTGCTGCCCCGCTGGGCTACGGGGAGCCCCCCTTTCCGGCCCCTATCTGCACCTCGCTCAACGAGGTGATCTGCCATGGGATACCCGATGACCAACCCCTTGTGGAGGGGGACATCCTCAACATCGACGTCTCGGCGATACTCGACGGCTACTACGGGGATACAAGCCGAATGGTGGTGATCGGGAAGACCAGTGAGGAGCGCAAGGCGGTAGTGGAGACGGCCCACGAGTGCTTGGAGCGGGCGATCGCCATTCTGAAGCCGGGGGTTTTGCTCAGCGCGATTGGCGATGCGATCACCGACTATGCCGAGGGGCGGGGGTGCAGTGTGGTTCATCAGTTTGTTGGCCATGGGGTCGGTCTCGATTTCCATGAGCCCCCCCAAATTCCCCACTGCCGCAACACCGTCCATATTCCCCTAGCGCCTGGGATGACCTTTACGATTGAGCCGATGATCAATGCGGGCAAGGCGGAGGCCCAGATCGATCCCCTCAACCACTGGGTGGCGCGCACCGTAGATGGTCGCCCTTCCGCCCAGTGGGAGCACACCCTCCTCATTACGGATGAGGGGTGTGAGGTCCTGACAAGATAGATTGTTGGTTTTCAAATGCTTATAATTTGTATCACAAAAAATCAGCATGTGTTACAATATGTGTCACAGGAGGATGTATGAGCCATCTCAATGTACGAACCAACCCCGACGACGAATCTAACTTGGATAAGCTATCTAAAACGTGGGGGATCAGTCGATCGGAGGCTACAAGGAAATCGCTTGCAGAATCAGCAGCCCGTTTGAGCACAGGAAAGCGGACCAAGATGGAAATATTGGAAGAATATGGTTACCTTGGCTCCTCTCATACTGCACAAGGACGCAAGTCGTGTGAAACAAGGGTCAAGGAAGCGATCAGAAGGAAATATGGACGGTGAGCAAACAAAAACGGTCTAATGGGCCCATTATCCTCGACACCAGTTTCCTAGCAGCCCTCGCAGATACAAGAGATCGCCACTATAGGAAGGCCTGTTCTCTTACTATGGCCTATCAAAATCGTCCCTGGGTTACTACATGGCCGGTACTGACTGAACTAGCTCATGTGATTTCCTCTCGTCAGCTTGTGAACCTATTGGACGCCCAGCAAACGGGAGAGCTGTTCGCTATTCATCCGTTAGATGAACAGGATCTCTCTCGAATCGCGACACTCATTGAGCGCTATTCCAAACAACGGATCGATTTTGCTGATCTCTCTCTCATCATTCTGGCAGAGTACATTGAGAGTGGCGACATCCTAACCTGCGATAAGCGGGACTTTAGCATTCTCCGCTGGGATCGAAATCGCCCTTTCCGCAATCTCTGGGATACCTAGCAACAGGAGTCCCTTGCCTATGATTTATCCTCCTCCTCGGTGGGATTAGCTCTAGGATCGAGCTCGTAGGCGACCTGGGTGGCGCGGGGCAGAAGGACGTAAGGGTTCTGGTCCTCAAGCGGGACAATAGGACGGCGGATCATCGAATATAGGCCAAATCCGGCCAAGATCAGCGCACAAACCCCGATGTAGGCAAAGAGAGCGGCGATGTGGAAATACTCCACAAAGGGGCTGCAGATCATGGCGCCCGTCGAGGCCCCAATGCCGTAAGCGACCAGGAGGACACCGGTGGCCGCCGTGATGTCGTGGGGCTGGACCCGGTCGCAAACGTGGGTGATGCCAAGGGGATAAAGGGTAAAGGTCAGCCCCCCAAGAAGGAAAAGAAAGGCTAGATTCAGGATCGCCCAGTTAGGGGTAAAGAGGATGCCAGCGCATGGGATGAGGACAGCGGTAGCGGTAAGCATCAGAACACGCCGCCGGTCAAAGATGTCAGAGAAATGCCCAATCGGCCACTGAAGGAGAAAGCCCCCTGCAATGGTGAGGAACATGGCAAAGGGCACAGGAAGGCCGGTCTCAGCCGCAAAGATCGGGGCAAAAGCATAGATGGCGCTCAGGATCAGCCCCCCCACCACACACCCCATAAAACCAAAGGGGGACTCCTTGAGGAGATTGAAAAAGCTGGCGACCGAGGGCTCCTCCGGCTTAGGCGAAGGGCTATAGGTGATCGCCAGGGGGATCGCACAGAGGGAGGCGAGGGCTGCTGAGATGAGGAACGGTGTTATGTCGCTGATATGGAATAGCTTAAGGATAAATTGGGAGATCGACTGGGAGGCGTAGAGGGCGATCATATAGAAGGAGAGGATCCGCCCGCGGGTGGCAACGGTGCTCTTGGAGAGGAGCCAGCTCTCGATGACGACATAGGAGGCAGCGGCGGCAACGCCGCCAGCAAAGCGGCAGAGGAACCAGAGGATCGGTTGGTACCAGAGGGCCTGGACGAGGATGCTGATGGTGTTGACGCAGGCAAAGGCGGCAAAGGTGCGGATATGGCCGATCCGGCGGACCATCCGCTCGATCCGCATGGCGCCAATCAACATCCCGGCGTAGAAGGCCGACTGGACGGCGCCGATGACAAAATCGGAGCCCCCCTCATAGGCAATCCGGAGGGAGATAAAGGTGAGGAAGTAGCCGATGCTGAGCATCAGGAAGGCGATGCTGAGGAGCGGCGCCAGGATGGAAGCGAGGAAGGACTTCATGATTTTCTAGTTAATACTGAGAGGTCGAGGGTATGCATGGGCACACAACGGGATTTTAGCTCAGATAGGAGATCTCCCACAAGGGCCTCGAGCTCACCGGCGTCGGCTGGCGGGGGCGGGGTGGGGGTAACCCAGAAGGTCTCCCGCCCTGCCTCTAGCCGCTCCTCCTCAAACCGCCGCTCCAGCTCGAGCAGGCGGGTCTCGACCTCATACCGCTCCCCTCTCGCCTTATGAAGCTCCTCATCCTTCTCGTGAAACTGGTTACGGAGCTGCTTGAGCTGGCCAAGGAGGGCGGCCGGTTTTTGCTTGTGCAGGCGCCCAAGGTCGAGCTCCTGCTGGTAGGCGGCGCAGCGGAGGGCGTTGAGCGCCGACCGCATCGCCCCCTCTTGGGCCTTGGACACCCCAAGCCGCCCCTCTAAGCGGTCGACCTCCTCTAGATGGGCCCGGTGGACCTCCTTGAGGTGGGCCTCGAGGGTCGCCAGCCGCTCCCCTCTCTCCTTGCTCTCCTGCTGAGAGCGGGTGAGGGGCTCCCCAATCTTGGAGAGGGTCTGAAGGGAGAGGTAAGCGGCGCCAAACGCAAGGAGGGAGAAGCCCCCATGCCAGAGGCGGAGCTCAGAAGGGATCAGGAGGAGAGCCCCCCCTAACACAAGGGCCGACCCGACCAGCCCTTTGTATCGCCAGAGAATAGTAGCGGGAAGCGTTACAAGGGCAACGAGAGGAAGGAGGGGGGTATGGCAAAGGGGGGCTACCGGGAGGAGGAAAAGGGGGCCGAGATAGGCCCAAAGCCAGGTTCTATGGGTCACGGTTGCGGGTATTCAGCCAGCGCTAACGGTTGTTCAAAGAGGGTCTGAGCGCTATCAATCAGATAGGCGGCCAGGTCGGAATCCCCTTCGTAGGTCATTTCGACCTCCATTTCACCCAAGGGGGAGGGTTCTCCACAAGTAATCAATACGTAGCAGGCATTTTGCTGTCGGTCGAGGAGCTTTTTCATCACAGCCTTTTCCAATTTCGCACTTACAGATTGCTTCTTCACATCAGCCCCAGTTGACAGGTCTTATTCTTGTACGCCCTTAAAAAGTTGTGGCGTCGCCCTCTTGCTGCATCGGCCATCTTGTCGATCTCGCTCCTCACCCATAGCGCTTTGGCTATGGGCTTCGTCGCGATTTCAACAATCTGGCTCGATTCGCTAAGAGGCCACCTGCCATAACCTTCTAAGGACGTACATATTCTTACCCGTGTAACAGCTTGGGCGGGTTTTTCACCAACAAAAAAATGGGTGTAAAAATTTCTGATGGGGTGATAAGGAACAAGGCATCTAATTGATTATGCGCCCGAGATGGAGAAATTGTCAGGATTAGAAAAACGACTCAAGCGGTGGTGTGAGATTTCTAGCTGGAGTCACGACCCAGCTGGCCTCAAAGTGATGCAGGAGGCCCTTTCTGTCGACTTTGCGCCCCTTGATGCGGATCAGGAGCGGCTAGGTTGTGGGCTGATCTTCCGCAAGCGCCCCTCCGCCCCCCTCCAGATCTACCTGGGAGGGCATTACGACACCTATCATCAAACGGGATGGCCAGTGCGAGAGGAGGGAGGGCGGCTGTACGGTCCGGGCGTTGCCGATATGAAAGGGGGGCTGGTGATCCTCTTGGAAGCGCTCACCCGACTGGAAGCACAGGGAGGGGAGCGGGTGGGGTGGCGAGTTGTGCTGAATGGGGATGAGGAGCTGGGATCGCCCAAGTCGCGACCGGTCATCGAAGAGGTGGCGAAGGGGTGCCATCTCGCCCTTCTGTTTGAGCCCGCTTTGCCCGATGGGGCCCTTATTAATGAGAGAAAGGGGTCGGCCAACTATCGGATCGGGGTTAAAGGGCGGGCGGCTCATGCAGGGAGAGATCCTGAGGCGGGAAGGAGCGCCACGCACGCGCTGATCGCCCTCTTTGCCGATCTTCCGGCGGGCTGGAATGTGGGGAAGATCGAGGGAGGAGAGGCGCTCAATGGGGTGGCTGAGTCGGCCTCAGCGCTGCTCAACATCCGGTACGAGGCCCCCTTTGATTTGGCCGGTCGAATCGCTCACATCGAGAAGAGCCGTGAGGTCGCGATCACTTGCGAGACCCTCTCCGATCGCCCTCCGAAGCCGATATCGGCAGGGACGGAGCAGCTGATGGGGATCATCGAGAGGCTCGATCCTGAGGTGCGCTGGCAAAAAACGGGCGGAGTGTGCGATGGGAATCTGGTGGCGGCGCAAGGGGTCCCCTGTCTCGATACGCTTGGCGTTGTGGGAGGGGGACTTCATACGGCTGAGGAGTATTGCGTGCGTCAGTCGCTTGTCGAGAGGAGTCGGCTCGCAGGGGACCTTTTATGCGGCTTAAATATCGGAGAGATTGAGTGGGAAAGTGTGTAGCCGACGCCTTGCGCCTCGATCCCCGCTTAGCGGAGGGGAAACGGCTCATCCTTGAAGCGGTAAAGGAGCACCAAGGGCGAGTCCAGGCGATCCGGGGCCCTCACCCCTCACTTAAAGAGGGGTATGAGCGGCTCCTGGAGCGGGCAAAGGAGCTGCGGGCGGCGGGCCTCTGGTACCCTTATATTGGGAGTGGCATCGGGAATGGCCCCTTTGTGGAGCTGGCTGATGGCTCGGTTAAGCTCGACCTGATCAGCGGCATTGGGGTCCACCCTGGCCATAGCCTCCCCGAGATGGTTGGCTCTGCAATCGATGCCGCCTCAAACGACCTGGTGATGCAGGGGAACCTGCAGCAAAACCGGGAGGCAATCGAACTGATGGAGCAGCTAACGGAGCGCTGCAGCCTCCCCCACTGCTTTCTCACCACATCGGGCGCCATGGCCGTTGAGAATGGGCTAAAGCTCGCCTTTCAGAAACAGGCCCCAAAACGGCGCCTCCTCGCCTTTGCCAACAGCTTCCACGGGAGGACCTGCACCCTCTCGCAGGTGACCGACCGCCCCGCCTATCGGGAGGGCCTTCCCTCCAACCTCGAGGTCGACTACCTCCCTTTCTATCCGGGAGATGCGCTAGGCGCTCTTCAAAAGCACCTGCAGGCACATCCCCATGACTACGCCGCCTTCCTCTTCGAGCCGGTGCAGGGAGAGGGGGGAATCTACACCGCCCCTAGCGACTTTTTCCGCCCCCTCCTCACCCTGCTAAAGGCCCACGACATTGCGATCCTGGCCGATGAGATCCAGACCTTTGGGCGAACGGCCTCTCTCCTCGCCTGTCAGGCGCTAGGGCTCCTCGACCTTGTCGACATCGTGACGATCGGCAAGCTGGGCCAGGTGTGCGCTACCCTCTTCAGAACCCCCTACAAGCCAAGGGCGGGGCTCCTTTCCCAGACCTTTATCTCGAGCACCTCCGCGATCTACGCGGCGAAGAGTGTGCTGGGGCAGCTAGAGTCGGGGGGGCGCCGAGAGGCCCTTCATACCTATTTCGTGAAGGGATTAGGGCGCTTTGAACCGCAGATTTCGGGACCCTACGGCGTGGGGCTGATGTGCGCCTTCTCCCATCCCGACGGCGAGGGGTTTGTCCGCCGCCTTTTCGACAATGGGGTCCTGGTCTTTGTGGCAGGGGCTAAGCACGAGCGGGTGAGGATGCTCCTTCCCCCTTGCATCAAAGAGGAGCACCTCGACTTGGCCCTTGAAAAGATCGGGCAGACGCTGGAGGAGCTAGGGTGATCCGGATCCGGCCGATTGAGATGAGGGACCTGGATGCGCTGGTGGAGCTGGCTAGCCTCTCTTCTGGTGGCATTACCTCCCTCCCGGCCGATCGGACCCTCCTCCGAGAGCGGATCGAAGACTCTTTCCACGCCTTCTCCAAAACGGTCACCCGCCCCAAGGATGAGAGCTACCTCTTTGTCCTGGAGACGAGCGAGGGGGTGATCGGCTGCTCAGGGCTCAACTCCCAGATCGGAGAACCCGAGCCGCCCTGGGCCTTCCACCTCACCCACCACCACCAGCACTCCGACTACCTGCCGGTCGACAAGCAGCTCAAGCTCCTCGTTCCCACCACACTGGGAAGTGGCCCCTCTGAGATCTGCTCCCTCTACCTCCACCCCGACCACCGCCAGGGGGGGCTCGGCCGCCTCCTCTCCCTCTCCCGCCTCCTCTTTGTCGGCGCCTTCCCCGACCGCTTTGGCAGTGAGATCATGGCTCTGTTGAGGGGATTTTCCCCTTCCCACTTCTTTGAGGAGGTGATGCGCCCCTTCTTTGATTTGCCGTTTGATGAGGTTGACGAGAGGCGCTACCGGGATGGCCGCTTTATCCCCGACCTTGCCCCCCGCCACCCCTTCTATGTCGCCCTCCTCTCCCACAAGGTCCGCTCGACTATCGGCAAGGCCCACCCCAATACCGAGCCCGCCCTCCGCCTCCTCAAGCAGGAGAATTTCCACTTCACCCGCTGGGTCGACCTCCTCGATGCAGGCCCCTTCTTTGGCGCAAAGACCAAGGAGATCCGCACCCTCCGCGTGAGGGTCCCCACTCCCGTTGCCAAAATCACTAACACCGCTCTCCACAGCACTCCCCACCTCCTCTCCAATGAGCGGATCGATTTTCGGGCCACCATCGCCCACATTCAAGTGGAACAGGGAGGTGTGGTGATCGATGCTGAGGCGGCGGCCGCCCTTGAGGTCAAGGAGGGGGACACCATCGCCTATGCCCATCCTTTCTAAAGCGAAAAAGGCCCTCTGGATGTGGCAGGAGACCCCTTTCGAGGAGCGGTGCGCCATCGCCAGGGCCTATGCCTCTGAAATCGAAAAGGAGGACTCCCTCCCCCACCTTATCGCCGAGGAGGTCGGAAAGCCCCTTTGGGAGGCGGAGGAGGAGGTCAAAGCGATGATCGCCAAGATCCCCCTCTCCATCGAGGCGCTCAAGGAGAGGGCCGGCACCCTCTCCCGCCCCGGCATCACTATCCGCCACCGCCCCCACGGGATCCTCGGTGTCCTCGGCCCCTTCAATTTCCCCGGCCACCTCCCGAGCGGCCACATCGTCCCCGCCCTCCTCGCCGGCAACACCGTCGTCTTCAAACCGAGCGAGCACACCCCCCGCGTTGGAGCCCGGATCGGCGAGCTCTGGTCCCAGGCCGGCCTCCCAGAGGGGGTCCTCACCATCCTGCAGGGGGGACCAGAGGTCGGCAGGGAGCTCGCTACCCATCCCGACCTCAACGGCCTCCTCTTTACCGGCAGCGCTAAGACCGGCCTTGCCCTCTCCGAACACTACGGCAAACACCCCGACAAGATCCTCGCCCTCGAGATGGGGGGGAACAACCCCCTCATCGTCGAAGACCCGATCGACAAAGCGGTCGAGATCACCCTTAAGTCGGCCTACCTCACCGCCGGGCAGCGGTGCACCTGCGCCCGCCGCCTTATCCTCATCGACTCTCCTAAAGCAAATTCTTTCCTTGATAGCCTACTGGAGGCGATCGACCGATTTGAGATTGCGCCGCTCATCAATGCCCAGGCAGCCGACCGGGTCCTCGCCTTCCAGCAGGGCCTCCTCAGCCAGGGGGCCCTCCCCCTTAAACCGGCCTCAAAGCGCAACTCCCGAACTCTCTCACCCGGCCTTGTCGACGCCACCCCTTGCCCCTCTCGTCCCGACGAGGAGTGCTTTGGCCCCCTCCTTCAGCTCATCCGGGTCCCCACCCTCGAAGCGGCGGTCGCCGAGGCGGGAAGCACCCGCTTTGGCCTCTCGGCCTCCCTCCTCTCCGACTCACCCGAGAGCTTTGCCTATGTCTGGAAGCGACTTCGCGTCGGCGTTTGCAACTGGAACGCCCCCACAACTGGCGCTAGCAGCGCCGCCCCCTTTGGTGGTGTGGGCTTTAGCGGCAACCACCGCCCCACCGGCTACTACGCCGCCGACACCTGTGCCTATCCTCAAGTATCCAAGGAGTGCCCCTCATGAGCGTTACTACCCATCCGGTCTACATCGACGGTTTAGCCGGGCCCACCTATACCTTCCTTGGCCTTGGGATTGGCAACACGGCCTCCCTCGCCCATAAGGGGGAGCCCTCCAACCCCCAAAAAACGGCCCTCCAGGGGCTCTACAAGATGAAGCAGCTGGCCGACCTTGGGATCAAGCAGGCCCTCCTCCCTCCGCAAGAGCGGCCCGACATCGCCACCTTGCGTCTCCTCGGCTTTATGGGGACCGATGCGGAGGTTCTCGCCCGCGCTGCAAAGGAGGCCCCTGAGCTCCTCTGGGCCTGCTCCGCCTCCTCGGCCCTTTGGACCGCTAACGGCGCCACCATCAGCCCCTCCTCCTCAACCGCTGATGGCCGGGTCCACATCACCCCTGCTAACCTCGCCACCCTCTTCCACCGCTCTCTGGAGCCGATCCACACCGCCCTTGCCCTCCAGTGCCTCCTCCCCTTTCCCGAGTCCTTTGTCCACCACGATCCCCTCCCCTCCCACCACACTCTTGGGGACGAGGGGGCGGCTAACACCCTCACCCTCTGTGCCAGCTATGACGGCCCCCAGATTACCCTTTTTGTTTACGGCAAAGAGGGGAGGGCCTTTTCCACCGCGCGTCAGAGCCTAGAGGCCTCCCAATCAATCGCCCGCCTCCACCGCCTTAGCCACACCCTCTTTGCCAAGCAAAGCCCCCCCCTTGTCGAGCGGGGGGTCTTCCACAACGACCTCGTCGCCACCGCCCACAAAAACACCCTCCTCTACTACCAGGATGCGTGGGTCGACACCCCGAAGCTCCTCGCCCAGCTCTCCGACCAGCTCGAGGGGCTCGGCACTCCCCTCACCGCCCTAGAGATTACCCAGAAGGAGCTTCCTCTTGAGGATCTCCTCGACTCCTACCTGCTCAACTCCCAGCTCCTCCCCCTCCCCTCGGGCGAGCTCCTCCTTGCCGCCTCGACCAAGGCGCGCGACAACCCCCGCTCCAAAGCGGTGATTGACCGCCTCTTAGCGGAAAGCAACCCGATCAAACAGGTCCTCTACTTTGATCTCTCTGAAAGTCTAAAGAATGGAGGGGGGCCCGCCTGTGTGACCCTTCCCTGCCTGCTGACCGAGTCGGAGCTGGGCGATAGCCATGACTCTCTCTTTATGAATGATACGGGATATGCGGCCCTTGTCGATTGGGTCAAGGCCCACTACCGGGACCGATTGACTCGCGACGACCTTGGCGATCCTGCCCTTCTCCTCGAGACCCGCCAGGCCCTCGACGACCTCACCGTCCTCCTCGACCTCGGCCCCATCTACCCCTTCCAGATGGGCTAGACCAATAGAGATGGCTTAACCCTAAACATCCTTTATCAGGGGGGCCAGGTACACCCAGCCGTTTTCTTTCTGCATAATGGCTTGCGACCCCACCTTCAGCCCCTCCTTCAAAGGAGTGGGCGAGTAAAAGGAGGTAAAGCTGCCTACAGCGGTTAAGAGATTCTCCGTTGCCTCTTCGAGCTCTCCCTTTGCTTCCAACTCCTGGACGATGAGGCGGTTCAGGTTGAAACGGACAAATTGGCCGGTGCGCAATCCCCCTTCAACCTGCTTCACTACCTGCCAAAGGAGAACGCTCAGCACTGTGCTGAGAAGAGCAAGAGAGGCCACCACTGCCCGCGACTGCCAAAGCCTCGAGCCTTGAAGGCGATAACTTAGAGCCGCGGCTGCAAGGGGGAGGAGCGCGAGCAGGGCCACTCCGTTGCTGCGCGATTGCCATCGCCCGCAATGCGCATTGATGCGCTCCCACTCTCTCCATTTCTCTGTGAGGTCAACCTGGAAGACCTCCACCTTATCCAGGGCGGTGTAACCCACAGGATAGCAGTCCAGGTAGCGCTCTACTTGCTCCACCTTGACCGGCTCTTGGGGCAGCCCATGTCTAAAGCCGAGAGGGATAAGCGGTACCCCAGCTGCCATCCCGTTGGCCAGGATGCCACACGCCACCGTCTTGGCCAGGGAGTGCCCCCGCTGGATCATCACCGGCATCGCCGCCGCCGTCGCCAAGGAAACGAGCGCCCCCACCTGCAGCCCCTTCAGAGCCACCCAATGGGCATTGCTGTTATCCCGGATAATCTTATAGGCGTCTGTCATCTGAAGCACCAAATTATTTTATAATATAATGTCAAATGGTGACAAAAAAAATCAATCTAAATAAATTACTTAACTCAGGGCGTAGGGTTAGCTGTACATGTTCACAAGTGTCGACCAATGAGCACAGGCTACCTCGGCGGTTAAGGGGAAGGGCTCGGCTCTGAGGGAGAGGAGGGTACCCTTAGCCTCTGGGTGTGTCTTTAGAAATTGCGTCAGTCCCGAGGCCATCCTCTTCTGAATTCGCTCCGAAAACTTGAGCTCATAAGCGGCGATCTTCCCCTCCGATTCAATGATCAAATCCACCTCAGCCCCATCTGCTGTCCGGTAGTAGGAGAGGTAGCGCGGGGTACTAGCCGTAGTGGCCTGCTTTAGCTGATCGATAATCACCATGTTCTCAAACAGGGCTCCCTGTTCCTTTGCGCCGAGAAAGCGATCGACCGAACCGATCCCCATCAGGTAGCACAAGAGGCCGGTATCGACAAAATAGACCTTGGGCGCCTTGATGAGCCGTTTGGTGCGATTGTGGAACCAGGGCTGGAGCAGATAGACCATGTAGGTTGCCTCTAGGATCGAGAGCCAACCCTTAGCAGTCGATTGGGAGATGCCACAATCACGAGCCAGTTCCGACAGGTTCAACTGACTGCCCACACGCGTGGCAAGGAGCCGAAGGAACTTCTGAAAGAGGGAGAGATCGGTTACCTTTTGGATAGACCGAACATCCCGCTCCACATAGGTCTTCAGATAGGAGCCATACCAGCGCCCCTCCTGAATGTCCGGGTGTTGATAGAGCTCAGGATAGAAACCCCGCACCAACACCTCGAGCGAACGCCGTGCCTCTGTTACCGCCCTTTCATAACCGGGGATGGTGCCCAACTCGGCCCAGGAGAGAGGATAAAGCTCGAATAGGGCTATCCGGCCGGCAAGGCTCTCGGTCACTCCCTCCATCAATTGAAAGACCTGAGAGCCTGTCAGCAAGTAGCGCCCCCTGAGGTGGCGATCCTGATCGATCCGCATCTTGATGTGGGGGAGAAGCTGTGGGGCGAGCTGGATCTCATCAATGATGCAGGGTTCCGGGAGGGTGTGGAGGAAAAGGGCAGGGTCCTCCTGCGCCCGCTCCTGAAGGAGGGGGTCATCAAGCGTAAAGAAAGGAATATCGGGGAAGGTATGGCAGAGAAGGGTTGACTTTCCGGCCTGCCGCGGCCCTGTGAGCAACAGGGCAGGAAACTGCTTTAATGCCCTAGTAATGAGTGGCTGAAGGGCGCGCCGGTAGTAGTCCATCCCCCTATTATCCCCGAAACACCCTGGAATTTCAAGATCCGATTGTGAAATTACGGGGTGTTTTGAGCAAACCTATTATAACCCTAAGGTTATCAGTCACATACCCTCTAAGCACAAGACCTGTGAGTTTTCTAGGGGCTCAGTGCTAGGGTAGCGATGGTGAGGCCGTTGAGGGAGCAGTGGAGGGTGACGGGGGCCCAGAGGGAGCGCTGCCGCTCATAGAGGTAGCCGAGGAAGCAGGCAAAAGGAAACAGGACCGCTACTAGGGTAAGGTTGGCCATCCCCTGAGAAGGGGTCAGGTGGACCGCCACAAAGAGGAGGCTCGACAGGAAGATGGCAGCAAGGGCCCCCATCCGCTTGCGCAGCCACGACTGGAGGAGGCCCCGGAAAAGGATCTCCTCGGCCACAGGGCCCAGCAGAACAATGCCGAGCCCCATCACCCAGGGGAGGAGAGGCTGGCCCGCAATCTTGCGAAAGAAAGCGACTACGGTCTGCTCCTTGTCGACCGTCCCGAGAAGCCCCTCAACGAGCTGACCCAGGCCATACGCGGTAGGGAGGGCCAGGAGAAGGGTGAGGAGCCCCATCTTGAGGTGGGGAGAGAGGGGGCGGGAGAGGAGGCGGCGCCCCTTGTAGGCAATGAGGGAGAGGGAGGCGACGAGCATCCCGATCGCCGATACCCAACCGATCTGAGAGAGGGTCGTGGGGCGGAAAAAGAGAAGGGTGATCGCTCCGACGGCAAATTGAAGGCCGAAGAAGAGGAGGCCCCCTATGCCGACCGTCCAGAGGGTAGTCGAGGTGGGGCGACTTCCCGGCGCGAGGGGGCGGTAGAATCCCCTCTTCCACGCAATACCATTGGTGATCACCGCCAAGGAGAGGAGGAGAGCACCGGCCAAAAGGGGTTTCACAAGGGGAGCCCCTCGGCCATTTCGGTCGCGATCCGGTGGTGGGCCACCGCTAGCGGAGTATGGAGGTAGTCGTCGTGAGAGAGGGTCTCATAATCGATCAAACCGTCAGCTTCGGGAAGGGGGTGCTCCTGCTCCACACTCCATTCGGCAATCAGGGTGGGCTCCTCACCACTTAGGTCGTAGCAGGTGAGGCGGGTCTCGACTACGAGGCTCCCCTCCCCCTTCTCGTATCGGATCGGTTCGCAGAGGAGAGCCCGGTCGTAACCCTGAAGAGAGGAGAGCTCCTGGTCCACCATCAGGTCGACCCGCCCCCCAAGCCGCCTGGCCATGATCTCCCCCAGCTCATGGGCAAGATCCCACGAGAGGGGGGAGTGGGCCCCCGCGACCGGCATCAGCGCTACCGCCCCCTGCACGAGGGTTTGGGTCGGGGGCAGGGGAGGCGCCCAATGAAGCCCCCCGAGAACTAGCCCAGCAACTAAAGCGAAAAGGCACAGTTTCTTCCACATAGAGGGATGATGATAGCCCAAAAAACCAGGGCGTCGGACATTAGAAAAACTCTTTTAAAATAATTTGCTTGGCCTTCATGATTGTGTTCCCCAACAAGGAGGACGCAAATGCCTAAGCTCAAACCAACTTCAAAGCATATTCAAATACGCAC
>JBFWPF010000027.1:0-30920 GCA_050250135.1 Parachlamydiales bacterium | reverse complement strand
TTCTTACGTGCGCTCCAACGCTTGGGCTCCGCACTTTCTGATTCCTTCACGTCTGCCATTTTCAAACCTCCTTTTGACACGGCAATCATAGCCTAATCTCGTGTCCAAAGAAACTGATGGCAGTATATGAATACCTCGAGGATGTGATGCGGCATCTAAACGGCCATCCCTATTCGAAGCTGCACGAGCTATTGCCGGATGAATGGGCAGCCAGCCGGAAAGCCGCCCGTAACTCCTAGTCAACATGGGGAATTTTGACGGTTACCCTTCTTCTGAAGCATGCAACGCTCGATCTTGCTAGAGAGCGCTTTGAGCAGATTAACCAATCGTTAGCAGCGTGGGATTTCAATTTCGAGTGGGTAGCTCTCCACATTAAGGCAGCAGAGCTTCTCCTCCCCTCCGACCGAGAAAAGGCAAGAGCCTATCTTGAGAAGGGGGAAAAGCTCATCGAAGAGACCCTATGGTGTTACCCCTTCATATGTCAGATCAAAAGCCAATTCCCTCAACCGCGCCCATTGGGCGGCAAAGCAGGGAGAGGCACGCGGACTCGCAGATAGAATGAGAGCCAAATTGAATGAGGAATTCCTAGCGGAACCTGGACGAACTTAGGCCACGGCCGGTTTTGGAGTGGGGATGGGCAGCGATCTGGTGGAGGGTGCCGGTAACGACGACCTCACCGCCAGAGAGGCCGCCGCCAGGGCCAAAATCAATAATCGTGTCAGCAGCAGCGATCACCTCTAAGTTATGCTCGATCAAGACTACCGTGTTGCCTAGCGAAACAAGGCGGGTCAGGATGGCCAAAAGGCGCTCGACCTCCCGGAAATGGAGGCCCGAGGTGGGCTCGTCAAGGAGAAAAAGGGTAGACTCCCTCCCCGACTTCGAAAGCTCAGCCGCTAGCTTGATCCGCTGCGCCTCCCCCCCAGATAGGGTGGAGGTCGATTGCCCCAAGGTGAGGTACCCCAAGCCGACCTCTTTTAGGAGCTCAAGGAGGGTGGAGATCCCCTTGTGCTCATGAAAGAGCGGGAGCGCCTCGCCAACGCTGAGGTCCAAAATGTCGGCAATACTATGCCCCTTGAACTGGATGGAGAGCAGCTCCTCCGTAAACCGCCTCCCCCCGCAGAGGGGACACCCCGTCTCAATATCGGGCAAAAAGGCCATGTCGATGGAGACGGAGCCGGTGCCGTTACAGTTTTGGCAGCGCTCATCTGAGGTGTTGAAGGAGAACTTGTCGGCCCCAAATCGGCGGATTTTTGCTTGAGGAAGCGAGGCAAAGAGGTCGCGAATGGGGTCAAAGAGCTTGGTGTAGGTGGCGACGTTCGAGCGGGAGGCCTGGGCTTTTTTGAGGGTAGTCTGGTCGACGGTGACGACCCGATTGAAATGCTCGAGCCCCTCGATAGAGGTGTGCTCTCCAGGGAGGGCTGAGGCGGCGTAAAGGTAGCGGCGAGCAGCGGGGTCTAGGATGCCAAAGAGAAGGCTCGACTTCCCCGAGCCCGATACGCCTGTTAAGACAACCAGTTGGTTGAGCGGAAGGGTAACGTCGATCCCCCTGAGGTTGTGGTGGCACGCTCCACGGATGGTGAGGGATTGGGTAGAGGGCCTGGGAGGTCTGACTGGGCTAGGGAGAGCGGGAGCCATGACCTCGGCAGGGCTGCCGAAAGCGACGATCTTCCCCCCTTGGCTACCCCCCCCTGGGCCCAACTCGATAACGTAGTCGACACTCCGGATAACGTCGAGGTCGTGTTCAATCACAAGGACCGTATTGCCGGCCTCTTGGATCCGCCGGAGAGTTTTGAGAAGCTTTGCAGTATCGTGAGGATGGAGGCCAGCTGTGGGCTCGTCAAGGACGTAGAGAACGCCGGTGAGCTCGCTAGCCAATAGGCCGGCAAGCCGGACCCGCTGCGCCTCACCTGCCGACAGCGAGGGGAGGGGGCGGTCCAAGGTAAGGTAATCGAGGCCAACCTCGATGAGGTTGGAGATCCGCTCCTGCAGGGGGCCGGCGAGGGTGTCGATGACGGGCTGGTCACTCTCCGACAGGGAGGTGGTAAGGTCCCCTACCCACTCGAGAAGAGGAGTAAGGCTGAGGGCGGCGATTTCGGTGAGGGTCTTGCCGCACACAGTGCTCTTCCGCCCCAGGGGGCCTAGCCGAGTTCCCGCGCACTCGAGGCAGGGCGCTTGCGACAGGTAAGGGGCAATGTCGCTGGGAAGGGTGGGGGCACTCCTATACCGGCCGAGGAGGTAGGGGATAAGCCCCTCAAACCGCCCCTCGCCCACCTTTTTGGGCGCCTTGGCAGGGTGGGCCTTCACAAAGGGGGAATGGTGGATCCCGTGGAGGAGAAAATCGCGCATCTCCTGAGAGTAGCGGCCAATGGGGAGGGTGACATCAAAAGGGAAGCGGAAGTAGCGGCTAGCCGCTCCGATCACGCCAGCATAGTGCTGAGCAGTCCCCCTATCCCAAATCGCCACTCCCCCATCGAGGAGGCTCTTCTCTTCATCGAGCAAAGTGGCCACGTCAACGCCAATCACCTCCCCTAGTCCTTTGCAAGCGGGGCAGGCCCCAACAGCTGAGTTGAAGGAAAAGTGGGCCATGGTCAGCCTCTCGAGAGGGCGTTCAGGCGCTACCCCAATGGCGGCAAAAAGGTTCCTGAGGATGGTGAGGATCCCCGTCTTAGTGCCGACAGTAGAGCGGGGGTTAAAGTCGGTCACCCGCTGCGGCACCCCGATGGAGGGGGACAGACCCATGATCTGCTGAACGTTGGCCTTGGCTAGATGATCGGTAATCATCCCGAGCGATTCGAGGTACTGCCTGAGGCACTCCCGCTGGAGCACATCGACCGCAATGGTAGACTTGCCCGATCCGGAGGGCCCCGTGAGGGCCACGAGCTTCCCTTTGGGGATCTCAAAGCAAACCCCTTGCAAGTTGTGCTCGCGCGCGCCATGCACGATGATCCGGGTAGGATCAGGGGTCGTTGGGAGGCCACATCCACAGCGCTTACCCACGGCTTATCTCCCCCTTTAGCCACTCGATGTCGAGCGCCAGGTGAGCCATCCCATGCTGCAGGGACTTAAGGCGGATGGCAGCTTTGGGAAGCCTAGAGAGGCCCTTCAGGCGCTCTTCGATCTGCTGGTACTCCCGATAGGTTTGCTCGGCCTGCCCTAAGCGCTCCCGAAGGAGCCGCCCCCTCTCCTCCCCCTCCTCTACAAAGAAGAGCTTGAGCAGAAACTCGTTGCGCCGGATCTCCCCTGAAGTAGGGCTCTTGAGCCACTCCTCAAATTCGGCCCGCCCCCCCTCCGTAATGGCAAAGATCTCCTTCCGCTTCTTGCCCACATAGGCGACCTGCGACTCGACCTTCCCCTCCTTGGCCAGGAGCTTAAGCATCGGGTAGAGGGTCGAGTCGGACTCCCGCCAGAAATAAGCGGTCGATCGATTCATCATCGCCTTGATCTCGTAGCCGGTAGAGGGGCCATCCAGAAGCACCCCCATGATCGCATATCGGGTTTTGTTGGCTGATTTCATCAAAAATACCCAGTTTCTAGGTATTTTGCCCAAAGGGGGAATTTTCGGCAAGGTCAAGAAATTATTGATGCAATCAGAGGAGGACGATTTGCGGCTGCAGGGATAAGAGGGCCCGGATAGACCAATCGTCTGGCCTTCGGTCTCTCCAAGGGGGGTAGCTGAGCAGGGTCCACAGGACGTAGGTGCGGACAGCAAGGCCAGCAGCCGCCGCAAGAGCCCCTATTAGCTGAAAGCGACCTAGCCCCCGAAGCAAAAGGGCCAGCGCGGCAACCTCAAACCCGGTAGCTAAAGGAAATTGGACCCTTGCCCGCCGAGAGGAGGGGGTCCCCCAAATGCGATTGAGGAGGCGGTTGTAAGGAACTGGGCTATGCTCCTTATGCACGCTAGAGATAGCCGCATGGGTATACCACGGGATGGAGAAGGTCAGATTTGAAAAGACTAGGCCCCCCGCTAAGTACCTCTTAGAGAGGTGGAGCTTGTGGAGGGCAAAAGCAAACACCAGGGAACTCAGAAGAACTTTAACGCCATGAGAGGTCCGATTAGTGGGGATAGATTCGGTGGTAGAACAAATAACGTTCATAGGGTCCCTCCCTTTATATTGTTCTGGCGAATATATGTCTAGAATATTCAGTTGTGGGAAAGGGGAAGGGAGATGTAAGCTCTTGTAACACATGGATCCCCTTCAAATATACAGAAACTACTTAGGGCTGCAGTCGGCGACGTTTGCCCTCATTGAGCACGAGGAGGGGCTGGTCGCCGTTGTCTATGAGATTGCCCAGCCGAGTGGGGAGAGGCTTATCCTCAAGATCGCCCCCAATGCTACCCATTACCTGCGGGAGGTCTACTTTCTAGGCGAGTTGGCGGGTAGCGTTCCGGTGCCCCGGGTGGTGGGAGTGGTGGAACCCGAGGAAGGGGTCGATGGGGCCATTTTGATGGAGCGGCTGCCGGGAAAGCTCCTAGAGAGGGTTGACACGGGACTGGCCCATGAGCTCGGGGCGGCGCTGGCTAAGGTCCACAACCACAGGCTAGCGGGATATGGGGACCCGGTTCAGGGTGTGTTGGAGGCCGACCCCCGCCCCTACTTCACGAGGAAGTTTGAGGAGGGGCTGGAGGAGTGCGGGGGCCACCTTCCCCAGCAGATGCTCAAGAAAGCAGAGGGCTACTTTCGGTCCCACCTCCACTTGTTGGAGGGGGTAGATGGCCCCTGCGTCGCCCACCGCGACTTCCGGCCGGGTAATCTGATTGTGGAAAGCGATAGGCTCCAGGGGATCATCGACTGGGCCGGGGCGCGGGCAAGCTTTGCTGAAGAGGACCTCTGCTCGATTGAGGCAGGTGAATGGCTAGGCCCCCACAAGGGGGCTTTCCTAGCGGGCTACGGAGCCCTTCGTCCCCTCCCCGACTATCAGCCGCTGACCCCCCTCTTGCGGCTGAACCGGGCAATCGCTAGTGTGGGGTTTGTGCTGAAGCGGGGAATAAGGGAGAGCCGCGGCGCCCACCTCTACCAGGTCAACATCCGCTTTCTTAAGGCACTCTTAGGGGGATAGATTGGCTAGGGCCTGTAATCCATTATCTTGCCCTGTTGTACGGCGGACCTTGGCCCTCAGGGCTATTTCTTCGCCTCGGACAGGGCGCTTTGGCCCTGCCCTTCGACTCAGACCCCTGATTGCGACCTATCGTCCAGAGGGCATCGACAGCTGGCGGCCATCTAATGTACATCCCTCCTCACCCAGGTCTAAAGGCCTGGCCTCGTCACGATGTACACTATCTGACCACCATCTGCCACGCCCCCCGGACGATAGGTCGCAATCAGGGGTCAGAAATAGCCCTGAGAACCAATCTCCCCTCGGACAAAAGGCAAATCCAATTGATTACACCCCCTACATATAGGGAACTCATCTCCTATGTGTGGCGATTTATGCGCCGCCAAAAGGGGACCTTCTTCACCGTACTCCTCCTCGACTCGTTTGCCTGGTCGGGGGACGCCCTCGTCTGGCCCTTCATCCTCCGCTACCTAATCGACATATTCTCCCGTTACGACGCCCAGCGGATGGCCGCCTGGGGCGCTCTAGTCTACCCCATTGCAGGGGCCTTTACCCTGGTCATTAGCGTGGAGATCGCCTCCCGCACGATGGGCTTCCTGATGGCTCGAGGGGTCCCAAAACTCCAGGCCGAGATCCGGATGGCGATGTTCGATCACGTGCAGCACCACTCCCCCCACTACTTCAACGAACGGTTTGCCGGCAGCCTAGCCAATAAAATCACCGATATGACCACTCAGGTAGAGCTCATCCTCCAGCAGCTCTTTTGGCCGATCATCCCAGCAATCGCCGCCTGCCTATTGGGAGCTGGCTTCCTTTGGTTTATCCACCCCCTCTTTGCCGGAATCATGCTCGCCTGGACTGCGATCCACCTGAGCGCCTGCCTTTTGTTCACCCGATCGGTCGACGCCTACGAGCACCGCCATGGAGAGGCCCGCAGCACCCTCCTGGGGCGGATTGTCGACAGCCTGACCAACAACTTTGCGGTCAACCTCTTCTACCGCTTTAGGTATGAACGGCGCTCCCTACAACCCTTTCAAGACGAGGAGGAGGGAACAGGTCGAAGGGCGAAACAGGTGGTGGAGAAGATGCGCTGCATCCTCTCCCTTTTCCACTTTGCGGCGATTACGATTGCGATGTTTGGCTCCCTCCTCCTCTTCTGGACCCGGGGCCTCATCACCACGGGAGAGGCAGTTCAGGTGATCACCACGATGTGGGGGCTCGGGATGGTCCTGTGGATGGTCGGCTCGGCCCTTCCGGTCCTCTTTCAGGCCGTTGGGATTGCCAAGCAGGCCTACTCGGTCCTGCAGGACCCGGAGGACCTGGGAGATCGGCCTGAGGCGAAGGAGCTCCTCCTCTCTAAGGGGGAGATTCTCTTCCACAATGTCTCCTTCCACTACGGGGAGGGGCAGCTCTTCTCCAATAAGCATGTTCGGATCAAGGGGGGGGAGCGGGTCGGGCTGGTGGGCTACACCGGCGCTGGGAAATCGAGCTTTATCAGCCTAATTCTCCGCCTCTATCCCGTTCATCGGGGGAAGATCCTGATCGATGGGCAGGAGATTGCTGGCGTTACCCTCTCCTCCTTGCGCCGCCAAATCGCCCTTATCCCCCAAGATCCCCTTCTCTTTCACCGGACACTGCGAGAGAACATCGCCTATGGCCGTCCCGAGGCGACCGAGGAGGAGATCATCGAGGCGGCCAAGCGGGCCCACTGCGACGAATTCATCCGGCGCCTGCCGAATGGGTATGAGGCGAAGGTGGGCGAGCGGGGGACCAAACTCTCGGGGGGAGAGCGGCAGAGGATTGCGATTGCAAGAGCGATACTGGCCAATACCCCCATCCTCATACTCGACGAGGCGACCTCTGCCCTCGACTCGGTCACGGAGAGGCATATTCAGGAGAGCCTAGAGCAGCTGATGGAGAATCGGACGACCCTTGTTATTGCTCACCGCCTCTCGACCCTCTCTCGGATGGACCGGATCCTTGTTTTCGACCGGGGCAACATTGTGGAGGAGGGGACCCACGCCGCTCTCCTCAAGAAAAAGGGGCTCTACGCGAAGATGTGGAACATGCAGGTCGGGGGCTTCTTGCCCGATACTCCCGATAACCCCATCATAGCCTAAAGAACTTGAGGGCGTCCGAGGGGTAATTCCTAGCAAGCAGAAGTATTGCCCCTAGCGCGTGTAAACAGCAGGCGCCAGCCAGCACTCAGGCCTGTGGTCGTTTACCATGCCGACCGCTTGCATAAAGGCGTAGATAATGGTGGGGCCGACAAACTTCATCCCCCGCCGCTTAAGATCGGCCGACAGCGCCTCGCTCTCCTCCCTCCCTTTCCGTATCAGAGGGGCTCCTGCCACAAACCGCCACAGGTAATGATCGAAGGAGCCAAACTCCCGCTGGATCTCGAGAAAGGCCTGAGCATTTTGCCTTGCGGCAAACACCTTAGCTCGGTTCCGGATAATCTCGGGATTTTGGAGCAGGGACTCTAGGCTAGAGTCGCTCATAGCGGCGACTTTGTGTGGATCGAAGGCGTGAAAGGCCCTTCGGTACCCCTCTCGCCTCTTTAAGATCGTCTCCCAGCTGAGTCCCGCCTGTGCCCCCTCCAAGAGGAGCATCTCAAAGAGGCGGCGGTCATCGTGAACAGGCACTCCCCACTCGGTGTCATGATACTCGGCATAGAGGGGATTGCCCTCACCGAAACAACGCACTTTGTTCATGGAGCTAGCCTAAACGAGACCGCCGTTTACATCCAGCCTAGGGGAGGTCCACAGGCTTGGGCTTTTTCCGCACCTTCTGCAAGCCACTCACGACCTTTTTCTTAGCGGAGGCATAGGTGTCCTTGATCTCTTTCTCCACCTTCCGCTCTCGCGTGATAAAGAGGTCGAGCTTCTTGCTGTAGGCCGTTCCCAGATAGGTAGCCGCCAGCCCCGCATAGCCCAAGAGCTTCACAATCTCAGACCTGGCACCCAGGAACATCGCGATAACACCCCCAATTGCCGTCGCGCCAAAGGTGGTGGTCTCCAGCGCCCGGGCCACATGGGCCCTAGACATCAGGGTGCGCAGCTCCTTGAGCTCTTTCCCCATCGCTTGCTGTTTCTCCTTGACTTCCTTGTCGGAGAGGTCTGGATCCATCAGTTCATCAAAACGCTCCTCAGCGGGAAACTCCTTGAGTTTGGTGGCAATTTCGGCAGAGAAGGCGAGCTTGAGCCGCTCTTCGCCTGTCTTGCCCTCCTTCTCTAGCTCCTCTTTGATCTGCTTGAGCTGGAAGAGCTGCTTCTCGGCAGTCGCATTCGGATCCCAGCTGGAAAGGACCGTTTGGGCCTGGTGCAGCTGGTAGACCGAAATAACCCCTTGAGAGGCCCGTTCGATTAGGACAAAGGCAACCAGGTTGATGTTCCCAATGGCAGGCATGCCTACCGTCCCCGCAATAATGGCGATAACGGCCAGCGCAGGGCCCGAAAGGGATTGAATCTTCTTGCTCAGACTGTTAACCGTTTGTAGCTTTGAGACAACGTTCATCCCCCCCCTCAATGCTCCACTCTTCTTTTCGATCGCCACCTTATCGACTTTCCCGCTAGTCGTAGCTGCCACCGGAAGGGTCGATACAGTTTTTGCCTCTGGTGTATTTGAAATGCTTGGTGTGCTCATAGAATCCTCCTCTTTCTACCCCTAATTATAACAAATTAATTTAATTGAATTCTATAGCCATTTTTACAATTACTTTAATGATTTGACGCTTATCGACTTAAGTCATAATAGCATCTTAACAAAAAGAGGCCACTTTGGCCTATGTTTCTGATAATCAATTCAGAACATCGCCAGCTTTTCGGCAAACTGCTTGGGAAGGTAGCTCGCTAGAGCCCCTGTTTGCTGAAAGCCAAGCCGCTCGAAGATCCTCAGCGAGGTGTCGCGGCAGGCCGCCACCCCAGTGTGGCAGCCCCGCTCCCGGGCAAAACCGATCCTCGCCTCCACCAGGGCTGAGCCGAGCCCCTTGCCCCGGTACTGGGGCAAAACGGCATTCCAGTGGAGGCCAGCGACCCCCCGCTCACAATGAAGGAGAGCACACCCAGCCTCCTTAGCGCCAACCTCAGCGAGGAAGAGGAGCCCTGGGCCTTGCGGCTTAGCATAGGCCCGAAACAGCGACTGCATCAAGGAGGGAGGGGCGTGCCAGACCTCTCCCGCTACCCGACACCACCGGTCAAAATCATCGGTGACAGAGACTCGAGGATCCCCCGCTCCGCTCGCAAGGCTCTCTAGCGGCGCCGCCACGCCCATTAGGGGATCGGGGGCCAGGCCCAGCTCTTGGAGGGCCCTGTCGAGCTCGACCGACCAGGGCTCGGATAACCAAAGGAAGGGGAGGCTGCCGGGAAAGAGGGTAGCGGGCTCACGCGGAAGCCCATGTCCCACCACCCAGTTTCCCATCGGGTGGGGAAGGCCCGTTTTAAGGGTCAGGTAGTCGCCATGCTCGGCAAGCTCATGGCCCCCCTCCCTCCCGAGGTAGCGGATATGGTCCATGAAAGGGGTGATCACCATTAGAACTCCTGATTGACGGACTATTGGCCATAGTGTAACTAACGCATTTATGTGGCAACGGCTCCTCTCACTGTTCAAGAACCACCTCTTTACCGCCTTCCTGCCGTGGATCTTTTTTGCGTCGCTCTATGGCACGAACTCGCTGATGATGCTGATTGCCTGTCTGGGGGCCCTCCTCTTGATGGTGGTGCTCAATTTTCGGGAGCTAAGGAAGGGGTTCATCCTCCCATGGGGCTCGGTGATCGTCTTTGCCCTTTTAGCAATCAACTCGCAGCTGACCCTTTGGCCCTGGGGCCAAGCTCACGCCTCCCTCCTGGCCAACTCAGCCCTTGCAGCGATCGTCCTCTTCTCGATGGTGATCGGCAAGCCCTTTACCCTGCAGTACGCCCGTGAGCAGGCCCCGCCTGAGAGGTGGCACCACCCCCTCTTTCTTAAGATCAATTGGGTCCTAACCAGCATCTGGGCGGTGCTGCTGATCATCATGGCCCTACCGAGCTACTTTCTGACTCAACAGCAGATCGCCCATTCTTGGTTCCTGGGCTACGGCCTCTCCCTGATCTGCATCATCATCGGCCTCCAATGCAACCGATTCGTCCCTAAACTTATGGGTGGAAAGCGGTAAGCCACTCGATATCGGGGCTGAGCTGATCTTCTGGCAAACCGGTATGGTGAGAAAAGAGGGAGGAGGCCCGGCGCCAAGCCGGATAGGCACCCGCCTCCTTGAGGCGGTCAGGGCCAAGGAGCCGATCGTGCTCGGTGTACACGATGAGAAAATGCCCCTCGTCACTCTTCTGCAGCCATTGGGTATAGCGGGTGATCCCAAAGGGCTCAAGCCACTCACGATCTCCAGCGGCTGAAAAGGCCCGGTGAGCCTCCACTTTGTCGGCAAGGAGAGGAAAGCACCGCCCCCGCTTGAGTTGGGTAGCGCCTCCGGGGCGTGTCAAATCGGCGAGGCATTCGATAGTGGGGGTGACTGAGGGAAGGCTATAGTCCTTGCCGAGCACCTCTTGGTAAAAGGCCTGCAACTTCAGGGCTATCGGGTTCTTGTGAGCGATCTGGTCGCGAAGACCGCTGAAAATCCGCTGGGCCGATCCCCCCTCGAGGCAATGGATCAGCCTCTCCCCCTGGAGCCATGCTTCGAAGCCGGTCATTTGCAAGGCCTCCCTAAAGGCCTCCTCTTGGCCCCTGTCGATGGGGGGCTTCTCCCTCCAATGGCGGCGGACCCGATCGCAACTGCCAGGCAACAGCCGGCTCATATAACAAAAACGGTTCATGCGACGAGCGTACCGAGCACCACAAAATTTGACAAATGGAGCCATTTGCGTTTGGATAACAAAAAAACGGTGAGGCCACCCAATGCGAACGCTTGTAACGCTATTTGTATGCTGCACACTCAATCTCTGTGCAGCCGCTCAGACCTACTTTCACTACTCCCATCACGAAAAAGAGGAGCTCAAGAAGCGGGAGTCGGGCTATACGATGGATAACGACCAGCTCCAGCAATGGGATGCGGTGCTGGCTAGAGTGACTGGCGGGCTTGAGCATTTCGAGGCCGAGCGGGTCACCACCTACCTCTATGTCGCCCAAGAGGAGGCAGCCTCCCTTTCCTATGACACCCATGGCAAGTACATCGGGAGCCTCGATCCCGTATCAGATGCCGTTCTCCGGCTGCTGGTTCCCGGCTACCGCTCCCCCCACTTCCTGAAGACTGACCGCTATTCGGAAGACCTCAAGGAGATTGTGATGGCCAAGATCAAGGACCGGGTCGAGCAAGAGGATAGGAGCGAGAAGGAGTTCCCCGTTCCCCCCAACATGAGGACCACCTACACCGTCGGACGGGAGGTGGCCCGCTGGATCCCCTGGCACCTAGAAAATCCCAAAAGCTACTGGCCCCCCTCCCCCCCAGCCGACGGAAGTGGCCGGTGGAAAAAGGAGGTCAAGGAGATCAAGGAGCAGCAGGAGCACATGGGAACGGCCGCGCGGGAGTCGATCCACAAATGGGCAGGGCAGCGGGGCCCCTATGCGGGTAACTGGGTTGCGATTGCAAACCACTACCTCTTTAGCGAAGAGGTCCCCTTCCGCACCACCCTAGCCACCCGAGCCGCTCTTCTGACCGGCCTCTACGACGCAGCCATCGTCTTCTTCGGAGCCAAGTACCATTACTTGGTTGAGCGGCCCAAGATTCGGGACAACTCGGTCCACTACGAGGTCCCAGTGCCCCCCCACCCCAGCTACCCCTCCGGCCATTCGACCGAAGCGGGGGTCGCCAAGGCGGTGCTCGATCACTACCTGCCCCAAAACCGGGCAGAGTGGGACCGCCTTGCTGAAGAGTCGTGCCTCTCCCGCATCTACGGCGGAATCCACTACCCCATAGATGACGTGGCTGGCCGCAAGGCAGGGAAGAAGATCGGCGAAAAGGCGGTCAAGGGAACCGGAAACGGATAGAGGGCGTACAGCAGCCATAAGCGTTGGCACAAATCCCCCAGGAGGGGTATAATGCTACTGTGAAAAAATGGCTTGTCCTCCTACTTCTCCCCCTTACGGTTGCCGCGACCCCCGTCGTGGTCTTCGACTTTGGCGGGGTGATGGCCCATCCCGACCGGAGCATCGCCCTCCAGTTTCTGTGCAAGTCCTTTAATTTTAGCGAAAAGCAGTTCCAAGAGGCTCAAGGCGAAATCCGCTCACAGGTGGACAAGGGGAGCTCGGTAACAGGGGCCTGGTGCGACTACGCCCGGCAAAAGGGGATCACCCTCCCCTCCTCTTGGCCGCGAGATTTCGAGGCGGTGCAGCGAGCCGCTATCGGAGCCGATCCGGAGATGTATGCCCTGGTGGATGAGCTCAAGGAGGAGGGGGTGCAGGTGGCCCTCCTTTCCAACGTTGAGTGCCGCCATGCAAGGCTTCTCCGCGCCCTCGGCCTCTACGCCCCCTTCGACCCGGTCGTTCTCTCCTGTGAGATTGGCGTCGACAAGCCCGATCCCAAAGCCTATCGGATCCTGCTTCAGCAGGTAGGACGCCCTCCCCAGCAGGTGATCTTTATCGATGATAAACCTGCCAACATTGCGACGGCCAGAGCAGTGGGGATCGACGGTATCCTTTATGAGTCCCCCGAGCAGGTTCGCGAGTCGCTTGAAGAACGGGGGCTACTCAACGCCGTCAGGACCTCATGAAGAAGCCCAAAGTTGTGATTATCGGGGCTGGTCTTTCGGGCCTGAGCTGTGCCCACCGCCTCCAGACCAAAGGGATTGAGGCTACTGTCTATGAGGCTCGACCGAGGCCCGGAGGGCGGATCTTTGGCTATCGCCATGGGGAGGCCCAGGACGAGCTCGGAGGGAAATTCATCGGTGATGGGGGAAAGGCCCTCCACATGCGGGCCCTGATCGCCGAGATGGGCCTTCGGGTCCATCGGCATGAGACACCGATGCGTCGGACCTATTACCACGAGGGGCGCTGCCACCCCTACCCCCCCACCCTCCACCACCTCCCTCCCCCCTCCCCCGCCCTCCTGGAGTCCCTCCAAGAGCGGGCAAAAACGGCCGCTCACCTTGGCGAGCTCCTCGACCACCATCTGGGGAAAGAGGGGATACTCCGGAGGCTCTTTGAGATCCGGATCCGCAACTACGACGGGCTCGACTCAAATGAGGTCGATGCCGCCGATCTCTCCACCTTCTGGACCTACTACTGCAACGCCTTTGAGCACCACACCACCTTTTGCGTCGAGACGGTCGAAGGGGGAAACTGCCGCCTGATTGAGGCCCTTACAAAGGCTATCCGCTCCCCCATCCATTACCGCTCCCCCCTCACCCAAGTGGGCAAGCGGGAGGGGCGCTTCCACCTTCAAATCGGCGGCCGCTCCGTTGAAGCCGACTACCTGATCCTGACTATCCCCAGCTCCATCTACTCCGACATCACCTTTGAGGAGGGGGCCCTCCCGAAAGAGCGCCTCCGCCCGATCACCGAGCTGGGCTTTGGCACCAACGCGAAGATCATGATCCCGGTAAAGCGGCCCGACCCTAATGCCTCCGACTACTGCTACACCGAGCATGCGGTCACCTACTTCAACGACGACAAGAGCCTCCTCACCCTCTATTACGGAGGGGAGGCGGGGTGCTTTACCGATGTGGACGCCTCCTTTGCCCAGGAGCTGCCCGCCCTCAAGGCGACCTATCCCAACCTCTCCTACAAGGGGCTCCGGTGCCCCACAGCCGACACCCACCTCCCCTATATCGAGGCAGAGGAGGGGATCGCCATCAACTGGTGCCGGGAGCCCTATACCAAGGGGAGCTACTCCTGCTATGGCCCTGGCCAAGCGGCCCTCTTTAAGGTCGAGACCGAGGCCTTTGGCGAGCAGATATCGGCCCCCTTTGCCCCGCTGGGCGGCCTTTTTTTTGCTGGCGAGCACACCTCCATAGCCCATATCGCCACCATGGAGGGGGCGATCGAATCGGGCGAGCGGGCCGCACGGATGGTTGACAGGGCACTAGGGGCTCGCTAGACTCGCCCCATGATCTCGATCTATCTCGCCGGCAAAATACAGAAGGCCCATGAAACGCCCAATGAGTCCTACTGGGGCCCGCGTGAACTTGCCGCCCTAAAAGCGGTGCTAGGTGAGGAGGTCCTCCTCCTCAATCCTTCGATCCGCTCCGATGACCTCTCCGACCAGAAATCGGTTTTTGGCCGAGATATGGTGATGGTGAGCTGCGCCGACGCCGTTTTTGTCGATGCGCGGGAGCGGCGCGGGCTTGGCGTCGGCGCCGAAATGATGTGGGCGAAGGTCAACCGAATCCCCATCGTCACCCTTGCTCCCAGAGGAAGCCACTACCACAAAGGGAGGACCTCTCTGCTCGATGTTGAAGTGGCCAATTGGGTTCATCCCTTCGTTGAAAACCTCAGCGATAAGCTAGTCGACACCGTTGAGGAGGGGGCTGCTTGGCTCTTGGAGCGTCCGGATACAATCAAGGGCCCCGAGGCGATCCACGAAGCGATGGCCTACTACCGCGCTACCCAATTCGAAAATGACCTCCCCATGCAAGAGCATGTGGCAGCCTACCCCACCCTCCTCTCTCCCCTATCCCCCTAAGGAAAGTAGCTCACAATCAAGTATCTGACCACTATGTCCATTTTTCGTGGACATAGTGGTCTTGCATTATTGACCCATATGTCCAATAATAGTGGACATACTGGGAGGATAGTGTTGTTGGATCGCCTACGACGAGATGTGCCGGGAGAGGAATTCTCTTACTCGTTCTTAATGAGTCACTTAGAAGAATACAAAAAGCCGCGAGACAAGGTCACCCGCCTGCTCGAGTCGGGGGCTATTACCCCTGATTGCGACCTATCGCCCAGAGGGCATCTACAGCTGGTGGCCATCTAGCGGACATCCCTCCTCACCCAGGTCTAAAGACCTGGCCTCGTCACGATGTGCGCTATCTGACTACCATCTGCCGCGCCCCCTGGACGATAGGTCACAATCAGGGGTATTATCCGAATCAAAAAGGGGCTCTACATCTTTGGCGAGCCCTACCAGCGCCGCCCCCCCTGCCCTGAGCTACTCGCCAACCTCCTCTATGGCCCCTCCTATGTCTCCCTCGAATATGCTCTTGCCCACTACGGCATGATCCCAGAGGCTGCCTATGGGATTACTAGCGTCACCCTCAAACGGAACCGGGAATTTCAAACACCCCTAGGGCGCTTTACCTACCAACACCTCCACCCAAGCAAGTACCCCGTCGGGGTAAGCCTTGTCCAAGCCAACAGGGCACAGGCCTTTCTGATCGCAACCCCGGAAAAAGCGCTAGCCGATCTCGTTGCCCCTGTTGTTGAAATCACCACCCCCCAATTGATGGAGAGCTACCTCGTTGACCACCTTAGAGTCGACCCCGATTCGATCCCTCACCTCAGCGAAGAGCGGCTGACAGAGATTGCTCGTGTGTATCAAAATCGGCGGGTCAGCCAACTGTTAGCCCTCCGGAGGAAAAGATGAACGAACTCCTTCTTAACTTCTATCGGCAACTTCCCCATAAGACTCAGGCTGAAGCAAAGCGGACCCTCCGACAGATCCTGCAACAGGTGGCTCTACTGGGCCTTTGGAGGACTAAGTTCTTCGAGCATGCCGGTTTTTACGGGGAAACTGCCCTCCGCCTCTTATATGGGCTGAATCGATTTAGCGAGGACCTCGATTTTACCCTCCTAAAACCGAACCCCAGCTTTTCCCTACAGTCCTACCTTGAAGGGGTTTCACAGGAACTCCTCTCCTTTGGGGTCCCCATCTCGGCTCACATCAAACCAAAGTCTCACGAGTCGGCCATTCAATCAGCCTTTCTAAAAGCGAATACGCTCGAGCTGCTCCTCCAAACTGAAATACCGGAGCTCGAGCTGAAGGGAATCCACCTAGGGGAACAGCTCAAGATTCGGGTAGAGATCGATACTGACCCCCCACCTCACTTTAGAACTGAGGAGGCCTATCTGTTGCAACCCCTTCCTTTTTCGGTCTACACTCTCTCCAAACCCGATCTATTTGCTGGGAAGCTCCATGCCCTCCTCTGCCGTGAATGGGAAGGGCGAGTTAAGGGCAGGGACTGGTGGGATTTCCTCTGGTTCATAGGACAGGATATTCCGGTCCATCTGGCCCATCTTGAGGCCCGGATGCGCCAAACGGGTCACTATCCCGAAAGAGGCTCCCTTACGATAGCAGAGGTGAGAGAGCGAGTAGAAAGGAGAGCCACTGACCTCAATGTCGAGGCCGCTAAGCGAGATCTCTCTCCCTTTATCCCCGACCCAGCTCTCCTTTCTGTGTGGACTCCTGCCCTCTTCAAGAGCATGGCTCACCGTATCAAAGCAGGGTAAAGGCCAGCCCCATCACCACCATCGGAAGGAAGGCGCCGAGGAAGAGCCAGAGGGGAGAGATCCCATCCTCAAAATAGCGACGGCAGGTCTGCACCCCGATCAGGTTCGGGGCGTTGGCGATCACCGTTAATCCCCCCCCTGTGACCGCACCAGCGATCACCGCGTACTTCATCGCCTCACTAAAGTTGGGAATCAAGGAACTCAGGTAGGTGATCTCGGCATTGTCATTAATGGCGGTCAGGAAAATCGACAGAAGCATCAGGGGAAATTCGGAGAGGCCGCCCAGGAGGGGGGCTATCCACCACCCCTGCAATCCCCCCAATATCACAAGACCTGCCAAAAAGAGTCCCACCAGCAGCGGCTGACGCAAACTCAGCGGACTCTGATGGGGAGCGGTCGCCTGGTGAAAGCCGAGGAAGAGGAGGAGAGTGCCGATGGCAATCACCGTGTCGTGAGCGACAAAAACCTCCCACCCCAGCACCGCTACATGGACCGCCGTTACCCAGATCGGAATCGGCTTCTCTCCCGTCCCTTCCTCGCCAACCGGCGGAGGGGGTGGGGCTCTAAGCCGATCAAACTCCCGGTAGAAGAGGGAAAAATAGAGGGCATTGGCCACCACTACCCCCACAATCGCCCTCCACCCAAAGGTGGTGAACATATAGGCCGCCCCAAAACCCCACCGCTCCGCCACAATCAGCACCGGAGGGGCGGCAAAGTTGGTCAGCACCCCCCCCACCGAAATGTTGGTAAAGAGGAGCCCCAGCGTCGCATAGGCGAAGAGCTTGCGGGGATGGCGTGCGTAAAACTGACGAGCCATCAATAGGGCGCAGATCGTCATCGCTGCCGGCTCGGTGATCACCGATCCCAAAAGGGGCCCCACCGTCAACAGCGAGAACCACCAGGCCCTAGGCCCCCCTCCCCCAACTCGTGCGACCCCCCTGATCATCCCCTCGGCCAATCGGAGAATCGGCCGCGTCGAGGCGATCACCATGATGATCATGATAAAGAGGGGCTCGGTAAAGCTCCGGCTGTTGACATAGGCCATCGTCGTCGCCCAATCGTAGGTGGCGAGCATCGCAATCAGCAGCGGGATGCACCAGAGGCCAAAGACCACCTCTACCTCTCCCAAAAAGGAGCAGACCTCGGCCCAAAAACTGACCTCTCCCTCCCCCTTCCCCCTGGCGATAGCCTTTTCGATATGGCGCTTCTCCAGGTAGTGGGCAAGGTGGGAGAAGCGGCTGCACAAGAAGGTGTGGATCACCGCCAGACCAAATAGGATGAAGGCCACCAGATTGAAGGGGACCGCAGAGGCCCGGCCCGCTAGGAGCTCCCAAAGGCCGGTCAGCCCGCTATCTCCATAACTCTCTAAGGGTGGGGGGAGGACCATAGACCCCTCATGCACGCTAAAGGATTTTTTGAAAAGCGCCCCTACCCTCTTGCAACAAAATCCCATTTATTACATAATCTTTGCGAAAGGAAAAAGAATTTTGAAACCTATACAGCGTATTATTCATTCCTACACCGGAGATAATGCCCCTACCATTGGCGGCCATGGGGAGCTGTTCGCGATTACAGCCGACAAGGTCAATAGGGTGTACTGGGGCTCTGCCCCTCTGTCTAGGCGGGAAACAGGCCCTACCCTCTTCGTTGCCCCCTTGAATAAGACCGAGCTCCTTTTTGTTACGAAAAGAGGAGGGGAACTCCTCAAGGGGGAGCCTTTTGGCAATCGCGACCTGGAGAGCGTGAGTCAGGGAGGGATCACCTGTATTACCGAATGGCTGACCGAAGAGGGGGCGTTCGCCTACTCCGAGGTGGCCCACCCCAATTCGATTGTGGTTGTAGAGGGTAACGACAAACGCACCTTTGATCTGCAGGGAGAGGTCAAGGATGTGGCCCTAGGCCCAAAGGGATTTGCTGCTGTGCTCCGACGCGACAGCGAGGTCATACTGGCCGCCTACGACCGGGAGGGGAACAAGCTGTGGGATAGGAGCTACCCAGGTGACGACCATTCGAGACTCGTCCACTGCGTTGGCGATCGGATTTTCCTCCAAGACGAGGTGGTGGGCAACTGTGAGATCTTGGCCCTAGAGGACGGGAAGGTTGAGGAGAGCAAGCCTGCCGAGTGGTTGGCGCGCACTACGAATGGATGTGCCCTAGTCTCCGAAGAGAATGAGGTTACTTTCTATACACCCACTAGTCACATTACCTTCAACACCTCTCCCTTCGACTACCTAAGCTACGACTTCAGCACCGAGCAACTGGCCCTTGCGTCGAAGGAGACGGGGGCTATCACTCTGTGGAACGTGGCGAGCAATGAGAGGGTGGAGTCGATCTCCATCCCCCCACAAGAGGGGGTGATCTCCAACCTCCTCCTCACTGCTGGCTCCCTCCATCTTCTGCTGCAATCGGAGGAGGTCGTGAGAGTACCCACCCCGCCCCCGGCGCCACCCCCTGAAGAGCCCCCGCCCTCTACCGAGCCGCCAGCACCCGCAACACCGGCCTCGCCGCCTGAGGAGCTCAAGCCCGGAAGGCCCCTCTGGCTCCTGATACCGGCCGCCCTACTCCTCCTAGGGTCAGTGGCCCTCTGGCGCCGCTACCGCTCAGCCCTACACCCTTGACCGCCACCTCATTACCCTGTAAATTGAAAGGTAAGCTTTCAAATTGCATGGTTTAGGGAATGAAGAGACCCAAGTACCTCAAACAGATCGAGATACAACTCAAGGTCCACCCTGTATGTGGACTGCTTGGGCCGCGGCAGGTGGGGAAAACGACCCTGGCCCAGATGTTTATCGAGGCAAATGGGCACCAAAAGGTCTACCGATTTGATCTAGAAAACCCGCTCGATCTAGCTAAGCTCGATAACCCGATGCTTGCCCTCTCCAAGCTTAAGGACTGCCTGATCGTGATCGATGAGATCCAGCTCCGTCCCAACCTTTTCCCTGTTCTACGGGTCCTGGTCGACGAGAAGGGGGCGGGGCGAAGGTTCCTGATTGTGGGGAGCGCCTCTCGCGATCTCATCCGGCAATCTTCTGAAACCCTTGCCGGACGGATCGGCTACATCGAGCTGATGCCCTTTTCCCTCTCTGAGAGTGATCACCTTCCCCTCCTCTGGCTGCGCGGGGGTTTTCCCCGCTCCTTTTTGGCCCAGTCGGATGAGGAGAGCTTTCTGTGGCGCCAAGCGCTCGTCCAGACCTTCCTCGAGCGGGATATTCCCAGCCTGGGCTTCCGCATCCCTCCCGCCCAGCTCCGCCGCTTCTGGCTCATGCTCGCCCACTACCACGGACAACTCTTCAATGCGAGTGAGCTTGCCCGCTCCCTGCAGATTTCGGCCCCTACAGTCCGCCACTATCTCGATATTTTGGCCGGCACCTTCATGGTTCGGGTCTTAACACCCTGGTACGAGAACCTGGGGAAAAGGCAAATCAAGTCCCCCAAGATCTACTTCCGCGATAGTGGCCTCCTTCACACACTGGTCGGCGTTCATAACGAGAGGGAACTCGATACCCATCCCAAACTGGGGGCGTTCTGGGAGGGATTTGCCCTCGAGGAGGTGATCCGGGAAAAGGGAGCTGCCATTGAGGAATGCTACTTTTGGGCAACGCAATCGGGGGCTGCACTCGACTTACTCCTCCTGCAAGGAGGAAAGCGGATCGGTTATGAGTTCAAGTATTCCGACCAGCCTAAGCTCACCGCGTCGATGAAGACCGCTATGGCTGACCTAAAGCTTGAGCACCTCTATGTCGTCTCCCCAGGAGATCACCACTTTCCCCTAGCTGAAGGGGTCACCGCTTGTGGCCTTAGCTCGACGAAGCTGTAGGGGTAGGGGTTTTTGCTGTCTGCCTCGTGGCGGATGCGGGAAACCTCCTCCCAGCCCCTCCGGTCAAAATGGAAAAAGGTGTCGCCGTCGACTTGAGCATGGATCTCGGTCAGGTGGATGCAGTGGGCAAGAGGGAGCGCCTCTTTGAACCCCTGATTGTGACCTATCGTCCAGGGGGCGCGGCAGATGGTAGTCAGATAGCGCACATCGTGACGAGGCCAGGTCTTTAGACCTGGGTGAGGAGGGATGTCCGCTAGATGGCCACCAGCTGTAGATGCCCTCTGGGCGATAGGTCGCAATCAGGGGTTGAATACAGCCGTGCCCCCAATCACACTCACTCTGGGGCCACAGCTCTGGAGCGCCTCTTCGAGGGAAGAGGCAAGGGTGGCTCCGGGAGCCTGGTAGTCCGATTGGCGGGTGAGGATGATGTGCTCTCTATCCGGAAGAAGCCCAGGCAGCGATTCCCGGGTCTTCCGCCCCATGATCATCGGGTAGTGAGCGGTCACCTCGCGAAAGAAACGGAGGTCTGCCGGCATATGCCACGGAAGCCCTCCCCCCTTGCCGATCACTCCGTTTTCTGAAACGGCAACAACAAGGGTAATCACCGCTATCTTTCTACTGGAAATTCGAGGGTGCTCATCAGGGTTGCCCCAGCCCCCTTCATCTCCTCGAGGGCACGGCTCTCATCTCCTGGAGAGAGCTCGACCGGCTTGCAAGCATCGAGAATGACAGAGACCTTGTAGCCAAGCTGCCGCGCCTGCAGCGCGGTGTACTTGACGCAGTACTCGGTGGTGAGCCCCGCCACAAAGAGATGGCCCACCTCCAGATCCTGAAGATAGGCATGGAGCCCCGTATCCCGCTTGTGGCCGTTGTCAAAGAAGGCCCCATAGCTATCGATGTCGGGGTCGCTCCCCTTGTGGAAAACCTGCTCAAAGGTAGAGGTGTCGAGCTCATCGGCAAAGGCCGCCCCGGGCGTGTTCTGGACGCAGTGGACCGGCCAGAGGATCTGCTCAAGATCCCCGACCTTCACCCGCTCTCCCACCTTTTTGTGGTGGGTAGTGGCAAAGCTGCAGTGGTTCTTTGGATGCCAATCGATACAGGCAACGCAGTGGTCAAACTGGTGGATAAGGGCGTTGATTTTCGGGACGATCTTGTCTCCCCCCTTCACTCCTAGGGCTCCCCCAGGGAGAAAGTCCTTTTGGATGTCGACAACTATCAGGCACGATTTCATTGGGTAAGCTCCTGTAAAATATGGTAAAGCCCCTGCTCATACCCGACAAAATAAGGGATGGGCTCCTTTTCCTGCGGAAATGCCCTGAGCTGGGTGAGCGTGTGCTCCCGCATCGCAGTGAGGGGCGGGGGATTGTAGACCTGCCGCCCCTTTCGGAGGACGGGAACAAGGAGATCCTGATAGGGCCCTGAGAGGGGTTTTCTGCCCAAATGGGCACTCTCCGCGGTGCAGGCCGGCTCGATCCCCTTGTCGAGAGCGTAGATCGCATCGCCTATCGGCCTCCCCTCATCGCCGTAGTAGCGGCGCACCTGCATCCGACCAGGGGGGGTCGCCTTGTGGGGATCGTCGCTCCGCTTTGCCTTGTAGACCCACTCCCCCCCCTCTTGAACTGCCGCTAGCTTGTAGACGCCCCCCAGGGCCCCCTGGGGATGGCCGGTGACGAGGCGGGTTCCTACGCCCCAGATCGAAATCGGCGAACCGCCCGCTTTGAGCTCGGCAATCTGGTCCTCATCGAGTTCGTTGCTCGCCACGATTTTTGCATCCTGCAGGCCGGCTGCGTCGAGGATCTTGCGGCTCTCGATAGAGAGGGGGAGGAGATCCCCTGAGTCGAGGCGGATCCCGAGGAGGCGTTTTCCCTGCTTTTTGAGTGCTTGCCCCACCCGGGCCGCCTTTTTCACCCCCTCCAGCGTGTGGTAGGTGTCGACGAGCAGGACGCAATTATCAGGCATCACCTCGGCATAGGCCTCAAAGGAGGCCTCCTCGGTGGGAAAGGCCATCACCCAGCTGTGGGCATGGGTCCCCCGGATCGGTATCCCGTAGAGCTGGCCCGCCGCTACGTTCGAGGTCGAGTCGCAGCCGCCGATAAAGCTCGCCCGGGTCGCCGTCATCCCCCCATCGATCCCCTGCGCTCGCCGAAGGCCAAAATCCATCACCTCATCGCTACCCGCTGCTAAGCGGAGGCGGGCCCCCTTGGTGGCGATCAGGGTCGGAAAATTGGTCAGGTTGAGGAGGAGGGTTTCGAGGAGCTGCGCTTGCAAAAGGGGTCCCTGGACCCGAAGCACCGGCTCCAGGGGAAAGGTGAGGGTCCCCTCCGGCATCCCATCGATATCGCAGGTGAGGGTGAGCTCCGAGAGGTAGTCGAGAAAATCGTCGGGCAGAAGGCGCCCTCCGCTCGCATCTCTTAGGGTCGCGAGATAGGTGAGGTCCTCCTCAGAAAACCCAAACCGGTGGCAGGCCTCGATGATCGACTCTAGGCCCGCTGCCACGGCAAAGGTCCCTCCAAAGGGTGCCGTCCGGTAGAAGAGGTGGAAGCAGGAGCCCTTGTCAGCGATCCCCAGCTTCCAGTAGCCGTAAGCCATGGTGAGCTGATAGAGATCGGTGAGCATCGACAGCGAAGGGACTTCAAACATGAGGCGCAGAGTAGCCCATGGGCACTACAGCGCGCAAGCCGATCACTCCGCACCCCGCGGTTGAATTTGGCGCATCCGGAGGAGGATGCAGCGGGCGCGGCAGAGGTAGTAGCACCCCTGCTCATACTCAAAGCGGCTCCGGGTGTAGTCCTTGAAGACAAGCCGCTCCGACTCATTAAACGCCTTCCGAGCCCGAGCACAGTAGGCCTCATGGCACTTTTTAAGGCAAAAGAGCTGGCTCGGAGGGGCTGCCCCCGATAGGACTAGGCAGAAAAGGCACAAAGCCAGTATCTTGCTCATAACCAAGTAAATTGTTTCTTGCTTACTATAGCAATAAACAAAAAGGTCTAATAATGCAACAGGCTATAAAACAAAAGTCTACTAAAGAGTTAACTGTAAGAGCGATCGGCCTCGGTTTAATTATTGGGCTTGTTTTTGCTGTTGGAAACGCCTACCTGGGGCTTAAGGTGGGACTCACCGTTTCAGCCTCTATCCCGGCGGCGGTTATCTCGATGGCGGTCCTGCGCCTCCTGACAAGGGGGTCGCGGATCCTGGAGAACAATATGGTCCAGACCCTTGCCTCGGCGGGGGAGGCGGTCGCCTCGGGGGCGATCTTCACCATACCGGCTCTATACCTCCTGGGAGCTCCCCCTACGACGTGGAAGGTCTTTGCCATTGCGATTATCGGCGGAATACTCGGCATTGTCTTCAACGTCCCCTTGCGTCACCACCTGATGGTTGAGGAGCACGACAACCTCCCCTTCCCCGAAGGGACTGCCTGCGCGGCGATTTTGAAGTCGGGTGAGTCGAGTGGCGCTCGGGCGCTGCTGACCCTGTGGGGCCTCCTCATCGGAGTCGTCGACAAGGTCTGCATGGGGGTTTTTCGCCTCTGGCCTGAGACGGCGGTCTGGTCGGTAGGAAAGACCCGGATCTACCTCGACACCACCCCCGCCCTCTTGGGGGTCGGCTATGTGATCGGGGTCCGCTACTCGCTAATCATGGTCGCTGGCGGCGCCCTCGCCTGGTGGGTCCTGATCCCCCTTATCACCCTCTTTGGAGGGGCGGACGTGACGATCTTCCCCTCAACCGTGCCGGTCGCTCAGATGGACGCAGGCCAGATCTGGTCCCACTACATCCGCTACATCGGCACCGGCGCCGTCGCCGTAGCGGGTATCCTTAGCCTCCTAAAGCTCCTGCCGATCCTCTCCCGCTCGATCCGGGGCCACTTTGGGCCGATGATCCGCGATCTCTTTCACAAGCCGGAGAAAAAGCGGACCGAGACCGATCTTCCCCCTCTCTATCTTGTGGGCGGGCTGGTCATCGCCATCCTCCTCCTCTTTTTCCTCCCCCAAATCAAGTTCAACAGCCTCACCGTCCTCCTCACCCTGATCCTCGGCCTCTTTGTCGTCGCCCTCACGGCCATTACGGTCGGATTGATCGGTGTCTCCTCCTGCCCGATGTCGGGGATGATCATCTGCGCCCTCCTGGCCACCACCGGGATCTTTTTGCTCCTCGACTGGACCGACCGGACCTACCTCATCATGGCGATGACCCTCGGCTCGATCGTCGGGATCGCCATCGGCGTCGCTGCCGACACCTCACAAGACCTCAAGACCGGTTATCTCGTCGGTGCCACCCCTATGCTCCAGCAGATCGCCATGGGGATCGGTATCCTCCTGCCCGCCCTCCTTATCGGCTGGGTGCTCCGCCTCCTCAACCACACCTACGGCTTTGGAAGCGATGCCCTCCCCGCTCCGCAGGCCAACCTGATGGCGCTCATTGTGAAGGGGGTGATCGACAAAAACCTCCCCTACTTCCTCGTGCTCGTCGGCGCCATTTTGGGCGTTGTCGTCGAGCTCCTCGGCGTCGGCTCCCTCCCTTTCGCCCTTGGCCTCTACCTCCCCCTCTCCACCTCCCTCGCGATTGGGGCGGGAGGCATTCTCTCCTTCCTGGTTAGACGCCTCTCCCGCGATCCCCACACCCACGAGCACGGTGTCCTCATCGGCTCGGGGTTGATCGCCGGTGATGCACTAACCGGTGTGACCATCGCCCTCCTCACCGTCGTCGGCCTCCTCTCCCCTACCGGTTCGCCTTGGGGAGGTTCCTGGATTGCCCTCATCTCGTACGGCGTTGTGATCCTCCTCTTTGGCCTACTCGCCGCACGTAAAGTAGCCGGAAAATCGGAGCCTCAGTAACCTGTCGCTCCAGAGGAGAGAGCGCGCGTGCAACGATTTTGGCTACTTATCTTTTTACTTTTCGCTCCTGTGAGCAGTGCCTTTGGCATCACCCTCCTTTCCAATATCCGGGAGGCGTGTGAGGGGGATTACCTGGTTGCCCAGCAGAACCGGACCTGCACCCTTATCCTCGTCAGCCAAAAGCAAGGGGACCAGGCCGTTTTGGAGGAGGTCACCCTTCCCGAGCGGATGGGGCGCCCCAAAACCATCCATTGGAAGAACTGGCTCGAGAAGGGGGCGCCGCGCCACACCTCCTGGACCGCCCACGTCCTCGATCTCAAAACGGGAAGGGTCGTCGGCACCTACTCCTATGCTCAAAACAGCTGGATGAAGGCAAGCCCCACCGAATCCCTCCTCTCCACCCTCATTACCCTCGACTTCCATGAGGTGCCGGAGGCCTACCGACGCCGCGTTGGCCCACCCCCTCCTGGAGGGAAGGACAACCGTCCCTACTGGCAACCCGCCCTCGTCTATGAGGGGAGCCGCCGGCGGGAGGTGATCTTCAAAGCCTTTGAAGGGAACTGGCCCCAGGATCGAAGCGAGCTCGATGGAAAGCGGGTGACCATTTACCTCCCCGCAAGTGAGGTCGCCTATCCCGCCCACTTCCCCTACTGGGTCGAGGTCTCCCCCCTCACCTTGGCCAATAAGATCCGCGTCATCGACTCGGGCCGCTCCCTCCTCTCCCCTAAACCCAAATTGCTCCGTTAGTACACTAATTGCCCCCTCTCTCTTCGGAGCGATTGTGGAAAGTCTGTAGATGGTCTGTTGATAGCGGGGGAGACAAATGGGGGGTTGCGGGGAAAATCGGGGAGTGAATTGAGGGGGAGGACTTGCTCAACCACCTTAAAATGGGCGCGTTAGGCATTAGCCCGCAGAATTCAATTTCCCACAGTCTCTTGCACAAAACTTGTTCATAGCTGCACGGTTTGTATTTTTCCCCCTCACCCGCTAGTCTAAGCGGCATTTCACAACCCAGGATGTCGTGGCCAAACCCTACTCCCTCCGCCGCTCCCGGAAGCTCTTTTATAAGTTCCACAGCCACTACAAGCTGGCCTGGAAGCGGCTCTCACCCAACGACCTTAGCCGAGTAGAGGGGGACCTCGAGGCCCTCGACAAGGCCCTCCTCGGCCGCAACCGAGAGGAGGCGAGCAATCGGGCCAAATCGCTCGAAACCTACGCCCCCCATCTCCTCAGAAAGCACCCCGTCCGCCGCCTCATCGAATTTGTCGTCGGGCTCGCCCTTGCCCTCCTTGCGGCCATTGTGATCCGGCAGATGTGGTTTGAGCCGATGGAGATCCCCTCGGGCTCGATGCGCCCCCACTTCCAGGAGCTCGACCGCCTCCTCGTCACCAAGACCCCCTTCGGCCTCAACATCCCGATGACCCCAAAGCACTTCTTCTTTAGCCCCGATCGGGTCAAGCGGACCGGTGTTTTTGTCTTCACCTCAGAGGACATGGATATCCCCGATCAGGATACCCGCTACCTCGGGATACCGAGTAAAAAGCGGCTCATCAAGCGGGTGATGGGAAAGCCGGGCGACACCCTCTACTTTTACGGAGGGAAGATCTATGGGATGGATGCGAAGGGGCGCGACCTCTCCGAGCTGCGGGAAAACCGGTGGGTCGATGAGGTCACCACCATCCCCTTTATCCACTTCCAGGGGATCCCTGAGCGGACCGGCCAGACCCTCCTCTTTAAGCAGATGAATGCCCCCCTTGGCCGCCTCAGCCTCGCAAGCCGCAAGGCCGAGATCTGGGAGGGAGGGGGATGGGTCCCCGAGCGCCCTAGCCTTACCTACGGCTCCCTCTGGGGGATCGACAACTATGCCATGGCCCGCCTCCTCTCCCCCCAGCAGGCGGCCCGCTTTGGCCAGAAAGGGGAGAGCTACCTCCTGCAGCTCGCCCATCACCCTACCCTCACCGGCGGCTTCCAGACCCAAACCTCCCACCTCCCCCTCACCGAAGCGCACCTAGAGGCGCTCATGCGCCACATGACCACCTCCCGCTTCCTCGTCAAGGGAGGGAGGGCCTACCCCGAAGCCCACCCCAACCTCCCCCTAACCCTCCGGGTCCCCTTCCCCTCCGTCCCCGACGGTCGCTACCAGTTCACCGATGGGACCGCCTACAAGGTCGCCTTTAGCGGCCTCCTTATCCCCCTTGAGCGGGACCACCCCCTCTACAGCGAAGAGCCGGCCCACATCCAAAGGCTCTTCAACCTCGGCATCGACTTTAACACCTCGCTAGAACCCAACCGCTTTGAGGCCCCCTACCCCAACCGGTACGCCTTTTACCGCGATGGGGATCTCTACCTCCTTGCCCACCCCATCTTTACCTCAGAGGACCCCTCCCTTAAGGCCTTTATCGCCGCCGAGGAGGAGCGGGCCAGCGCTAGCCTCCCCTACCACCCCTTTGTCGACCAAGGCCCCCCCCTCCAGAACGGGGAGATCGACCGGGCCAAGCTTAAGAAACTGGGGCTTAGGGTCCCCGAAAAGGGGTACCTCGCCCTTGGCGACAACTACGCCAACTCGGGTGATAGCCGGGTCTTTGGCTTTGTCCCCGAGGACAATATTAGGGGGGCCCCCTCCTTTATCTTCTGGCCAGCGGGCAAGCGGTGGGGGGTCCCCTTTATGCCCCCTAACCCTTGGCTTACCCCCGCCGGGATCGTCGTCTGGGGCATCGCCCTCCTTATCCTGATTGGCTGGCTCCTCTGGAGCCGCCGGGAGAGCCGGCGCTCCCACTTTAAGCGACTAATTCTCAAGAACTAACTATCTTATTTTGACCTTAAATGTTTATTCACATTTCTATGTTACAATTTATTACAGATTTAGTAATAAATTACATAGGAATAGGAAATGGAAAGCATCGGGAGAAACTTCACAAGAACAAAGCCATTTAACACCCCTGACGAGCAGCTCAGGTGGAGCCACTGGACAGACGTAAAGGAGCTAAAACCGGCCGATTTCCCCCGCTACCAACGGTTCCGCAACGCCTTTTGGAAGGCGCTTGGTTACCAGAGTGAGCTTGCCCCACTCCGCGAAGATGCCGCCAAGGGAAAGAACCTCCTCTATATTTACGCCGACTACCTCTACAACCGGGAGATTCCAGGAAACACCCTTGCCGAATTTGCCCGTCACGCTACCCCTGACCAAGTAGCGCGGGTGATCCACAGCGTTCAAAATGAGGTAAAGAGAGACAACGGGATCCCCAACCTTCGGGCTAACCTTGAGGAGTACCTTCATCAGCTCAAGAGCCACCTTGACCAGGTCGATCCCACTCGGCAATCCCTTAAGGGGCACCCCCTCCTCGAGCTCGAGGCGCAGTTTACCGAAAAAGTTGCCTTCTTGAAGGGGCTAGAAAAGGTGGGCGAGCAGCGGGTGGTTCACCATGGCTCCACCCTCATTCCCCACCTTCAGGGTAACCCCAGCAGGGCAGGATCGATATTTATTGAAGAGAGCGAAAAGGCCCTCGTCCACCTCGCCAATGGAACGGCTACTCCCCGACAGCTCTACCACCTCTGGCAGATGTGCAGCCGAGAGGGGCTCTTTCAGCTCCTCGCCCGGGAGGGGCAGACCGCAGGAGAGCTACAGCTTGAGGTCCAGCAAGCCCTCATCAGCCTTCAGAAGACGCCGGGGTTGGCTCTTGCCATGGAGCCCTTTGCCTACCACTACGACAAGCTGATGGAGAGGGCCCTCGGAACCGAGCTAGCCAAGGAGCGCACCGGCCACCTCTCCCTAGAGCTTGATCGCCGCCTCACGCTCTTCTCTGAGGTCGATGCCGTCAGTGGCACCATTAGCGCGTTTGTGCCCGATGCCATCCTCTATCAGAGGGAAAACGCCATCAAACGGCTTAAGCGAAACCTAGAGGCGGCTGCCTTAGCAGGGGCCTCCCCTGAGCGGCTCCGCCAACTCTACCTCGATCAGCTGAACACCGAAATTGCCGTTTTAGAGAGGCTCGCCCTCCAACCCGCCTACCGCACCGAAATCAAGCACTCTCTTGCAGCGCTTTACCTCCTCAATAGTCCCGCCGGCTTTGCCACCGTTACCCGGGGTCTGCCGAAAGGGCGAATCGCCCCCTATGCCTCCTCCCTAGGAACCCGGCGGAGAGAGGCCAAGATCGAGAAGCTCCTGAAGGGGGTCGCGACCACTGAAGGAGAGCGGCGCGCTATTTCCCTTCTATTCGAAAAGGTAGGCGATCCCAAAATCCGCGCCCAACACCTCCAGCACCTCGCCAACTCCCAAGAAAGGGACCACAACAACTTCTGGAATGAGCTTTACCGCCTCCAAGTCGAAGGGAAATTGACCCCCGTTGCCCTGGAAGGGCAGATAAAGATGGCAAAATTTGCAAAGGTACAAGACCCGGGGATCCTAAAGAGCCTCGCAGTGGAGAGCCTCAGAACCCACTACAGCGAAGAGATCGCCCTTGCCTATGCGATATCGGGCCACCGCTTTAGCGACTTCCTCAAGATGCTAGACGAGCGTGGGGAGGTATCCGACGCCTACTTCCTCAAAATGAGGATCACCGACCGTCTGGGCACTGCCACAACCACTAGGGACACTGGCCTTCTCTACCAAGAGATGGTCGAAAAGGCGTCCCTCTTTCCCCGAGCCACTTTTGCCAAGTTCCTGAATATCGAGCCTGAACTTAAGCTTCTCCCTACGGCCGTCCTAGCAAAAAAAGATCGGCGGGCCATCATCAAACAGGTGCGGGAGCGGGCCAGCCAAACCCTTACCCATGAGCTTCCTCAGAGGCTCTCTCTCGAGCTAAAGGGCGTGGACTCGGCCAAGCGGGCCGACCGGGTGGCCGACATCCTTCTCGACTATGCCACCTCGGTAGAGGCCAACGCCGCGACCTCCCCCATCGAAAGGGCATCGGCGCTTTTGAAGCTCGACCCCTCGATGCTCTCCAAGGCCCTTGACTTTGCTGGGCTGAATAGAGAGGAGAAGGAGGCCGTCATCCATAAAACGGAAGGGGCGATCCAATACGTGGCCACACAGCTTGCCAAAGGGGCGCGTTCACCCGCTCCAACAGTCGATAGAGCCGACCTTCTCAATCGTGGCCCTAAGATCGTAGAGGAGTGGATCGAGACTGAGGAGACCTTTGCCAAGCAAATCGCCTTCCTTGTACAGGCGGGAGAAGCTCGCGAAGTGAGGGATCTACTCAAGGACCATTCCCTCGACGAAAAGGCCCTCAACACTGCTTTTGAGCGGGCCTCCAAACTCCATAAGGCGATCTCCCCCTTCCAGAACGAGGTGGCGAAGATCAAAAAGGTGGAAGATCCGGGAGCGCGGGCCGCCCAGCTGCTGCAGCTCCTCTCCTCTTCCTCCTTTGCAGCGTACGCGAAAGGGATAGCGGAGTACGCTGGCCATCAAGCGGAGGATGCGAAGATTCTTGCTCAGGCTGACAAGCTCTGTGAGCAGTTGTTAGGGGAGAAAAGGCCCCTCCAGTCTACCGATAAGAGCTTGACGTTGGGGCTCAACTCCTCCTTAAGATCGCTAGCAATCACAGCTGTTCAGCGCCTCCCTCGACACGTGCTGTTAGCTAAGGACCTGCTCAAGGAATTGCCCCAGGAGCACGCCCTCCGCTCCCTTGCTTCAACCGCCGTGCGCAGCGCCGAGAAGGGAGGGGAGATGACCAACGAACAGGTACGGCTAAGCGAGGCGTTTACCAAGTAAGGGTTGTACCGCCACCATTTTTTTGGACACCTTTTTGGAAAAAAATCTCTCGCCCGGCATCCACCCCCTGCCCGTCTTATAGCTGGGGCTCATCCGCTCGTCCAGGCAGCCTAACGGTGCGCTACGCGCA
>JBFWPF010000026.1:0-31252 GCA_050250135.1 Parachlamydiales bacterium | reverse complement strand
GCGTATTTGAATATGCTTTGAAGTTGGTTTGAGCTTAGGCATTTGCGTCCTCCTTGTTGGGGAACACAATCATGAAGGCCAAGCAAATTATTTTAAAAGAGTTTTTCTAATGTCCGACGCCCTGCCCAAGGACCTTTCTAGACAAATCGCGCTGGGCCAGATGATCCTCTTTCACCACCTCCTGATTGGGCAGCCCAAAGTTCCTCTGCAAAAGGCTCGCAACGACGTTGTGCCAGTGGTCGTCGGTAGCTTGATAGAGGGGCTGCATAACGGAGAGCTGATTCTCTCCCAACAGGGTAAGAAAGCCATCGAATAGCGCTTGCCGCCTCCGAGCCAGCACCCGATTGATCTGCTGGAACAGATCGTCGGGCGCAAGAACGCACAGCTCCTCATAGGCCCAGTGGACCTCCCGATTCACCCCCGACGCACAGTAGTGGGCCCCGATAGCTAGCTCGATCAAGGGCAACGTGCGGTCCTCAGGCTCGAGCTCACCCAACCGCACCAAAACATGGGCCGCCTTGGCTTTAATGAGAGCAAAGCTGGTCAGATCACCTACCTCCATCGTCTCGGTCTTGAAGGCATTAATCAGCTTTTCTATCCCCTCCTTGAGGTAGGCCCGTGAATCCCCTTTGTCGGGACGTTTTTTCCAACGGAGATCCTGCGAAAGGGCTTTCGCCACGACCTTCTGCATAGCCTGCTTTTCGAAATCAACGCCCTCAAATAGGGTAGCGAATGTAGAAAAGTCGACCGTGGGTGGAGGGGGGACGGGGGTGTCTCGATAGGCCTGCATGTGCCAAGGCTGAATCTCAAGATCGGAAACCTCTGGTAAGCTGGAGGGATCGATAGGGGTAGGGAGAGGCCGCACCGACTCCCCTTTCTCACTGCCTATGGGCAAACGGAGAATAATGGCGAAGAGGGCCAGAAGGCGATGGTTCCACTGGCCGAGATAGAGACGGGCGAGATTCGTGAGCGCAAAGAGGGTTAAGTCGACACCAGCCCGCCCCTCTCTGGGGAGATAGGTTCTAAAGTAGCCATACCCTAAAACCGCTAGCTCTGCTCCCCCTCGGGAGGCCTGTCCTGTCCAAATCGAGACGACCCCATGGAGGGCGCAGACCACCCCACAAGCTGAAAAAAGGCCATCGTGGATCCCGGTTAGCACCCCATTTTGCCTGCCATTCTTCTCTGCTGCAGCATTCGATCTGAGGTAATAGAGGAGGGCAGGCGATAGAGCGACGGGAATCTTCACCCATTGTGAGGCTTTGCCAAAAAGGGCTATCTGAACCCCGATCTCCCCAATCAACTCTATAGCGCTATAGATCGCCGTCATTTGGTAGAGGACCGCCCACCCCGACTCCCCTTGACGGATGGTACCCTCCAGCTCCCTCGCTTCCTCGAGAGGATAACAATTCCAAACCCCGTGAAGCAATTCTGTCATCTCAATAAATCCCTATATTTTCTTAGAGGTTATACCGATTTCTTCCGCTGATAGCCAGAAAATTTGCACTTGACCGAGAATTGGCGGAGGTCTAGTTTTTTTTCTAGGAAGGGACTTATGCAACGAGCAGCTGAATATTTTAATGAACATTTTCCCAATGGGGCCCAGCAGCTTCGGGAGGGTTACGACTGGGTAGCGGAGCGGGTGCAGCCCCTTTGGGACAAGATCACCCCCGCCATCCCCCCCGTCGAGGAGATCGATCGCTGCTTCACCATGGGGTATGCCTTCGAAGAGGAGCACTTTGGGAACAAGCAGGAGCCCTCTCCTCAAGAGGCGGTGCACCAGGTGGCTGAGGTACTCCTCAACGCGACCTCCTTTGCCCAAAATACCCTGAGGAGGATGGGGCGAATCTCGCTCGCCCCCGAAACGGCGATGACCGTTTTGGAGAGGATGTATGACCGGATCGATCCAAACGAGTCTCCTCTGGCGGGGGCGGTTAGGGCGGCGCGGGAGCAGATCAAGGGGTTCAAAGAGGATGACCCCGAGGTGGTGCAGGTCTCGGCCCGATGGCTCCTTCTCAGCGTCCATGCGGGCAGGGAGAGCTACCGGCGCCACCACCACCTGGTCAACAACCTCCGCTTTGCCGCCCGCTGGGTGATCCTCTGGGGGGTGATGAGCTCCCTCCACCCCTGGGCCCGCAACATTGGCCTCTTGTGCGGCTTTGCAGCGGCGATTGGGGTGGGGGCCAAGTTTGTGGAGGATGCGGAATGGAACGGGAGAATAAAGGGGCGGTGTGAAGGGCCCAATGCTCTATTTGGAGGGGTCCGAAGCGCCCTCAATGCCGACATCCGGATCACCCACATGGTCACGGTGGGGGCGGTCTCCCTTTGGCTCTGGACCAAGCTGGGCCTGCCAGCTCCCTCCCCCCTTCTCTCGTCGATCCTCACTTTCGTGATCGCGGGAGGGGCAGGGCACTACTTGGGAACCCCTATCGTACGTCCTTAAAAAGTTATGGCTGGCGGCCTCTTAGCGAATCGAGACAGATTGTTGAGATCGCGACGAAGCCCATAGCCTCCGCGCTATGGGCGTCCGAGCAAGCTCAACAAGATGGTCGATGCAGCAAGAGGGCGGCGCCATAACTTTTTAAGGGCGTACGTCCTATCGAGCCGCTAGCGGCATAGCCTTCTCGGCTACCTCCTGGACGACATCGATGCCGAGCTCCTGCTCGACCACCTGGTTGAGCGACTCAAACTCCCCATCGGTGAGGGCCTCATAGACCTCTGCGGGGGTATGGGCGAGGTGGATCCCCCGCTCCTCGACACTGCGGCGGCGGAAGAGGCGGGTGATGGTGGCGATCACCTTGAGGTGGCGCCGCTCCTGCCCGGGAGGGGTGGCGAGGAGGACCACCATGTGGACCGGCCGGCCGTCCCGGGCCTGCCAGTCGACCCCGTCGCGTAAGATCCCCATCACTCCCATGATCTTGCTCCCCGAAAGAATCCGGGCATGGGGGATGGCAATCCCATTGCCCACCCCGGTTCCCCCCATCTGCTCCCGCTCGAGGAGGGAGTGGATAAGCCCTTTGCGATCGAGTTTGCGGATCGTAGGATGGGTTTTGTAGAGGAGGTCGACAAGCTCCTCGATGATCCCCTGCCGGTGGGTGGAGCGGAGGGTGGTGGTGATCGTCTCCTCTTGCAAAAAGTCGATCAGGCGGGGAAGGGCCTGCCCCTCCTCACCCGAGCGGCGAAGGGCAAGGCGAACGATCGGCGGCCCAATGATCTCGCTGCAAGCCACAGCCAAGAGGACCGCCGGGATCACATACTGAGAGATGGCGGTGCTGTGGTGGGCCGCCTCGAGGGTGGCGATCAAGCCGACCGTAATACCCGCTTGCGGGGTGAGGCAGAGGCCCAGGTAGCGGCGGACCCGGACCGGAAGGCGGACCCAGCGCCCACTCATCCACACCGTCGCCAAATTCCCCCCGACTCGGCAGAAGAAGTAGAGGGCGGCCAAGATCCCGACACTCCCCACATGTTCAAAGTGGACATGGGTCCCCATCAGGGTGAAAAAGAGTGCGTAGAGCATCTCCTCGAAGTCCTCAAAAATGTCGAGAAGGCGGTTGCGCTCGGAGAGGTTAGCGATCGCAATCCCCAGCGTCAGGTTCGCTAGCACCGGCGAGAGGTCGAGCTGAAGGGAGCAGCCGTAGAGGATCATCAGCGCACCAAACGAGAGGGTGATCATCCGCTGCTTTGAGTGGAGAGCCCTCCACGCAAAGAGGAGGATCAAAGCGACCGCAAGGCCCAAGGCAATGGAGCCAACCAGCTGGAAAATCGGCCCCAGAGGGCCGTGAGAGCCCCCAAAGACCCACCGGCGGGCCACCTCAAAGAGGAAGATGTTGGCGGCGTTATTGAAGACCACAACGGCAACCAGCGTCTTGACCAGCACCCCTTTTGCCTGCGCCTCCTTCACCACGTGGATCACCGTTGCCGGCGCTGTTGCCATGGAGAGGATCCCCATAAAGAGGGCGACGTGCCATAGCTGCGCCCCCGAATAGCCTCCCAGCATCATCGCCACAAAGATGACGACGGAAACCAGCAGAGGAAGAACCAGAACTTCGATACCGGCAACGATGAGAATGCGGCGGAGCGCATTGCGCAAAATCGTGAGCTTAAGGTGGGAGCCGATGCTGATCGCGATCAGGCTAAGGGCAAGGGAGGTGATCGGCTCCAGCTGAGCCTCCACCGCCGGAATGCGGGGATCGACTACGCCTAAAACCGGGCCCAGAAGCATCCCCGCGACGATATTCCCGGTAATCGATGGCAGGTGGACCTTCTTTGCCAGATAGCCAAGCGGCAGACCGAACAGGAGTACGGCTGCGATCGTTGCATAGACATTTTCGAGTGGCAAATTCATGTACGTCCTTCAAAAGTTAGGGCAGGCAGCCTCTTAGCGAATCGAGCCAAATTGTTGAGGTCGCGACAAGGCCCATAGCCTCCGTGCTATGGGTGAGGAGCGAGCTCAGCAAGATGGCCGATGCAGCAAGGGGAGGGTGCCATAACTTTTGAAGGGTGTACAAATTCATCTACCCCTCCACCGTTATCACGACACAGCACCGGACACCAGCTCCACAGCCCACATCGGTGAGCCCCTGCCCATCGTGCGCGGTAATGCCTACCTGGTCGATCTGCAGACCGAGCACCTTGGCAACATTGCCCCTTACCTCTTCAATCCGCTCATCTAAGCGGGGACGCATCGCCTCAAGGCTAATCGCCACATGGGCGATGTGGGCCTCCCCCAGAGTCTTGAGCCCATCACTGACATAGACCGAGCTGTCGGTAATCCCATCCTTCTCGAGAAGCTCTTTGGCCCGCCCCCCCAAGATGGGGATCCCACTTACCGACGTGATCGCATGGCAAAGAGCGTGGTAGACCACATCCCCATCCGACTTCGACTGGAAACCCGGCACCCCTTCAAAGGTAACGCCGCCGATCCTGCACCCCTTCCGAACTTCGGGAGCCAAAAAGCGGTGGATATCCCTGCCAAACCCAACTCGAATTCTCATCTGTCTCACATACAGTTACTTACAGACTGGAGTTGATTTTGCCACATCTTCCCATTTGGTGGGTAGATCAAAACGGTCCGATCAACTATCCTCTTTGACGCTACCGGAGAAATCGATGTTAACTGGGATCCTTTCCATGGCGCTTACCTTAAGTTCTGCCGGTTTTCCCCAGTTGGAAGAGGAGCGCCCCTTAACTCGTTTGGAGGTGGTGGGGGTGATCCCCCCCTACCTTGAGGGAACCCTTGTGCGGAACGGCCCTGCCCTGTTCGAAAAGGGAGAGGAGGCGGTCGGCCACCCCTTTGATGGGCTTGCCATGTTGCACGCCTTTTCCTTTCGAGATGGTCGGGTTGATTACCGAAATCGGTTTCTTCGAACAACCCCCTACGAGGCCTTTCTAAAAGAGGGGAGCCTCAGCTTTCACGGTTTTGCGACCGATCCTTGCGGCAAGATTTTTGCACAGGCTCATACCCGACTCATTCCGAATGCCAATGTGAGCATCGCTCAGATCGCCAATGAAACGGTGGCGATGACCGAGATCCCCCTTCCCGTCCGGTTCGATCTCCAGACTCTGGAGACCCTCGGCCTCCTCCAGTATGCCGATCACCTTCCCAAGGAGGATTGTTTTGAGTCGGCCCATCCTCAGCGCGACCCCGATACCGGCGATCTCTACAACTACCAAATCCTCTTCACCCCCTCTCCGGTTTATCAAATCTACCGAATCCCCAAGGGGGCAAAGGAACGGGTTCTGCTCGCCACCCTCCCGGTCGACAAGCCCTCCTACATGCACAGCTTTGCGCTGACTGAGCATGCCCTTATCTTGGCCCAGTTTCCCCTCGTTGTCGACCCTCAAACGGCGGCGAGTGGCGCCCCCTTTATCACGGCCTTCCGTTGGGAGCCGGAGAGGGGAACCCGTTACCTCATCATCGACCGACAAACGGGAGAGCTAAAGGGGGAGATACAGGGGGAGCCCTACTTTGCCTTCCATCACATCAATGCCCATGAGGCGAAAGGGGCCTACCACCTCGACCTCGTCTCGTTTCCCGATGCCACTGTCCTATTTGGCGGCCCCCCTTCCCGAGAAAAGCGAGGAGTGAGGCGGGTCACCCTGCACGAGGGGAAGGCCACTTCCACAATGATACTGGAGCGCCCCTGCGAAATGCCCCGCATCGCAAAGCGGGTCAATGGGAAGCCCTACCAGTTTGCCTACCTAGCCGACTACCGGATGGTCCCCTCTCCCGATGCCTCTCCCCCCTTGATCAAGCTGAACGTTGAAACGGGAGAGGTGGTTACCTGGTCGGAGAAGGGGTGCCAGCCCGGGGAGCCGGTCTTTGTGGCCAAACCGGGCGCCACTCGAGAAGATGAGGGTGTGGTCCTCGCGGTCATTCTCGACTCTCATCGGGGGAGCTCCTTCCTCCTCGTCCTCGATGGGGAGACCTTTCAAGAGATCGGGCGGGCCTATGCCCCCCATCCGATCCCCATCGGTCTCCACGGCGACTACATTTAACAAAAAGCGGTTTCCCTGTAATACGGAGGAAGATATCCTCCGATTGCATATGGCCTACCAAGAAGAGCGACTCGAGATTGTTGGCGGCAAGCCCCTTAAAGGGACGGTCCGTTGCCCCGGCGCAAAGAATGCGATCACCAAGCTCCTCGTTGCCTCCCTTCTCTCCGACCAGCGGTGCCGCTTCACCAACGTCCCTGACATCGGCGATGTCGAGGTCACCGTCAACCTCTGCCGCGAGATCGGAATGGAGATCGACTGGGACAAAGAGAGCCGGACGATGGAGGTCCACACTCCAGAGGTCAAGACCGGCTACATCCCTCAGCGCTTCTCGGGCTCAAACCGGATCCCGATCCTGATGATGGGGGCGCTCCTAGGCCGCACCTCTGAAGATATCATTGTTCCCACCGTGGGTGGCTGCGCCATCGGGAAGCGGGCGATCGACTTCCACATCGAAGCGCTCATGAAGCTGGGAGCCAAGATCGAGTACCGGAAGATGAAAAAGGAGGGGGCCTATCTCGCCCAGGCCCACACAGGGCTCGAAGGGGCCCTGATCGATCTCCCCTACCCCTCCGTTGGGGCGACCGAAAACACGATCCTAGCCGCGGTAAGGGCCAAGGGACGAACGGTGATCCGAGGGGCCGCCATCGAACCCGAGGTGGTCGACCTCGTCCTCTTCCTCCAAAAGCTCGGCGCCCACATCTCGATCGACAGCGACCGGACGATCCAGATCCAGGGGACACGCCGTTTCTACCCGGTGGAGCACCGAGTCGTTCCCGATCGCCTTGTCGCCGCCTCCCTCGGCCTAGCCGCCGTTGCCACCAAGGGGAGGGTCCTTGTCGAAGAGGCGCAGCACACCCACTTGATCCCCTTCCTCAACAGACTCCGGGAGGTAGGTGGGGGCTTTAAAGTCCACGACAGCGGTATTGAGTTCTTTTACGATGGCCCGCTCCAAGGGGGAATCCACCTCGAGACCGATGTCTACCCGGGCTTTTGCACCGACTGGCAGCAACCCTTTGTTGTCCTCCTCACCCAAGCCGACGGGATCAGCGTCATCCACGAAACGGTGATGGAGAACCGCTTTGGCTACACCCAAACCCTCCGGGAGATGGGGGCCGAAATTCAGCTCTTCAAGCAATGCCTCGGGGGGCAGAGGTGCCGCTATGCGATGTGCAACTACCTCCACAGCGCGATCATCAATGGGCCGACTCCCCTAACCGGGGGAAAAATCGAGATCCCCGACCTCAGAGCCGGCTTTGCCTACGTCATGGCTGCCCTGATCGCCAAGGAAAAGAGCACCATCACCGGTCTCCACTACCTCGATCGGGGCTATGAGGGGCTCACCACTATCCTCCAGCACTTGGGAGGGGAGGTGGAGCGGATCGTTTCTGAGACCCCCCATCTCGAACCGGTAGGGGTCTAGATGGCAGAGACGGCAGCAGAAAAGACCAAAGAGGTGATCCAAAAGGCCGTTCCCGAAGAGGTTGTCGATAAGGCCAGCGATGTTATCCCCCTTGGCGTCCAGCAGAATATCCACGACCTCTCCAAAGTCGACTGGGCCTACCACATCGCGGGTATCGTCCATCTCGGGGTCATCATCGCCGTTGCCCTTGCCCTCCACTTCTCCATCCAATTCGTCTTTCCCGCCATCATCAAGCGGCTCAAAAAGGGTCGAAAGCCGGGCAAGGCGCCCATCGCGGAGATCTTTTTCAAGTCGCTCTCTCTCCCTTTGCGGACTCTGATTTGGATTATTGCAATCTCCCTTATCGTCGATCTGGTCTTTACCCACTGGTTGGGCTGGACCATCCCCTCCCCCACCCCACGGGTCCTTAGCGTCGCCACCGTAATCGCGATCGCCTGGTTCCTCCTCCGGTGGAAGCGGGGGGTTCAGGTCGACATCGAAAAGCAGATCAAAAAGGGGGCGACCACCATCCGGCGCCACCAGCTGGAGGCGATCAGCAAGCTCCTTACCCTGATTATCCTCGTCCTGACCGTGATCATCACCCTTCAGGTCATCGGGATCAACCTCAGCGCCCTCGTGGCGATCGGCGGCTTTGGGACCCTTGCCGTCGGCTTAGCCGGTAAAGAGGTATTCGCCAACTTCTTCTCCGGGATCATGCTCTACTTCACCCACCCCTTCAACATCGGCGACCGGATCCAGGTCCCCGAGAAGAATATCGAAGGGATTGTCGAGGAGATCGGCTGGTACCTCACCTCCATTCGAGGCTTTGACAAGCGGCCCATCTATGTGCCCAACTCGGTCTTCTCCACCGTTCAGGTGATCAACGGCACCCGGGCGACGAACCGGCGGATCCGGATCACCCTCACCCTCCGCTACAAAGACCTCGATAACCTAACCGCCCTTGTCGACGACCTGCAAAAGATGCTCGATTCTCGCGACGACCTTGAAACCACTAGCCGCTCTACCGTGCGACTCACCAACTACGGCGACTACTCGCTGGAGATCCTCCTCCAGGCCTACACCAAAACGATTGTCTGGGCCGAATTTATGGATGTCCAGCAATCGGTCCTGCTCGCAGCAGGAGAGATCATCCGCCGCCACGGCGCCGATTTTGCGTTCCCCACCACAACAATTTCTTTAGACCAAGAAGGTCCTATAAAAATTGATACTAAATCACAAAAGAGTTAACCTGTGGGAATGGATTGGTTTATAACATTTATTACAACTAATGCCCCCTACGCCCACTGGTTCCTCTTTGGAGCCCTCATGTTGGCCGGGCTCAATGTCCCCATTAGTGAGGATCTGATGCTGATCATCTCGGGGGTGTTGGCCAGTGCCTTTGTCCCCGAGAATCTCCCCTACCTGTTTGCTGCCGTTTTCCTCGGCTCCTACCTTTCCGACTTTGTAGCCTATTGGCTTGGCTACCGGTTTGGTCCCAAGCTTTGGGAGATGAGGTGGTTTGCCAAGACGGTGAAGCGGGAGAGGCTGAAAAAGATGGAGCACTACTACGCCAAGTATGGGGTGACCACCCTCTTGGTCGGCCGCTTTATCCCCTTTGGGGTCCGCAACTGCCTCTTTATGTCGGCGGGGATGGCTCAGATGCCCCTTCTGAAGTTTGCCATTGCGGATGGGATTGCCTGCTTGGCCTCTAACAGTGCTCTCTTTTGGCTTGCCTACTACTTTGGCAAAAACTACGATACCCTTTTGGGGTATGTACGGATGTTTGACTACGCCATCTTCGCCACCTTCCTAGGTGGGGTCGTCGGCTTTTTCTTGCTCCGCCACCTCAGGAAAAGACGGAAAAAAGCGCTCCTCAAGAGCGAAGAGACGGAATAGCGTTGTCGATCTTTACCTTCTCCAACATCCTTTCCCTTCTCCGCCTCCCTCTTGCCATCCTTTTTATCATTCCGAGCACCTCACTCCGCTTGACCCTTCTTGCTGTCTCTGCGGCAACCGACTACCTTGACGGTTACATCGCCCGCCGCTCGGGCACTGTCACCAAGTTGGGCGCCATGCTCGACCCAATCATGGACAAGTTCTTTGTCGTTTTTGTCCTGAGCACGCTGGTCTACCAAGACAGTTTACAACTGTGGCAGCTCTTTTCGATCATCGCCCGGGATCTCTTCTTGGTCGTCTTTGGGGTGATCATGCTTACCCGCAAGCGCCCCCACGATTGGGTTTTCCGCTCGATGTTTTGGGGGAAGTTGATCACCCTTCTCCAGTATGCCTTTCTCTTTTGCTTTGTCTTGAGCCTCCCTATCCCCAATTGGGTCTACTACGCTTTCATCGGCCTTGGGGTGATTTACTTTGCTGAGCTCCTCATCCACGAGCTCCGAAAAAAGCCCAGCTAACCTGGCCCTTGCGCCATTCACTATGGCGTAGTAAAATCGACAAATGTCGATCTTGCTACGCTGCTCAACACCCTCCAGTTGGCGTAGCAAAATCGACAAATGTCGATCTTACTGCACACAAGGTACACATCAGTGCGTCCATTTATTGGCCGATCCAAAGAGCTGAACCGTCTAAGGATGCTTCTTAAGAAGCGAAACGCCAGCTTTGTCGTCTTACGGGGAAGGAGGCGGATCGGTAAGAGTCGACTAATTGAGGAATTTGGGAAAGGCGCAACCTGCCACCTCTTCACCGGTCTTCCCCCTTCCAATGCGACTACTAAACAACTGCAAATCGACACCTTCTGCCGCCAGATGTCACGCCAATTCGGTATGCCTCCCCTCCAGACAAACGACTGGGGGGAGGTGTTTTGGCATTTAGGTCAGCAGGTTGCTCGAGGGCGCCACATCCTAGCATTAGATGAGATCTCATGGATTGGCTCGAAGGACCCTCAATTTTTGGGCCACCTTAAGACAGCTTGGGATCTCTATTTTTCCAAAAATCCTCTTCTTATCCTGATCGTTTGTGGCTCAGTCTCCAGCTGGATTGAGAGAAACATCATGAGCAATACCGGTTTTGTGGGGCGAATCTCGTTGGACATGCATCTTGAGGAGCTCCCCTTGAGCGACGCAGTAAAGTTCTGGGACAGCTGCCAACAACGCACAAGTTGGTATGAGATATTCAAAGTACTGGCAGTGACGGGAGGGATTCCCCGCTACTTGGAAGAGATCGTCCCCCAAAGGTCAGCCGAGCAGAACATTCGGGACCTTTGTTTTCAGTCGGACGGCTTTCTCTATGGGGAATTTGATCGAATTTTCTCCGATCTATTTTCCAACCAAGCGCCTACTTACGCCAAGATTCTTGAATCCCTTGCCCCCTCCGCCTCTACCTTGAGTGAGCTTGGTGAGCGCACAGGTATCTATCGGGAAGCTACGCTGATCTCCCATCTGAAAGACCTTTGCCAAGCCGGTTTTGTTCAAGAGGCCCCAACCTGGAATCTAATTAGCGGAAAAACGTCAAAACTAAAGAGATATCGCCTCTCCGACAACTACATTCGTTTTTATCTCACCTACATTCTACCTAACCGAGAGCGAATCGAGTTCAATCTGTTTGGATCGGCCTCTCTCTCTGAGCTTGCCGGCTATGAAGGGATGTTAGGGCTTCAGTTTGAGAACCTTGTTCTGAAGAACACCCACGCTCTCCTCGCTGCGCTCGATATCCAGCCTACCGATGTGATCCGCTACGGCCCCTTCTTCCAGCGCCCTACTCTGCGTGCAAGAGGTTGTCAAATCGATCTCATGATCCAGACTCGCTACCGTGTTCTCTACCTATGCGAGATCAAGTTTCGCAAGCAGAAGGTTGGTATCCAAACGGTGCGAGAGCTAAGCCATAAACACAAACGCCTCAGCCTGCCTAGAGGGTGGTCGACCCGTTCCGTTTTGGTGCATATTAATGGGGTAACCGACCAGGTTGCCTCTGCCGATGAGATCGATCATGTCATCGATTTCTCTGAGCTCATCGTTGGGTGAGGGTTTCTAACCCGACTTGCTAGTTACAAAGGCCTTGTATCCGAGAGGAGATTGAGGTGTGCAATCACTTAAACGTCCTTGATATCCAGAGGGAAAGGGTTTCCAGGAATGTTTCCGAGTCAAAGGGCAGGGCCAAAGCGCCCTGTCCGAACCTCCCTGGGAGTCCAGCTTTCCCCGGGAGATCGAGGGGAGCTAATCGATTACACGCCCTACCTAGCGGTTGAGGGCGTCGAGGCCGGGGAGGGTGCCGAATTCGATATACTCGAGCGCAGCGCCCCCGCCCGTCGAAATGTGGTCGATCTGAGAGGCCACACCCGACTTATTGATCGCCGCAATCGAATCGCCCCCGCCAACAATAGTGATCGCCTCAGAGTCGGCCAAAATTTTCGCCATCGCAAAGGTCCCGCTAGAAAAGGGGGCCACTTCGAAAACCCCCAAGGGGCCATTCCAGAAGAGGGTCTGAGCATCCTGTAGCTCCTTCGCCCAAGCCTTGATCGTCTCGGGGCCCACATCGAGCCCCTCAAGATCCTCTGGGATCCCATCGGCTAGTTTGACGACAGAGGTTGTCGCCTCTTCCGAGATCTCCTTAGCCACGATGACGTCGGTTGGCAGGATAATTTTCGGCCCCATAATCTCCCGGGTAGTCGGGATCAGCTCCTCTTCAATAAGGGAGCGGCCAACGGATAACCCCTGCCCCTTGAGAAAGGTGTAGGCCATCCCCCCTCCAATGAAGACCTTGTCGGCCTTGGCGACGAGGGCTTTGAGGACGCCTAGCTTGGAGCTCACCTTGGCGCCGCCAATGATGGCGTAGAAGGGGCGCTTGGGGCGCAGGAGGGCCTCACCGAGAAAAGCGATCTCCTTTTCGAGGAGGAAACCGGCAGCCGCTCTCCCTGGAAAGTAGGGGACAACTCCGGTAACGGAGGCATGGGCGCGATGGGCCGTCCCAAAGGCGTCGTCGACGTAGCAGTCGCCGAGATTGGCGAGCTGCTCGATAAAGTCGGGCTCACTCTCGGGCCTCTCCTCTCCTGGGTGGAAGCGGAGGTTTTCAAGGAGGAGGACCTCTCCCGGTTTAAGGGTAGCCGCTAGCCGCTCGGCCTCGGGGCCGACACAATCGGAGGCGAAATGAACCGGGCAGTGGAGGGCCCGCTCGAGAACGGGAAGGCAAGGGGCAAGGGAGTAGGCGGGATCCCGCTCCCCTTTGGGGCGGCCGAGGTGGCTCATCAGGATGGGCCTCCCTCCCCTTTCGAGAAGGTAGCGGATAGTGGGGAGGGCTGCCTCGATCCGCGTCGCATCGGCTACCCGTCCATTCTTCAGCGGGACATTAAAGTCGACCCGGACGAGGACCCGCCTTCCCCGAACATCGAGATCTTTCAATCCTTGCATCGATTCCCCCTTTATCCTTAGAGATAGGGAAAAGGGCTCTTTGGAGGCAATGGTGATTGCAACGCTCTATGCGCTGATCCCGATGGGTGTGGCGATTTTGGGGGGGCTCATTGCCTCCCTTTACGTGCCAAAACCAAAGATGGTCGGGGCATTGCAACACTTTGTCGCGGGCATTGTGATCGGCGCTGTGGCGATCGAACTTGTCCCGAAGATTCTCGGTCAAGAATCGAGCTGGACGGTGGGCATTGGCTTCCTCCTCGGCGTCATCGCCATGATCCTCCTCCACGAGCTTGCCCACTTTCTGATCGATCATCAGGGAAAGGAGTCGCTCCCGTATGGGTTGATTGCCGCATCGGGGATCGACCTTTTTATCGACGGGATCCTGATCGGCGTCGCCTTTTTAGCCGGAAGCCCAAGTGGGATTGTGATCGCCGCCTCCTTGAGCCTCTGCGCCCTTTTTCTCAATATGGCGGTGGCGACGAGCCTGCGCAAGCGGCAGGTGGGGAGGGGGCTGAAGCTAACGATTATCACGGCGATTGCGATCACGATCCCCCTTGGGGCCCTTGTGGGATCGACGGTGATCGCCCTCTTTCCTCCGATCATCTTGGTGGAAACACTCGCCTTTGGGGTGGCGGCCCTCCTCTACTTGGGCGTTGAGGAGCTGCTGGCCGAGGCCCACGAGACCAAGGACACAGCCTGGGTCTCAGGGGCCTTCTTCCTGGGCTTCTTGGTTATCCTCCTCATTCGCGCTTAGAACAGCGAACGGATTTGCTGCCTGACCAAATCCCTGCCCACTCTGCCGCTTCTTGAGCTCCTGCTTGATCGAGTAAAGGAGGTCAATATCGAACTCTTGCCGAACAGCCCACCTGAGGTAGTCGACAGGGACCTCGGCGAAGGGGCGCCCCTTGTGCTTGCCGAGGGGCATCTTGGGGAGGAGGATCGGCTTTTCGAGCGTCTGAAAAAGCTGCTCGGTCGTCTTGAAGGGGGCGATGAGCCGCTTGAAGACCTCCATGTTGATGTAGGCATCATCCATGGCTCGGTGGGCCATCTCAGCGGGGATGTTGAAGTGCTTCCGGAGCCCTTCAAGAGAGTTTTTCGGGCTCTGGCCGTAGTAGCGGGCCAGGCGGAGGGTGTCGATCGTCTTTCGCGAGGGAAGGGTAGTGGCGATCTCGGCCCGCTTGGCGGCGTTGCTGATCAACTCGATGTCAAAGGAGATCCCGTGCCCGATGATGATTGCCTTGTCCAGAAAGGGGAGGAGGGTCGGGAGGACCTCTTCGATCGGAGGTTTTCCCTCAACCATCTTGTCGGTGATCCGGTGGATCCGCTGCGACTCTTCTGGGATCGGGCGGCCCGGATCGACCAGCGTCTCAAACCGATCGAGGACCTTGTCAAGGGTAAAGCGGATCGCCCCCACCTCGATAATCCGGTCGTTCTCGCGGTCTAGGCCGGTCGACTCACAGTCGACGCAGACAAAGGTCTCCTGCTTGAGCAAACCCATCAGAGCAGCCCGTTGAGGTGGTGGACCAGGAGCTGGCGCCCGATCTTGCCGTCGGCTGAGGTCACGATGGGAGGGCTGTGGAGTCCGAGTAGCCGGGTGAGGTGGGCCGTTTGGGAAGCGCACTGGTTCTTGGAGAGCTTGTCGGCCTTGGTGAGCACGACGGTGACCGGCAGCGCGAGGGAGCGGGCCCACTCGAGGAATTGAAGGTCCTGGGCGCTCGGGTCGTGACGGATGTCGATCAGGAGGAGGATCCCCTTCAGCCGCTCGTTTTGAGTGAGGTAGGCCTCGATCATCGCTCCCCACGTTGAGGAGATCTTGCCTGAGACTTTGGAGTAGCCGTAGCCCGGGAGATCGGCGATCAGAAGCCTCTCGTCAACACTAAAGAACTGGAGGGCCTGGGTCTTCCCCGGCGTGCTGGAGGTTTTCGCTAGCCCTTTGCGCTGGAAGAGGTAGTTAAGGAGGGTCGACTTGCCCACGTTGGAGCGACCCGCAATCGCCACATGAGGGAGCGGCATCTTTGGCCACCCCTCAGCATCGACCGCCGTCTTCACGAAGGTGGTTTGTTTAAACTCAAGGCTCATAAACGATCTCCCTCTCCTCTCCTCCCAAGTGGCGGAGGGTAATTCTTAAGGCATCGGCTGGGAGAAGACTCTCGATCCGCTCGGCCCACTCGATCACCACGATCCCCTCCTCGAGAATCTCCTCAAACCCCCTCTCCAAAAACCCGTCGGGCCCCTCGAGGCGATAGAGGTCGAAGTGGGCCACCCCGGGATAAACCTGCAGGTAGGTAAAGGTCGGGCTAGTCACTTCATAGGGAGAGAGGCCGGTCGCCCCCGCCACAATCCCCTTTGCTAGCACCGTCTTTCCCGCGCCAAGGTCTCCGAACAACGCCACCACCCTGGGCGGCTTAAGCTCCCTGCCAAGTGCCTCTCCAAGCGCCAGCGTCTCCTCCGGACAGGTTACCCTAACCACCGGGCGACGTGGGGCTCAAAGGTGGGATCGTCGGCGAGCTCCTGCACAAAGGCCCCGAGCCGCTCCTCTTCGAGCTGCGACTGAATCCAAGCCAGGAACTCGGCCTCGATCTCAAAACGGTTTTGGCTTTGCGCCTCGTTGAGGCTGATCGGCTTCAGGTAGTGCTCGACAAAATCCTGGATCACCGCCCGCTTATTGCTAAACAGCTTGCCCGAGATCACCGAGGAGTAGACCGTCTTGGTGATCGCCTCTTTGCTCGGTTTGATGTAGGAGCGGATCACCTCGGGATCCTCCGAGACATAAAACCGCTTTACAGGAAGACCCCCTATCCTCTCGGTATTTTCAGGGCACTTGGAGACCCAATCGTAGATCGCATCTTGCGGATTGGGGTGGGTATTGTCCCCAAAAACCTTCCCGGTAAAAGGGCAGATATAGATCTTCTTCGTGTTTTCGTTGACCGCCTCTTTGCTGTAGCGAACCTGGATCTGCGCCTCCCGCCAGAGCTTCCCCTCCTGCTCAAGGCGCTTGATCGCCTCCTCCTTGCTCTGGTAAATGGTCTTCCCAACGGGGAAAACGACCGGCGCTAGCTGAAACCGCTGCTCCAGGAAAAAGAGGTAGGCCCCTAAAAGGTCGACCTTCTTGTGCTCTTCGATAAAATGGGCCAGTTTTTTCTTGACCTCTTCGCTAAGTAGGGCGTGCGCCATCGAAACCTCGTGTGCATAATAATAGGTGATCGACTAGAGTAACCCCTCTCCCCTTTAGTTGCAAATGGTGATGGAACCCCTTCAGCGCGAGCTCAAAAAACGATTTTCCAAGGCAATCCTCGACGCCACCAGCCTCGAGGAGGAGGCCGAGGTCACCCAGAGCACCCGGGAGGGCTTTGGCCACTACCAGTGCAACAGCGCCATGAAACTCGCCAAGGGGTTGAAAAGGAATCCCCGCGAGGTGGCTGCCGCCCTTGTTGAGGCCTTTGACAAGGGGGACCTCGTTGAAAAGCTAGAGATCGCGGGCCCCGGGTTTATCAATATTTTTCTTAGCACCGAGGCCCTCTCCAAGCGGGCAACCCGGATGGCCAGCGATAGCCGCCTCGGGATTCCCGAGGTAGAGAGGCCTAAGCGGACAATCGTGGAGTTTTCGAGCCCCAACATCGCCAAGGAGATGCATGTGGGGCACCTGCGCTCGACCATCATCGGCGACTCCCTTGCCCGGATGCTCGAGTTTTTGGGCCACGATGTCCTCCGGCTAAACCATGTGGGCGATTGGGGCACCCAGTTTGGGATGCTGATCGCCTACATCAAGGAGGAGCACCCCGAGATCATTAATGATCCGGGCCGGGCGACCCTCCCTGAGCTTATGGGGTGGTACCGGGCCTCGAAGGCAAAGTTCGATGCTGATCCCGCCTTCAAGAAGCGCTCCCAACTCGAGGTGGTCGCCCTTCAGGGGGGAGATCCCTCTGCTCTCAAGGTGTGGGAGCAGATCTGTGAGATCTCCCGAAGGGCTTACGGGGAGATCTACTCCCTTTTGGACACCCGCCTTACCGAGCGAGGAGAGTCCTTCTACAACCCCGAACTTCCCAAGGTCGTGGAGGACCTGGAGAAAAAGGGGCTGGTGACGGTGTCAGAGGGGGCCAAATGCCTTTACTTAGAGGGGTTCACCAACCGAGAGGGGGATAGGCTTCCGATGATCATCGTCAAATCGGATGGGGGGTACAACTACTCCACCACCGATATGGCGGCGATCCGCCACCGGATTCAGCAGGAGGGGGCCGAGTGGATCATCGTGATCACCGATGCGGGTCAGGCGACCCACTTCAAAATGATCGCGGCCGCTGCCGAAAAGGCGGGCTACCTCGATCCGAAGAGGGTCCGCTTCGACCACATCACCTTTGGCCTTGTTCTCGGCCCCGATGGGAAGAAGTTTCGGACCCGCAGCGGCGAGACCGAACGGCTGATCGACCTGCTCAATACAGCCGTGGAGCAGGCCCGGGCGATCTTTCAGGAGAGGATTCCCGAAGCCTCTGCAGAGGAGCTGGGCACCCTCGCTCATGCCCTGGGCATTGGGGCGATCAAGTATGCCGACCTCTCCTGCCACCGGGCGGGCGACTACCTCTTTAGCTACGACCGGATGCTCCGCTTCGAAGGGAACACCGCCGCCTTCCTCCTCTACGCCTATGTCCGCATCAACGGGATAAAGCGGAAAATCGGTGCCGAACCAAAAGGGGCTATTGCGCTGGAGCACCCCTCCGAGATCGCCCTCGCCCTCCACCTCGCCCAATTTGCCGAGGCCCTTGAGGGCGCAGTTGACGATCTCCTCCCCAGCCGCCTCACCGACTACCTCTATGGCTTAGCCGAGAAGTTCAACGCCTTCCACCGCGACTGCCGCGTCGCCGGTGATCCGAAACAAGAGAGCCGCCTTAGCCTCTGCCAGCTCTGCGCCGACACCCTAAAGCTCGGCCTTAATCTCCTTGGCTTGCAAACGGTTGAGCGGATGTGATAGGATTCCCTTATGATCAAATCCTCTCTCCGCGCCTTCTTGGGCATGCTTTTTGGCTTCTTCGGTCTCGTGGTGGGCATCGTGGTGATTGCCCTTGTGTTGGGGGCGATGTCGGGAGGGAAGCGGGAGATCGACGGCCCCACTAAGGTGACGGTGATCCCCAACCATAAGGGGGAAAAGGGATCGCTCAGCGCCCACTCCCCTCTTATCCTCCTTCTCGACATCTCAGGGGTGATCGGGATTCAGGACCTGAATATCGAAACGATCCGCCCCCAAATCGAGCGCTCGTACGCTTTTGAGAAGGGACGGATCAAGGGGCTCCTCCTCACGATCAATTCGCCAGGAGGGGGGGTCACCGACTCCTTTGCGATCTACAACCTGATCAAGCAGTACAAGGAGGAGCTCGGCATCCCCGTCCTCGCCTATGCCGATGGATACTGCGCCTCCGGGGGCTTTCTCATCGCCTGCGCCGCTGACAAGATCGTCGCTACGCCCGTTAGCGTGATCGGCTCGGTCGGCGTCCGTTCTACCGTATTCAACGTCGCCGACACCCTCGAGAAGCTTGGCGTCAAGGCAAAGATGCTCAGCCAGGGGACCGACAAGGGGAATCTCGACCCCTTTATTCCCTGGAAAGAGGGGGATGATGAGGGAGCCAAGGAGGTGATGGCCGGCATCTACGACCTCTTCCTCGATGCGGTCACCGCAAACCGCCCCCAAATGACCCGGGACAAGTTGATCAACGACTACGGCGCGCGCGCCTATGTGGCCGCAACCGCTAAGGAATATGGGTATATCGATGGGCTGGTGACCACCCGCCGCGATGCTCTCAGGACCCTTGCCGATGCCCTCGAGATCACCGATAAAGAGTACCAGGTGATCGAGCTGACGGCTAAGAGCTGGCTCGAGGAGCTCGTCAAATCCAAAAGCCCCCTGATCACAGGGAGGCTCCAGCACTCGGTCGAAGTGCCGCCGACTGTATACAACTAATCCCTCCCCTCCTATATAAAATAATTTTTATATAGGAGGAGGAGATGGCCCAAGCTGTTCAGTCGCGTACCCTATCGGAAAAGAGGCTTGAGGCGATCGACCGCTACTGGCGGGCAGCCAATTTCCTCACCGCTGGGCAGATCTACCTCAAGGAGAACTTCCTCCTAAGGGAGCCCCTTAAGCCGGAACATATCAAGAAGCGCCTCCTCGGCCACTGGGGGACCTCCCCCGGCCTTAACCTCATCTATGCCGGCCTAAACCGGCTGATCCAGGATACAAATGTAAAGCTGCTTTACATTACCGGGCCTGGCCATGGGGGGCCAGCCCTCCGCGCTAACGTCTATCTTGAGGGGACGATGACCGAGACCTACCCCGAGATCTCAAGGGATAGGCAGGGTATTGGAAAGTTGATGCGGGAGTTTAGCTGGCCAGGTGGAGTGCCGAGCCATGTAAGCCCCCCAACGCCTGGATCCATTCATGAAGGGGGAGAGCTGGGCTACTCGCTGGTCCATGCTTTTGGAGCCGCCTTTGACAACCCCGATCTGATCGTCGCCTGTGTGGTTGGTGATGGAGAGGCGGAGACGGGGCCGCTAGCCGCTAGCTGGCAGTCGGTCCGCTTTCTAAACCCGAAAAGGGATGGAGCGGTCCTCCCCATTCTCCACCTCAATGGCTACAAGATTTCGGGCCCAACGCTCTTTGGGCGGATGGAGCCCCACCAGCTGAACCAGTTCTTCGAGGGGTGTGGCTACCAGGTCCGCGTGGTGGAGGGAGAGGAGCCCCTAGCGGTCCATGAGGCGCTGGCCCAAGCGCTCGACTGGGCCCACGATGAGATTCGGGCGATCCAAGCGGAGGCGATAGTCGTTCAAGAGCCCGCCCGATGGCCCCTGATTGTCCTCCGCACACCGAAAGGGTGGACCGGCCCCAAGGTGGTCGACGGGAAGCAGATCGAGGGGACCTTCCGTTCCCACCAGGTGCCGATTGCCGACGTGATTGAGAACCCCGACCACCTCAAAATCCTCGAGGGGTGGCTGCGGAGCTACCGCCCTGAGGAGCTCTTTGATAGCGAGGGGAGGGTGCAGAAGGAGGTCCTCGAGATCCTCCCCCCACCCGAGCTTCAGATGGGGCGCACTCCCCATGCCAACGGCGGTCTGCTGCTCCGCAACCTGCACCTTCCCCCCTTCGAGCCCTTTGCGGTGGTTCCCCACACAAAGGGGGAGGCAACGCGGGTTTTGGGCAAATGGCTGCGCGAGGTGATGCAGGAGAACCCAAAGAACTTTCGGGTCGTTTGTCCCGACGAAACAAACTCAAACCGGCTAGGAGCTCTATTTGAGGTGACTAACCGAACCTACCTCGGTCAGGTGAAGGAGAGCGACGACCACCTGGCGGCCGATGGGCGGGTGATGGAGGTGCTGAGCGAACACCTCTGTCAGGGGTGGCTCGAGGGCTACCTCCTGACCGGTCGCCACGGCCTCTTCCCCTGCTACGAGGCCTTTGCGCTGATTGTCGACTCGATGCTGAACCAACATGGCAAGTGGCTCAAGGCCTGTGAGGAGCTCCCTTGGCGGGAGCCGATCGCCTCCCTGAACTACCTGCTGACCTCTCACGCCTGGAGGCAGGACCACAACGGCTACAGCCATCAGGGGCCCGGCTTTATCGAGTCGGTGATGCAGAAGAAATCGTCGGTCGCTCGGATCTACCTCCCTCCGGACGCTAACTGCCTCCTCTCGGTGACCGACCACTGCCTGAGGAGCCGCAACTACATCAACCTCATCGTCTGCGGCAAGCAGACGATGCCCCAATGGCTCAGCATGGAGGCCGCTAAGCGGCACTGCGCGCAAGGGGCCTCCATATGGGAATGGGCCTCCACCCCAGGGACACCCGATCTGGTCCTGGCCGCCTCGGGCGACGTCCCAACCTTGGAGATCATGGCAGCTACTAGTCTGATCCGCAAAGCGTTTCCCGATCTGCGGGTCCAGGTAGTCAACGTTGTCGACCTCTTTACCCTCGTCGACCCAACGGTCCACCCCCATGGGATGAACGACGAGCGGTTTTTCCACCTCTTTCCCGAGCGGACACCGGCGGTCTTTGCCTTCCATGGCCACCCGACAGTGATCCACGAGCAGGTCTACCGGCGCGATCCCGAGCGGCGGTTCCACGTCCGAGGCTATATCGAGGAGGGGACGACGACAACCCCCTTTGACATGGTCGTGCTGAATGGGATGAGCCGCTACGACCTCGCTATCCAAGGGGTGCTCCGAGTGGGCCGCACACCCCCGGCCGAATGGGCCGAGGTGTTGGAGCGCCACCCCGCCTACATCCATGACCATGGGGAGGATCTCCCCGAGATCCAAAACTGGAAGTGGGACCTGTGACCGTCCTTGCCCTGAACATCGGCTCCTCCTCGGTCAAGTACGCCCTCTTTGAGGGAGAGGAGGAGCTCGAGCGGGGGAGCACAACGGAGGATCCAACTGCACTTCTCAAGCTAAAGCCGGAAGCGGTCGGCCACCGTCTAGTGCATGGAGGGGAGCGCTACATCCAGCCGACCCTCCTTACCCCCAGGGTGATCGAAGAGCTCCAGACGCTGATCCCCTTTGCCCCGCTCCATTTGCCGCGCGAGCTGGGCCTCGTCAAGGCGATCCAGGGTGTGCCCCAAGTGGGCTGCTTTGACACCGCCTTTCACGCGAACATGCCCGAGGAGGCGAGGCACTACCCCCTCCCCAAAACCCTTTGGGAGCGGGGTGTGAAGCGGTATGGGTTTCACGGCCTCTCCTACACCTACATTGCGGGACAACTTGGCCCCTCAATTCCCGACAGGACGGTAGTTGCCCATCTCGGCAATGGCTCCAGCCTTGCCGCCCTCTACAAGGGGCAGTGCGTCGATACCACGATGGGCTTTACCCCTACCGGCGGGGTGGTGATGGGGACACGCTCAGGAGATCTCGACCCCGGCATCCTCCTCTACTGCCTCCGCGAGCTCGGGATGGATGAGCCGGCCCTGGCCGACATGGTCGATCACAAGAGTGGCCTCCTTGGGATTGCAGGCACCTCCGATATGAGAGAGCTGCTCGAGCGGCGCAGGGCCCAGCCCGATGCGGCGCTGGCGGTTCACCTCTTTGTGAATTCGGTTGCCAAAGGGGTTGCCACCCTCACCACCGCGCTCGGTGGCCTCGACCTCCTTGTCTTTACCGGCGGCATTGGGGAGCACTCCGAGGTGATCCGAAACCAGATCGTCGACCGCCTCCCGTTCCTTCACTTTACCACCGAGGTGATCCCGACCGATGAGGAGCGGGTGATCGCTAGGTCGACCTACCAGGTACTCCATGGCACAAGATCCCTTACATGAACTCCACACCCTTGCCCTCGATCTGCGGGGCTCGAGCAGCTCTCAGGCTGACGACCTCTGGAGCCAGGTCGACCCCGATCTCTGGCGGACGACCCGAAACCCCTGGCTCATCCACCAAGTCCTCGATCCCGACCGGCGGGAGGCCCTCGCCCGGGATCCCCACTTCCGAGAGCTGCTCCGCCGCTACGCCTCCCTGCGCAAACAGAGCCTGACCCAAAAGAGCTGGTTTGAGGAGCACCATGGGGGAACGATCAACCGGGTCCTCTACCTGAGCATGGAGTTTGGCTTAAGTGAGTCCCTTCCCATCTACTCAGGGGGGCTCGGCATTCTCGCCGGCGACCACCTGAAGGCCTCAAGCGACCTCGGCGTTCCCCTTACCGGTGTCGGCCTCCTTTATGGGCAGGGCTACTTCCGACAGGTCATCGACTCGAGCGGCAACCAACGGGCCCTCTATCCCTACAACGATTCGGGTCAACTCCCGATCCTCCCCCTTCTCGACCGGGATGGGGGGCTTATCCGTATCCCCTTGCGCTGGCCCGGCCGAACCCTGTGGGTCCGTGCCTGGCGGGTCCGCGTCGGGAGGGTCCCCCTCTACCTCCTTGATACGAATGACCTGATGAATGCCCCCGCCGACCGGGCGATCACCGCTGCCCTCTATGCGGGCGACCCCGCCTTGCGCCTGCAGCAGGAGATGGTCCTGGGCATCGGCGCCATCCGCCTTATGGAGCGGCTCGGCCAGATCCCTGACCGGCTCCACCTCAACGAGGGGCACGCCGCCCTTGCGGTGATCGAGCGGGCCTATCAACACCCCCTCCCCTTTCAGGAGGCCTTTAAAGCCAACAAGCAAACGACCCTCTTCACCACCCACACCGCTGTCCCAGCCGGCTTCGACCGGTTCAACCGGGACCTACTCGAGGAGTACCTGGCCCCCTATCTCGACCAGATCAACCTCCCTCTCGATCCCTTTTTCTCCCTTGGAGAGCACGAGGGGACCTTCAATATGGCCTACCTCGCGGGAAGGGGGAGCGGGGCGATCAACGCCGTTAGCAGGCTTCATCGGGAGGTGACCCAAAAGCTCCTTGGCCACATCGGCGCGCCAATCGGTTCGGTGACCAATGGGGTCCACGTCCCCTCCTGGGAGTCGCCTGAAGCTGACGACCTCTGGACGAGCAGCTGCGGCGCTCAGCGGTGGATGGGGAGCCTTGAGCGGGTGGAGGAGGAGATCCGCTTAATACCCGACGAAGAGCTGTGGGCCTTTCGCAACGGGGCCCGGCAGGGGTTGATCGCTTACACTCAAGAGCAGGCCCCAAATCCCCTACAGGCCGACCGCCTTACCGTCGCCTTTGCCCGCCGCTTTGCCACCTACAAACGGCTCGACCTCCTCCTCACCGACCAGGAGCGTCTCACCCGGCTCCTCACCGACCCCGACAAGCCGATCCAGCTGATCCTCGCGGGGAAGGCCCACCCCGACGATGAGCCTGGAAGGGAGATGATCAACCGGTGGCTCACCTTCATCAGCAGGCCCCATATCCGAGAACATGTCCTGTTTATCCCCGACTACGATATCCTCCTCGCTGAGCGGCTCGTCCAGGGGGCCGATCTCTGGCTCAACATGCCCGAGCGCCCCTGGGAGGCAAGCGGCACCTCGGGGATGAAGACCCTGGTTAACGGAGGCCTTAACCTTTCGGTCCTCGATGGCTGGTGGGATGAGGCCTACTCCCCCGAGGTGGGCTGGGCGATAGGTGAAGATGCGGCAGAGAGCCTCTACACCCTCCTAGAGGGGGAGATCCGGGAGACCTTCTACGACCGGGACCAAAGAGGGTTCCCTACCGCTTGGCTCGCTAAGGTCCGGGAGAGCATGGCCACCCTGACTCCCCGCTTCTCCACCAACCGGATGGTCCGTGAATACGTAGAAAATTATTACCTTACTGGGATAGCCAAGTGAGGCGGCACTGGACGATAGGGGTCCATCGGCTGTAGAATACCCCCATGGACAAGCTCCTCTTAATCGACGTCTCGGGCTACCTCTTTCGGGCCTACTTTGCCCTCCCCGCCATGACTAGCGACACCGGCGAAGCGACCCATGCGGTCTACGGTTTTGCTAGATCGCTACTAAAAATTTTACGCGACTTCGAGCCCACCCACATTGCCGCCGTATTCGATGGCCCCCACGGGAAGCGCTCCCGCACCGAGCTTTTTGCTGAGTACAAGATCCACCGCAAGCCCATACCCCCCGACCTCCCCAAGCAGATCGAACGGGCGGGAGAGCTGTGCGGCTACCTCGGCATCCCCACCCTGATGGTCGAGGGGGTGGAGGCCGACGATGTGCTCGGGACCTTAGCCCACCATTTCAAAAAGAGGGCCAAGATCTACCTCTGCACCTCCGATAAGGACCTCTACCAATTGGTCGACGACCGGGTCTTTATCGTGAACACCTTTAAGGACAACGCGATCATCGACCGCAAAGGGGTCGAAGAGAAGTTCGGCGTCCCCCCCGAGCAGATCGTCGATCTTCTGGCCATGATGGGAGATACCTCCGACAATATCCCCGGCCTCCCCGGCTTTGGGCCGAAAACGGCGGCGAAATTGCTGCAGGAGTTTGGGAGCCTCGATGCGATCCTGAAGCACCCCGAGAAGGTGCCAGGGGAGAAAAAGCAAGAGACGCTGAAGGCAGATAGAGAGATCGCCCTGCTAAGCCGCAAGCTCGCCCAGATCGACCTCGATGTCGACTGCCCTCGCGACACCCCCTTTTATGAGCGGATGAAAGTGGATGAGGAGGCCCTAAGAGCCTTCTACCATGAGATGAAGTTCACCTCTTTGCTCAAGGAGCTCTCGGCCGAAAAGCCTAAGGCGGTCGAGGAGATCAAAACCACCTACACCCTCGTCGATGATGAGAGGGGGCTTAAAGCGCTCATCGCCAAGCTGAGCCAGGAGGAGTCGGTAGCATTTGACACCGAGACCACCGACTTTCGGCCGATTCGGGCTAGGCTCGTCGGAATCGGCTTCGGCGTCAAACCGGGATACGCCTGGTATGTGCCGACAAATGGAAAGCTGGGCTACGAAGCGGTTGTCGAGGCGATAAAGCCCCTCTTTGCCAACAAGAAGATCGCCTTCTACGGCCACAATGTAAAGTACGACCTCCATGTGCTCGCCAATTGCGGCATCGAGGTCGCCAATGTCGGTTTCGACACCATTATAGCCTCCTATGTGCTCAACTCCCATCAGCGGAGCCACTCTCTCGATGCGCTCAGCCTTCAGTACTTCGACAAGGTGAAAATCCCCATCAAGGAGCTTATCGGCACTGGACAAAAGCAGATTGGGATGGATGAGGTCCCGATAGAGAGGGTGAACGATTACTGCTGCGAGGATGTCGACTACACGGTCCGGCTGAAAGGGGTCTTTGAGAAAGCCCTCAAGGGGAAGCTGGCCGACGTCTTTTACCAGATCGAGCTCCCCCTAGTGGAGGTCCTTTTCAAAATGGAGCGGGCGGGGATCTTTGTCGATGTCGAAAAGCTCAAGGGGATGCGGGTGATGCTCACCAAGGAGCTAGCCAAGCTCGAGCGGGAGATCTACCACCTTGCCGGCGAAGAGTTCAAGATCAACTCCCCCAAGCAGCTGAGCGAAATTCTGTTCACTAAGCTCGGAATTAAGCCGCTGAAAAAGACCCAGACGGGCCACTCCACGGCGGCCGACGTCCTCGAGCAGCTGAGCGCTGAGCACCCCATCGCGAAGAAGATTCTTGAATACCGGGTGCTTGAAAAGCTCCGCTCCACCTATGTTGAATCGCTACCAGGGGAGGTCAATCCTGAAACCGGGCGGATCCACTGCACCTTTAACCAATCGGTCGCCGCCACCGGGCGCCTCTCGTGCCAAGACCCCAACCTCCAGAACATCCCCATCCGGAGCGAGGTAGGGAAAAAGGTAAGAGAGGCCTTCCGCCCCGAAAAGGGGGGGTGGCAGTTTTTGTCGGCCGACTACTCCCAGATCGAGCTGAGGCTGTTGGCCCACCTCTCCGAAGACCCTGCCCTCGTCGAGGCCTTCAAGAAGGGAGAGGATGTCCACGCCTACACCGCCTCTCAGATCTTTGGGGTGCCGATCAAGGAGGTGACGGGTGAGATGCGCCATCAGGCCAAAGGGGTGAACTTTGGGATCGTCTACGGGCAGCAGGCCTTCGGCCTTGCGCAGGGGCTCGGCATTCCGATGAAGAGGGCCGCTAAGTTTATCGAGGCCTACTTCGACCGGTTCGCCCATGTGAGGGCTTACATCGATGCTTGCAAGGAGCGGGCTAAAGAGGAGGGGAAGGCGGTCACCATGATCGGGCGGGAGCGCCTCCTCCCCGATATCATGAGCCGCAATGTCCAGCAGCAACACGGCGCCGAGCGGCTGGCCATCAACACCCCCCTCCAGGGGAGCGCAGCCGACCTGATCAAGATGGCGATGCTCCAGGTCGACACCTTCCTCGAGGAGAAAAAGCTGAAATCAAAGATGCTCCTTCAGATCCACGACGAACTCATTTTTGAGGTCGCCCCAGGAGAGCTAGAGGTTCTCCGTCAAGGAGTTAAGGATATTATGGAGGGGGTAATGAAGTTAAAAGTCCCCCTAGTGGTTGACCTCTCGGTTGGCAATAATTGGAAAGAATGTTAAGCTTAAGAAAAGTCGCTGTCACGGGTGGTCTCGCCTGTGGGAAGTCTTCTGTCTGTCTCTTCTTAAAGGAGTTGGGGGCCTACACGGTTTCGGCCGATCAGGTCGTCCATCAACTCTTATCTCCTCGGGCAGAGATCGGAAAACGGGTAGTCCAGCTCCTCGGCAGCGATATAGTAGAATCGGGAAGGCTCGTCCGGGAAAAAATCGCCGAACGGGTCTTCGGTAATCCCCAACTCCTACGGGAGCTCGAAGCCCTAATTCACCCAGCCGTCGCCAGCAAGATTGATGAGCATTACGAAGAGGCAAAAGCCGACAATGCCCCCCTATTCGTGGCTGAAGTCCCCCTTCTTTTCGAGGTCGGGATGGAGGGGCAGTTTGACCGGACGGTGGCCGTTATCAGCGAGCTCCACCTGGCCAGGGGCCGGATGGATACCGATGCCTTTTTTGCTGAAAGGACCCGTCGCCAGCTCCCCAACGAGGAGAAGGCGCAGCGGGCCGACCATGTGCTCCATAACAACGGGAGCCTTGCAGAACTCAAAGTTGCTACACAACACCTTTACAACCAATTGCTAGAGGACTAGATGGAATCAGACAATCCCAACCGATCTGAGAGACAGACCACCGACCGGAGGAGGCCTCCGCGGGGAGGCCGCCGCTACCAAGGGGGAGGTGGACGCCCCCATAAGCCCCACCATGATCGGGGGCCAATGGACGAGGAGGAGTTCAACGAGCCTGAGCTAGAGCCCCTTCCCCTCCCCGAAGGGCTCCCCCCCATCTCCAAGATCGCCGAGCTCCAACGGATGGATATCGAGGCCCTCAAGGCCTACGCCCAGCGGCTCGAGATGGAGCATATCGGCTCGATGACCCGCTCTCAGATGGTCTTCGAGGTAACCAAGACCCTCTCCCTCAAGTTCCACCACAAGCTGATCGCCGAAGGGACACTGGAGATCCTTCCCGACGGCTTTGGGTTCTTGCGCTCCCCCAACTACAACTACCTCCCTTCGGCGGAGGACATCTATGTCTCCCCTGCCCAGATCCGCCGCTTCGATCTTCGCAAGGGAGATACGGTTACCGGCCCTATCCGAACCCCTCGGGAGAAGGAGAAGTACTTTGCCCTTCTCAAGGTCGACACGATCAACGGGAAGGCCCCCGATAGGGCCAAAGAGCGGCTCCTCTTTTCCAACCTCACCCCGCTCTATCCTGCTGAGCGGCTTGTCATGGAGACCAGCAAGGAGCTCCTTTCGACCCGGGTCCTTGACCTTGCCGCCCCTGTTGGAAAGGGGCAGCGGGCCCTGATCGTTGCCCCCCCTCGGACCGGTAAGACGATCATCCTTCAGAACATCGCCAACTCCATTGCCACCAACAACTCGGAGGTAAAGCTCATCGTCCTGATGATCGGGGAGCGGCCCGAAGAGGTCACCGACATGCTCCGCCTGGTCAAAGGGGAGGTCGTCGCCTCCACCTTCGATGAGCCCCCCGAAAGGCACGTCCAAGTCGCCGAGATGGTGATCGAAAAGGCCCGCCGCCTTGTCGAACAGGGAGAGGATGTGGTCATCCTCCTCGACTCGATCACCCGCCTTGCCCGTGCCTACAACACCGTCCAGCCCCACTCCGGTAAGATTCTGACCGGGGGGATCGACGCCAACGCCCTCCATAAGCCCAAGCACTTTTTCGGCGCTGCCCGAAACATCGAGCATGGGGGCTCCCTCACCATTATCGGGACCGCTCTGATCGACACCGGTTCCCGAATGGATGAGGTTATCTTCGAGGAGTTTAAGGGAACGGGCAACATGGAGCTTGTCCTCGACCGGAACCTCTCCAACCGGAACATCTATCCCGCCATCGACATCGTCAAGAGTGGGACACGAAAAGAGGAACTTCTCTATGATGAGGCTGAGCTGGAAATCGTCCGGAAGCTGCGCCGCGCGCTGGCCGATCTCACGACGGTCGACGCGATGCAGTCGCTCCTGACCAAACTGAAGAAGACCAGCAGCAATGCTGAGTTCTTGTTGTCGCTAAAGGACTTACAATGAACCGTCCCGTAAATTCATGTTGGACACTTTTTAGCCGCTCCACCCCCCTTTCACCATCTAACTCCTTAGCAAACTTGTTAAGTTTGCCGTCGGAGTTATATGGTGCAATGATGGCAAAGCCTCATAAAGACTTTCTCAACAGCAACTTTCGGGACGGTTTATGATCCGATTGCTCAGCACCCTGATCACGCTGGGGACGCTAGCCGGTAGCGGCTGGTGGACCTGGCACCATGTGCCAGCGGTGAGAGTTTTCGTCCTCCAGCATCTCGACCTCACCACCGCACCGGGCTTCCAAACGCTGGAGGCCCGGTATACCCCCGATCAGATCATGGAGGCCCAAAAGAGCAGCCTGATCTCGGATGCCGACCACACCTTCGCCCGCCCCCAGCTCAAGTTCTACCCCTACCTCCTGATGGAGGTGAAGTACACCGACAGAAACGCTCGGACCCGTGAGGGGACGATGCTTTGGGGGTTAAATGATGCCGAGATGGTACTCGACACCTCGACTTGGGAGAAGACCCACGGCTTTGGGGATTGCATCAGTGTGGGTGCCCGCTCGAGCGAATTTAAGGTTCTCAACACCCTCGCCTCGAACAACAATGCGGTCAGCCGTGAGGAGCTCTACCGCCTCCTTACCGTTGAGCCGGAGCTTCTCGACCAGTGGATCGATAGCTGCCGCCAAAAGAAGCTAATCGTGGCTACTGGGGGGCAATACCGCCTCCACTTTGAGAGCCCCAAGCTCAACGTCCCTCCTGAGACCCACCTCCATCAGCCCCTCGTGACCAAGTCGTTCAAGAATGCTGACCGGGTCACCCCCCGCTTCCGCCCCAATCAGATTGAGGCGGCAGCGCAAGCCGCCTTTGGCTCCGACTTCACCGTCCGCTCCTCCCGCGAGGTCTACCTGCCGGTCTACAGCATTGTCGTCCACAACCCTGACGGCACCGTCCACACCAGCTACTGGAACGCCCTCAACGGCAAACCTCTTTAAGTTACGGGTAATAGCAAATTGAGCGACCCTGGTGGCCTCTACCTAGGCCTCTACCTGGGCAAGATCTTCCATCCACAAGAATGCCAAACGAAAGGGACACTCCCTGTCGCAAAGCGGCTATTCCACTATCTTGGTCGTGAAACCGATCGACTCAAGCAGGTTAACCTCTTTTTCTATCAGCACATCCGCGGTCGCCCACTACTCGCATCCGATAAGGAACGCTACATTGTCGTAGAGCGATTTCGGCGACAACATGTGACAGAGATCTTTCAGCAAACTGGATGGCAGATCAAATGGATTGCGGGAAAGCACGCCGTCCAGGCCAAGAATTTATCTCTGCCCATGGCCTATTCTCTGAAGGAGAAGAGCTACGTATTCATCAAGTTGATTCCTCAAAGGGAGGAATATGAGATCCAGCACAGCCTAATTGGGGCACCCCATATCCTACCAACAAAGGACCTCTGTTCGGTTGTCGATCCTTTCAGGAAACTCTGGCTCTACCAAGTGACGGCTGTGTTGAAAAAGTCGATTTTCGGTTATTTGACCTGCCATCGTCACCCCCCTCACACAATCCCTAGGCCGTTGTCCGGATCATCTTGTTGAGCAAGATACATCGGAGTATCACCTCAATCCTTTGTTTATCAAACACTTTAGAAAATAAACGATCACCAAACACCCGCTTCATCCGCGAAAGGGCCGTCTCCACTAGCGATCGCTTGCTATAACCGGTCAATTTCCCCCATATCGAGCGCGCGGTCCGGTCGTTGCCCAGCCCATGCATAATGCGCAAAGCCTCATCCCTATCCGGGTCTCCCCGCAACCGGCCATTTCTTGGAGGGGGTATATGCGCCTTGGCTCCTCTGGCTTTCACCTGATCCCGGGCAGATCGCTCGTCATAGGCCCCATCAGCAAGGGTAGTGTAACGTTAGGTCTGCTATGTGAGTTGTCAAGACGGTAAGCCGATTTTGGTGCTCAATTTTTCATCTTTTTACCCTACTGTAAGATCTATGCGAGGGAAAACTTACCCTCACTGTCGACCT
>JBFWPF010000025.1:0-31676 GCA_050250135.1 Parachlamydiales bacterium | reverse complement strand
TGGAGCTGAGCTCTAGAGTCCCGCTGGAAAAGGCGTACGCGGAGATAAAGGAAAGAGTTTAATGAATAACCAGGAGGGGGGTCAGTTTTCGTGTCGGAAAGGGGTCAATTTCGGATGTCGCTTGACACCTCCCTTAGACCAGACGATCGGGGAAACCTGTGGGAGCATATGGTGCTAGGTGAACTAATCGGGCAGCTTCAGCAGTGGCAGCCTCTCTATTGGCGAGATAAACGGGGACATGAGATCGATTTTGTAGTCGCTGACAAAGGGGGCAACAAACCCATCACGATCGAGTGCAAATGGAGCGCTAGCAAGTTTGATCCTGCCAATCTCCACGCTTTTCGCCGTCGCTATCCTGAGGGGAATAATTATGTCGTCGCATCAGACGTTACGGAGACCTATCAGCGAGATTATGGGGGCGTTCGGGTCCACTTCATCTCTCTTCAGGATCTAGGGCGCACCATCAGTTAGAGGTTTGGCTCCTGCCTTGTCAACGATTTCCTATATGGAGTATGAGCGGCCTAAAACCCAGGAATGGCTATGCTTAAGGTCAGCGCTTTTGTTCTTCTCCTCTTTTGTGGCGAGCTTTTCGCCTGCACAGGGCTACGCTTGACCGCCACCGACAAGGCGGTCGTTACCGGACGAACGGTCGAATTTGGACGGGTACTTAAAATGTCGACCGCGGTGATCCCCCACCACTACACCTTTACCGGAAAGAGCTCTAAGGGGGACGGCCTTGTCTACACGGCTAAGTACGCCGCTGTAGGGGTCTATTGTTTTGACGAGCAGGTGCTGATGGATGGGATTAACGAAGAGGGGTTAGTGGCGGCCGCCTTCTATTTTCCCGGTTATGCTGAGTATGGGGAGATTACAGAGGAAAACCAGGATCGGTCCCTCTCCCCCGTTGAGTTTCCCAACTGGATCCTGACCCAATTTGCAAGCTTAGATGAGGTCAGGGAGGCGATCCCCACGGTGGTGATTGCGCCGACGGTAACAGCGGGCTGGGGACCTACCCCTCCCCCCTTTCACTACGTCGTCTACGATCGGCAAGGGCGGAGCCTTGTGATTGAACCCCTAGGGGGAGAGCTTGTGGTGTACGAAAACCCCATCGGCACCATCACCAACTCCCCCACCTTTGACTGGCACCTGACCAACCTGATCAATTACCTCAACCTCAGCCCAAAGAATGCCCAGCCTATGACCCTGCGGGGGGTTGAGCTGACCCCCTTTGGGATGGGGTCGGGGATGGTGGGGCTGCCAGGGGACTTTACCCCTCCCTCTCGCTTTGTGCGGGCCGCCCTCTTCTCCTCCTATGCCACCCCGTCGAAAAACGGACCTGAGGCGGTGAATCAGACCTTCCACCTCCTCAACAACTTCGATATTCCCAAAGGGATCGCAGTTGGGAAGGGGGAGAGCGACTTCACGCAGCTTACTTCGGTTAAGGAGGCCGATTCCAAGCGCTACTACTTTAAGACCTACGGGAACCAGACCATCCGCTATTTAGACCTGATGAAGTTTGACCTGGATGCTGAGGAGATTGTCTCGGGGCCCACCTCGGGCGCCTCTAGCTCAGGATATCTGCAAAGTCTGACTGACGATTCAGACAGAATTTTACCACAGAGGGCACAGAGAGGCACAGAGGGGGTGTAGGAAGCAAAACGCATGCCCATGGGGCACGGCCTCTAGTTTTGGCCCATTCCTCCGGAATAGGCCAAAACAGCCTGTCCCCCGGGGATGGCCCGGGGGACAAAATAGTCCGCCCTACGTCAGGGCTACAATAGATAGGCGATGGGAACGCTGGGATTGCTCCCCAGGGGCCTCCCCCTGGGGAGCAGGTGTTCTGTGGTAAAATTTTCTAATCAACTTGAGGGTAGGCTCTAGGTGGCACTGAAACCCGTAGACCTGGTCGGCGTAGCGGATGATCTGGCGAGGGCATCCCTTACTTTCGGCGTGGATGAGGCAGTGAATACGGAGGGTTACAGGACAACCTCCTTTAGGCGCCTCTTTCCCACCTCATGACTGCTCATCGCTCTCCCCATGGGTTGCTCGGGGCGGGACTCGAACCCGCACGGACGTAAGTCCAAGGGATTTTAAGTCCCCAGTGTCTACCAATTTCACCACCCGAGCAGGTGGCGCTTTATTCCTCGTCCTCTTCCCGGCCAGTAAGCTTGCGGAGGAAGCTAGCAGGAGAGAAGAGGCTCGCCCCCTTGGGCGCTTCATAGGAGCCCTCTTCCTCGCCGGCCTCTACACTCGGAGGGACCAACTGGGGCTCCTCCTCATCGGCAGCTACCAGCATCTCCTTGTAACGGCCAATCGTCTCGCTGATCAGAGCACTCGGAGGCGGCGGCATCTTGTAGAGAGCCTCTCGGTTAGGGGCAGCCTTTGGCGGGGGGGGAGGAGCCTCCTCACGAGCGGGAGGGAGCTCGGCGCTCTCTTCCTCTCCTTCCATGCCCTCTTCAGCGCCTTCCTTGCGCCCTCGGCGTCGACCCCGGCGCCGCTCCCGCCGCTTCTCTTTGGGGGCGGGCGCCTCCTCATCAGTCTTCTGCTCAACTTTTTGCTTTTTCTCAGGCTCAAGCATGTGCTTGAGGACCATTCGGGTCTCTCGGACCTCTAGAACCTCGTAGTCGGAGACGGGGAGGAGAAAATTCTTGGGCCGCTCAAGGGAGCGGAAGAAGACGGCAGCCCCAAAGCTCACCACCTCAAGGGCATCCACCAAATACTCCTCTTGACCAGCCCCCTTGGTATTGCGAACAACCAGCTTGCACCCCTCTCGCGGGGTGATGACCGACTCGATGATCGGCTCTCGGGTAAAATTAACCAATGTAAATAACCTCTTGAATATGAGCGTACGAAAAGAATTTTGGCCTTAGGATACCCGACCTAGGGATTGTTGGGAAGGGGGCTTGGCAGATGCAAGCGGGCGTGGCTCAAAGGGGCTAAACGCCTTCCCTATCTCTGAGAGAGATTCTCGACAACTTCCTGCCAAGGGAAGAGCATCTGTAAAGTCTGAGACAGGGCAACCTGGTCTTCGCTAAGGAGATGGCCAATATGACCTGTAATAGTGCGCTGATCTAGGGTAAAAATTTCATTCGAATGATGGATGGCACAGAAAGTCCCACTGCAGCGTAGTCGGTAAGTCGTATATCGAGCGGCCATGAGGGATCTATTTTGGACGTAACCATAGCCAATACACAGTGTTGGATGTGGTCGTTGAATAAGGTGTTCGATGAGATAATAACCGCTGGCCGACGCTTCCGGCCTAATAAATCGGTGAAAGGAAACGGAACAGATACAACATCAAATTGTCTATAGGTCGCGATAGGCAACGTCATCCTCAGATGACTCCCACTCTGTTAGCGTTGATTGAATCGACTCAAGATAGGGGACATCTACACCGGTCATTTTTCGCATAACAGCGGTATTATCTTGGCGAATTTCATAAACAATTCGATCCCCTTCCTTAAGCTTTAAGGCAAGTCGAATCTCGTCGGGAATGAACATCTGATTGTGACTGACAATATGCCCGTGTACCATATGGTTACCTCACCTCAGTAGGTTAAAGGTAGTTTAGAAAAATTGCAACCCTATCAGATATGCTTGGCGATGTACTCGAGGAGGTCGACGATACGGGTGGCGTAACCCATTTCATTGTCGTACCAGGCGACTACCTTGAAGAACCGGTCGTTAAGGGCAATGCCTGCCCCCCTATCAAAGATGGCTGAGGCGCGACTACTGATGAAGTCGGAGGAGACCACCTGTTCATCACAATACTCGAGTATCCCCTTCATGGGGCCATTGGCCGCTGCCTTCATGGCATCGCAGATCGCGGCATAATCGGTTGACTTGGAGAGGCGGACGGTGAGGTCGACGGCAGAGACATCGGCTGTGGGGACCCGAAAGGCCATCCCCGTCAGCTTCCCCTTCACCTGGGGAAGGCACAGGGCAACGGCCTTGGCAGCGCCAGTCGAGGCAGGGATGATGTTCTGGAGCGCCCCCCGCCCGCCACGCCAGTCCTTATGGGAGGGGCCGTCGACGGTCGGCTGGGTCGCCGTGACCGCGTGGATAGTGGTCATGAGCCCCTCGTCAATCCCAAAGCTATCCAGGAGAACCTTGGTGATCGGGGCCAGGCAATTGGTGGTGCAGGAGGCATTCGAGACGATATGCATCTCAGGCTTGTACTGGTCCTGGTTCACCCCCATGACAAAGGTGGGGATCCCCTCCGACTTGGAGGGAGCCGAAAGGACAACCCGCTTGGCACCGGCGGCAAGGTGCTTTTCGGCATCCTCCCTCTTGGTGAAGAGGCCGGTCGATTCAATCACGATGTCGACCCCGAGGTCCTTCCACGGGAGATAGGCAGGATCGCGCACGGCGACCACCTTGGTCTTTTTCTTATCGACGATCAGGTAGTCGCCGTCGTTGCTGACGTGACCGGGAAAGCGGCCATGGGTCGAGTCGTACTTGAGGAGGTAAGCCAGGTTATCGGCGGGGACGAGGTCGTTGATCGCGACCACATCGAACCCCTTTCTCTCCGATAGCACGCGGAAGGCGAGCCGCCCGATCCGCCCAAAGCCGTTGATAGCCACCTTAACCATGGTCACTCCCCCTAATTAGGTCTTGAATTCGGCATCATAGGGAGCCTGCTATGATCTGTAAAGGGTTAGTACCCTATTCCAAACCTTAGAGTGAGGCCGTGAAGGGCTAGGTCCCCAAAACCGACGTTGGACACATAGAAGCTCTGGATAATCGAATTCTGGGTCCGCCAGGTGTTCCAGTAGTACTGGACCTCATAGCCGGCGGCTATCGACAGGGTATAGCCACACCAGCACCGCCTCCAATCGAGGCCGATGAGGGCCTGCAGCATGGGGACAAAGCGGCTCAGCTTACTCTTACTGGTGGTACCAAAGACCACACCGTCGCCTTGGACTGCGATAATGCTCTGGTCCATCCAGTCGAACTCTCCGTAGGCAGCCGATAGAGCGAGGTCGCCGGTAAGGCTAATGCCGCACAGGATGGGGTAGAGGGCGCTAAAGCCCGCCTTCGGACCCACCCCAGAGAAGTTATTCCGCTGATTAACGGTGGCATTTACCCTAGCAGCGGTGTTGGTATCGACGAAATCGACATAGCTAATCCGCTGGTTCTGATGGATAATCCCCCCCCTTAGCCCGATGTACGGGGAAACGCGGCAGGAACAGCAGAAGCAAAGGGGGAGCGCAAAGTTGAGGTCGAACATATCGAGGTTAAGGCGCCATTTGGAAATCGCAGGGCCCCCAAGATCATCTCCACCGACGATGAATCCTAGGTTGGGCGCAAGGAGCTGCGAGGCGATGATGACCGGCTCAAAGGTGCTCCCGGTAACGGTGTTGTGGTAGCGGGTGTAGTCGAAGGTGGCCTCCCAGCAAACGCAGGAGGGCTTCCACCCAAGCCCTACCCGGAAGGCCGACTGGATGTCACACTTCTGATTGAGCACATTGAGATCGGAGAAGGTGTTAATGTCATCTACCGCCACGCCATAAGCCATATTGGTCTGGATAGCATGCCAATAGAGGTAGTCCCCATGGGCCCAAACGCAAGGGGCGGCAGCCGCTGGTTGGGTCAGAAGACAGATGGCTAGGGCTAGGGTCGCAACAATTGATCGGATCATCCCCATTTCTCCTTACGTGGGCAGAAAATAGGGTAGATACCCAACCGCAGAAATTTTTGGCTACTTTTCCCGGCGAGGAAACTGATCTAGGGCCGGTTTAGGGAGGGCGGCGACCTTTTTCCGCCTCCCTTCGATCTCCTTTCTCAATCGCTTCAAGAGGGGCTCGGGTAGTTCGGGGACCCTCTCGCTCTGGTCCCATACGGTGTTGTCAAGGGAGAAAACAGAGGGGGTAAGAGCCAGCTCCTCCTCCCACTCAATGGGGATCATGGGAAACGGGGCAGAGATCCGGGAGCGGGAGGGGGGCGCTGAAATCGGGGTAATCCGAGGGAGGAGGAGGGCTGCGGCAAGGGGAATCAGGAGGAGAGAGCCGATAAAGAGGAAGGAGAGGGAGAGGGGGTGGGAGAGGGCGATCCAACCCGCTAGGAGGGGAACCACCCCCCCTAGACCCCACGCACCCCCCATCAGGAGACCACTGACCAGCCCCTCCTTGCCCGGAACAATCCGGTTGCCGAGGGCAATGTTGAGCGGAACCAGGAGGCCAATTGAGCCCCCTATCAGAGTCAGCGTGGCGAGGAGGAGGGGTGGGGGAAGGGAGACAAAGAGGAGGAGGGCAAAGCCCAAGAGGCCAATCGTCGCCGCACTCCCCATAATGGCGAAGGGGTGGGGACGGTCAGCTAGCCCCCGGCCGAAAAAGGTGCTCAGAGCAGTTCCCATGATCACAGCAAAATGGCCACCGCCGAGGCAGATGCCAGCGGAAAGGTGGCGCTCAGCAAAGTACTCGGGAATCAGGAGAAGAATGGCGAGGGTGATCCCCTGGAGGCAGAACTGGCAAAACCAGAGGAGAGCCAGGGGGCGCCAATGGGGCCTAAGGTGATGGAGGCCGACCTTAGCCTTGGGGTTGCCCTGCAATTTCTTGGGGAAGCGGTAGAGGAGGCCGAGGAAAAGGAGGAAGGCAAGGGGAAGGAGGAGGGAGAGGGAGGTACCCTCGGTTTGGTGGAGAAGGCGCATCACGAAGGGGCCAAGTGCATAGCCCACATAGCTGGCCGACATGATCAGGCTGATCATCCGCCCTGGGCTCTTGGGTTTGAGGAGGAAGCCGGTGAGCGCGCTATTGGGATAGGCTGCGCCGACCGCAATATAGAGGAGGCAAAAGGCAGCCCCTACCCCTAGGGTAAGCACCCCCCCATAGATGAGAGCGATGGGGAGGGCCAATAGGAGGGCAAGGAGGAGGAAGGGTTTGGGACCATACCGGGCACCGAGAGGCCCAAAGAGGATCTGAAGGGTATCTCCCACAAGGCAACTCCCTCCCAGGATAAGGCCTGCAGTCCCGACGTCAATGCCCGATAGGGTCTTGAAAGCGGGCCAAATGCTCAGGAAGAGGTTAATACCGATCCCAATAAATAAATTCACAAATTCAACAGGTCTTTCGGCCCTCGATTTTGAGCTCGACCTCGCTAGCCTACAAGGCTAGCGTCGGTCTCCGCTCTTCGTCGAGAGCCAAAATCCTCAGTTGACTTTGTGAACTTATTTATTGGGATCGGTATAAGGCAGAGCATGCTACAACAGGCAAAGAGAAATCCCAAAAGCCAATGGGAACGGATCCTTTCCAGCAACGCCACCACATGAAACCTAAATTTTAATTTAACCCCTGATTCCTAGCGGCCAGGGGCTCCCCCGTGGAGATTGGGGGAGGGTGAAGGAATATTTGCTATCTACTGTAACACACCCAGAATGGGCTGTCAAATAGGGTAAAAACTATTTGAACTAGGAGGTGCTAGGCGGAGAGGTACTCGAGGATGCACTGCTCGGAGTGGTCGCCGCGGCGGGCGTAGGTCCGGACAATCCGGGTATACCCCCCCTGCCGCCCTGCAAACCGAGGGCCGAGCTCGCCAAATAGCTTATCGATCACCAGTCGGTCCCGGTTGCACGAGCGGGTATCCCCCTCTTTGACCTGGCGGGCCGCTCGGCTGGTGAGCGCGTTGCGCCGCACCATGAGCGTAGCGAGGGCATGCCGCCGGTTGGCGATGGTGTCATTCTTGGCGAGGGTGATCATCTGATCGGCGTAGCGGCGGGCCTCCTTGGCCTTAGCGACACTGGTTTCGATTCTCCCCTGTTCGATGAGCGATTTGACCATATTGGCCATCAGGCACCGCTTGTGGGAACCCGTTCTTCCAAGCTTGGCTGTGTGATTTCTATGCCTCATCGCCCTCTTCTCCCTTGTCTGCTAGAGCCTCTGCCGCCTTCTCCTCGAGATAGGCTTCGATAAGATCCCGCACATTGTCCCGATTGATCCCATACTCGGCAAGGGCCATGTCAAACTGGAGCCCGTGCTCGAAGAGCTTCTCTCGGATTTCGGTGAGCGACTTCTTCCCAAAGTTGCGGAAACCGAGCATATCGGTGTCCTTCATGGTAGCAAGCTCACCGATGTAGCGGATCCCCGCCCCGTTGAGGCAGTTGGTCGAACGGACCGAAAGCTCGATCTCCCCAATGCGGAGGGAGAGCTTCTTGAGAATCTCCTCCCGGTCGGTATTAAGTTCTGTCTCCCCTTTCTCGTAGGTAAGCTCCGCTGCATCGACTCCGTGGAACACTTCGACCTGCCTTGAGAGGATAGAGGCCGCAAACTTCACCGCCTCTTTCGGGGTGATCCGCCCATCGGTGGTCACCTCAAGGATCAAGCGGTCAAAGTCGGTATCCTGCCCTACCCGGGTGTTCTCGACCCGATAGTTAACCAGGCTTACGGGCGAGAAGATGGCATCGATGACCACCTCATCGGCAACCTTATCCCCAATGGCTAGCCGCTCGGAGGGGACATAGCCGCGACCGTAAGCGACCCTGAGGTCGATCCGGCGGGAGAGGGGGCCTGTAACGGTAAAGATGACCAGGTCAGGGTTGACCACCTCGAAGTCGCCTGCACCGATGAGGGTGCTTAAGGTGATCGGTACTTCACCCCCGCTGGCCTTAAGGTCGGCGGCCGTGACGTCGATCTGCTTCGAAACGGTCTTGGCGGCCCGTCCCCCCTCCTCCCCTTCCATCGGGAGCTTGCGGAGCTTGGCTCCCTTAAGGTTAAGGACGACCAGTGTCCAGTCCTCCTTTACCCCTTCGATCGCCATGTACTCGTGGAGGACCCCCTCCATCCGAACTGAGACAATAGCAGGTGCCTCGAGGGAGGAGAGGAGCATCCGGCGGAGCCCATTGCCGACGGTGTGACCAAATCCCTTCTCATAAGGCTCGGCGGTAAACCGGCCAAAGGTGGGGGTATGGCTCTCAGAGTCGAGCTTGATCTTTTCGGGGATCTCAAACTTGCCGTACAGGACTGATGACATAACTTCTCTAATCTCGTTTAACGGTTAAACCCGACGCCGCTTTCGGGGGCGGCAACCATTATGTGCAACGGGAGTGGTGTCCCGGATAATGGTAATAATAAGGCCGGCGGACTGGAGCCCCCGAACGGCCGACTCGCGACCTGAACCGGGGCCATTGAGGTTGACCTCAACCTCCTTGAGTCCGACCTGCATGGCCGTCTTTGCTGCATCCTGAGCCGCTACTGTTGCGGCGTAGGCAGATGACTTACGGCTGCCCCCAAATTTCATCTTGCCGGCAGAGGCCCAAGAGATCACGTTGCCGGCCAGGTCGGTGAGGGTGACAATCGTATTGTTAAAAGAGGCCTTAACGTGGGCCACGCCGGAGGGAACACTCCGCTGGAGCTTCTTGCGGGGTTTGACGGCCCCCTTTTTAACTGGTTGTTGCTGCTGCTTAGCCACCTTCTACTCCTTACTTCTTCTTACCAGCGACGGTTTTCTTCTTCCCTTTTCGGGTCCGGGCGTTGTTTTGGGTCCCCTGACCCCGGCAAGGCAAGCCTAGCCGGTGGCGTTGTCCGCGGTAGCTGCCTATGCTCTGGAGCCGCTTGATATCGCCCTGTACGGCCCGTCGCTTGTACCCCTCAACAACATACTCCTCCTGGAGGAGGGTATTGATCCGGCCGATCTCTTCGGAGTTGAGCTCCTCCGCCCGCCGTTCGGGATCCAGGTTAAGCCGGTCGGTAATCTGCTTGGACAGGGCTGGCCCTATCCCGTGGATGTAGGTCAGGCTGACCTTTAATTTTTTCTTATTAGGAATATCGACGCCAACTACTCGGGGCATCCGTGTCTCCTGTTCTAAAACCGTTTACGGTGGGTGGTCCCACCTTGTGCATCGGGCCGGTACTTTAACCGATCCCCACTTAAGTCGCTACTCTTTCTCTTATCTTCCCCGTACCCGGCCCCGCTTCATAAAGCCCTCATACCGCTTGGAGATGAGGTGGGACTCGATGGCACGCATGGTGTCGAGTACAACCCCGACAAGGATCAACATCGAGGTGCCGCCGAAGAAATAACTTACCGTTGGGCTGATTTCGAGGAGGCGTCCCATCAGCATGGGGAGGACCGCGATCACCGCAAGGAAGATAGCTCCGATGAGGGTGATCCGGTTCATGGTCCCTTCGAGGTAGTCTTGAGTGGGTCGCCCCTGGCGGACACCTGGGATAAAGGCCCCGTTCTTCTTCATGTCGGAGGCGATCTGCTCGGGGTTGAACTGGGTAGCCGTCCAGAAGTAGGTGAAGAAGAGGATGAGGGAGACGAAAACGGCGGTGTAGACCCAACTCCCGGGGGAGAGTTTAGCGGCAATCCCCCCCAGCCACGAGGCCTTTCCGGCGAATTGGGTAATGGTGGCGGGGAACATGAGGACGGCGCTGGCAAAGATCACGGGAATAACGCCGGCGTAGTTGACCTTCAGGGGGATATGGGCACTCCCCCCTTGCATCTCCTTCCGACCGACAACCCGTCTGGCGTACTGGAGAGGGATCTTCCGCTGCCCCTGAATCACCAAGATGGTGCCGAGGATGACGAGAACAAAGAGGGCGGCAAGAACAGCAAGTGAGGTAAAGGAGAGCTGCCCCGGTTCCTGGGAGTCGAGGTTAAGTTGCTTGACCAGGGTGCCAATGGCGCTCGGTATGGAGGCCAAAATCCCGGCCGTGATGATTAAGCTGATTCCATTTCCGATTCCCCTCTCGCTGATCTGCTCGCCGAGCCACATCAGGAACAGGGTTCCTGTGGTCATGGTGGTGATGGTCGTGAGGTAGAAGAGCCAGGGAAAGCCAAAGGCGGTTACCGAAAGGATGTCGGAGAGGACGATCCCTGGGCTGGAAAGGTTCATACTGAGGGCGAACCGGGCCAACATGGCGGACTGGAGGCAGGAGAGGGCGAGGGTAAAGAGGCGGGTCCATTTGCTCATCTTCCGCTTCCCAACCGTCGGATTCTCCCGCATCTCCCTTTGGAAGCCGGGCATCAGGGCGCTAACGACCTGCATCACAATGGAGGCTGAGATGTAGGGCATCACCCCGAGGGCGACCACCGTCATCTGTGAGAAGGCACTTCCGGAGAAGACATCGACAAGCTGAAAGAGGTTCTGTCCCCCCCCTGTCATGCTGCGAAAGTAGCTTACGGCCATCTCGCCGTTGATCCCGGGAACCGGAATGTAGACGGTGAGCCGATAGACCAGGAGCATCAGCAACGTGAAGACGATCTTGGACCGAAGTTCAGGTACTCGGAAAACTCTGATGACCCCTTCAAACATGGCACCTAACCTAAAATGGAGACCTGAGCCTCTTCGATTTTCGCCTTAGCTGCAGAGGAGAAGGAAACCCCCTCAAACCCTGCGAGTTTTTTGGTCAGGCTCCCTCTGCTGAGGATTTTGACGCCTGTGCATCGCCGCTCGATAAGTCCTTTCTCAAATAGGGTCTGGATATTAACCGTCTCCCCTTCGGCAAAGGCCTTATCGATCATATCGAGGTTGATCCCCTCTCGCTGCTCGGCAAATCGACCTCGAGTAAAGCCTCGGGTGGGGAGTTTCATGAAGAGGCGCATTTGCCCCCCTTCGTAAGTTTGCCGGGTCTTGTAGCCGGAGCGGGAGCCCGCACCCTTTATTCCTCGCCGGCAGGTCTTACCGATTCCCGAACCGGGGCCTCGGCCGACCCGCTTGGACTTTCTTCGCCCTCTGATATTGGTGAGTGTCGATAGCGTCTTCATGATGCGGCTCTCATCTCCATGGTCTTCTCTCGGCTGCGCAACTGGCTAAGCGCCTTGAATGCGGCCCTCACTTGGTTGATCGGGTTGCTACAACCCAGGCTCTTGCCAACAACATCCTTAATGCCGGCTAGCTCGAGGACCGAACGGACTTGAGAGCCCGCAATGATCCCTGTACCCGGTTTAGCCGGCTTCAAGAGATACCGGACCCCGTCCGACTCTACATAGACCTCGTGGGGGATGGTCGTCCCCTCTGTTTCGAAGCGGATCAGGTTCTTGCGGGCCGCCTCGCCCCCCTTTCGGATCGCATCGGTAAGCTCGTTCGCCTTAGCAAAGCCGTACCCCACATGCCCGGCGCGATCGCCCACTAAGATAAGGGCAGAAAAGCTAAACTTGCGCCCCCCTTTGACTACCTTGGAGCACCGGTTAATAAAGGCCACCTTCTCCTCAAGCTCCCCTGCCTCTTCGGCGGGAACGTGATTGTCGGACCTCTTGAGCGCTTTCTTTTGTCTCGCCATGTCTCTCTTCCTTAAAACTTCAGACCGTTTTCCCTGGCGCTATCGGCCAAGGCTGCGAGGATCCCATGATACTTGGAAGGGCCTCTGTCAAAGATGATCTCCTCTACCCCTGTGGCTTTAGCGCGCTGAGCAATCTCAGCTCCTAGCTTACGGGCAGCCCCAATCCCCTTCTTGCCAAACTCTGTCCCCTTAAACCCCTTGCTGTTCGTGCTGATGCCGACCAGGGTGACCGCGGCCTCATCATCGATGACTTGGGCGTGAATGTGGCCACAAGTCTTTACCACTGAAAGCCTTGGCTTTTCAGCTGTTCCGCGCAGTTTGCTCCGAACCCTTTGGGCCCGTTTGGTGCGCATCTCACTCCGCAGGGGAATTTTCTTATTTTTCATTACTTAGCTGCCTTTCCCGCTTTACGTCTGACATACTCGTCCGCATACCGAACCCCTTTCCCTTTGTAGGGCTCTGGGGGTCTTAGGGCCCGAATTCGGGCGGCAAACTGCCCAACCCGTTGCTTATCTGGGCCGCTAATGATAATTCGGACGTTCTCTTCTACTTTAACCTGAAGCCCCTCTGGGATAGGGACCGCAGTTGGATGGGAGAACTGAAGGAGGAGATCGAGCTCCTTTCCCTTGACCGCCGCTCGGTAGCCGACGCCCACCATCTCGAGCCTTTTTTCAAAGCCCTTGCTGCACCCCACCACCATGTTATTGACGAGTGCTCGGGTGAGGCCGTGGCGTCTGCGGCTGTCCCGATCGCGCCCCTTGGCGCTAACGACAACCTCATTTCCCTCAACGGCAACGTCGATCCCCGCAGGGATCTCCCACTCTTGTGTATCCTTTGGTCCTTTGACCGCGACCTTTCGGCCGGTCACTTTAAACTCTACCCCTGAGGGGAGGACAATGGGGGCTTTACCACTACGTGACATCGCTTTCTCTTCCTTACCAAACGTGGCAGAGGAGCTCTCCGCCAATTTTCTCTTCCCGCGCCTGCCTTCCTGTCATGATCCCCTTTGGGGTGGAAAGCATCGCGATTCCCATTCCACCAAGAACCCTTGGAATCTCCCGATAGCCGACATAACGGCGCACACTCGGTTTTGAGACCCGCTTAAGGCCGTGGATAACGGGCTCAGCTGTCTTGGAATACTTGAGGTAGACCCGGATGACTCCCATCCCGTGTTCTCCCTTTGCGAGGAAACCCTGGATAAACCCGTTTTGTTGAAGGAGCTTGATGATCTCCACTCGGATCTTGCTTGAGCTCATCTCCACATAACGCCGGCGAGCTCTAGAGCCATTCCGGATTCGGGTTAAGAGGTCTGCGATTGGGTCTGTCATAGTCTCAACTCTTCTCTACTTATTTCTTTTTAAAGGGCATTCCAAAGCCTCCGAGGAGGGCGTAAACCTCCTCGTCGCTTGTTGCCGTTGTCACAAAGGTAATGGAGAGCCCCTGGGAGCGCTTGAGCTCATCGAGGTTCACCGCGGGGAAGATCTCCTGGCTCTTTAGACCCAAGGTGTAGTTCCCCTGATGATCGGCGGTCTTCTCAAAGCCCCGGAAGTCGCTGATCCGGGGGCCGACGATGTCGATGAAGTTCCCTACAAAATCCCACATCCGCTCCCCTCGCAGGGTCGCCTTTGCCCCGATCGGTTGCCCCTTTCGGGTCTTGAAGTTAGCCACCGCCTTCCGGGTTTGGGTAACGACCGGCTTTTGGCCGGTGATGGCCGCAAGCTCCTTAAGGTGGTCCTGGAGAACCCCTTTGTCCTTAGCCGCTTCCGAAATCCCCATGTTTACGACCACCTTGCGGAGGCGGGGAATCAGCATTGGGTTTGCGTACCTAAACTCTTCCTGAAGCTTAGGCCGAACCTCTTTCAAATATCTTTCCTTTAATCGTGCCATTACCGACTTCCCTTATGCAAAACGCGGTAGACCTTGTCCTTACTTCCGTCCCGGTAAACCAACTCCTTCTTACCCTTCTCATTCAGGCGGACGCGGAGTTTAACCGCTTTCCCCTCTGCATTACAAGGGCGGAGATTGGAGGCGTGGATAGGAGCCTCGAACTCGAGGATTCCCCCCTTGGGGTTGGCCTCGGTGGGGCGGACCGCTTTCTTTCGCATGTTGAGCCCCTCTATGACGGCACGTGCGCCCCGGCGGCGGAGGATCTTCCCACTCTTTCCCTTCTCGTTACCGCAGGTCACAACGACCCGGTCCCCTGTTGCTAACCACTTGCTCATCAAATTACCTCTGGAGCCAAAGAACAAATTTTAATATGCCCCTTCTCCCGCACCTCTCGGGCGACCGGACCGAACATTCGGGTTCCCCTTGGGTTCCCCTTTTCGTCGATCAGGACACAGCTGTTGCTGTGGAAGCGAAGCTTGGAGCCATCCTTCCGGTTGATATACTTGCGCGTCCGGATGATGACGGCACGAACGACCTCCCCCTTCTTGGCGTTACCGTTGGGGTCGGCCTGTTTAACCGAGCCGATGACAATATCTCCTACCCCGGCATAGCGCCGCCGGGTCCCTCCGAGGATCATAAATACTTTGATCCGCTTAGCGCCGGTATTGTCGGCGACTTTGAGGCTTGTTTCCTTTTGTACCATCCCTTATGCCTCCTGAGCCACTCGCCACCGTTTAAGTTTGGAGAGGGGCCTAGTCTCTACGATATCGACGGCGTCGCCAATTTCGTGTTTGCCCTCGGTGTGGGCGTAGTAGCGCTTAGCCCGCGTTATGACCTTGTGGTAGCGGGGATGGCGGATGGTCCTTTCGACGCGAACGACCACCGTCTTCTCCATCTTGTTGCTGACCACAGTCCCTCTCTTCGTCCGTTTCGTTGCTCGCTCTTCTGTCATGATTGCTTCCTTTTCTCAGCTAGGATAGTCAGCGCCCTGGCGATCTCCCTTTTCACCTGAGGAATCCGGTGGGATTTCTCGCACTTGCCTGCCTCGGCCAGCTCGTTATTCAGCTTAAAGAGCTCGCCCCGCTTTTCCTCGACAAGCCCCTCGATCGCTTCTGCTTGCTGTCCTCTGAGTTCATCCGCTAGTTTCGTCATCCTTTTCTCCTAACTCGCTCTTTCCAGACGCGAGACAAACCGGGTCTTGATCGGCAATTTTGCTGCTGCTAGCCGGAGGGCTCTCTGAGCCGCCTCTCGGGGGACGTTGCCCACCTCGAAGAGGATACGGCCGGGCCTCACACAAGCAACCCATCGATCGGGGGCCCCTTTCCCTTTACCCATCCGGGTTTCGGCCGGCTTCTTACTGACCGGTTTATCGGGGAAGATCCGAATCCAGACCTTTCCCTTCCTCGCGAAGTAGCGGTTGATGGTGATTCGGGCCGCCTCGATCTGCTGGGCGGTAACCCAGCCCCTGTCGAGGGCCTGCATCCCAAAATCGCCGAAGTCGACAAAGTTGCCCCCCTTGCTCAAGCCTGAGAGGCTCCCTTTCTGCTGCTTCCGGTACTTAGTTCGACTGGGCAACATTGCCATGACTTCTTATGCCTCCTTCCCTGCGACGATATCATCGCCGCGGTAGATCCACACCTTCACGCCGAGGATCCCGTAGGTCGTTTCGGCTTCGCTTAACGCGTAGTCGATGTCGGCTCTTATGGTGTGGGCGGGGATTTTCCCCTCTTTATACCATTCGGTCCTGGCGATCTCGGCACCCCCTACTCGTCCCGAAACCATGACCTTAATCCCGAGGGCGCCTGCATCTCGTGAGGCTCCCATCGCCTTTTTCATCGCTCGTCGGAAGGGGATCCTGCGCTTAAGCTGCCCGGCGATATTGTCGGCTACCAGCTTGGCATCGAGGTCGGGTCGCTTGATTTCAGCGACTTCGACCCAGCACTGCTTTCCTGTCAGCTGGTGGAGCCCCTTCTTGAGCTCCTCGATCTCCGCCCCTTTCTTTCCGATGGTGAGACCGGGCTTGGCGGTGTGGATCGTTACCTCAATCTTGTCGGCCATGCGCCGGATGATGAACTGGGAGGCCCCTTGACAGGAGGGTTTGCCCGCCAGGTACTTGCGGATCTTAAAGTCCTCGATCAGGTGGTCGCCAAACTCTCGCTTATTGGCATACCAGATCGAGCGCCACCGCTTATTCCGTATCAGTCTAAATCCAATCGGGCACCCTTTCTGTCCCATCCTCTCTCCTTATCCTACTACCACTGTGAGGTGGCTCGATCTTTTCAAAATGGGAGCTCTCCTCCCCTTGCTCTCTGGCTTGGCCCGCTTCAGTGTGGGGCCCTCATCGACGCGCACTTCGAGCACATGGAGTGACTCGGGCCGGGCGCCATGCTCAAGCTCGGCGTTGGCCATCGCACTCTTTAACACCTTACCGAGGTGAAAGCCTGCCTTCCTCCCGGTTGTCTGGAGTTGAAGGAGGGCCTCATTGGCCCCTTTTCCTCGGATCAGGTCGGCCACGGGCCTCGCCTTATAGGGGCTCACCCGGACATATTTTGCTACCGCTTTAGCCTGCATAACTCCTCTACTTCTTAACCGGATGGCCCTTGAATTGTCTGGTATAGGAAAACTCACCCAGCCTATGGCCCACCATGTTCTCGGTCACCACGACGGGGATAAACTTCTTCCCATTGTGCACGTGAAAGGTGTGCCCGATAAACTCTGGCAGGATCATCGATCCTCTCGACCAGGTTTTGATCTCCCCTTTCTTCCCCTCGTTGTTGAGCTTCTCTACCTTTGCTAGCAGGTGGTGCTCAACGTGGGGTCCTTTCCTTAATGATCTCGCCATCTCTACTTCACCCTACGATCTTTTACGATCATTTTGCTCGACTTCCTCTTCTGCCTGGTCTTCATCCCTTTGGTCTGCCAAGCCCATGGGCTTTGGGGGATATAGCCGTTGTGGCGCCCCTCACCACCGCCATGAGGGTGGTCAACAGGGTTCATCGCCGTACCGCGGACGGTAGGGCGAACCCCTTTCCACCGGACCCGTCCTGCCTTCCCTTCGACTCGGAGGGCATGTTCGGAGTTGGAGACGGTACCGAAGGTCGCACGGCACTCCTCACGGACCATTCTCACCTCGCCCGAAGGCATCTTAAGGGTGGCGTGGCCGTCGCTTCTGGCCATGAGCTGCGCGCTCATTCCGGCCGACCGGACCAGCTGCCCGCCCCGACCGGGAACCATTTCGATGTTGTGGATGACCGAACCGAGTGGCATCGCCTTTAGAGGCATGCAGCACCCCGGTTTAAAAGGAGCTTTCTCCCCGGACATGACCTTATCGCCCCTCTTGAGGCCAGCAGGGCTAAGAATGTAGGCCTTCTCACCATCTTCATAGTGGAGCAGGGCGATGTAGGCGGAGCGGTTGGGGTCGTAATCGACCGAAGCCACGGTAGCGCCAATCCCCTCCTTTTGCCGCTTGAAATCGACGAGGCGATAGGTCCTGCGGTGCCCTCCGCCCCGGTGGCGACAGGTGATCCGGCCCAAGTTGTTGCGCCCCCCGGTTGCCCGCTTAGCAACGAGGAGATGGCGCGGGGCCTTAACGTTACCCTTTCGCTTCTCTCTTGCTGGGGTAAGTTCACCGCCGCTTGGGAGGACCGTTTGCCGGAGGGAGGGAGTAGTGGGCTTGAATTTCTTTACCATTTGAGCATCCTAACGTTCTAGCTGGTCCCCTTCTGACAGGGTCACAATCGCCTTTTTCAGGCCCGACTTGAACCCGACTCTTCCTCTCACTCGACGCTCCTTTTTCGGAACGTTGATGGTGTTTACCCCTCGTACTTTGACGTGGGGATAGGCTGCCTCTACCGCTGCTGCGATCTCCTGCTTGTTTGACCGGGGATCGACCACAAAGACGACCTTTGGGCTCTTGCAGCGGGCGAGCGAGGGGTTACTCTCTGCGCTCTCCAGCCCTTCAAGCACCTTGGCCTTTTCGGTTACTCGCCGATGGAGGAGGATCGAATAGGGGGATTTACTCTTCATCGCTTTTCCCACTTCTTCAGTTGTTTAACGGCCGATTCGGTCAGGACCACGTTGGCAGCCTTGAGGAGATCATAACCATTCAGGTTGGGGAGGAGGGTAAACTCAACCTTGGGGAGGTTTTGGACACTCTTGCGAAGGGCAGTCGCCTCATGGTTGGGGCTGCTTACCCGGAGGGTTTTCCCTTCGGTCTTTGCCTCAACGACATTCTCAGCACCAACAATCAGAGTCCGCCCTTTTACCCCAATCCCTTTGAGCAGGCCGACAATGGCCTTCGTTTTTGGGGTCTCAAGCTGAAAATCCTCAACCACAAAAAAGTGGCCCTCTCGGAGCTTTTCGCCCAAGAGAGCCTGGATGGCCTTCCGCCGCTCTTTTTGGTTGATGCGGACATGTTGGTCGAACTTAGGTCGGGGACCGAAGACCACGCCGCCGCCTCGATAGTGGGGCGCCGCAAGGCTCCCCTGACGGGCGTTACCGGTTCCCTTCTGACGGTGGGGCTTTTTGCCCGAGTGGTTCACCTCACCCCGTGTTTGGGTGCAGGCCGACCACTGCCGCATGTTTTCCCGAATGGCTATGACATAGTCCTTAACCATCTGGGCATGGGCGTCGCATTTTTCAAGCCACTTGCCGACCTCCATTTCGCCAGCGCTGGCCCCTTCGACTGTGTATTTCTTTGCCTTCATTACGCTGCCTTCTTCTTAGCCACTGTGACGGTAACGAGATCACCTGCCGCGCCTGGGACCGAGCCCGCGACCAGCAGGAGCCCCTTCTCGGGCATCACTGCGATCACACGGAGGCTCTGGATAGTCCGTCTCCTTCCCCCCATTTGGCTGGCCCGCTTGCCCCCTTTGAAGCAGCGGCCTGGGGTGGAGCGCATCCCGGTCGAACCGGCCAACCGGTGGAATCCTGAGCCGTGGGCGCCAGGACCGCCAGCAAAGCCGTGGAGCTTGATCACCCCTTGATAGCCCTTCCCTTTAGTCACGCCGGCGACATCGACGTACTGCCCCTCTTGAAAGAGGTCGACGCCGATTTCGGCTCCCATCTCAACTTCGGGGGCCTTCTCGAACCGGGACTCGGTGACAAAGCGGCGTGGGGCGATCCCCCCCTTCTTAAAGTGGCCGGCTCTGGGCTGACCTGCAAGCCTCTCCTGCCGCCGCTTATCCTCGCCGGGATACTCTTCGAAGGCGGTTTGGAGGGCGATGTAGCCATCCTTTTCGACCGTTTTGATTTGGCTGACCACATTAGGTGCACAGGAGATGACGGTGCAAGCGATGGCGTTTCCGCTATCGTCGAAGCGCTGGGTCATCCCTGCCTTGCGGCCCAAAAGTTTCTGCGACATAAGCTCGATCTCTTAAAAAATCGTTATCAGTGGGGTCAGGCCACCTACACATGTGGGGCGTCCTGGAAAATCTGATGTGGGCAGGTTAGCAAGGCTCTGGATTTTAGGACAAGAGACCTGTGCGATTTTCGGTCTGTTGTGGCAAGCCAGGGCCGCCATCAGGAGGACTAGGCCCACCACTAAGACCACCATAAACCAGCTGGAGGGGGGGAGTTTAGACCGATCGTCCAGGGGGGCCATCAGGGGTTTCATGTTAGGCGGTGGCCCGGCTTACGATGTTGCCCCAGATATCCTCTTCTGCCGCTCCGCAAGCGCTTTGCAGGAGGGCCGTATGGCGCGATACCGCCTTAATAGCAAAGAGAACGTAGCTCCCTTTAGGAAGGAACTCCTCAATCAGCGTGGTCACGGCGTCAAGGCCATATTTCACAGCACCAAAGGCTGAGGCTCCGGCAAGGACTTTGAGTCGCTTGGCTTTGTCTTTATCCCCGGCGTTCTCGGCAATTTCGGCTGCCCGGTACAAGTTCCACGCACCCAACGAACCTGCTATCGCTGCCACGACGTTCCCAAAGTAGCCACCTCCATATTTCCCAAAGGTCCCCAATCGACCGGCCCAGGCCCCTGAAAGGGGGAGGACATTCCGATCAACCAGGAATTTGGTAAAGCCAGCCACGGAGACAACAAGAAGGGTGGTCGGCGAGAGGATCGAGAAGCAATAGTTGTGCGCATGGGCCGCTGCTTTTTCAGCGTCGGTAAGACCGGTTTCCCCCTCGATATTGAGCCCCCCCTCTGTCCACTTATCATTTTTTACTTTGTTCAGCTCACGGTAAAGGCTAAGCGCTTTGAAGACCCGATAGAGGTTTTGGAAGCCGGTTACCGACTTAAAAAGCTCTTCGGCATTCTTAAGGAATGGGATGCCGGTGCATCGAAAGCCGAGCTCTAGGTAGCTCTCACCCGCCTTGAGAAGGCGAAACCCAGCCTCTGTCTTTCCCGTCATATTGCCCATAAATTTGACGATACTGCCGACTGTGTCCATATGCCCAACTCCCGTGGTTCGTTGTGAGAATGGGAGCTAGTTTAAGGGATTCAGATTTACCCGTAAACCCCTATCGAATGAGGGGTTAGAAATCTTTTTACCAGACTATTCGGGAGAGGCCAAGGGCGGGAGAGAGCACCGAGAGGGTCATCGAGAGCTGATTGGGGCCGACGGCAAGAAAGGCAAGGGCATTGACCCCATCCATAATGCTGGTCACCCGCCCCACCTGATCCCCCCTGTCGGAGGCGACCGAATAGCGGACTACCCCCCCCACCAAAAAGGCACCAGCCGAAAGGGCAGCAATGGGCCGAGGATGGGGCAATAGCCTAAAGGAAAGACCTATATCGAGAGCACAAGAGAGGGCGTAAGCCACGCAGTAGACCTTCACCCGGTTATCGGCTGCAGCCCCCTTCTGATGCTCCCTATAAAACTCATAACTGGCCATACAAAGACCGACGCCACAAAAGGCGGGATAGGCATAACGGGAAATAGTTGGAGAAATTTGTATACTCATAGAAGATAGTATAGCCTATGGCAACTAAAGTTGCAAGAACTCTTTTGGGTGGCCGGCAAGAAAGGCCTTTGCCGATAGGGGCCTCTTCCCCTCGAGCTGCACCTCCAAGAGGGAGAGGCTCCCCTGGCCGCAAGGGACCATCCACTCTCCTTGGAGGAGGCTGGTCCTAAGCACCTTAAGTCGCGTCCTTTTCCCCTTAAGGGTGACCCAACACCAGGCGCCCGGTCTAGGGCTTGCGCCGCGGATAAGGTTGTGGAGCTCCCGAGCGGGGCGGCGCCAGTCGATTTCACACTCATCCGACTCAATCTTATGGGCATAGGTAGCCTGGGAGGGGTCTTGAGGGAGGCGGGGAGCGCACCCCTTCTGGAGGTCGTGGATCGCCCGCACCAGGAGTTTTTTTCCCTGTTCGCACAGGGCCTCCTCGACCTCACCATAGGTGGCATCGGGGGGGATAGGGACCTCGGCGGTGAGGATCATGTCGCCGGCATCAAGCTCCCGGACCATGTGCATGATGGTGACGCCGGTTTTCTCCTCACCGGCCATGATGGCCCGCTGAATGGGGGCGGCGCCCCGGTATTTGGGGAGGAGGCTGGTGTGAACGTTGATACAGCCCATTGGGGGCATCTCGAGGAGATCCTCTTTGAGGAGGGCGCCATAGGCCGCCACGACGAAGAGGTCAGCGCCGATCTGCCGGAGCGCGTCAGCTATTTCGGAGGGGCGGCGGGGGGCAAAGGTCGGAAGGTGGTTGGCCTGGGCAAGCTCGGCAACGGGGGTGGGGGTGGGCTTTCCCGACCGCCCCTTGGGCTTGGGGGGTTGGGTCACAACGGCAACAACCTCAAAGGGGCTGGCGATCAGGTGGTGGAGGATCGAGGCGGAGAAAGGGGGCGTGCCAAAAAAAACGAGCTTCACGCGCTGGCTATCTGCTTCTCATCGAATTGGGCCTCCTCACCGGCAACCCCTTGAAGGCCGAGGAGCCCCCGCTTGGAGGTGCGGCAAAACTCGACCCAGTGGCGGACCTCGGGGAGGGGCTCCACTTCAGCCTCGATCTGCCGAAGGGCCTCCTGGAGATGGAGCCCCGATCGGTAGACAAGATTAAAGGCCCGGGCCAACTGCTTTCGGGTCTCAAAGGGAAACTCGCGCCGCTTAAGGCCAACGATGTTGAGCCCCCCAAATTTATAGGGGATCCCCCCTCCGACGGTATAGGGAGGGATGTCGTGGGTGACTCGGCTGAGCCCCCCAACCATCGAATGGGCGCCGATCCGCACCCACTGATGAACAGGAGTCATCCCACCAAGATTGACGTAGTCCTCGACGACGACATGGCCAGCAAGAGCGACGCCGTTGGCCATAATGACGTGGCTACCGACTTCACAATTGTGGGCGATGTGGCAGTAGGCCATGATGAGGCAGTCTTCCCCTACGGTCACCCTAGATCCCTCCCCACAGGAGGCGTTGATGGTGGCAAACTCCCGGATCACACAGTTGGGGCCGATCTCAACGTAGGTGGTCTCTCCAGCATATTTTCGATCTTGGGTCTGGGTGCCGATCGAGGCGCCCGGATAGACGATCGTGTTTTCACCGAGGGTGGTGTTCCCATCGATGTAGGCATGGGACTTGATGCAGACACCCCTCTTGAGGTGGACCTTACCCTTCACCACGGCAAAGGGCTCGACCACGACCCCCTCTTCAAGGTGGGCCCCCTCCTCAACAATCGCTTGTGGGTGGATGTTCGGCATAGATCGGCTATCCTATCTGTTTCTTGTCGATAAGGGCGCAGGCAATCTCTGCCTCGACCGCTGGCTTACCGTCCAGGTGGTTGCGAAAGGCCTCTCCCCGCACCTTGGCCGCCTTCCGGCTAAAGTGGGCCCCATGGGCTTTGAGATAGAGGGTATCTCCCGGGTATACGGCCTCGCGGAATTTAACGTTATTGATCGTCAGCAAGACCGCTATCTGATCCTGATACCCCTTCTGGTAGGCCAAAATCCCTCCCGCCTGGGCTAGCGCCTCAACGACGAGAACACCCGGCATAATGGGAGCTCCCGGAAAGTGGCCCTGAAAGAAGGCCTCATTGTAAGTTAAGTTTTTCTTTGCGATAATGATATTCCCTTCGAGGTCGAGGTGGAGCACCTTGTCGACCAATAGGAAGGGATAGCGGTGGGGGAGCATCTGCTCGATTTGCTGAATCCCAAACACCACCTCCTCTTGCGATGCACCCATCCTACTCTCCCTCTCCGGTAACATGGTTAAGGAACCTCCTTCCGAAGGCCGTGTTGGCCGCATGGCCACTGCAGATGGCGATCACGTGGGCCACCCAGTCGATCCCGAGCAGGGAGAGGTCCCCCACCATGTCGAGAATCTTGTGGCGGACCGGCTCATTGAGGAACCGGAGGCCTCCCGTGGTCATGATCTCCCCCCCCTTGATGACCAGTCCACTGTCGAGGCTCCCCCCTTTGATCAGCCCCGCCTCCATCAACGCGGCAATCTCCTCATAGAGGGCAAAGGTGCGGCAGGGGGCAAGCTCCCTCTTAAAGTGGTCGGCATCGATCTCAACCGAGTAGTACTGGGAGCCGATCGCCGAGGCCTGGGGGTAGTGGATCGTGTAGCTGATTTGCCGCCTCTCAGCAGGGAGGGCAACGATGTGGATCCCCTTTTGGGACCAGTAGATGGGCTCGGCAATCCCCACAATGGGCACCTCCCCCTGCTGCTCCTCAATCCCCGCCTCGTGGATCATCCGGACAAAGGCCTCGGCGCACCCCTCGGCATTAGGGGGCTCCCCTGAGGAGAGCTCAATCACCACATTATCAATCTCATAGGCCTTAAGGGCGGCCAGCACATGCTCAACGGTGTAGACTTGGGCCTTTCCATTGGCAATGGTGGTATTCCTTAGGGTCGCCTCGACATAGTCGAGGTGGGCGGGGATCAGGGGGGAGCCGGGAAGATCGACCCTCTTAAAAAGGACACCGGTCCCGGCCGGGGCTGGGCAAAGGCGCATCTCCACCCGATTCCCTAGGTGGAGACCTATGCCCGTAATCTGGGCCGGGCGCCGGAGCGTGTTCGGCTTTCGAGTGCCTATTATCCGCTCCTTTAGCACCGATCGGGAGGTCTTTTCAGGGGCCTGCGTCACCTTCTCACCCTCGCTCTCAAATTCGGCAAAACCCTACCGAACTGTGGGGATTTTGGGCAACTCAATGTCAGTTGGTTGGAGGGGTGATTGTCCCTAAATTCCTGACCCTTTTGGAGATAAATTTTTCCCTTTAACTCCTTAAGGTTTTATATGTTAAGTTATTTTTTGAATTTCATTGACCGTCGGAGGGGGGCGATTTATAAGAGAGGTAGGGACGGAACCCGGAGGAGGGGATCAGGGATGAACGCGGTGCAATTAGAGGCCAAGTACCAAGAGTTTATGCACAACCTGCCTGAGCATGCCCTCGACGGGATCATCGAGGTCGACCTGGCCGCCCTCCAGAGCTGGGGCCTCCTTACCAGCCTGGGGGAAGAGCTTGGCCCAACTAATGACGCCCTTGCCCATTACTTCCATGTGATCGAGACGGCCGAGAAGATCACCCTCTACAACGACCGCTTTGTGGTGTGGATTGTCCCCCAGATGGTCGCCCACGAGCCAGTCACCTATGCGCTGGTCGGAACGATTGAGCAAATGGAGGTTAACCTTGAGCTGGTGTTTGCGACCCGCGGGGTCTACAACACCTCTAGGATTGTCCTCCGAATTCTCGAGCGCTTCTTAGAGGAGATCGAGGAGAACGAGCTTCTTCTGGCCAGGCTATCCGGAAGTTAACCCCTGATTGCGACCTCTGGTCCCGAGGGCATTGAGAGTGAGCGGCCATCTAGCACACCTCCCTCCTCACCTGGGTTTACGAACCTGGCCTCGTCGCGATGTGTACCACCTGGCCACCCCCTGCCACCCCCTCGGGACGATAGGTCACAATCAGGAGTTAACGCTTTAGCAGCGTCAGGATGTTTTGCTTCCCCTGCCGCTGGTAGCTCACCTCATCCATTAGGCTTTGGATGAGAAAGATGCCGAGGCCACCCAATGAGCGCTCCTCCGCGGAGGCATCGGGGTTGACAGCGGGTGCCCCCTGGAGCGGGTTGACCGACTCCCCCTCATCCTTAAGGGCTACCCGAAAGCCGCCCCCCTCCGCTCCCCCACACTCGATCTCGATCTCCCCCTCCCTTCCCTTCGGGTAGGCGTGGCGGATGATGTTGGTGATCCCCTCTTCAGAGGCGAGTTCGACTTGGTGGAGGGCCTGAGGGCCGAGGCCGGCACGCGCCCCCTCGGCGCGGATCCACGCCAACATCGCCGCAAGCTGATCGATATGGGCCCGAAAACGCATGAGACCTCCCCTAAATAAGGGGCCACCAGTAGTTCGTGTTCATAAGGGGGGGCCTCTCACTAGGGAGCGCGGATTGCAAAGATCTCAGCTTAAAGGAGGAGCTCATAGCCATAGCTATGGGCGACGACTGCAAGCTGAGAGATTTGGGATCCCCGCCCCTAGGGAGGGGCTACCCCCGTGAACACGTACTACCAATAAGTTCGAAGGTAGTCAATAATTTTGTAGGCAATGTCCCGGTAGAGGGGGCTGAGAGCGACCTCCTCAGCCTGGTCGATCTCGGTAAATTGGCCAAGAGAGAAGGGGGCAAGCTCTGTGTCGGTGGAGAGGGGGTTAAAGTCGTAGTCGGCTTGGGCTGTGAAGCGGGTTGGGCCGATGAGGCAGTAGCCCCACCGATCCTTAAGGGTCACCTCGACAATGAGAAAGAGCCTACCTTCATTTGCCACAATCCGATCGGTGAGCTCCCCCTGGTTGTTGCGGTCGTACTGGAAGCCGATGTTCTCTCGGCCACAGTCAATGACGGCGGCGCAGAGGACTAGGTCAGCACCCTGCGACCGGTAGGCGATCGCCCCGGTGCGGGCGAGCTCCAGAACGAGCGCTTCGGTGAGCCTCCCCCCCTGGTCGCCACACACAAAGGGGACCTCTATCGTCCGGTAATGGCAGAGGACCCCCTGATCCCCAAAACGGTACCCACAGGCTGTCAGGGTCACTAGGAGGAGGAGAACGCTAAGACGCATACCCGATGGCACTTAGCCGCTCGGAGGAGGCAAAGGCAGAGGGGGTATCGGGGTAGTCCCGCATCGCCGTCTGGTAGTAGACGGCAGCGGCCGCCGGCTTTTTCTTCCGCTCGTAGTAGCGCCCTGTGTCGTAGAGCCCCTTTGCCAGCACCTCTCGGGTCAATTCGACCCTCAGCTCGGCCTCCATCAACCGATCATCGGTCGGCATCGCCGCTCGAAACTTCCTCACGTTAACCTGAGCAAGGGCCAACAGATCGGGATTCTGAGGGTTGATCTCCGCCTGCCGCTCGTAGAGACGGGCGATCGCCACATAGCTCTCAGGCACATAGCGGTGCTTGGGAAAGCGGTTGATCAACTGGGTAAAGGTCTCGACCGCATCCTCATAGTCCCGCATCATCCACTGGAGGTGGCCCTTCGAGTAGAGGGAGAGGGCGGCCAGTTCGTGACTAGGGAGGGAGACGATGATCTCATCGTAGATCTCTAGCGCATCCTCTTTGCCCGACTTCCACATCGGCCCGTGGCTCCTCCCCCACATGTGGCGGCGGCAGCCGGTCCGATGCTGCTCAGCGATCGCAAACTTGTACTGAAAGGCCTCCTGGAGGTGCTTGGGGACCCCTTGCTCCAGACACTTGGAAAACATCCGGTTGGCCAGGGTAAACTCCCTCATCCGGTAGTAGGCCACCCCCGTGTAAAAGAGCGCCTCAGGGGCAAAGGGGGAATCGGGGTACTCGATCGCAATCCGCCGCATGTAGGCCAGAGCATGGGGCCACCGCTCCTCTTCAAAGGCGCCAGAGGCCCTATCCCACAGCTCGTGGGGGGCCAACTCTTCCCGAGAGATCCGCTCTTCGGTATTCCGGTAGGGATCCCCGAAAGGGGTCGCCGCTAACAGGGGGATACCGAGCGTAAGGAGGATAAGGAGCTTCTTCATACCGTTCCCGTTTTGGATGGGATCATCAGCATACCATCCCTGAGGTTTCCAGCAAACCCGACGCCGATTAATAATTTTTTGTTAAGACGTGATCAAAATTTTGATAGAAGTGGGTAAGGTGAGAATCGAGGCCGGGCTACTGGTCTCACACTGAGGAGGTGTTCGTATGATTAAGGCAGTCTACACCGTAATCACCGCACTGATCGTTGCCTGCTGGAGCTACTTTGGACCCGCTCAGCAGGTCTATGGCCGCCACCGAACTCCCGAAGAGCGGGAGCGGGCCATCGCCAAAAGCACCTGGACCTGCCAGGACTGTGACAAGGTCAACGGGATTGACAAGACCCGTTGCCCCGAATGTGGAACACTGCGGGGCTTCAAGACCGAGGCCCCCGTATCAAAGGAGCAGCCCCATGAGTAAAGCCCTGTTCATCACTCAGGCCAGCCTCATGCTCTCCTTGCCCATGGTGGGGGTCGAAGCGAAGGCCCCCTATTTACCAAGGCCCCACCCCCACCTTTATGGAAACCCCAAAGCCTATCACCAGGAGTGTCAGATGGCTGAAGCCAAACACCAAGTCGCTACCGAAAAAAAGGAACTAAAGGAGGGAGGGGATATCCCTCAGCTTCTGTAGAAGCGACTCTGTGAGGGGGGCCCCCTGACTCGCCTCAATGGCGAGTCTCCCCACTACTCTCCCCTCGGAGAGGAACTGGAGGAGGAGGGGGGCCTCCCCACTTGCTTCACGGAGGAGGTCGCGGATCCGGAGCAGGTGGCTGAGGCGGAGCCTCTCTAAATCGAGCCGCAATTCGCCCGCGACTGTCTCGGGTTTTGCCACTGGCGCCTCCTCCCTTTTCCTGCCTGTAAACCGTGTTGCCTGCAGCTTCGCCCGGTCATAGGCCCGATCGCACGCCTCAATCATCTGCTCATCAACTTGTGTCAGATCGGCCATCCAGCGGCACTGCAGCTTGGGCACCTCATCCCGCTTGTCGACCGAGACAACCGCATAGCAGAGCCGGTTCTCGGTGAGCAGCGGCCCCACCTCCTCGTAGAGATCGGACCAGATCGGCAGCTCCCGACTCTCAAGCCCATTGCTGATCTGAAGGATGGCAAACTTCTTTTGCGTCGTATTTGTGTAGCGGGTCTTGACCGTCTCGATGATAAAGGCGGTCCGCGCCACCGTGTTGTGGTCAAGGGCGTCGAGCTGCGCAAGCGGCACACACGACAGGCGCCCCATCACCTCCCGATAGGCATCCATCGGGTGGCCCGTCAGGAAAAAGCCGAGCAGCTCCTTTTCCTGAAAGAGGAGGCGCTCTTGAGGCGAGGGGTTCTCCACCCTGGGCTCCCGCTCCTCCCGCTTCTCCTCCTTCATCAAGCTAAAGAGGGAGATCACACCCGCCTCCCTCTCCCGTTGCTGCGCCTGCGCCGCCTCAAATAGGGGCTCCACCGCCGCCATCAGCCCATCCCGACTCCACCCCGTAAAGTCAAAACACCCTGCCGCCGCTAGCGTCTCGATCACCTTCTTACCCACCTTGCGCCCATCGATCCGCTCGATGAAGTCGCCAAGGCTCTTGTAGGCCCCTCCCCTCACCCGTTCCTCGATGATCGCCTCCACTACCCCCTCTCCGACCCCTTTGATCCCGCTCATGGCAAAGCGGATACCCGCCGGTGTCGCGACAAAGGCATCGGTCGACTCATTCACATCGGGCGGGAGAGGCGCGATCTTCATCGCCTGACACTCCCGGATAAACTTCGCCACCTTCCCCGTGTCGGCCCGATCACACGTCATGAGCGCCGCCATCCACTCCCGCGGGTAGTTGGCCTTCAGGTAGGCCGTCACATAGGTCAAAAAGCCGTAACTCGCCGCGTGCGACTTGTTGAAGCCGTAAGCCGCAAACTTCTCCATCTTGTCGAAGACCGCCACCGCCACCGACTCCTCAATCCCCGCCGCAACGGCCCCTTTCCGGAACTTCTCCCGCTGCGAGGCCATCTCCTCCATGATCTTCTTCCCCATCGCCCGGCGCAGCACATCACCCTCAGCAAGGGTATAGCCAGCCATCGACTGAGCGATCTGCATCACCTGCTCCTGGTAGACCATAATCCCGTATGTCTCTTCAAGAATGTCCCGCAAAAGGGGATGGTCATACTCGATCGGCTCCCGCTTGTGCTTCCGGTTCACATACGAGGGGATCATCTCCATCGGACCGGGCCTAAAGAGGGAAACGACGGCGATGATCTCTTCAAATCGATCCAGGTGGAGTCCCCGCGCCAGCTCCTGCATCCCCCCCGATTCCATCTGGAACACACCCAGCGTCTTCCCCTGGTTCAGCAGGGCAAAGGCCTTCGGGTCATCGAGCGGCAGCTCCAGCGGATTAATGTCGACGCCCGCTGTCTCCCGAATCGCGGCCGTTGCCTTCTCGATGCACGTCAGCGTCTTTAGCCCCAGAAAGTCGATCTTCAGCATCCCCACCTTCTCGGCCGGCTTCATCGCATACTGGGTCACCGCCATCTCCGACTCTTTCGCCGTGCAGACCGGCATATGCTCGGTCAGCGGATCGCCCGACACAATCACACCCGCCGCGTGGATCCCCGTGCTCCGGATCGCCCCCTCCAGCTGCCTGGCCAGATCAATAACCTCCGCCGTCTCCGGATCCCCCTCATACATCCGCAGCAGATCGGGATCGAGATCGAGCGCCCTCTCCAGCGTCATGTTCGGGTCTTCCGGCACCATCTTTGCGATCTGGTTCACCTTCGCTAGTGGAATGCTCAACACACGGCCCACATCGCGTATGGCCATCTTTGCCTTCATCGTCCCGAAGGTGATGATCTGGGCCACATTCCCCTTCCCATACTTGCCCACCACATAGTCGATCACCTCACCCCGCCGCTCCATGCAGATGTCGACATCGATATCGGGATAGGAGGCCCGCTCCGGGTTGATAAACCGCTCGAAGAAGAGATGAAAGCGGAGTGGCTCGATGTCGGTCACTCCGATCAGATACAGGATGATCGACCCGGCCCCCGATCCCCGCCCCGGACCCATCGGGATCCCCTGCCGCTTGGCCCAGTCGATAAAGTCCCAGACAATCAGCAGATAGTCGCCCATCCCCTTCGGCAAAATCACCGCTAGCTCCCGCTCTAGGCGCTCGCGCACTACCTCCATCGGATCCTGCCCCGGGTAGTGCTCGGCGACCTTTGCCAGCCGCTCTGGGGTGTAGCGCTTCTCAATACCCGCCTCACAAAGCCGCCGCAAAAAGGCCTCATTATCCTCCCTCTCCGGCGCCACAAAGACCGGGTAGTGGCGCGTTTTAAGGTCGAGCTCAAGGGTACACTTCTCCGCCACCTTCAGCGTATTCGACACCGCCTCCGGCACATCGCTAAATAGCTGCGCCATCTGCTCAGGGGACTTAAAATAGAGCTCGTGCGTCGAATAGACCCTGCGCTTCGGATTCGGCACCCGGTGCTTCCTCACCCCTTGCGAGTCGGTCTCCCAGATCTCGCAGGGCTCGCCGCTCTGCACATTCAGCAATACCTCATGGGCCTTCCACTCAGAGCGCTCCAGGTAGTGGCTATCATTTGTCGCCACAACCTCTACCCCCAGCTCTCTTCCCACCTCAATCAGCGCACTGTTAACCCGCTCCTGCTTCTCGATAAACTCCTCGTACTGCTGATAGAGCCAGCTCTCTTGCAGAAAACCATCTCCCTCAATCGCCTCCTCCTCCATCGGGTGGCGCTGCAGCTCCAGATAGAAATCCTCTCCAAACAGCTCCTGGTACCAGGCCACCTCTTCACGGAGCCCCTTCCCCGCTAGCGCCGCCTCTGCCACCGAGCCGCTCAGACACGCCGAAAGGCAAACCAGCCCCTTCGCATGCTCCCTAAGCACCTCCTTATCGATCCTCGGGTGGTAATAGAAGCCCTCCAAGAACCCAATCGATGACAGTTTGCACAAATTCCGATAGCCCACCCGATCCTTAGCCAGCAGCACCAGATGATGGGCCGTCTTCTGTCCTGGGATTCGGACCCTATCGTGGCGCGATCCCGGTGCCACATAGACCTCGCAGCCAATCAGGGGTTTAACCCCCACATCCTTACAGGCCAGCGCAAAGTCGACTGCGCCGTACATATTGCCATGATCGGTGAGGGCGCACGCCGGCATCCCCAGCTCAGCTGCCCGCTTCGCGATCCCCTCGATGGGGGCCGACGCATCCAAAACCGAATACTGGGAGTGGCAATGGAGAGGGACCCAAGACATAGAGCCCCAGAATAGCGGCCGCCCCCCTCAGATTGCAATCACTCAATTAGAGGGGGGGAGATTGATTCTCAGGGCTATTTCTGAGTCGAAGGGGAGGGCCAAAATCCGCCATACAAAAGGGAAATCCAACGGATTACACGCCCTAGCTACGCCGCCTAGTGCAATCGCTTCAGCAGAAATTCCAGCCCCTTAACGACCTCTTCTAGCTGAAACTCCTCGCTATCCCACATATCATTTACCAGCGCGAATAGCTCCTTATAGAGAAAATCAGACTGATTGGCCCAGGGTGCTTGACATTAGAAAAATAATTTCAAAACCTTTTCTCTGTACCTTGGGTCAGTAGCTGCCAATAGCCGCTTCCCGGCTTTACCCACCTTCACGGTCTTTTCCTTAGTCAGGGCATTCAA
>JBFWPF010000024.1:0-32450 GCA_050250135.1 Parachlamydiales bacterium | reverse complement strand
AGGATTGAGGTGATACTCCGATGTATCTTGCTCAACAAGATGATCCGGACAACGGCCTAGGGATTGTGTGAGGGGGGTGACGATGGCAGGTCAAATCACCGAAAATCGACTTTTTCAACACAGCCCCGCAGATCCCAACCTTGACTTTGCAATCGGGGAATGCCTCTTGAAAACACTTAGCTATCTTAAAGCCAGCAGTAATATCCCCCCACCCCTCCTGGGAATCAATCACAAGGTGAAGAGAACCCACTTGAAACTCACTCTTTGCAGACATACTCCCTCCTTTTATCGCCTACCGGCCTGGGGTGAAGGGGCCGCTGGGGACCTCCACCCCCTTCTCTTTAGCAGTGCCTGACGGTTGATCAAGCTTGATCCCCTGAAGGGCCATAAAAGCGACCGCCATCAGACCGGTCATAATAAAGGTAATGCCCATTCCGCGCAGACCAAAAGGGGGATTGGAATAGCTCATCTTCTCCCGAATGGCCGCGATAAGGGCGATGGCGAGCCACCAGCCGCCGCCAGCCCCAAAGACATAAACCGTATTGGGGAAGAAGGGGTACTCCCGTGTAGTAGCCAGGAGGCAAGCCCCAAGGATGGCGCAGTTGACGGTGATGAGAGGAAGGTACATCCCAAGCGAGGCATAGAGAGTGGGAGAGAACTTCTCGATCACAATTTCGAGGACCTGAACAAAGGCGGCGATCACCGAAATGTAGATGAGGAACTCCAGGAAGTTCAGGTTGAGGGTAGCGCCATTAATGCCCGCAAAAGAGAGCCAGGAGAGGGCGCCAGCACCGGTGATAAAGCGGTGGACAAACCAGTTGAGGGTCCCCGAGACGGTGGTAACAAAGAGAACAGCCGCTCCAAGCCCGTTAGCGGTTTTGAGGCTGTTCGAGCAGGCAAGGTAGGTGCACATCCCCAGGAAGACGGCGAGAAGGATGTTCTGAATAAAGGCCGACTGGAGGAGGACGCCGAGGAGGTTAAGGAGGGTGTAGTCGCCTATCCACATCAGACCGACTCCTGCCGCTTAGAGAGGTTGGAGATCCAGATCATCCCGCCAATGATAAAAAAGGCACCCGGAGCGAGGAGCATCAGGTTGAGGTTCTGGTAAGCATCGGGGTGAGCGGGAGTGCCATACCAAGAGAGGGGGACAACTTGGAACCCCCAAAGGGTGCCGGAGCCAAGAAGCTCGCGCAGAATGCTGACGGTAACGATAACGCCGCCGTAACCCATCCCCGCTCCAATCCCATCGAGCATAGCCGGTAGTGGAGCAACGTTCTTGGCAAAGCCCTCGGCACGCCCCATCACGATGCAGTTGGTAATGATCAGCCCCACAAAGACGCTAAGCCGCTTCGAGAGGTCGTAGGCATAGGCCTTGAGGAGAAGGTCAAAGATGGTCACAAAGGTAGAGATGATGGCGAGCTGAGTGATCATCCGGACACTGTCAGGGGTAATCTTGCGCAGGAGGGAGACGAGGAAGGAGGAGCCCCCCGTCACAAAGGTGACCGCGATGGCCATGGTGAGGGCGGGCTTGATGCTGGTCGTCACGGCAAGGGCAGAGCAGATCCCGAGGATCGCAACCAGGATCTGGTTCTCCTTCCAGAGCTGATCGGTGAGGTAGGGGCTATACCGTGCCACTCGTTGCCTCCTTATTGGCCTTGATGAGGAAGGGGCGGTAAGGGGAAAGGGAGCTCTTCAAGGCATGGGTGACCCCATCGCCGGTGAAGGTTGCCCCCGAAACCCCGTCGACCGCCGCCTCAGACCGCGGCCCCCTACCGATAACATCGGCGACCTTTCCTTTCACCACGGTAATCCCGATGGGGGCCGTAGCCAGGTCGATCTTTCCATCGGACATCGGCTGAAATATTTTCTTATCCGGAAATTCGGAGAGGAAGGGGGGGTCTTGGATGTTGGCCCCAAGGCCAGGTGTCTCTTGGGGGGCATACCAGGAGATCCCTTTGACGGTGGTGGCGTCGGGCTCGAGGGCGATGTAGCCGTAGAGGGGGCCCCAGAGGCCAAAGCCTTGGACGGGGATAACATAGCCCCGGTTATCGGTGATCACATAGAGGAGTTTGTAGGGGAGGTCGGCGTAGCCGCCCTCCTGATTTTGGTTGAGATAGTCCTGCTCGTCGACTCCTGCCTCCTTGAAGGTGAGCAGATCCCCTTGGGCATTGGTGAGCATAGGGCGGATGTTCGTCTCTGAGAGGGTGTGGATCTGGTCGCGGCTGAGTTTTTGCCCCGGCCCCACAAACTGGGCAGCGATAAGGATTTGGCGGGCCCGGTCGGCCTGGCGGGCCTCTACTTGAGCGGGGCGAAGGGTGGTCGAGAGGAGGGCGAGGATAAGGGCGCAAGAGAGGCAGAGGAGGGTAACGAAAATCAAGACGGTGTGGGTGGGGCGCCGTCTAAGCCCTGGTTGCGACCTATCGTTTTGAGGGGGGTCGGGTGGCTGCCCACTGTCGATGTCCGCAGCACGATAGATCGCAATCAGGGGTTTAAGCAAAGCGCCTCCTTTTGAGAAGGTAGTGGTCGATGAGCGGGGCAAAGACGTTGCCGAATAGGATCGAGAGCATGACCCCCTCGGGGTAGGCGGGGTTGATGAGGCGGATGATGATGACAAGAGCGCCGATGAGGAGGCCGTAGAGCCACTTGCCGGCGCGGGTGTAGGGGCTAGTGACCGGTTCGGTGGCCATAAAGACGAGGCCAAAGACAAGGCTGCCGATCAGAAACTGCTTCCAGATGGGGAAGGCAAACTTAGCGGGGTTCCAGGCCCCCCCGTCGACCCCAAAATGGGCGCCCCAGGAGAAGAGGAGGGAGACCGCAAGGGCACCCACGGCAACGGCTGCCATGGTCCGCCACGAACCGATCCCAACAAAGATGAGGAGGGCGGCGCCGAGGAGGGAGAAGAGGATCGAGGTCTCACCCACAGAGCCTAGCCGGTTGCCGAAGAAGAGGGTCCAACTGCCGAGGGGTTCTAAGCCGTAGCGGAGGGTGGTGTACTCCCAGGCGCTATCATAAAGCTCGATCGGGAGGCCAAGGCCCCCCTTCTCGAGAGGGGCTGTGACAAATTGCTGGAGGGCCTCCCCTTTCATCTCCGACACGGCCCCCTTATCCCAGCGCTTTGCCTGCCGCTCGATGATGTCGCCGGTGGAGACTTTGGGGATACCGCGACCGAGGGCGATGGCGTCGACGTGGAGGCGGGCAACCTTGGAATCGAGGTTGAGGCGGGCGCAGGGCGTTGCCTGGGAGAAAGCATCGTACGAGGCCGTTTTGGCCTCCTGGTTGATCTTGAGGAGGCTCTCGTAGACGGCCGTCGGGTTCGTGCCGACCCAGACGTTGCCGGTCATCTGGCCGGGAAAGGCAAAAAAGAGGAAGACGCGGCAGGTGAGGGCAGGGTTAAGGATATTTTTTCCTGTACCTCCAAACAGCTCCTTGCCGACGATGACGCCGAAGGAGATGCCGAAGATCACCATCCAGTAGGGTAGGGTGGGAGGGAGGATGAGGGCGTAGAGGAGGCCGGTGACGAGGAATCCCTCGGAGATCTCGTGGCCCCGGATGGTGGCAAAGAGGGCCTCCCAAAAGCCGCCGACGGCGTAGGACAGAATGAGGAGGGGGAGGAAGGCGCCGAGTCCATAGCCGATGATGGAGCCGAGATGGGCAAAGGAGAAGGCAAAGTAGCCTCTAAAGGTAGTGGAGGCCTGGAAGAACTGTTCCATGAGATCGGCGCTGCCCGAGGTGTAGACGAGCTTTTGGATCCCTGTGTTCCAGATCGCCATCAGAGTGCAGGGAAGAAGGGCGATCACGACGAGCATCATCCACCGCTTCAGGTCGGTCCCGTCGCGGATGTGGGGAGCCCGTTTGGTCGTGTCAGGCACCTCACGCATGAAGGCAGCAATCGCCCGCTTGACCGGCAGAAGTCGGCTCTCTTTTTGTCCCATAGAGAGCTATGGTAACAGATCGTTTATCACATTGACAGTATGTCCTTGAAAAGGCATGGCAGGCGGCCTTTTAGCGAATCGAGCCAATTTGTTGAAATCACGACGAAGCCCATAGCCAAAGCGCTATGGGTGAGGAGTGAGCTCAACAAGGTGGCCGATGCAGCAACAGGACGACGCCAGGCCTTTTCAAGGGCATCCGATTGACAGGGGGGGAGGGGGGGCGTATTCTTCCTATTGTGAAAAGGTGGATCCGCTACACTTTTGTCCTGCTTGCTCTCCTCACAACGGGGGCCGGTCTCCTCTATTTCTACCGCGATCCCCTCCTTCTGACCCTAACCTCTCACCAGATCAAGAGCCACTCCCGCCGCCTTTTCGAAACCCCCCTTGCGTTTCGGGAAAAGCGGAAGGAGGGGGGGCAGGTGATCTTCGAGGAGCCCCGCTTTTCCTCTGGCTTTCAGGCTGAGAGGCTCATCCTCACGCCCAAGTGGCTGCCCAACCTAAGGGGGGTCCATGTGGCCGCTCGGTTAGAGGGGGCCCGCCTCACCCGAGCGCCCCATCCACCCGAGATGGCCAAGCGGCTGTGGCTAGCGAAGGCCTTCCGCCTCAAGTGGGAGTTTGAAATCGAGGGGGGCGAGCTGTTGGGGATCCCCCTCTCGGGGAGGGCCTTTGGGGAGGATTCGGGGCGGATGGCGGCCTCTTTGCGGATCGGCGAGGGGCACCTCTCGGCCGACTACCGAGAGGGGATTAGGGAAAAGGAGCTCTGCTTAGCCCTCTCCCAGGTCCCTGTGGGGGCGGCGGCCCCCTTTGCCACCAGCTGGTCGCTTAAAGGGGAGACCCTTGACGGCGAGATTACCCTCCACCTCCCCAATCGGGGTCTCCTCTGGATAGAGGGGTCGGGAAGGTCGGGGCCGCTCAGGTTAGAGCGGGGCGGTGAGCTCCTTGCGTGCGAGGGCCTCACCTTCTATCTCGCCCCTAAGTCGGGGCTCAGAAAACGGGATATGGGCAAGCTCACCCAGTGGGAGTCGGTGTTGCTGGCGCTGCGGGGAGAGGTGGCGGTCGCTGCCCCCTCTTTTCGGCTCCATGGGAGGGTGTGGGAGGGGCCAGCGGCTACCCTCGCCCTCACCGACGGCGCCGTGCTGGAGATGGAGGGGCGGTGGGGCGACCTCCCCACCCAACTCTCAGCCTCCCTCCATCGGGAGGGGGGGCGCCAAGTGCGCCTCAAATGGGACAAGGCCCGCCTCTACCTCTCCCAACAGCCTAAGGGTCCGGTCCGCATTGAAGGGGTCGACCTCTCCCCTATCCACTCGCGCGCTCTCGGGGATCTCCTCCCCCTCTCCCATCTCGGAGGGACCCTCTCGGTCATTGCAGAGGCCCACGTGAAGGGGGGGAAGGTGGTCAAGCTCTGGGTCGAAGAGCTGGTGGCTACCGATTTGGAGATGGAGGTGGGGAGGGTCCGTTTTGCCGCTTCCGAACTGGGGGGCCACCTCTCGCTCCCCCTCGTCGGTCCTGGATGGGAGCGGGAGTGTTCGGCCCGCCTCTTTCTGGAGGGGGGCTCCCTCTCTAACCCCCTTTCTGGGGAGGGGCTCACCTGCGAATTGCTCGTGGACAGCGGCTCGATCGAGCGACTCGAGGCCCAAGGGATGGTCGCCGGCCTCGACTTCACCCTTTCGACTAAGGCTCTTGCCGATGCCCGCCACCTCTCCCTCCACCTGGCTGGGCAAATGGCCGACCTCACCACCCTCTACCCCCACCCCCACCTCATCACCCATTTCGGTAGCGACCCCTTCTCCCTCGACCTCGCCTGCGAGCGGGTTGGCCCCCAGATTTCGGTAAGCGGCACCTGCGGGATCGGGGCCGACCTCCTCCCCTTCCAGTGTTCCCTGGCCCCGCAAAAGCGCCCCTCCTCTCCCCTCCCTTGCGGGGTTGAGAGGGTGATCAGCCACCTCCTCCCTACCCCCCGCACTCGCTTCCCTCTCGATATTGGCCCTGCAAAGGCGCTCGCCTTTGAGGGGGGGGTGATCGAAGCAAACCGGGTCGATGCCGCCAAGTTCGTGCAACCGCTGCTGAAGGGGCACGAGAACCTGAGTATCTTTGGAACCGTTGACCTACAGGTCGCCTTCGACGGGGAGGCCCTCTCGATGGACTATGAGGGGTACAACATGAGGCTCGAAGGGCCCCTCTTTCGGATCACCGTCCCCCACACCGGCGACCTCTCCGAAAATGCCCCCAAGAGGGAGAGGGCACGTCACCACATCAACCTCCGCACCGGCGCGCAAGGGGGACGGGTCCCCCTCAAGCATGCGACGTACGTCGAAAAGCATGCCGGGCTCCTCTTTACCCACCTTGCCGCCGAGGTCCACCTCCACCAGAACGGGCTCTTTGTCCCCGAGCTCCACGGCGAGTGCGAAGGGGTCACCTTTGTCGGCTCGGTGGACATGGACCAGCGGGCCGGCTCTCCCACCGACCTCAAACTGCGCGCCCAGAGCGCCTCAGGCCCCCTCACCGGCGCTACAGCGATTTTGAAGCGGATCTCCCCCTCCCCCCTGTGGGAGCTTCCCGCCAAAGGGCGCGCCTACCTCAAGGAGGGGGGGCTCGACCTAAGGATCCTCTTTTTGCCCGAGAAGTCCCATGTCGAGGCGGTAGTAGCAGGGGGGGTCGATGGGGGCGCATGGGAGAGTGGGCATGGCTTTGCCCTTACCGACCTGGCGACCGAATTCACCTACCAGCATGAGGGTAGACGGCTCCTCTTCTCCGACCTTATCGCCCTCTCCCATTTTGGCGAGGGGGAGAGGGCCCCCTTAAATGCGCCACGCCTCCTCTTAGAGGGCTTCCCCGGGGGAAGCGCCCATTTCCACATCGGGATCGACGGGATAGCCCATCTCGAAGGGGATCTGATCACGCAGGAGAAAGGGGAGAGGCGCCTTACCCTGCGCCACTCCTACTTTGGTGGGATCAGGCCCGATTTGCGCCTCTGCCTCCTTGAGCAGAGCCTCCACATCAGGCAGCTCAAAGCCCACCCTGAGGTGGCCGTCTCCACCCTTGCCCGCGACCTAGAGCGGCTCGAACAGATCACTGGCAAGCGGCTCGGAAGTGCCCTCTTTACCCGGCTGACAGGAGGTGATCACCTGAGCGGTGAGGTCGCCATCGATCGCCCCCACCACGAGTGGAGGGCCCACTTAGCAGGTAAGCGGGTCCTTTTTCGCGACTACCCTCTAAAGGGGGTCACCCTCACCGCCCACGGCAACGGAGAGGAGTGGGAGATTGCCGCCAAGGGGGGGAAGCTCTCGGCCCGCGCCCACATGAAAGGGGAAGAGCTCGACAAAGGGGAGATCCATTGGGGGAGCGAGCTGGGAGCTCAGTTCTCAGGCCGACTCTCTGAGGGGCGATTTCAGGGAGAGCTCCTCCCCTCTCCCATCCCCCTCGAATCCCTTCCGTGGGCCGGCGCCCTCACGGGAGGGGCTACCCTTAGCGGCCCCTTCACCCTCGATGCCCGCTCCCTCCGCGCCCAGTGGAACCTTAAGCTCGACCAGGTGGTCTACCACGGCATCCACCTCAACCAGACAACCCCCTTCATCGGCCACTTTAGTGAGCAAGAGTGGGTCTTAGAGGGGCTCCACCTCACCCCAAGCAATGGGGGAAGCGAATCGCTCGTTTTCGAGGTCGGCAGGCTCACCCTCCGCCCCGACCTCACCTGCGACCACCTCACCTTCCAGATCCCAGAGGGGCTCCTCAACTGGACCCTCGAGAAGACCGCCTCTCTTCTAAAACGCCCCCTCCCCCTCAACCTCCCTATCCGAAAGGAGGGGGGGTTTCAGGGGATCCTCTCCTACCGCCAAGACCACTTCAGGCTCAGCCTAGATGGGGGCCCCTACCAATTTGCGGGCCACACCCTCCCCTTAGCTGCCGCCGAAGCCACCCTCTCCCCTACCTCTCTCCACGTCAGCGCCAGCACCTCCTGGAGGGGCCTCCCCCTCTACGCCAACTTCTACCAGAATAGGCGGACCCCCCAGCTTGCCGAACTCACCCTCTCCGACGGTCGCGACGAAAACCTCGGCGACCCCCTCACCCTCTTCCTCCAGCTTTCTCCCGACTCCCCCCGCTTAACCCGCATTGAGGGGAGTGTGTGGGGCCTTGCCGCCAAACTCACCGCCGACACCGAAACGGATCAAGCCGAAACCCTCTCCCTTTTTGGCTCACTCACCCTGGATCCCCTCGCCGCAGCCCCCCTCCTCCCCTTCCCCCCGGGAAAAGTTGGCGGCCCCTTCCAGTTCACCGGCCGCTTCGAACTCCCCACCCCTCACCCCCACCACTTCACCTTTACCGGTGAGGTCGACGCCCACCACTTTACCGCCTTTGGCCTCTCCCTCGATCGCCTCCACGCCAACCTCTTTCTCTCCCCCAACCACCTCTCCGTCCACTCCCTCGCCCTTAACGATCCCAATATCCGGTGCGCCGTCGACCAGATTGAGGGGAGCCAGCAGGGGGGGCGGTGGCACTTTCAAACCCCCCTCGTCCGAGTTATCAGCCTCCAGCCCTCCCTCCTCCTCGGCACCTACAAGCCCCAGAGCAAAAATAAGCCCCTGGCCATCTCTCGAGGGGAGATCCACCACTTCTCAGGGGGGCTCGATCCCGCCAGCTGGACCGGCGTGGGCTCCTTCTCCTTCCGCCACCCCCCTAAACGGGAGGTTGCCGGCACCCTCTTTGCCTTTCCCGATGACCTCCTCGGCATCCTCGGCCTCGACTTTCAGAGCCTGATACCGGCCGCCGGCCAGGTCCATTTCACCATCGGCAATGGGCGGTGTACCCTAAGCCGCTTTGCCGACGTCCACTCCCGCGGCCACCGCTCCCAGTTTTTCCTCGCCGACGATGAGCCCTCCTACGTCGACTTTAGCGGCAACCTCTCTCTCCGCGTCCGAACCAAGCAATACAACCTGATGCTGAAAATCACCGAGCTCTTTACTGTCGCCATCGGCGGCACCCTCGACAAGCCCACCTTCCGCCTCCAAGCACCCTCTCGGGGATGATCCTCAGCCTCTTGTTCCCCCGCGAGTGCCTCCACTGCCACCAGCCGATAAGGCGCCACCACCTTTGCCCCGACTGCCAGGGCCTCCTCACCCCCCTCCCCACTCAAAACCGGTGCTGGCGCTGCTTTGCCGAGCGCCCCTGCAAGCGGTGCCGAGACTCCCTCTTTGCCCGAAGGGCCTTCTCCTTTCCTGATTATGGCCCTATCCGGAGCCTGATCGGTGCCCTCCCCTACCAGCCCCACCTTGCCAAAGGGTGCGCCGCCTACCTCGCCCTCCACCTCGCTGCCCTCAAATTCCCCACCCCTACCCTGATCGTCCCTGCCCCGAGCACAGCGCCTCCCCACCTTGCCCGCGCTCTGGCAAATCTGCTGAAGAGACCGCTAGTAGTCGCTCTAAAGCCGATCGGCCGAGGCCATGCCCGCCTGACGCGGCGCAAGGCTCTCGCCCGCCAAACCCTCCTCCTTGTTGCCGAGAGGTGGCCTAGCCATACCGAGGAATGGGAAGGGCTCCTGCAAAGCGCAAAGCCCGAAAGATTATATGGGATTGCCCTCTGCGACCCTGACGCGGATCGAGAGGGCTAGAGACTATGCCTACTCATATACAATGTAAGGGTTCTTCTCGTACTCCTCCTCAGAGACCTCATCAGGGAGCTCATCGGTATATTGAGTCACTCCCGACTCCGTCGATAGAATGTTGGAAATCCTGCTCTGCGACCCAGAAGCGCCTATCTCCTCCTTACTCGAACTCTCTTCGGAGGGCTTGTAGGTCCCGTCGCGGATTGCTTTGAGATCCTTTACACCCTCCTCGGGCGATTTAGTCCGCCAGTGCCCCTTCACATCCTGAACAAAAGCGTGCAGCGATTCCAGCATAAAGTGCTCTTTCGAAGAGGTCGGGGTGTAGCCCTCAATCAACTTCTCGGCCATCAGACCCGCCGCAAAGAGGTCGGTCTGGGGCGATTGGGGCTCCCTCAAGTGGTGGACCATTCGGTTGATATCTTTCTCCAAGCTCCTTTCATTCCAAACCTGAATCTCAGGTGGAACAATGGCCGCGTCCCCCTTCCAGCCCCTCGTCTTAGTCGTGTTCACAAGTCTTTGCTCTTCGCTGAGGAATTCGAGGTCGATAATCCTGAGCCTCCCCTTCGGGGTAATCAGGGTGTTATCGAGGCGCAGGTCGCAGTGGGTCAATTTTCTCTCCTTGAGCTCCCCTAGCCCCTTAAAGAGGTGGATCAGGTGGCCCACCCGCTCCATAAGGGGATAGTCCTCCCCTTTCAGCCTATCTTCAGGCCGAGTGCAAAGGGGTTGAACTTGGGCCAGGTGCTCCTTTTCCCCTATCGGAAAGGTCCCGTAGAGGAGAGGGGGAATCCCGACATATTTCCCTTGAGCCCTCTGGGTACGCTCTATCTCGTCGAGCCCCTCGGCTACATTAGATGAAATTAAGAGGGCCACTTCCTCGCCCATCAGAGTCGCCTTGAAGCACTGCTTGGGTGAGTTCTTCTTTTGCCCGCCCCCAATCTTTTCGGAGCTGGTGATCACCTTCTCCCCTGTGTGGGTAACAAAGTGATCCTCTGCCACCTGCCATACGGGAGCTTTCGCCTCAGAAACAATAATCAACTCAGACATATATATATTTACCTTTATTTATATTAATAATGATAACAAATTAGTGTATTGTTTTTATTGCGATAATATTAATTAATCTTATTAATGTATTATTTATATATAATTGATTGTTAATGGCTTATGGTTCGACTGATCTAGATAGGGACATCCGCATCAAAATGGCCGCAAGACCTTGCATCCATAGGGCGAGAGCGTCGAAAATATATTGAGGCGCTGAGGGCCGCTGATAGAGGAGAATTCACATCTTTGATGGGCTATATCTCAAGGCTATGTTCACCGTAACGACCTACAATATCCTCTGCAAAAACTACGCCTTCCAGGCCCGCTATCCCACTATTGACCCAGAAATACTCCAGTGGGCCAACCGAAAAGAGGCGCTGACTGAGAAAATCTCTTCACTCGATTCCGACCTCTTCTGCCTCCAAGAGGTCTCGCCAGGATTTTGTGACCACCTCAAGAGGCTTACCCAGTATGAGAGGCTCTACCTAGCCCCCCAGAAAGGGCCGCAAAGCCTGCTGATTTTGTATCGGCGCGGGAAGCTAAAACTGCTCCACCACAACTCCCTCTACTTTGAACGGAGTGGCTCGGGAGAGGGGCGGTGGCGCCCCGCTCAGATCGCCCACTTTGAGATAGAGGGGATAGAGATCGGCGTGATCAACACCCACCTCTGCTTCGACGAGGTTGGGGAGATCGCCCAGGTCGAAATCGAGGAGCTCCTGCGGGAGGTGGTGGGGCCGAGTGGGATCGAGCGGTGGATCCTCTGCGGCGACTTCAATATCGTGCCGAGCAGTGGGGGTATTCGGGCACTAAGGGAGGCCGGTTTTCGCTACACGAGTGAGGGGGCCGAGCAGGTCACTTGCAGCATCGAGGGGTTTGCCGAAACGGTCGACTATATTTGCTACACGGCCAAAACGATGGGGGCGGTTCACCACCCATCGACCGAGGTTAGAGAGATGGCGGCGCTGCCCCGGGCGGGGGAGCCCTCCGATCACCTTCCGGTAACCGGAACACTAGGGTTCCTCTAGGGCGAAAAGCATGCCGCCCAGCGTTCCGGCAAAGACCACCCCTTCGCTGACCGCAACATCGCTGTAGAAGCCCCCATGGGTCTCATAGCGCCACCGCTCACTCCCGTCGGTCGGGTCAAGGGCATAGAGGCAGCCCAAGACATCGGCGATATAGACCGAATCGGTCAACCCATCGGTGTTGGCCACTGAGCGGGCCGCTAAGTTGGCATCTGCGACATAACGCCATACCTCACTCCCATCGGTCGGGTCGAGGGCCATGAGGGTGGCCCCTGCCAACACGGCGTAGACGTTACTGTGGGCGAGGGTGGGAGAGACGCCATACAAGCACTCGGAAGGGACCGACCAGACGAGGTCTCCTGTTGTGGGAACGATTCGCACGAGCTCCCCTACCCCATTGACGGCCACTAGGACAGCTCCATCAAAGGCAGGCGTGGTATCGATCGGAACCCTCCGAAACTGAACCCGGGTTCCAGGCACTTCTTTCTCCCACGCAACAACCCCATCCGCCAATCTCGCGGCCACCATTTTACCCTCATGGGTGGCCGTGTAGACGAGGCTGTTAACCGGATCAATAGAGGCCGAGGCGGTGACGGGAGCGAGGAGATCTGACTCCCATACCGGGGACCCATCGGCCCCCATCTCTGCTTTCAACACGCCGGCGTTTACGCCGACAAATACGATGCTAGCATTCTCGCCGGCTGAGGAGAGGACCGGTCCCGCAGCGGGCGAGAAGAAGAGCTCAGCCCCCGTTGAGGCGACAAAGGCATGGAGTCCCCTCCCATCGGAGACAAAGACCCGGTCTGAGGCCACATCGACGGCAGGCGAGCCGTAGGTGGGGGGTCTGAGAGCTCTTTTCCAAACCACCAGACCGGTAGTCCGATCGAGAGCATAGAAGGTCCCGCGCGTAGTGGCGACATAGACCCGGGTGGGAGCAGGGGCGGGTGTTGTCGCAATGGGGCCATCGAGAAGGGTGGACCAGAGGAGATTGGGAGCTGTGGGAACACCGGCTGTCGGGTAGTCACCCGAGCGGCCAATCGTCCCTCCCCACATGGTACCGTCAGTTGTTGTCCCCCATAGGCAAGGGGCCCACGCTAGCACTAGCAACCAGAACTTATTCATCCCAAACCTCCAGGCTTGGGATGAGTATAGTAAACGCTACATTAATAGCCTACGGTGAGGCCAAAGTTGAGGCCGCCGTAGCCAACTCCGCGGACTTCAGAGGAGGGGTAACCCACGTTGAAGGCATTCTCCAGCCGCTCTCGGGCATTCTGGTACCACTGGAGCTCATAGGCGACACTAAGGATCCACCGGCAACAGCCACAGCAGAGGGTGTAGTGGGTCCCGACCCGGATGTCAAAAGCGGGAACAATCTGGGTCGAGGAGGGGCGGGCGAGCTGAGAATCTCCCGAAAAGAAGAAGTTGAGCTCTCCATTATAGTAGTTGCTCCGGTTGGCGATGATCGCGCTTGTGGCGATCACCCCGTCGAGGTAGAGGGAGGGACAGCGGGCCCAGGGGGTAAAGGTGGTGTGGAGGCCGATGCGAGGACCCGCGCCACAAAACCAGCTATTTTGGATCACATCGAAAATCTGCCCCGCTATCTCCTCGTAGTGGTAGCGCTCCCGCATCCTAAGTTCCACCCAACGGGCGCCGCCGAAGGCCTCAAGGCTCCAGCGGCAGCCGCAGTAGAGGGGGCCCCAGACATCGGCATCGACGGTCTGAAACCGGTCCCGAATTTTGGCGGTGGCTAGGGAGAGGGGTGTGCCAAAGACGGAGGCAAACACCGGCTGAAGAATGGGGAAATCTATCGTCCCGGTCCTCCTCGAGGAAAAGGAGGTCTCGAAGTAGGTATAGGCGAGGCGCCCCCTGAAGCCGCTTTGGCAGCAGTAGCTCAAAAAGACCCGGACGCCCGGGTCGAGCTCAGGCTCATCGTAGATCTCTGTCCCCTTCCCATTGGCATCGCACGACAGAACGTAGCCAAAGTCGGAGCGACTCGGTCGCCACAGGAGGGCCTCTACGCCCACTTCACCCCCTCTTGCCAAGAGTGGGGATGCAAAACCGACTAGAGCTAAAATTAGGCCTCTCATTTTTCTGCCCCTCCTATTGGGCCAACACGGACCTGTCCTTCGATAGTGACCCCCTCATCGATGCTGAGAAGGCGGGCCTGAATATCGCCGATAATCTTCGCGTTGCCGCGCAGCTCAAGGCGATCGCGAACCACAATGTTCCCCTCTAGGGTCCCCTCCACAACCGCCTCACGGAGGTGGATGTTCGAGCGGACGGTGCCGGTAGGGCCGATGTGGAGCTTCCCTTGCGAGAGCAATTCCCCCTCAAACTCCCCATCGATCCGGAGGAACTTCTCAAAGACCAATTCCCCCTTGACCTTGATCGACTCGCCAAGGATCGCCTCGGGCTGCTCAAGCTCAACCTTTGTCGGGGTATGGGAGGGCTTGGAGAAAAACTCCCCCTCCTCCTCAGCGATCGAGGGCTGAGACTCCTCATACTGGCGCGGGTAGGCCTGCGCAGGGGTGCGGTAGGGGGAGACATTGGGCCCCTTCTCCCGGAGGGGATAGGTACGGTTCTCGGGGGGGGCCTGAGTGCGGGAGTAGGCCGACACCTGAGCTCCCCCGGATGGCCCCCGGTCATCCAGCGATCGGCTCATGGGTTCAAGGAGCGTCGTCGGTTCCCGGTCGTAGGGTCCTCTCTTCTTAAACATGGGGTCCCTCACTCGATTTCCAGGCTGCGCCGGACCATGTCGATCCGCCGTCTGAGGTTTTCATCTTCTTTCAGCTTTTTCTCTATCTTATCCCTCGCGTGAAGAATCGTCGAGTGGGTCCTCCCCCCAAAGGAGAGGCCGAGGAGCTGTAGGGACTCGGAGACCATTTCGGTCGCCAGGTACATCGCCACCTGCCGCGGCAGCACAATCTCTTTGGTCCGGGAGTGCCCCTTAAGGTCACGGACCGGCACCTGAAAGATCGTCGCCACACTCTTGAGGATCACCTCAACCGAAATCTTCTCCTTCGGAGCCCGTTGAAGGAGCTCCCGGAGGGTCGATTCGACTAGCTCCTCGGTGATCTCCTGCCTCAAAAGGCGCGTTTGAAGGCTTAGCCGGTTGACCGCCCCTTCGAGCTGGCGGACGTTGCTGTAAATATGCTCCGCAATAAAAAAGGCGACGCGACTTGGGATTTCGAGTCCCTTGCGCTCGGCTTTGTGGAGCAGAATCGCGACCCGGGTCTCCAGGTCGGGAACGTTGACGCCCGCAACCAGCCCCCACTCCATCCGGGCCACAAGGCGCTCGGAGAGCTTGAGTTGACTCGGGGGCTTATCACTGGTGATCACCACCTGCTTGCTCTGGTGGATCAGCGCCTCAAAGGTGTTGCAAAACTCCTCCTCAAAGTTGGGCCGATTTTGGAGGAACTGGATATCGTCGACGAGGAGGATGTCGAGGTTGCGCCAGTAGCGCTTGAGCTTGTCGATGGTTTTGTTGCGGAGGGCATCGACGAGTTCATTGATAAAGGCCTCTGTGGTGATGCACTCGACCTTGAGCTCCTTGTGGTGCTCTAAGGCGTAGTGACCGATGCTGTGGAGCAGGTGGGTCTTCCCAAGCCCCACACCCCCGTGAATGAAAAGGGGGTTGTAGGAGCGGCCAGGGCGGGTCGCCACTCCCATCGCCGCCGACTTCACAAACTGGTTGGCCGGCCCCTCAATAAAGGTCTCAAAGCGGTATTGGGGATTGAGGCGGACCTGTTGCTTGGCCCCAGGAATCTGCCCAGGAACGATTTTCCCAGAGGGAGGGCGGACCAGAGGGGTGGGCTTGGCGATCACAAAACGGATCAGCGGCTCCCCTGAAGGGGCCACAGGCAAAAAGGCACAAAGGTCCTCACGGTAGTTCTCGAGCAGGTACTCCTGCACAAAAACATTGGGCACCTCGAGGACAACCCCCTCCTCCCCCTCTTCCACACAACGGATGGGGGCAAGCCAGTTCTCAAAAGCAGCCGAAGAGGTTCTCTCTTCCGCAAACTCAAGAAAGTCGGCCCAGGTGGTGTTTTGGGTGCAGGTCGTCATGCCGTTTCGCCTCGTTGACAAGTTGTGAACAATCTTTCCACAGCCAGCTCTCAGCCGGTTTTCGTGTCAGACCTTAGCACGCCCCTTTCCGACTCCGCAAGCATTTTGTCCCTTTTTTTTCCGCGCCCCCGTTAAGTCACTGAAAACCAGACCGAGGAGACAAGGAAATTTTTTTCATAATAACCTATCACAACCGCCTGCTAATCAGGCTCTTGCGCTTAACAAATTTTTAATATTACGACTTAACTCCGCTTGGGATAAGGGGGTTAGCAACAAAAAAGGGGCTGGAAAGGGGTTCTGAACGGGGGTCGCCTCGTCGACACCCTCTTCTGAACGGAGTTTTCGCCCTCCCTTTCCGTATTCTCGAAGTTATCGACAACCTATCCACAACCCATTGACAACCGACCTAGCCTCCCCTATCCTTACGGGATGCCCTTTCTCCCCTACACCAAACCCTGGGTCACCGAGGCCGATCGAGAGGCGGTCGCCGACGTCCTGTGGGGGCCCATTTTGACCCGAGGGCCCACTGTGCGGGCCTTTGAGAAGGGGGTCGCGGCCTACTGCGACGCCCCCTTTGCTGTCGCCTTTAGCAGCGGAACAGCGGCCCTCCATGCCGCCTACTATGCAGCCGAGGTGGGCCCCTTTGATCGGGTCCTCACCTCGCCCAACACCTTTATTGGAACGGTGACGGGGGCCCTCCTTTTGGGAGCGCGGGTCGACTTTGCCGATGTGGACCCATCCACCGGAAACGGCGACTTCATCCCCCCCAAACCGTCGAGCCGAGGGAAAGCGGTTCTCGTGCCGGTCCACTTTGCCGGTTCACCCCTCCCCTTAAAACCCCTCTCTGAGCCCCTTCTCGGCGAAAGCGACCTGATCATCGAGGATGGCTGTCACGCTTTTGGGGCCTCCTATTCGGAGGGAAAGCGGGTGGGCTCCGATCCCTTGGCGGCGATGACGGTGTTTAGCTTTCACCCCGCAAAGACGATCACGACCGGCGAAGGGGGGGTCGTGGTAACCCACCACGCGCACTATGTGGAGCGCCTCCTCTCCTTCCGCAACAATGGGATCACCTATTCTGAGGGGCTCCACCTTGTCTCTGCAGAGGCGATCACCGGCAACTTCCACATGACCGAGATGCAGGCGGCGCTGGGTTTGAGCCAGCTCAAGCGGACCGATGAGATTGTGAGGCGGCGCGGAGAGCTCTACTCTTATTATAAAGAGCGGCTGGAATCACTCTTGCCCCACTCTCCCCATTCCTCCTACCACCTGTGCTGCCTTCAGCATGACTTTAAGGGAAAGCGGCAAGAGGCGATGGAAAAGCTCAAGGCGGCAGGAATCGGAACGCAGATCCACTACATCCCCCTCTACCGGCAACCCGTTCTCAAAAGGGAGCCCTTGCCCGGCTGTGAGGCCTATTATGAGAAAACGCTCACCCTCCCCCTCTTTTATGAGCTTAAGGAGGAGGAGATCGACCGGGTGGTCGAGGCGTTACGAAAAGCTATAGCCTAAAAGGAGAGCTTCGGCGGAGCGGAGGATCAACTCACTTTGAGCGGTAAGGAGGTCGGTCGCAAGGGCAAGGCCAGCGGCCCGCTCACCCGTTATCAGGAGCGCCTTGGCCCGGTTGAGACGGGTCATCTCATCTTGAGGGCTGAGCGCGAGTGCCCGCTCGCTCGCCTCCAAACAAAGGGCGTACTCCCCCTTCTGCAGGTAGAGAGCGGTAAGCGCTTGCCAATCCTCAGCCGATTCGGCAGCGAGGGCAACAAGCGCCTTAAAGAGGGTGATCGCATCGCCCCACCGCCCCTCTTTGAGATAGGCATATCCCTCATAGCGGAGCCCCTCGAGCTCCCTCTCTCCCCATTCCAACGTGGTGATCATGCTGCCACCAGCGAGGCCATCTGCACCATGACCGCCTCCCTCATTTCAGCCTTCCGGATCAGGAGCCCCAGCGCCTCTACAACATGCTCTGAGCCGACCACACCCTCCAACAGGGAGAGGGCCCCTTTCAGCTTGGCCCCTTCCTGTGCTGAGTAGCCACCCCTCTGCTGAGTCCGCTGAAAACCGGGAAGCTGCGTCAGCAGGTCGGTCCCGTGGGTCCCATCGAGCCGCATCAGCTGGGTCATCATGGGGATTTGGGGACGGTTGTTCAGAACGGCCGCGTGCTTAGAGATCTGCTGAAACTGGGGCCCAACCAGCCGCTGTTGCTCGTCAGAGAGGGTCTGCATTTGGGCCCATCTCTCAGAAGCGTCGACCCAACTGATCCTATCCATTGAAAACTCCATTTTAGAATCTATCTTCTCAAAGGAGCGCGATTTCGTGCGAGGAATTTTCTATCTTAACGATATCTTATTCGACCTGCAAGTTACTCAGGGCATCTGCAACGTCTACGCCGGCTGTTCATTGCCTGCCCTCAAGTTGATTAGAGAATTTTACCACAGAGGGCACAGAGAACCACAGAGGTGATCTTATTCCTCCGGAATAAGCCCACACAGCTGCTCCCCGGGGCCGAGGCGTTTTGCTTCCAACACCCTCCCTGTGGTGAAACCCTATCTGAATCGTCACCCAGATTTTGCAGATGTCCTGGCAAGTTACTGCCCCTGATTGCGACCTATCGTCCTGAGGGGATCGACAGAGGGGGAAAAAATGACCTTGCCTCCCCTAATGCAGAAACAGATATCCAATGGGAATGTTGTGTTCTCTGTGGCAATACCAATCCCAAGAAATAAATTCACAAAGTCAGTTGAGGATTTTGGCTCTCGATGAAGAGCGGAGACCGACGCTAGCCTTGTAGGCTTGCGAGGTCGAGCTCAAAAGCGAGGGCCGAAAGACCAGTTGAATTTGTGAATTTATTTCTTGGAATTGGTATAAACATCGCCACATCACGAGCGACTCACTACCTATTATTGATACGCCAGTACAAGGGCTTCGGCGTACCCTTTGATCGGCTTGCCTGCCTCTTTGGCAAGCTCGCGGGCGAGGATGAGCCCCTCCCTCCGATTGCCCAAAATGAGAAGGGCCTTTGCCTTGTTGAGGAGGGCAATCTCGTTGACCGGATCCCGCAGGGTAACCTTTTCCAGTACCTCCAGAGCCCGCACAGCGTTGCCGAGCTGAAGGCAAAGGGCGCCAAGAACTTGAAGGTCGAAGAGGCTATCGGGGTTGAGGGCGACGAGGGCGTCAAAGAAGATAAGGGCCCGCTCATAGTGCCCCTGCGACAGGTAGCGGTAGCCAGTCACCCGAAGGTCTTCGAGCTGCTCCTCGGTCCACCCCAACACCTCGAGCCAGTCAACCGCCATCGCTACACCGCCATCACTTCGCCCATCCGCCCCCGGACAAAGGCAATCTCTTTGTTATCCTGGATCGTCTGCTCGATGGCGAGGGCCACCCTCATCCCCCGCTCCCGGTCGGCCCCCGAAACCTCCAGCGCCGCCTCCATCACCCGCTGCCGGTCGCTGCTCCTCCTCTCCTGGGTCCCAAGCGAAGGGGCCTCTAGAGGAGAGGTGCTCCGGTAAGGGATCGGAGGGAAGGGGGGCATATAGGCAAGGGAGGTCCTCTGGTTCAACCCCATTAAAAGCTCGGTCTGGTTGAGGCGGCTGGTCGTCTCCCGGATCCGAGTCGCCTGAGAGGCAGCCGCTTCGGTCGCCCCTGAGGGGGAGACAAGGCCAGCCGCTACCTGCCGGTCATAAGCCTCTTGAGCAATCGCGAACCGATCGCTAGAATCGTCGGGTAACTCATATATAGGGGTAGAGGCCATACCTCCCTATTAACACGTTAAGTATTATTTTTACTTTATGACCCATATCCCGGTGTTACTCAATGAGGTAGTGGAGGCCTTTCGGCCGGTCGAGCTCCTCACCTTTGTCGATGGGACGATTGGGGCGGGGGGGCATGCGGAGGCGATTGCGCGGGCCCATCCCGAGCTTAAGCGGCTGATCGGCTTTGATCAGGATCCGGTAGCCCGGAGGATGGCGACTGAGCGCCTCTCCTTTTTGGGAGAGCGGCTGGTGCTCGAGGCGCAGAATTTTCGGCGGGTGGGGGAGCTTGAGGGGGAGATCGATGGGCTGCTCCTCGACATTGGGGTCTCCTCAATGCAGCTGGACACAGCGGAGCGGGGGATGAGCTTTTCCAAGGAGGGGCCCCTCGACATGCGGATGGATCCCGAAGGGGGCCTTACAGCGGCGGCGATCGTCAACGGGTGGAGCGCCGACGAGCTGGAGCGGCTCTTTCGGGAGTATGGAGAGGTAAAAGGGGCCCGCCGCTTTGCAAAGACGATCTGCGAGGCAAGAGGGAGGCGGCGGCTGGAAACCACAACTGATCTCGTCCGCCTCCTGTCGCCCCTGGTTCCCTTTCGCGGCAAGACCCATCCGCTGACGCAGGTTTTTCAGGCCCTTCGGATTGCGGTTAATGATGAGCTTGGGGCGCTGCAGGAGGGGCTAGAGGGGGGGATCGCTAAGCTGCGGGCCGGCGGGAGAATGGCGGTGATCACCTTCCACAGCCTGGAAGATCGGATCGTGAAGCAGAAGTTCAAGGAGGAGTCGGAGAGCTGGCTCCACGACCCGACGGTAGCGACAGGGAGGCGGGAAAAAACCCCCCGATTGCGTATCGTAACCAAAAAGCCGATTGAGGCGGGAAGGGAAGAGGTAAGGGGCAATCCCCGCTCCCGGAGCGCCAAACTGCGGATCGCGGAGCGGGTATGAGTGTTGTTGTTCGGTTGATCGGGTGCCTTGTCTTCTTTGGCGGGATACTCGCCCTTTTCTTAGAGCAAAATAACCGGCTGATGCAGCTGCGGATAAAGCTCCCTCAGCTGGAGCAAGAGGTGGCGATGAAGCGGGATCGGGAGCAAACCTTGCGCTATGCAATTGAAGAGCGGGAGTCTCCTCAACGCCTACTGGAGGCTAGCCGAAAGCCCGAGTTTGCCCACTTGGAGTTCCCCCGGTGAGACGGGGCGCTCTTGCGACAGTCGCGGTAGGGCTGATGGCCCTCTTTGCCCTCCTGATCATCCAGTTCTACACCCTGCAGGTGGTCGACCACCCGAAGTGGCTAAGGCGGGCCCAGCTGCAACATGAGGCGGTGGTGCGAGAGCCGGCCAAGCGGGGGACCTTCTATCCCAACCCCAGCAGCGGCTTTCATGCTCCACTCGCGATCGACCTTCCCCTCTTCCACCTCCACGCCGACCCCGATGTGATCCCAACGGTGCTTAAGGGGGAGATTGCGGCGAGACTCGGCTTTCCCGATGCGGCCTCTCAGCTGCAGAGAAAGAGTCGAAACCGGCAGCTGAAGAGGTGGCTCACCCAGGAGGAGCGGGAGGCGATTTTAGTCTGGTGGCTCCCCTACGCCCGCCAACACAAGATCGCGCGCAACGCCCTCTTCTTCCTCCCCGACTACAAGCGCTCCCACCCTTACGGCCACTTAGCGGGTCAACTCCTCCACACAATACGGGAGCGGAAGGAGGAGGGGACGGGGGCGGGGATTCCCACGGGGGGGCTCGAGGCCACCTTCGACAGCAGGCTGCGGGGAAAGGGGGGGCTCCGGTGGGTCCTCCGTAGCCCCAGGCGCCCCCTGGCGGTCGGAGGGGTGATCGAGCAGGCCGAGGAGGGGGAGTCGATCACCCTGACGATCCACCCCCTCCTGCAGGCGATTGCGGAGGAGGAGATCGAGAAGGCGGTCACCGCTGCCGAAGCCAAGGGGGGGTGGGCGATCCTGATGGACCCTTATAATGGGGAGATCCTCGCCTTTGCCCAGTACCCCTTCTTCAACCCCGCCGATTACCGGGACTACTTCAACGACCCGGATAAGATCGAGGAGACGGTCGTCCACGGGGTAAGCCACGCCTTTGAGCCGGGATCGACAATGAAACCGCTAACGCTCGCTCTGGCCCTCAAGGCAAATGAGGAGCTGAGGGCGCAAGGGAAAAAGCCCCTCTTCGATCCGGCCGAAAAGATCCCCTGCCGAGATGGCCACTTTCCCGGCCGCTCCAAGCCGATCCACGACACCACGGTAAGCTCCTACCTCAATATGGAGATGGCCCTGCAAAAGTCCTCCAACATCTATGTGGGGAGGCTGGCCTGCCGGATCTGTGACCGCCTCGGGGCCGACTGGTACCGCCGCCAGTTGGAGGAGACGCTCGGCTTTGGGCAGAAGACGGGGATCGAGCTTCCGGGGCAAACGCGGGGCTTTCTCCCAACACCGGGCCTAACCTATACTGGCGGGGCCCCCCAGTGGGCGACCAGCACTCCCCCCTCCCTGGCGATGGGCTACAACCTCCTCGTCAGCAGTATCCAGACGGTGCGCGCCTTTGCGATCATCGCCAACGGGGGGGTGCTGCTCGAGCCCACCCTAATCAAGGGGAGGGTGGGTGAGAGGAGGCAGGTGCTCAGCCAGGAGATCTGCGACCAGGTGATCCGGGCGATGAAGTACTCCACAAAGCCCGGGGGGACGGCGTGGAGGGGGGATATCATGGGCTACACTCAAGTGGGCAAGACCGGTACGAGCGAGAAGATTGTCTCGGGCACCTACTCCAAGACCCTCCACTTCACCAACTTTGCCGGCTTTGCCCCAGCAAACCACGCGGCCTTTGTCTGCTTTGTCGCCATCGATGAGCCCCGCCCCTATACCCTTCCCGGGATCGGGAGCAACCACTTCGGGGGGCGCTGGGCGACCCGCACCTTTCGAGAGATTGCCAAGCGCTCCCTCGTCGCCCTTGGGATCCCTCCCGATGACCCTTGCGGCTATCCCAAGGGGGACCCCCGCCACGACCCCGACAAGGCCGACTGGACAAAGGAGGTGGCGGCCCTCCAGACACTCTATGAGGCCTGGAATGGGTCGTAGCCTCCAAATCCGCTCCCTCCTCTCCCTCTTCCCCAACCTGACCCTAAAGGGGTCGCGAGCGGTCAAGATCACGGGGGTCTGCTCCCACTCAAAACAGGTAGCCCCCGGCATGCTCTTTGTGGCGCGGCGGGGGCGGACCCACGATGGGGGCCGTTTTATCCACGAGGCCCTCAAGGCTGGAGCTGTTGCGATCGCCTCCGATCTCTACGACCACTCCCTTAAGGTTCCCCAGATCATCACCGAGGACCTCCAGCACCTTGAAGGGCCCCTAGCCGCCGCCTTTTACGGCTACCCGAGCCACAAGATGGCCACTATTGGCATCACCGGCACCAGCGGCAAAACCTCGGTCTCCTACCTCCTCCGCCACCTCCTCGAAGGGGTAGGGATCCCGACCGGCCTCATCGGAACGGTTGAGGTGATCACAGGCAGAGAGCGGGGCTCTACCGGCATGACCACCCCCGACCCCTCCACCCTCCAACGCCTCCTTCACGAGATGGTCCAGCACCGATGCAGGGCCGCTATCCTCGAAGCCACCTCCCATGGCCTCGCCCAAGGGAGGCTTGAGGGGACGCTCTTTTCTGCTGCCTGCTTCACCAACCTCACCCACGAACACCTCGACTATCACGGAACAATGGAGGCCTACGCTGAGGCCAAGGGGCTCCTCTTCCGGAACGCCCCGAGGGCCGCCCTTAACGGAGACGATCCCTGGCACACTCGGATGGGGGCCCCCTCTCCCCTCCTGTATGGACTTAGCCCTACTCACGACCTCTACGCGACCGACCTGACCTCCACGCCAACTGGCACCCACTTCACCCTCCATTACCGAGGGAAGACGCTCCCCGTTACGCTCCCCCTTGCCGGCCGCTTCAACGTCTACAACGCCCTCGCCGCCCTGGCCGTTGCAATCCTTCAAGACATTGAAATCAAGCAACTTACGCCAATATTGGCCACTTTTCCTGGAGTGCCGGGGCGGCTAGAGCGGATCCCCTCCCTCCGCCCCTTTTCCCTCTACGTCGACTTTGCCCACAAGCCCGATGCTTTGGAGCAGGTCCTCGTTACCCTCCGCCCCCTCACCAAGAGGCGGCTGATCACCGTCGTCGGCTGTGGGGGCGACCGGGACCGGGCCAAGCGCCCCCTGATGGGGGAGGTCGCCACCCGCCTCTCCGATATCACCCTCTTTACCTCCGACAATCCCCGTACCGAAGAGCCCGCTCAGATCTGCCAGGAGATGGCGATGGGGGGGCATCCTACCGAAATCATCGTGGACAGAAGGTCGGCAATCGCGCATGCTATCGCTATCGCCGAGGAGGGAGACACTATCCTCATTGCAGGGAGGGGGCATGAGCAGCATCAGATCCTCGCTCATGGGGTCGTCCCCTTTGACGACCGACAGGTAGCTAAGGAACTGCTAACATGAAACGACTCCTCCTTCTCCTCCTCCTGGTGGGCTGCAGCCGAGCCCCCACGCCGACCCCCACCTACCAGCGCCCCGTCTGCACCTTTCGCCATGTCGACCGCCATAACGTGATCATTACGCTCGATGCAGGGCATGGGGGGAAGGACCCTGGAGCCCTTTCGGCGAACAAGCAGTACCAGGAGAAAAACCTAGCCCTAGCGACCACGCTCATGGTGAGGGACCACCTGAAGGCGATGGGGTATCAGATCCATCTTACCCGAACCAATGACACCTTTGTCCCCCTCACCGATCGCTCCAAACTGGCCAATGAAAACAAGAGCGATCTCTTTGTCAGCATCCACTACAACCACTCCGATTCTCCAACGGCACGGGGGGTGGAGGTTTTCACTTTCAAAACGGATGTCACGGGGAATCGGGAGACCGAGGCCAAAAAACTGGCGAGCACGGTTCTCTCTCAGGTCATCGAGTGCACCTCAGCCCCCTCACGCGGCGTCAAGGAGGCCAATTTTTCGGTCCTCCGCAGAACTCAGATGCCCGCGATCCTGGTTGAGGGCGGTTTTCTCAGCAATGAGATCGAGCTGCGCTATCTTCAGGACCCCCGCTACCTCAATTCGGTCGCCTGGGGGATCGCTAACGGCATCGACAAGTATGTGAGCCAAAAATAGTCGTCCTCGGCGCGACTCGAACGCGCGACCTACCGCTTAGGAGGCGATCGCTCTATCCACCTGAGCTACGAGGACAGGGCGCACGATCATACCCCACCTTGCCATTAAACACACCCCTCCCCCATGGTTTGGGAAAAAGGATTTTACTATGGGAAAAGCGGATATCGGAATGGTGGGGCTGGCGGTGATGGGGCAAAACCTCGTCCTCAACATGCACGACCACGGCTTCAAGGTAGCGGTCTATAACCGGAAACAGAAGATGACGGCGGGCTTTATGGCGGGCCCAGCTGCCAATACCGACATTATCCCCACTCAGTCCTATGGGGAACTCGCGGCTGCCGTCAAGCGCCCCCGCAAGATCATGATGATGATCAAGGCGGGAGCTCCGGTCGACTCGGTGATCGAGGCCCTCCTCCCCCACCTTGAGCCCGGAGATATCCTCATCGACGGGGGGAACAGCCACTACCCCGACACCGAGCGGCGGGTCAACGAACTTAAGGAAAAGGGGATTTTCTTTATCGGCACCGGCATCTCTGGCGGCGAGGAGGGGGCGCGCCATGGCCCCTCGATCATGCCAGGGGGAAACCCCGAGGCCTGGCCCCATGTGAAGCCGATACTCCAAGCGATTGCGGCCAAAGTAGGGGAAGAGCCCTGCTGCGATTGGGTCGGAGAGGGGGGCGCCGGCCACTACGTGAAGATGGTCCACAACGGGATCGAGTATGGGGATATGCAGCTCATCTGCGAGGCCTACCAGCTCATGAAACGGGCCCTGGGGAGCTCCAACGCCGAGCTCTCTAAGACCTTTGCCGAGTGGAACAAGGGGGAGCTCGATAGCTACCTTATCGAGATCACCAGCCAGATCTTTGCTTTCAAAGAGAATGGAGAGGAGCTGATCGACAAGATCCTCGATGTCGCTGGCCAGAAGGGGACCGGAAAGTGGACCGTCATCAGCGCTGCCGACATGGGGATGCCGCTGACCCTTATCGGCGAGGCGGTCTTTGCCCGGTGCCTCAGCGCCCTCAAGGAGGAGCGGACAAGCGCCTCCAAACTCTTCTCCACCCCCCACCCCGAATTTACCGGCGACCCCAAGGCCTTTACCGAGCAGATCCGGCAAGCCCTCTATGCCTCAAAGATCGTCAGCTACGCCCAAGGGTATATGCTCATGCGCCAAGCGGCCGCCGATTATGGGTGGAAGCTCAACTACGGAGGGATCGCCCTGATGTGGCGGGGAGGGTGCATTATCCGAAGCGCCTTCCTCGGGAACATCAAGGAGGCCTATGACAAAGACCCCTCACTCCAGAACCTCCTGATGAGCCCCTTCTTCAAGGAGGCGATCCAGCGGTGCGAAAAGGGGTGGCGGCAGGTCGTCTCCCAGGCGGCCCTCCTGGCCATCCCCTCCCCCTGCTTCTCAACCGCCCTCTCCTACTTCGACGGCTACAAGACCGAGCGGCTCCCCGCTAACCTCCTTCAGGCCCAAAGGGATTTCTTTGGCGCCCACACCTACGAGCGGGTCGACCGCCCCCGCGGCCAGTTCACCCACACTAACTGGACGGGGACTGGAGGCGCTGTAAGCTCCTCAACCTACAACGCTTAAAACAGCCCTTTCCCCTTGATCTTAAGGTTTCTCTCCCTTATGCTGTTTTCTAAAAGGAGAGCCAGCTATGACCCGATTTGCTGAATTGAGGGAACGTCTCTACAAGGCCGATAATCTCCCCTGGACCCCGTTTGATGCCCTCTGCCGCGCCAAGGTGGAGCGGGAGGTTTCAAGGCGGGTCACCGAAATGGTGGCGAATGGAGACTACTGGCAAGAAAATCGGTGGTCAGTGAGCCAACGGAAGGCGCTCATTCAGACCCCTCCCTGCTTTTACTTCATCCCCGGCGCCTATGCCTCTTACGTCCCCTTAGCCCTGACCAAAATCCTGACCTATGCTGGCCTTGCTAGCTTTATCGGTTTTGGGGGGTGGATAGGGCTCTCCTACCTCAGCCACCCCTTGATCCCCAAAATGCCCCCCCTCCTCGCCCATAAGCGGTGGGCTTGGCTGTGGGGCCTTGGGGAGACCACCTTCTTGCTGTGGCGGGTGAACATTTGGGGGGGGACCGCCCAAGCCGTTACGACCCTTGCCACCGAAGGGGCCTTTACCTTGAAGAGCATGGGCGAGAAACTGGAGGAGCAGTCCCACCCTTGGACCTTCCAAGATGGGGAGGGGGTCACGAAGCTCATCACCGAGAGAGTAGCCTGTTGGGTTAGGGAAAAAGACGACCCGGATTACCCAGGGATCTTGGCCCGCGATGACCTTGCCGTGCTCCTCCCCTATGATGAGGTCCCCTCTCAGCCCCTCCTCCACCTCTCGACGGCCTTTGCTACTCTAGCGACCGCCACTTGGCTTGGCACCGGCCTCCTCGCCCTATGGCGCCTGGCCAACGCCCTTCCCGTGCCCCTTCACAAGAGCGCTGCCGTCGGAGCCGCCCTTACCGGCACGGCCCTTCTCTCCCTCGGCCTCCACCTCCACCTCGCCTCGGTCCACCTCTCGGCCAAGGTTAGAGAAAAGGGGTGATCAGCGGGACAAAGCGGACAGGGCAGAGAGCCTCTCGGGCAAACTCCCCCTCCCCTAGACTCGTGAATCGGAAGAGCTCCTGAAAATCGAGGGGGCCAACCGGAATGATTAGCCGCCCCCCTACCTTAAGCTGCCCCATTAGCGGCCTAGGAGGCTCGGCGGCCGCCGCCGTCACCAGGATCGCATCGAAGGGGGCAAATTCGGGCCACCCCTCGTAGCCATCCCCCTCCTTAGAGACCACCTTATAGCCGGCCCTCTTCAGATTTTCGGCTGTCATCGCCGCTAGCTCGGGGATCCGCTCGATCGCATAGACCTCTGCCCCCAGCTCGGCCAGAATGGCCGCCTGATAGCCCGACCCGCTCCCCACCTCCAGCACCCGATCCCCCGGCTTTACCAAAGCAGATTCGCTCATCAAAGCCACCACATAGGGCTGACTGATCGTCTGCCCATAGCCGATCGGCAAGGGGGTATCGTCGTAAGCGTAAGGGGAGAGATCGGAGGGGACGAAGGCCTCTCTAGGGACCTGGCCCATCGCCTTGAGAACGGCGGGATCGCTAATCCCTCGAGGGATGAGCTGCTCCGAAACCATCAGATCTCGGAGCTCTGTGAAGGGGAGCATTACCCCTTGGCGAGTTCGACTTGAGCCCGCTCAACCTCTTGCTGGCTCGGAGCAGGCGCCTCGGAGATAGCCGCTTTTAGCACCTCCATCTTGGCCCCATCGTAGAGCTTGAGGATAACCGTCTCGTCGGTGATCTTGTCCACGATCCCGATGATCCCAACCGCGCAGACCCGATCTCCCTTCTTGAGGGCAGCCCGCCGCTCAGCAGCCGCCTTCCGCCGCTTCTTCTCAGGGCGGAGGATCATAAAGTAGAAGAGGACAAGGCCCGCACCGATGATAATGAACATCGAGTAGGGATTTCCCTGGCGGGCGGCTGCTCCCCCCTCGTCTGCAAAGAGCTGAGCACCAGCGCCTAGAGTGAGCATTGAGGTGAGAACGTAAAGAACTTTTTTCATAACTCCCTTCCTTTTGGTGATAGGCAGAATTTCTTTGCTCTAGTCTATCCCATCGCCTCATTCTTTCCAAGGGAAACGGGGGTTCTATAACCCGTTCATGTTGAGGCAAATAAAAAAAGAGGTACCGGCAACCGGTACCTCTTGAAAATGCGATACAGAGTGGCGAGCCTTAAGCGGCAGCGGCAGCGGCAGGACGCTTAGCGGTCTTGCGCTTTGCAGCTCTACGCTTAGCGGGTCGCTTCTTAGCAGCCTTGCGCTTAGCCCCTTTCTTGGCAGCTTTACGCTTAGCAGGTCGCTTCTTAGCGGCTTTACGCTTAGCCCCTTTCTTAGCAGCTTTACGCTTAACAGCCTTTCGAACTGCTTTCTTAGCAACTTTACGCTTAACAGCTCTCTTAACGGCTTTACGCTTAACAGCTTTCCTAACAGCCTTTCGAACTTTCTTACGCTTAACAGCCTTCTTAACGGCTTTACGCTTAATAGCTTTCTTAGCTGCTTTCTTAGCTGCTTTCTTCTTACGAGCAGGCCGCTTCATGAGTCCGGACTTACCGGCAGCAACCGACTCTTTTCGGAAGGTTTTAGCAGCCTTCTCGAAAGCAATGCTAGCCGTCCGTACACGTTGTGCAGCTGTCTTATTCCAATCGGCCTTCTCGATATCGGAAGTGATCGTAGAGAGCAGCTTTTTCATTCTGGTCATGGTGTCTTGCAATGCCATGCTAAAACGCCTCCTGTGTTTAGTTTGGCACGGTACTTCTCTGAATAAGTGGACTGGAGGATTATATCAATAGTTTTCTTGAAAATTTTCCAATCGTGGCTGCGCTGGAAGGGCTCTTTGCCCCCTCGCCACCGACCGATTGAACCAGATTCTGCCGCCGATGACCACTCTAACCACCTGATAAACAGTGTGTAATGAATATTGCTCTTTCTTGGCCCTCCTTCAGCGCCGCTCCATTCGATAGGAAAAAAAATTTTTGAACGAAGGAGTTTCGGTTACCCAATATTGGGAAATCGGCTATCATTTGCTCAGGAAAAATTTGAGGTCGTCCCATGTTTGGGTTCGCTTTAGCCTTCCTTGGCTATCTCTTCCTCGCCTGTTTGCTTGCCTCACTCATCTACGTCCTTGGGACCTATCTCCTCCTCTCCTATGACCGGAAGATCGGCCGTGCAGGGCAGGTCTCCCCTTCCGATGATCCCCCGATCTCCCTTCCCCGGGGGCTCTCCTGTTTCGGCCATCTTCTCCTGGAGACTGGGGCGACCCTTCTCTTCGTCCTCCTCTTCCCCTTTGGTTTTTTCAGCCGCTCCCCTTGGGTCTACCGCAAGGCGCGCCGCCGCCCGATCCTCTTTGTCCACGGGTTCAACCATAACCAGTCGGCCTGGGTCTTCCTCCGCCTGCGCCTCCGGCTGGCCGGTTTTGGCCCCCTCTACTCGGTGGATCTCTCCCCTACTGGGCGACCTATTGAGGTCATGGCCCAGGAGGTCGAGCGGCTGGCAGGTCAGATCGAGCAGGAGACCCGGGTCCACAATCTGGTCCTTGTTGGCCACTCCATGGGGGGGATCGTGGCCTCTTACTACACCGAGGAGCTGGCCCCCTTTGGCAAGGTCTCCCATCTGATCACGTTGGGCACCCCATTCTATGGGACTCGGAGCGCCTGCCTTCAGAGCTGCCCCTCTGCCAAGGCGATGCGCCCCGGCTCTGAGCTCTTAGCTGAGCTTCGGGAGCGGATTGGGGCCAATACCTATACCCGTTACTGCCAGGTTGCGGCCGCCTATGACAACCTTATCTACCCCTACCAGTCGGCGCTATTAAAGGGGGGGGACCAACTTCTCCTCACCCAGGCTGGCCACCTTGGCCTCCTTTTCTCTTCCAGCGCCGCCAAGCAGATCATTTACTGGCTTAAGGAGGCGGCCCCCCTCGAGAAACCCAAGTCACCCCCCAAAGCCAAAAGGAGGGTGGCCTACCACCCTTAGTTCAAATGGGGCTTAGTCTGGCGTCGAAAAGGCAGATCCCCTATACTTTTCCAAGGCAATTTAATTTTTTCATACCATGAGCAACCCTGTCACCCTCTGGATGCCCAGCCGACTCCCCTTTGGAACCCGTCTTCTCGCGGGCCGTCACGCCCATGACTGGAAGGTCTCTCCTAAAAAGGAGCCCCCTTCGCAACCGAAAATCGACAAACGCCAGTACTACGTACTCTATATGGAGGGATACGTCGAGTGACCGCTTCACCTACGAACTTCAAAAAGGAATCGGGATTTATCTGGTCGATGATGGGGTCGGCTATCGGCTTTGCCAACCTCCTTTGCTTTAGTGCCCAGTGTTATAAGAATGGGGGGGGAGCGTTTCTGATCCCTTTTATTCTCGCTATGGCCCTTGTTGGCCTCCCCATGCTGGTCCTTGAGGGGACGATCGGTAACAAGATGCGCCTCCCTATTGTCTCTGCCTTTGGGGTGGTAGCGGGCCGGACCGGCAAGGTCTTTGGCTGGCTGTCTATCATTGCGGTGGCCACCATCGGCGCCTTTTATGCGGTTCTCACCGGCTATTCGGTCGCCTACGCCTACTTTTCGGCTACCAGCTCGGTCCCGTCGGACACTTCCACCTTCTTTATGAAGACCTTCCTCCAAGACAGCGGTTCTCCTTTTATAATGGGGGCCTTCTCTATCCCCATCTTCTTGGCCACTGCCGCTGTCTGCCTCTTCTCTTGCGTCGTCTTAGGAAAGAATATCCGGAGCGGAGTGGAGCGGCTCTGTTCCACCTTCCTCCCCCTCCTTTGTATTCTGGTTGCCCTCTTTGCCACTGTTGTGGCCTTCCTTCCCGGTGCTCTTGAGGGATTTGCCTACTACCTCCGGCCCGACTTTTCCAAGCTGGCCAACCCTGCCCTTTGGCGCGATGTCTTTGGCCAGGTTTTCTTTAGCTTCTCTCTTGGTTTGGGGATTGTGACCGGCTATTCTCGGCATACCGGGAGCACCACCTCGATTGCGCGGGCCATGCTCTTTGTTGCCCTTGGGGACTTTTTGGTCTCTCTGATTGCCGGCTTTGCCATCTTTGGCTGTGTGGGTTACCTTAGCACCACCACGGGAACCCCCGTCTCCAGTCTGATCCAATCCGATTCGAGCTTTGAGATGGGCTTTGTCATCTTCCCTATGATTCTGAAGGCCTTCGGCCCCATCTTAGAGCCCATCGTTGGGGTCTTGTTTTTCTTCTGTGTCTTTATTGCGGGGATCACTGGTGTCTTCTCGATTATGGAGAGCATCATGGGGAACATCCAGCTTGAGTTTGGGCGCAAGCGGACCGCCGCTGCCTTTTTCACCACGGCGCTTCTCTTTGTCATGGCTATTCCCTTTTGCTTTGGGATGGGTCAGCCCCTTATTGGGGCTCTTGCCCCGATGGTTCTTGGCAACAACATGTTGATTGGGGGCCTGGCTGAGATTGCCGTCTTCATGTACCTGGCCAAGGAGATCCGGGACGAAGAGGTTTGGCTCAAAGGATCGGGCCGCACCCTCTACTATCACCTTCTTCGCCTTTTTGTTCCCCTCGTCTTGGCCCTTATTCTCATCTCTTCGGTCATGGCCGAATTAGCTGGGGGTATCCAAGCCCCGCAGTGGATCTCATGGGGCTGGCTCGGCGGCGCTCTCCTCCTCTCCTATCGCCTAAGCGCCCGCCGGGCGGCCCTTCCCACCCAGGCCTGAGAGCTAATCCTTTTCTGATTTCGGATAGGATCAGGGGCTGTGCTGCCCGCCCCCATCGATTGGGATGATCGCGCCATTGATGAATTGAGAGCTCGGCCCCGCCAAAAATAGAACAAGGGGGGCGATTTCCTCCGGCTCAAGAAAGCGGCCCAGCGGGATTTTGCTCACCAGCCTTGACCGCATTTCGGCCAACTGGGGGTCATCCCATACCCTCTTGCCCAAGTCGGTCATCGTGATCGTCGGGCAGATGGCATTCACCTGGATGTTGTGCCTTCCCCATTCGATCGCCATTGTCTTTGTCAGCTGATTCACCCCCGCCTTCGATGCCGCATAGGGGCCGCTATCGGGCGTCCCATAGAAGGTTGCGTTGGAGGAGATGTTGACAATCTTACCCCCTCCCTGCTCTATCATTCCTCTAGCAAGGCCTCGGGACATCAGGAACACCGCCCGCAGGTTGACCTGGAAGATGTGGTCCCACTCCTCACATCCAAAGTCGAGCAGAGGCCTGTGCCGCGACAATTATCTTTGCCGGCTGACGACAACTATCTTTGCCGGTTGGCGATGATCAGCTGAAAACAAAAAAGTCCTAGCATCTTCTACCATCAAGGCTTTTCGGCCTTCAGCAAGAGGT
>JBFWPF010000023.1:0-32753 GCA_050250135.1 Parachlamydiales bacterium | reverse complement strand
TTGAATGCCCTGACTAAGGAAAAGACCGTGAAGGTGGGTAAAGCCGGGAAGCGGCTATTGGCAGCTACTGACCCAAGGTACAGAGAAAAGGTTTTGAAATTATTTTTCTAATGTCAAGCACCCTGGGGTAGAGGGAGAAATAGGGGGGAGGCGGTATACTGGGAGGAGATATGGACAACAAAACGATTTTGATAACGGGGGGTACCGGGAGCTTTGGGCAGGCCTTTATCCGCCTCCTCCTCACCCGCCATCACCCGGAAAAGGTGATCGTCTTTAGCCGAGACGAATGGAAGCAGTGGGAGATGCAGCGCTCCGACCCCCTCTTTGCCTCCCCACAGATGCGCTATTTCTTGGGGGATGTGCGGGATAAGGAGCGCCTTGCCAGGGCGTTCAACGGGGTCGACTATGTGGTTCATGCCGCCGCCCTCAAGCAGGTCCCTGCTGCCGAGTACAACCCCACCGAGTTTATCAAGACTAATGTTGATGGGGCGATGCATGTGATCGATGCCTCCGTCGACCTAGGGGTAAAGCGGGTGATTGCCCTCTCTACCGACAAGGCGGTCAACCCGGTCAACCTCTACGGCGCCACCAAGCTCTGCTCAGATAAGCTATTTGTCGCGGCCAATGCCTATGCGGGCAAGCGGGGCTATCCCCGCTTCTCAGTCGTCCGGTATGGGAACGTCCTGGGGAGCCGGGGGAGTGTGGCTGCTATGTGGCGGGAGCAGGTGGAGAGGGGAGCCGACCACCTCACCGTGACCGATCCTCGGATGACCCGCTTTTGGATCAGCCTCGAGCAGGCGGCCGAGTTTGTGCTGGAGTCCTTCCTCCGGATGGAGGGGGGAGAGATCTTTGTCCCCAAGATCCCGAGTATGAAGCTGGTCGATCTCGCTGAGGCGATTGCGCCTAAGATGGAGAAGCGGTTTACCGGCATACGGGAGGGGGAGAAGCTCCACGAACTGCTCATATCGCGAGAGGAGGGGGAGCGGACGTACGCCTTTCCGACCTACTACGCGATCTCTCATCCGTTAGCGCATGGGAAGCTCGACGAGGCCCTCGAGGCGCAGGGAGGGGAGCGTGTAGGCGACTTTATCTACGCCTCCGATACCAATGGGGAGTGGCTCAACCCTTCCCAAATTTGCGAAGGAGCTTGATCTCGTCGGGCCACCGGTTGGGTTCGGGAGGGGTCTCCAGATACTTGGGCAAAAGGCGACTTTTGGGGTGCTGCATCATCGCCTTGAAGGCGGCAAGACCAATCTCCCCCTCACCCAAGTTGGCGTGGCGATCCTTGCGGCTCCCCAGCCCCCCTTTCGAGTCGTTCACATGGAAGGCATGGAGGTTCTTGAGCCCCACCACCTTGTCGAACTCCTTTAGCATCGCCTCCCAGGCCTTGGGTGTGCGGATATCGTAGCCGGCTGCAAAAATGTGGCAAGTGTCGATGCAGACCCCGATCGGCGCCTTTTTCTCCACACCAGCAATGATTTCGGCTAGGTGCTCGAACTTGTGGCCAACCGTTGATCCCTGTCCCGCTGTTGTTTCGAGAAGGAGGGTAAGCTCCTCGCCTTTAAGGAGAGGCGCTACCCCGAGCAGGCTCTCGATAATCCGCTCGATGCAGGCCTCCTCGCCCCCATCCAACGCGGCTCCAGGGTGGAAGTTGAGGTAGGGGATGCCGAGCTTCAGGCACCGCTCTACCTCCTCGCTAAAGGCCTTGCGCGACTTAGCCAGGCCGTCAGCTTTCGGGGAGCCGAGGTTGATCAGGTAGCCCGCATGGCTCATCACCTTCTCCATCCCCGTTTCCTTAAGGGCCTCCTCCCACTGGGCAACAATCTCAGGGGTGATAGTGGCCCCCTTCCACTGCTTTTGATTGCTGGTAAAGAGTTGAATGGTTGTAGCCCCCAGCTCTTGCCCCTCATAGAGGGCGTTAAAGACCCCCCCAGCCGCTGAACAGTGGCATCCGATTAAGAGTTCCTTTGTCATGGGGTCGAGTGTAAGAGGGGCGTGACTTTAATCGAAACAGTATATTTATCAAATTGATTGTAAGCAGCTTATGCAAAATTCCGTAAATTTGAAGGCCGAATCTTGAAATTTACGGAATTTTAGGTATCCTTGTGATTACAAGGAGCTTGCAATGTACTACACGCGAGACCTCGAGCCTTTGATAGAGGAGGCGTTGGAACAGTTTCCAGTGCTATTGATTACAGGTCCCCGTCAGGCGGGAAAATCGACATTGCTCCAGCAGCGATTTGCAAGGTATCGCTACGTTTCCCTCGATCGGCCTGACCAGCAGCAAGCGGCTCAAGAAGATCCCGAGCTTTTCCTTCGCCACCACCCTCCCCCTTGTGTGATCGATGAGATCCAGTATGCCCCTATGCTCCTGCCCTACATTAAAGTCGCTGTCGATCGGGACAGACATAACTATGGGCAGTACATCCTCACCGGCTCGCAGATCTTTCAGCTGATGCAAGGGGTGACCGAGAGTCTTGCCGGCCGCTGTGCGATCTTCGATCTTTACCCCTTTAGTTGGAGAGAGGTAAAGCGGATGCCGAACCATCAAGGGGAGGATCCCGAAGAGCTTTCGGCTCTAGATCGGATGGTTGAGGGGTTCTATCCCGAGTTCTTCCACCATTCTGATCTCGATAAAAACCGGTGGTTCAATAGCTACGTGGCGACCTACTTAGAGCGGGATGTTCGCAACATCCAATCGGTCGTTGACCTTGCCCGGTTTCGTACCTTTTTAGGCCTCTTGGCGGCACGGGCTGGAAAGCTACTCAATCTTTCTGAGATTGCGAAAGAGTGTGGGATTTCTCAGCCGACCGCCAAGAGCTGGCTGACCATTTTAGAGGCGACCTATATTGTCTACTTGCTAAGGCCTTATTACAAGAATCACTCGAAGCGGCTCGTCAAGTCTCCGAAACTCTATTTCGTCGATACCGGTCTTCTCTGTCATCTGTTGGGCATTGAATCCTCCCGTCAGTTAACGGGGAGGGGGGAGATCTTTGAGAATATGGTTGTCATGGAGCAGATCAAGCAGGGGGCCAGCAATAGGGGGCTCGCTACCTTCTCATTTTACCGGACCCATGATGGGGTCGAGGTCGATTTGATCCGTGAATCGGGCGGCAATCTCGATGCTTGGGAGATCAAATTTTCGAGTGCTGTCAACCGGAAGATGGTCGGAGGGCTCTCCCGCTTTCTGGATGACCACCCCGAAGCAAGGGGGAAGGTTCTGTGCCTGCGGCAAGATTCTCTTCCGCTGACCGATCGGATTGTAGCGGTTAACTGGGGCGTGTAATCCAATTAGCTCCCCTTGATCTCCAGGGGAAAGCTGGGCTCCCAGAGGCGCTTCCTCGGCTCGGACAGGGCGCTTTGGCCCTGCCCTTCGCCTCGGAAACGCCCCTGGAAACCCCCTTTCCCTCTGGATATCAAGGGCATCTAATTGCTTACACCCCCTGGGGCATGCTATCCTAGAGGGATGCATGCAACGCGGGCGTTAGGTCGGGCCTTTGCCGGTTTTTTTTCGGGGACGATGCTCTCCCGTATCTCGGGGATGATCCGCGATATGGTGATGGCAGCCGCCTTTGGCGCCTCCCCCCTGTTTTCCGCCTTTCTCGTCGCCTACCGCTTTGCCAATTTGCCCCGTCGGCTCTTCGGAGAGGGGGCGATGCACGCCGCCTTTATCCCCCAGTACGAGGCGATCCGAAAGGTCGATCCCGAAAGGGCCCGCCACTTTTTCCGCGACCTAGTCTACCTGCTCACCCTCTTGCTAGGGGTCAGCGGCTGCGCCGTCGCCTACTTTTTGCCAAGTCATACGGCGGTGCTGAGGCTAACCCGCTTTTTGCTCCCCTTTCTCCCCTTCATCTGCCTCTACGGGCTGAAACTCGCCTACCACAACTGTCAGGGGGCCTATTTCCGCCCGAGTATGGCGCCGGTTCTCTTCAACCTCGTCTGGATGGGGGGCGCTCTGTTGGCCAGCCCGACGGAAAGGGGGATGGGGCTCCTCGCGTTAGTGGTGGGAGGGGGCTTTGTGGTCCAATGGCTGATGGTGGCCCTGCCGCTTGCGCGGGAGCTGGGCCCAAAGGGCCTTCACCTCTTCACCCCCGAGCTTAGGCGGTGCCTCCGCTCGCTCGGCCTTGCCCTCCTTGGGGTAGGGGCCGTTCAGATCAACAGCGCCCTCGACCCCCTCTTTGCCTTTGCGGGAAGTCCCAGCGCCCCCGCCCACCTCTGGTACGCCATCCGCCTCCAGCAGTTCCCCCTTGCTCTCTTTGGCCTCGCCCTGTCGAGCGTGGTCCTCCCCCCCCTATCACGGGCAAGAGACGAAGAGGAGTATGGGCGGGTCTACAGCTGGGGGCGGGAGCGGGCCTTTGAGCTTATGGCCCCTTGTACGATCGGCATTTTGGTTTGCGGGCTCGCCGCGGTCTCCCTGCTGTTTCACAGAGGAGCATTTGGTGCGGGGGACTGCCGCCAGACCACCCTTTGCCTCATCGGCTATGGGGTCGGACTGGTCCCCATGGCCCTCATTTTGCTCCGGACGGCCGCCCTCCACAGCCGAGGGGACTACCGCACCCCGGCGACCCTCTCAGCAGTCTCGGTCGTGCTAAATATTTTACTTAATACGCTGTTTGTCTTTGTTCTCCACTGGGGAGGAGTTGGCGTGGCCCTCTCCACCTCCCTTTGCGCCTTTTTTCAGGCGGCTCTTCTCAAGACTAAGGTTGGGGAAGGGGGGTGGGGTGGGGGAATGGCTTGGCTCGCTAGTGCTGCGAGTGGAATGGCCGCTCTACTGATGGATCGATGGGTGGGAGGGGCCTTCTTCTGGGAGCGCTCCCTGGCGGCAGGGTTGTTGGGGCAGCTTGTAGCCTTAGGGATCCCTGCGGCGACCTTTTTGCTGGTCTACGGCGTCCTGATGGGGCGCCGCCTCCTCGCGCTTATCCGCTAAGAGGTGTGGGCGAGGAACTCGCAAATGGTCGAGATGCTGATGGGCATCGAAAAGGGGATCTGGTCCTCTTTGGGGAGGTGGACAAGCTTCCCTTCCAGGGTGCCGGCCGACTCGAGGTAGGCAGGGATCTCCCGCGCCATATTCTCCCGCGAGTGCCTGATCAGCCCTATGTTGTGGGACTTTTCTTTCACCCCGATCGTCATCCCAGGCTGTACTTGGAACGAGCGGATGTCGACCTTCTTCCTATTGACCGTGATGTGGCCATGAGCTACCAACTGCTGAGCGGCAAAGATCGTCGGCGCCAGCTTAAGGCGGTAGACGATATTGTCGAGGCGAGTTTCAAGGAGGGCCACAAAATTCTCAGCTGTGACCCCAGGATTGATCTCGGCCTTGTGGTAGTAGCGGACGAGCTGCTTTTGGCTCAGCATCCCGTACATCGCCTTCAGCTTCTGCTGCTCGGTTAGGGCAATGCCATAATCGGATTTTTTCCGCCGCCGCCCCGCCCCATGCATCCCCGGAGGGTTTTGCTTGTGGAGCATCGGGTTTCGGGCCTTTCCAAAGATGTTGGCGCCAAAGCGGCGAGCGATTCGGTTTTTCGGACCGGTATAACGAGACATAGCCTTCCTGGAAAAATTGCTAACAAAAGGTGCCCAAATGGTAGGGGAGAGGGGGTTTTCGGACAAGACCTTACCTAACTCGTTCGTAGTCAAACGTTTGCAAATAATTGTCCTACGATGATAGACTCCCTCTTCCTATGGAGTACTGGGTTTTAGCCTACTACCACTTTGCCCCTGTCGAAGATCCCGCCCTTGAGGTGGCCCGCCATCACGCCTTCTTCTTTGGGCGGGGGATGACCGGGCGGATCTACCTCTCTAAAGAGGGGATTAACGGGGGGGTTAGCGGCCCTATAGAGAGCTGCAAGACCTACATGGAGTGGCTGCGAAGCGACAGCCGCTTTTCCCGGATCGAGTTCAAGATCCACAGCCACCATGAGAATGCCTTTCCCCGGATGACCGTTAAGAGGCGAGAGCAGCTGGTCGCCCTCGATCAGAAGGTGGACCGCCAGAAGGGGGGCTCCTACGTGAGCCCCAAGGAGTGGCGCGAAATGCTTGAGTCGGGGGAGGCTCTGCTCCTTGACGTTCGGAATGACTTCGAGTGGGATGTAGGCCATTTTGAGGGGGCAGAGCGCCCCCCCTGCAGGACCTTCCGCGAGGCCCCCGCCTGGGCCCGCTCCCTCAAACAGAAGCACGATCCCAAGACGACCAAGGTGATGATGTGTTGCACTGGGGGGATACGGTGTGAGCTCTTTAGTGCCCTCATGAAGGAGGAGGGGTTCGAAGAGGTCTACCAGCTCCAGGGGGGGATCCTCAAGTATGCCGAGGAGGAGGGGGGTAAGCACTGGAAGGGGAAGCTCTTTGTTTTTGATGACCGCCTTGCGGTCGACATCAATCCCGACGACGGGGAGGGGGTTGGCCGTTGCCACCGCTGCCAGACCCCAACCGACCACCCCTACAACTGCGCCAATATGGATTGCAACGCCCTTTTCCTCTCCTGCAAGGGGTGTTTGGAGGTGCTAAAAGGTTGCTGTTGCAAGGGGTGCAGTGAGGGTCCCCGTGTCCGCCCCCTTAGCCATCAAACTGCGAAGCCGTTTCGTCGCTGGCACCACTACTTTTCGGAAAAAGGGTCGCCTCGACCTTCTGAACCCAAACCGCGCGGGCCCCTTGTAGCTCGGAATTCAGCTGAGTGTCGGTCCACCAGCTAATCCCGTTGTGGGCCAAAATGATCGCCCGGTCGGCAACGTGCTGGGCATCCTGATAGTTATCTACCATCGCGTTGGGCGTTAAGCGGCGGAGGCACTCCCAAATAAACTGACCAGGTCGGGTGGTAAGGCTGGCCCAAAGCAAAAGGCCAACTCCCCCGATGCAAATGGGTATTTGGGCCCAGATGGGGAGCCAGTTCGTTGCCTTGATAAGAAGGTAGGGGGGCCCCCAAAAGGGGAGGGTGACGGCATGAACGATGCGCTGGGCCCACCTGGCCTCGACCCTATAGCCTATCCACAACACGAGCAGGGCTCCGGCGAAGATCCCCCCTGCCAGCACCGTCAGCCCATGTCGATTATGGGGCTGATGGGCCCACACGCTCGCGGCCCTGAGGCGCTGCTGGGCCTGAGTCCGCTGATAGGTGAGCCGATCTCCCTTACCCTCATGGTAGGCGAGGACGATCGCCTCCTTTTGGTCCAGTTGTTCACTGTAAGGGAGGGCCCTCAGATTCTGAAGGGCGCTATCGTAGAGGTGACCGAGCGTCTCAGAGCAATTGCCCCCTTTGGGCACCTGCGGGTCGAGGTCATGGAGGATAACGTGGGGTTTCTTGTAGAGGCGGATGAGAGGGGCAATGGCGATACAGAAATTAAGCCAATCGCTCCCCAGGTAACCGATGATCAGCCGGCAATAGTCAGGCCCCAGTCCCACAATAGGGGGTAGGGGTGAGGTTGGAACCGGGATACTATCAAAGTATCGCTCCTCAGTTACAGGTCCTTGATAGCCAACATGTTGGGAAACAGACTTGATCAGGGTGTCGTTCATAGGGCTTCCTTTTTTCAAGCATTATACCCTCTTTCCCCCTGTTAGTCATGTCCAAAAAGTGGCCGGAATAGCCTGTTTTTGGGCTAAAATGGCAGTAAAAAGAGAGGAGTGGCCGGATTTATGTCCTCGGAGGGGCGAAGCAAGCTCTACCAGTTGATCAGCAAGCAGGAGGAGCCTATTGGTTTTTCTCAGCTGATCGCACTCCTTAGCCCTGGGGTGCCAGAACGAACTGTCCGGCGTTGGTTGGCTCAACTGGTGAGTCAGGGGCTAATCGAACGGGTGGGTAGGGGGAGGGCTACTGCCTACCGGCAGGTATTCAGCAAGAGGCAGCCCTTTAGTGCTTCAACCCCTGATTGTGACCTATCGTCCAGAGGGCATCGACAGCTGGCAGCCATCTAGCGCACATCCCTCCTTACCCAGGTCTAAAGACCTGGCCTCGTCACGATGTGCGCTATCTGACCACCATCTGTCGCGCCCCCTGGACGATAGGTCACAATCAGGGGTTTAACGATGTTGAGCGGGAGGATTACCTATCGGCCCTCATCGCGTGGTACGAGCGTCATGAGGCTCGTCCTATGGTCGATCTCTACACATTCTCCTACATCCGAAGCTGTGAGTCCTATGACACCTCTGTCGAATAGGCGGGGATCGACATAATCCGCCTTCGCTACCGGGATCATCGGAGAGCGATTATCCGGGAGGTGGTCCTACGGGATTTGCACGGGGGGAAAATGGGAGACTACGTGCGGGAGCAGGCCGATCTGCTGGTTCCCTCCAAAGATCGGGATGAGGTCATCCGAGTTATTCTCGAGGATATCTCCCTCTTGGACACCGCCCGAATTGCCGGAATGGGGATTACCCCCGATGACTTAAGGCGGTGGAAGCAAGGGGGATGATGGCCCCTTCGTGGCCTAGGAGGGCCTCCTTCATCTCCGGCCCTAAGGCAAAGCCGCCGAGGCCGGTGGCTGAGAGGACCCGGTGGCAGGGGATAATCAGGGGAAAGGGATTGGCGTTCATGACCCGACCGACGGCACGGGAGGCGGTTGGAAAACCCGATGCCTCCGCTAGCTTTCCGTAGGTAGTCGTTTGGCCAAAGGGGAGGAGGGCCAGGGTTTTCAGGACCCGAGAGGCAAAGGGCGAGGTGTTGTAGAGGAGGGGCAAAGGCTCCGATGGTTGCCGCTTCTGGGCATACTCGCTAAGCCACCTCTCAACGGCCTCCCGATGGGTGAGAGCTCCCTCCCAGATCAGCCCCTCCCCCTCGGTGAGGAGGATCCGGGCAATGCCTTGAGGGGTCCCTTTAACCGTGACGCGGCAGGGGAGGGGGATTGAGCTTTTCATAGGCCTCCTTACGAACCCGCTTCCCTTCATGGTACCAGTCGATCGCCTCGTCCCCTTTGACGTAGAAGCGGTCAGGGCCATGTTTCATGTCGCCCTTCCAGGAGACCTCCTCGATTCGGTGTCCATCGGCCCCAAAACGGATCTCAACGCCCTCCCGCTTTCCTCTGATGTAGGGGACCTCGGCCTTTTTCTCTCCCATCGCAAAGAGGGTGGTAATCCCATCCTGCTCACCCGACTTCCAGGTTTCGATGGTGTTGGGGAGCCCTCCAGGGAGGAAGGTCTTGCGGGTGCCGTCGACTTTGCCGCCCCGGAAGGCGGTGATCGCCTTGGGCTCACCCGAGGCGTAGAAGGTGGTCTCGAGGATCTTCTCCCCTTCGAGGATGTTCTCCTCGGCTTGCAAAGCGCCGCTGTTGGAGCGGACAATCCGCTTACCAGCCCCCTCTCGGACGCGGGACTCGAGGAGGTTTTGGGTGGTAAAGTAGTCACCCGCAATCAGAACGTCCCCTTGGTAGGTCTCTTGAGAGCGGGGTGTCCCGTCCTCAAACCAGGTTGAGACGATCCTTGCGCCGCCGAGGCTATGGCGGATCTCCTGTTTGGCAATGCCCGTTTCGTAGTGATCGGTCTCGCTGATCAGTTTGCCCCGCTCGTAGGTCTCGGTTCGGGCCACGAGGTTGCTATGGGGAAAGGTGTAGGTGGTGGGGCCGTGCGGCAAACTGTTATCGTAGGAGCGTGTGACCACAACACCATCCTTGCGGGTGGTGATGATCTGCCCCCCCTGACCCCGGGCGTTCCACTCATCCTGGTCGACCTCGAGCCCATATTTGTGGACGTATGTCCGGTCGACATAGTTGTTGCAGGGGCGCTGACAGGCCGACAATAAACCAAGGGTTGCCACAACAATCCCAAACCTCTTCATCCTTCTACCTCTTTGATGATCCGCGCATGGTCGGCCTCCACCTGATCGGCCGAAACCGTCTTCTTATCGTCGCGGTAGACCATGCGCACTGTTACGTTTTTCTTTCCCACCCCCACCCGCTCACTCCGGTAGATGTCAAGCAGCTTTACATCCTTTAGGAGACGAGAGGGGACCCTTTTTATCCGCTCAAGCCACTCCCCAACCTGAGTCTCCTCAGGAAGGGTAGCCGTCCAATCCCGCTCCGAGCTCGGCTGCGTGGGGAGGGGAGAGGCGATGACCCTTTCGGGAACACCGCTTTGGAGTGCTGCGCGATCAAACTGCGCAAACAGCACCCGCCCCTCAACCCCTGCCTCCCTAAGGCGGCTAGGATGGACCTCCCCTAATGTGCCCAAGAGGGCATTACCTTGCAAGAGGTGGGCCTGTCTGTTGGGATGAAAGAGCGGCTCTTTGGACTTGTGGAAGGTCACATCGGAAATAGAGAGGGCGGCTAGGAGGTTCTCACAAGCCCCTTTAAGGTCGTAAAAATCGAAGGGGCGGCTCTTCTCTTCGGGATGGTGGGGGGTATTGCCCGCTAGCAGCACACCGATCGCCCCCTTTTCCTCCCCGTTGGGGTAGATCCTCCCTACCTCAAAGGCGGCAATGTCAAAGAGGCGGTGGGTCTGGTTGTGGTGCAACGCTTCGAGCAAAGAGGGGAGGAGGGTGTCTCGCAGCACGAGGGGGTGGTTGAGAAGGGGGGTGCCATGGGGAGCGGAAGCCTTGCTCACCAGGGAGGAGGTGAGGAGCTCCTGCAGTCCTTGGCCGATAAGGAGGGTCCGAATCCGCCTTTCAAAGCAGTAGGCGGGATCATCGGGAAGGGTCGATTCGGTGTAGCGGGGAGCTGCTCGGGGAATGTTGTCGTAGCCGTAGAGGCGGGCGACCTCCTCAATCAGGTCGATCTCAGCGGTCACGTCGGTCCGGTAGGTCGGGACGGCGATCTGTCCCTTTCCCTCAAATTCCAGGCGAGCAAGGAGCTGGCCGATCTCTTTTTCCGAGAGGGTGGTGCCGAGCAAGGCATTGACCCGCTCGGTGCGCAAAGCGATCTTGCGCTTCGGAAAGGGCTTGGGGTGGGTGTCGGCTGCCGCCTCTGCAACACCCCCTGCCATCTCCACAATCAGCGCTGTGGCCCGGTCGAGCGCCTCCAAGACACCCATTGGATCGACACCCCGCTCAAACCGGCGGTGGGACTCGGTTCCGATCCCTAGCTGCCTGGCCGAGCGGCGGACAAAGGCGGGTTCAAAGAGGGCCGACTCGAGGAGGAGGTCGACGGTGGCATCGGTTACCTCACTCTCCTCACCTCCCATCACACCCGCAATGGCAACCGGCCCCCTATCATCAGAGATCGTCAGGATATCATGGGAGAGGGGCCGCTTGACACCATCCAATGTGGTGAGGCTCTCCCCCTCTCGCCCAGGACGCACCACGATGCCCCCTTGAAGCTTGGCCAGATCAAAGGCGTGGAGGGGCTGGCCCAGCTCGAGCATCACATAGTTGGTCACATCGACCACATTGCTTACGCTCCGGATCCCACTCCGCTCGAGCCGGATCCTGAGCCAATCGGGGGAGGGGCCCACCTTAACCCCCCGGATCGCCCGGCAGGTGTAGCGGGGGCACCCCTCTAAGGTCTCCACCCGGACTGGGCTACCCTTCCCCTTCTGGGGAGCGATAGAGGGCCCTTTGTAGGGGCGCTCGGTTAGCGCTGACAGCTCCCTGGCTAGCCCTCGGACGCTGGCGCAATGCCCTAAGTTAGGCGTTAGGGAGACCTCGAGGATCTGGTCGCCATAGAGGTGAGAGAGGTCGATCCCGACCGGACTATTGGCCGGCAGCTCCGCAATCCCCTCCGATTGACCGAGCCCTAGCTCATCGAGAGCGCAGAGCATCCCTTGCGACTCAACGCCCCGCAGCTTCCCCTTCTTGATTTTGGCCTCTTTGCCCTCTCGATCGAGGACCCTTGCCCCCACCTTCGCAAATGGGGTCTTGAGCCCTTTCCGGCAGTTGGGGGCGCCGCAGACCACCTGAAAGGTCTCGGCTCCATCGCTTACCGTGGCCACCGTTAGCCGATCGGCTTCGGGGTGGGGTTGGGCCTCGAGCACCTCGCCCACCACCACACCTGAGAAGGGGAGGGGGGCTGGATCCAGGCTATCGACCTCAATACCGGCAGCGGTCAACCGCTCAGCGAGCACCTTCGGCTCAAGATCGATTTCGATCCACTCTTTGATCCAAGAAAGGGGGAGTTTCATGTCCGGTGACCATACCGCAACCGGAGTTTATGGAACAGGGTCGTGTCCCCCAGGATGCCAAGGGCCACACTTCAGGATCCGCTTTAGGGTGAGCCAAATCCCCTTAAAAACCCCATGCCTTTGCAGCGCCTCTACTCCATACTCGGAACAAGAGGGGGCAAACCGGCAGGAGGGGCCGAGGAGGGGGCTGATACAAAACTGGTAGGCCCGGATGAGCCCTATACAGATCCTTTTCATGGCAGGAAAATCTCCCCCTTGCTACAGTAGCCCCTCACGCGGAAGTGGCGGAATTGGTAGACGCGCTAGCTTGAGGGGCTAGTGAGAGTAATCTTGTGGGGGTTCGAGTCCCCCCTTTCGCAACCCTAAAGGTCCTTGCAGTAAAAGTGCAGGGCTATCGTGCCCACCCAGCCTATCGTAGAGGGCACCGCGATCATCGCTAAGGTTTTGGCCGAGAGGGGACAAATCGCCTTCAGCCCTCGCGCGGCGCTCTCAAACAGCACGATATCCAAGAGACTCCCCCTCCACACCCGCATAGGGCTGTGACCATAAAGGGCAAGCAGGGAGGGGAGGGCCACGATACCCAAAGCTATCCCAGCAAATTGTGTACCGCTGACATAAGCCTCTTTATGGCCTCTAAGGTGGGCATTGATGCTATCCATAGTGCAAGAGACTGTAGCACACTTCCGCTATTAAAGGGATGATTTAAAAATTAAACTCACCTTTTGTGGTAGGGTTTCGGGGAGGGGGTGGTCGATCTCCTCAAAGCGCCTACTCTCGGTCAGCCGTACCAGCGCCTCCCTCTCCTCTTCCCCTAGCTCTACCCCTCCTACGGGGGCACACCTGGCGCAGAGGGTCTCACTTCGGATGGCGGCGCAGCTGGCCAGTGGCGCCTCACATCCCGCACAATTGAGGGGAGCTACCCACAGCCCCTCATGCTTCAGCACCTTGCACAAGAAGCTGGCGAGCAAGGCATCGGGATGGGCCGCCCCCTCCATTGCCTTTAGGTAGCGGGCCGAGAGGGTGAAGAGGGAGGGGGCCGGCTTTCCGGGCCAGAGGAGAGCCAAGAGTGCCCCTGCCATCTGCCCGGCGGCATCGAGCCTCCCATAGTCGGCTCGCAGTCCGGTGTGGGGGTCGACCACGTTCCCCTCCTTGAGGGAGAAGAGGCCCCCCTTCCCCTCTCGCATTACCAGCTCGGCCAGTACAAGCGGCGTGCAGAGGGCGTGGGAGGCGCGGCGGCTCCGGAGGGTCCCCCGGACAAAGAGGCGGACGATCCCCCCCTCCTTGGTAAAGGCCGAGACGATGTGGTGGTTGTCCTGATAGGGGACCGCCCGCAAAATAATCCCCTGATCTTTCATCGCCCTAGAATAGCAGGCCGTTGGCAAATAGTCCCATTCTCCTTATGATGTCGTCCCTCTGCACCGGTAGCTCAATCGGATAGAGTACCTGGCTTCGAACCAGGTGGTTAGAGGTTCGAGTCCTCTCCGGTGCGCCACTTTCTTATGCTGGTACCTATACACCGATTCACCCAGTCGCATTACGCCCATGCTATCTATGAGCGCCTAGGCAAGGGAAAACGGCACGCCGCCCTCCTCTACTCCGAGTACTACAAAACCGGCCAGGTCGTGGGAGCCGATCCCGCCTTTAATAACGCCGGCAAACTCCTCCAAGATATCCTCGCCCTCACCGACTTTACCCTCCCCCCGGTCTCCCGCACTCTTCAAGAGGGGAGTACCATAAAATTTCTCCTTGATGTTGGCGGCCTCGACTCTGAATCGGTAATCATCCCCATGCAGGCAGGGCCGACCCTTTGCGTCTCCTCCCAAATCGGCTGCGCTCGGGGGTGCGCCTTCTGTGAGACGGGGAAGATGGGGCTGATCCGCTCCCTCACGCCAGAAGAGATAGTGGCGCAACTAGTGGTGGCCAGGAGGCTTGGCCATCCGATCCGCAATGTGGTCTTTATGGGGATGGGGGAGCCGATGGACAACTTGGATGCCGTCCTCTCCGCGATCGCGGTGATCACCGATCAGGGGGGGCTCGCCATGGGCCCCTCAGCTATCACCGTTTCGACGGTGGGGCATGTCGAGGGGATCGACCGCCTCGCCCGGGAGGCCGACCCCGCCCTCAACTTGGCCGTCTCGGTCAACTCCCCAAATGACGCGGTGCGCAATCGGATCATGCCGGTCAACCGGCGGTGGGATATGGGGGCCCTTAAGGGAGCCATGGAGCGCTACTGCCAGCACCCCCGCCGGACCATCCTGATCGAGTATGTCCTCCTCGATGGGATCACCGATAGCCTCACGGCGGCCGACCAGCTGGCCGATTACCTCGAGGGGCTTCGGGTCAAGGTCAACGTCATCCCCTACAATCCTCAGCGTAAGGACCGATTTGCCCCCCCGCCGCTCGATCGGATGGAGGCCTTTGTCGCCCATCTCCGAGCTCGGGGTTACCAGACCCTCCTCCGCCTCCCAAAAGGGCAGCCAATCATGGCCGCCTGTGGCCAGTTGGGTGGCAGAAAACGGCCCTCTCCCGCTACAGTGTAAGAACACAACAGGAGGCTACCGTGGTAGACGTGACTAAGTTTCAGACGGAGGGCTACGAGATCGAGGTGATGGGGCGCAACGTCCAGGTAACCGAGGGGATGAAGCAGCACGCCTACGATAAGCTAGCCAAGATCGAGCGCTTTGCCGATCGGATCCTCCAGATTCACTGCACCATGGATATCCACAAGCTCGAGCACCGGGTCGACCTGGTCCTTTGGCTCGACAACACCAAGATCAAGGTCTCGGCCTCAAGTCACGACATGTATGCGTCGATCGACAAGGCGGCTCAGCGCCTTGAGCGGAAGGTGCGCCGCTACCACGCTCGGATCCGCGCCCACCATGCTAAGGGGATGCAGCCCGCCAAGATGGAGGTTGAGGTGGTGCGCTCTCCCGACCTCTCCTTCCTCGAGGATCTAAACGATGAGATTGAGGAGGAGAACCTCCGCGAGATCGAGGAGGCCCTTAAGCCTCATGAGATTGTCGCTCGCGAAACCATGCCGCTCAAGACCCTCAACTACCAAGAGGCGGTGATGAAGATGGACCTTTCGGGTGATGCCTTTATGCTCTTCATCAACGAATCGGACCGAAAGCTCAAGGCGATCTACCGGCGCGACGACGGCAACTATGGGATTATCGAACCGGCTCTATGACCCTATTCGGAAGGTGTGGGTGGAATCTACGCCCGAGGAGCAGGTCCGGCAGCACCTGATCGCTCAGCTCCTCAAGCTTGGCTATCCCCCCTCCCTTATCGCGGTAGAAAAGGCCCTTTCGGAGCTCCCCCACCTCCAGGGACAAACCCTTCCTAACCGCCGCCTCGATTGCCTCTGCTACGCCAATGCCGAGACACCCCTCCTCCTGATCGAATGCAAAGCGGAGGCGCTCACGCCCGATGCAGAGCGGCAACTCATCGGCTACAATGGTTATGTCGGCGCCCCCTACCTGGCTTTAGTCAACGGCTCCGAGGCCCGCTTTGGCCAGCGGAGAGAGGGGGAGTGGCACTTCATTTCAGGCCTCGTGCCATATGCGCGGCTACTACGCCAATAGCTCCCTGTTTGCAGATTTTAGGGGGCAATTTTCTGCATGAATTGCAACTTTTAGGGGGTTATTTCTTGCACGCTCTGCAACTTTTAGGGGGTAATACCCCTGATCGCAACCTATCGTCCAGGGGGCGCAGCAGATGGTGGTCAGATAGCGCAAATCGTGACAAGGCCAGGTTTTTAAACCTGGGTGAGGAGGGATGTGTGCTAGACGACCATCAGCTGTCGATGCCCTCTGGGCTAGAGGTTGCGATCAGGGGTAATAGCTTTGCTCCACTGCTTCCGGATCCCGTCGAAGACCTTGTCCCGCTCTTCTGCGGTTTGGAAGACCCAGTAGCCCAGCTTCCGCTCAAACTCGTAGAAGCCGATCGCATAGACCACAGCCCCTTGGGCGACCTGTTGGTTCTCCTTGCCGATGCTTCCTACCCGGGCAAGGTTAATCGGCGGGTACTCTTTGTAATGGATAAATTGCATCGCTATTCCTGGTCCTCGATGCTATAGAAGCTGGGGGCTTGCTTAGAAAAGTCGGCGCCATAGTTGCTCTCCCTCTTTTCCGTTGCAAGCTTTATTTCGTCGAGCGGTTCGTCAGCAACGGTATAAAAGCTACTCGATGGATCCTCCTGAGAGCGTTCAGATCCAAAATAGGTGGAGTCTCCTCGCGAGCCTGTCGCCTCGGAAACAGTAGGCAATGTTAAAGGTGCCTCCTCCTTAGTGTTAGGAGCCTTACTCTTGACACCGCGGCGGGCAAGATTCCATCCCTTCTGCTGTTCCTCAGGATCATAACCTTCAAAACAAGGGGCCTTTAGCGCTTGTTCATGGGTAATCGTGCCGAGCAATAGCCCGCGCATTACCCAGAAGAGGGTTCCCTCCTTTGGCTTCCTAAGGAATTCTAGGCGGGGGAGGGACTCGATCTGATTCTTGATAAAGTCAGGCCCTAATTGGTAGAGTTCACGGGCCTTTCCGGGCATCTGAAAGATCTGCCAAGGTCCCAGGCCTACCTGGTTTTGTTCGTCGTATCCCACCCAACCGGCAACATGGGATAGCGCTAGTCCGTAGAGATCATCGGCAAAGCCATCGCAGGCCTTATCTTCAAAAGCAGCTCTAAGCCGTTCATAGCTGTAGACGTACCAGGTCCCTTGATTTTTAGCCTTGAGCATTTGCCCCTCCACCGATCTACCGAAGTCGGTGATAACGACCCTTCCGTTCCGGAAAAAGGCCACATTCTCTGGGCTGAGGTCACCATGGACGACATTTTTGTCGTGCATGGTCTTAAGGCCAATGAGGGTATCCCTCAGTGAACCGGTCAACATGCGAAGGCGGACTTGGAGATCCTTGATTCGGGCGATCAGCGGGAACCCCGACAGCCCGATAGACTCGATCATCGGCATCACCGAGTACTGAAGCTCCTCGTCAACAAAGGTAGCAATCAGGGGTATTACCCCCTCTCCCTGAACTAATTCCCAAAGCCTCTGCTCGTTTTGCGATAGTTCATAGGCGTTACTAACCCCCCTCGGGCCCGTCTTCACACCCCGCTCGACGGCCTTTGCTGCTCGCCATAGAGGGGCGTTCCCTTCCGGCCGCTTTTCTCCCTGAAGAGGGAGATCCTTGGTATCGACAACCGCAAATACCCGTGAGTGAGCCCCCCTGCCAAAAATGTCCTCCTCGTTGAGCGTTCCCCCCTGAGACCGGATCTCCTGTCGAGCTAAGGGATCGATTTTGGCAGGAGCCCAGCGGTTGTTAAGAAGTTGCCCCTCGACACCATATTTCCTTACCGATCGCTCCACTTGGGATTCTGTGTCCTCCTGCCTCTCCTTTTTCCTGGTGAGGAGGTAGTAGGTTGTCCCTCCTATTACGACGATGAGAAGGCAGACAACGCCCCCAAGGACCCCTCCGACGATGGGGCCGGTGTTGTCGGCACCGCTGCTGCTGCTGTTGTTAGGGTTGCTCCCATCGGTGACGGTGTAGGGGACCTGGACCACTGCGGTGTCGAACCCGTTGTCGGCGGTGAAGGTGATCACCCCTGAGCCCGTGCTTGTGGGTGTGCCGCTCAGTGTGCCGGTAAAGAGCTGGAAGAGGAGGATGTGGGCACTAATGGTCAGGTTGGGGTTGTTGATCGGGAGGGCCGAGACGGCGAGAAGGTTGCCCGAGATCTGGTATTTCGTTAACTGGTTCGTCTGGCCAGGATAGAGATCGCGAACGTCAAAGGTGTCAAACAGGGTGCCGTTAGGGTTGTACAGGGAGATGACATTCGTGTCGCCAGCAATCACAGCAGCGCCACTGCTGAGCCGCATTTGAGAAAGGAGGTTGCGGGTGCTAAAAGGGCCCATAGGATTGCCGGCTGAGTCAAAAAACTGCTCCCGGAACGCGGTGTTATACAGATGAACCCGGCTTCCGCTGGCTGTGGGTTGGGCCGATAGCGCGCTGGGGCTGGAGAGGGCGGCGTCATTGAAGGTCACGATCGGAGCCCCCCCTTGGGTCTCCGATAGGGAACCGAACATGGAGAATTGGGTACTCTCGGTGTAGGCGAAGGGACCGGCAAGGGCCGTAAGCCCACTTGTCCCATCTCGCCCCCCCACCGTGGCATTCACCGTCGGATTATTCAGGTTGTTAAGATCGACGATGTTGAGAACCCCTGATGTGTTGGTCCAGTAGGCCCACCGGCCATCATTGGAGAGCTTGATAGAGGTGTCCCCTCCGGGAAAGAAGGTGCCGGGGATGTTCTGGTTAAGCTCTCCTCCCAGTTGCAGGGTACTGGGACCAGTTATGTTGGCGAATCGGATTCCGGTAGAGGTATGGAGAGCAAGGGTATTGCCGCCTGCGGTTAGTGGAGCGGCAGTGTTACTCAGGGAACCCAGAAAGTTGCCATCAAGGTCATAGGAGAAGATCTGGGTGGCATTCCGTGTGGCCCAGAGTTGGCCGGCGCCGAAGGCGGCATCGGGAGATTGGAACCCTCCCCCGCCGATAATCCCTGTTCCCACCAGGATATCCGCTTTCAATGACATCCCCAGGATAGTTTGGAGAAAGGGGGCCCCTGTTACCGAAACCGAAACGGGGTAGCCCTGTCCGTCGGCTAGGTCGGTGAGGTTCAACGAGAAGGGCTGGCCGACACTGAACTGGAACTCAGGGGGGAGGGCCAATGAGTTAAAGGTGGGGCTTTGTGTCCCGCCCAGCCTGCCGAAGAGGAGGAAGAAAAAGAGGGTGCAGATCGGAGATGCCGACCCCTCCTTGCGAGCGAGGGCCGATCGCTGAATCTCCCTCTCGACGGGATAGTCGCAAGATCTCCTTAAGTCGACTTTGGCCTCTACCTTTCGCTTTGGGGAAAAGAAATCGAGGAAGGACGAACCAATCGCAGAGAGGGTAGAATACATGGCCATTCTCCTTAGGCAAGAACTATTTCATAACCATTTTGGCTGTCTTGGTTTTTTTAGGACAACAAAAATGTTGCATTAAGGAGCGATCAAGGGACTGGCGATGGGAATGATCTGGCACGGGGTGCCGGGATCGAGGGTCGTGTCGGCCACAACTTGGGTGTCGAACACATTCCCCACAGTGGTGTTAGCGGTGCTAAAGGGGGGCGGGTAGACCCACTGATTATCGCGGAAGATCAGCTCTCCACTTGTAGCGGTAAGCTGGGTGTTGGTGGTGGCAAAGGTCTCAAGGGTGTCAAACCCCAGCTTTTGCGCAGCGGTGAGCTGGGTCGAATTCCGGATAGCCCGTGCATAGAAGGTGGTGCCGACCCAGCTCCAAAAGTCCTGGCCAAAGAGCTCCTGATTGCGCCCCGTTTGGGGGAGGGTGTAGAGGGATCCGTTTTCGGTGCTATGCCCCTCCCAAGGGTTCCCGTGGCGGTTGTAGGGGAGCTGGGGATCGTCGAGGTCGGGGTTGCGGGCATCGCGCCAGAGCATGTCGACCAGGTCCTTCATGATGTAGGTAGTGCTGGCAAAGGTGATCGGAAGGGTGAGAAACGGAATCGGGACCCTAAACCGCTCCTCCCACTCGATAAGGGTCGCAGCGGCAAACAGGAAGTGGCCGTACTGGATGTGGTGGGTGCTGTAGAGGGCGTTGTTTTCATCGGCGCTTGCCTGAGAGGCGCCGCGACCCTGAGCTCCGGGAAAGGTGACGATGCCGCCGGTGAGGCTATCGCCGATAAAGAAGTCGGAGTTGTTTCCCCGCGTGTTGGGGTTCAGCCAGGCGATGAGGGTGGTCCGGATAAGGTCGATAAAGGGTTTGGTCCTCTCCCTCGTGATCGCTGCGTAACCGGCCTGGTCGAGGGCAAAAAGGGCGCAGCGGACGGTCAGGGCAAGGGTGGTGAGTTGCTGGCCGACGCTGAGGACCCCACCCTCCTCTAGGCTTGCCTGAAGGGGGGAGAAGAGATTGAGGAGGGTCCCCAGCTCAGGGGTTGTGAAGGCTAGAGTGGAGGGGAAGAAGCTGCTCGGGTACCAGGTGGGAACCGCCCCTTCGGTAAAGGAGAGGGAGCGGTCGGTCGCTACGACGCCGTTTAGCGGCCCCTTAATCGGATCGGCATAACCAAAGCCGGTGATGGGGGTTTGGGTTTTGTAGGCGGGGTAGAGGGTAAGGGGGGAGCCGGCGCCACTTGAGGTGAGGTACTTCCAGGTGATGGTATTGGAAGAAAAAAGGACCTCGCTGCTGATGGGGATAGCGCTGCGGTAGGTGTCAAAGGTGGCTTCGGTGGCGATAGCACTAAAGGGGATCGGCTGGGCCTGAGGGCGGTAGGTGCTCTGGTAGCTCAGGATATCGCCGTTTTGCTTGGAGGCGACGAGCATCATAAAGTAGGTGATGAAGGGGTTGGTGGTGTTGTCGTACTGGTCGGAGGTGAGCTGGAGGAAGTAGCGCTGGGCTGTAGTGAAGCTGGCCCTGGCCAGAATGGGCAGGAGGTGGGGGATGAGGTTGCAGCTGGGGACATCCCGTCTGAAGGCAAGGTTAGTGGCGATCTGGGCGGCCGCTAGGCGGGTCCACTCGACCGGCCAGAAGAGGTACATCCCAATTGGGCTGGCGGGGTAGGTCTGGTTGTAGATGGCGGTCGACCACTCCTCGACAGGGGGAAAGAGGGGGGTGAGGGTGTTAGCAGGAGGAGGAGGAGTGGTTTGGAGGGCGGCAAACCGGAGGACCCCGGTAAAGGGGGCGGTAGCGGTAAAGGAGGTCCGGGTAGCGTTGAGGGTCAGGGTGAGGGGAAAGGTCGACTCCTCCACATAGAGAAGCCACGTTTGGCCATTACTAAGGGTAAATTTTAATTTACCCCTAAGGAGGGGGATCGACTCATTGCCAGCGGGGCGGACCGTTAGGGTATTGCCGGCGGTATTGGTAATGGTGATGCTGACCACTTCGGGCCCCCCCAACCCGATCGTAGGGGTAAGGCCATTGTAGCGGACATCGTGGTAGGCATTGCCAATGATGTTGTAATCGACCATCGTATTGGGGAGGAGATCGAGCCGGGTATTCTGGGGGAGGCTCATGGCGGTGGAGTCGCCGGGTAGGAAGTAGATCACCCAGATCGCCTGCGTGGTGACCCGGTTGGGGATGGGGAGGGTTGCATTGGGGATATCGAGGGGGATAAGCCCCGAGGTGTAGAGGTTGGTGACGGGGTTTAGGGCGGTCGATTGGGCGGCGCCGATGGTAAGGCGGTTCGTATCGGCCTCAATCCGGACCTCGCGGGTGTTGACCGTCTGGGAGGCGGGAAGGGAGAGGCCAATTCCGGCAGGGCTTTGGGCGATGAGAAAGGGGCCCATTCGGATCGGCTGCCACTCGGTGGCGGCCCGCTGCTGGAGGGGTTGAAAGTCGTTGGTGCGGAGAGGCTGGTTGAAATTGAACCGCTGGGTGGGCTGAAGGGGGGTGTTGGTGTTTTGCACCGCCCCAAACTGCTGGAGGGTGATCGTGTTAAAGAGGGCGGCTAGAATAAGCGTGAGCATAGGAGAACCATGATAGGTAAACGTTTAGCTCCTTTGAGCCGATACCACTTGTGGGGACCCGTCATCTGCTTCGCGGAGCTCCTCCCCCAGGGCGCGCGGCCCTTGGGTCGTCGCTTCACTCGCATCTGCCATGCCCGCACGTCGCGGGATGCATCTACAGGAGCTAAACGCTTACCATGATACACACATCACCCCTTGCCGAAAACCTCTCGCTGCTTAGTGAGAAGGCCCCCGATGTGGCGTGGAAGTTGGGGGAGGGAGAGGGACTCCCGCCCTGGCCACCCATTGAAGTGGAAGAGGAGGTCGTTTTCGCCATTGGGGTGGCAGAGGGACTAAACCCGGGAGACCACCATCTCGTCTTGTGCGATTTTGAGGGGAGCCCCATTCGCGCCTTTTTGGAAACTGAGGCGGCAACCGATCTGTTGTCCCATCCCAAGGTCCATGTGACCCTGCTCCAAGCGGAGGTCGACTACCAACTCCTGCAGGGGCGGTTTGGGGGGCTCTCCGCTCAGGTGGAGATCCATCCCGCGTACGCTAATCATCAGCGGGCAAAAAAGGCCAAAGAGCGGCTCCTCAGCGACAGTCATGCGGCCTTCTGCACCCTACAAGAGCTGACCCACTTTCCCGATCTTGCAGTCCGCCATATCTTGGAGAACCTCGAGGCTAAGTCCCAGCATGCGGCAAGCCTCTTTGGGAAATTTCCGAAGGTGCCCGCGGTTATTTGTGGCGCAGGTCCGTCGCTCAACGTGGCAGAGCTGAAAAAGTTAAAGGGAGAGGTGGTGATATTCGCCCCAGGATCGGCTCTGAAGGCCCTTTTGCATGGGGGGGTAACGCCCGACTTTGCGGTCTCGCTCGATCCCTTCCCCACGCAGATGGAGCGGCTCGTCGAGTGTGAGGTCCCCATGCTCTACACGGGCAGGTGGCTCCCCGAGGCGCGCAGGGCCTACAAGGGGCCCCTCCTTTATGTCAGTGGGACCGAACACCCCTTAAGCCGCTGGTTGGATCGGGAGCGGGGAATCGGCCAGGAGCCCGTATGGGAGGGGACCTGCGCCCTCCACCTGGCGACCGACCTTGCCCGCCTGATGGGGTGTGATCCGATCGCCTTTGTGGGCATGGACTTGGCCTACACAGGCGGAGAGCTCTACGCGGAGGGTGTAGGAGATACGCGAACGTTGGCGACGAGGCGGGCTGCGGATGGGGTTGTCCAGCGCTCTGATGGGACTTGGACCCAGTGGAAGTGGATCGATGAGAGGAGCCTTCTCGACGACTATATCGATAGCCATCCTGATGTAACGTTTTGCGATACCCTTCCGGTAGAGAGAAAACCGTTCCAGATACCGGCAGCAGAGGGGTTGCCGAGCGCCCCTCACCTTGCCCCTCTGTTTTGGGAGAGTTTGGCTCGCTGTGAAGGACACCTACTAGCGCTCCTCGACTCCCCCACTGCCGGTATGCGCGCCCTTCATGAGGTGGAACTGGAAGAGGAGATCGCCTATAAGACCTACTTGGAGCGCTCCTTGCAGGCCCTCAAGACTAGGGAGCTGTCAGAGCAGGAGCGCCTCGTAAGGATGCTTGCATGGACCCACTTCAAAAAAACCTCCAGCTCTTAAGGTGCCCCGGCATTGCGCCGCTAATCCTCGCCACACCTGCAAAGCGGCCCCCTCCAGAGGGCGATCTAAGCGGGTGGTTTAATGGGCTACCCGCCGGGGAGAGCCAGGCGCTCTTTATCTACGGCCTCGGGGAGGGGAGTATCTGTTCCCTCGCTCTCGATTGGCTAAGGGGTGACACCGGCCGCCACCTGATCGTTCTGGAGGAGGATCTGGGGATACTCCGCACCTTTTTGGAGCAGCCGTCGACCACCCCTCTGCTGAGAAAAAAGCGGCTCCATGTTGTCCCTCTGCTTGATCGGGACTCCCTCCGCGCCGTTGTCCGCCCCTACGCCCTCTCCGACTCGCGCGCCTTCTCCCATCCCGCTTGCGACCAGGAGATGGCCGAGCGCCTTCGGGTGGCGATCTACCAGGTCGACGCAGAGGCCGAGACCGAGCTCCACACCCTGTTCCACTTCTACGAGAACTTCTACCCCAACATGAAGGGGATGGAGGGGGATCTCTTAGCGGAGTCCCTCTTTGGCAAGTTTAAGGGGGCTCCTGCCATTTTGTGCGGCGCCGGCCCCTCCCTCGAGCAGGCGCTCCCCTGGCTCGAGGAGGCCAAGAGGGGGGCCCTCCTATTCGGCGGCGGCTCGGCGCTAACTGCCCTCGGCGCTGCCAGAATCGCCCCCCATTTTGGGGTGGGTCTAAGCGGGAATGAGAGTGAGCGGGACCGGTTTGAGCGGGCACACCTTACGGGTGTCCCCCTCTTCTACAGCCCCCGCATTTGCCCGGCGGCTCTTACAGTTTGGCAGGGCCCCCGCCTTGCGACACTCAGCGGCGACCGGCAGGTGTGCCAGTGGCTCTCCCGCAGCGTTGGGGGAACGGGAGCCCTTATCCAAGAGGGCCCCTCCTGCGTCGGGCTGATGCTCGATCTTGCCTACCAGATGGGGTGTGATCCGATTATCTTTGTCGGCGTCGACCTCTCCCTTGTCGAGGGGCGGGAGTATGCGGCCGGTGTGGAGGCTCCAGAGCCTTGGGATGAGAGGGTTATTGAGCTGGAGGGAGTGCAGACGACACTGAAGTGGGCGATGGAGGGGGCCTACCTGGGGGAGATGGTCAAGGCTAGACCGGGGCGCCGCTACCTCAGGATTGGAGGAGGGCTTCCCATCCCTGGCCTGGCCAGAGGAGAGAGGCCAGCCGGTGACCTAGCCCTTGATGTGCAGCAGATAGTGGAAGGGGCTTTGCGCATACAGGGAGTGGAGAAGTGCCTTTCACAGCTGCGCCAAAGCTTAGAGAAGGTCATCGCCCTTGTTGAGAGCGACCTCAATCCCCATCTCCTCCAGTATGAGCTTGAGCAGGAGCTCGCCTACCAGGTCCTCCTGGCCCGGATGTGGCAGGCCCGCCGAACCTACCTTTCCCGCATCTACGACACCTTTCTCGATGTCTCCCCCCTCCTCCCCGAGGTGCAAAAGGCGCGGCAGGAGGAGGTAGAGAGGGAGCGGCTCCAGTTTCTCGCCACCTCAGCGAAAGCGCATCTCCAGTTGCTACTTTGCAAAATCCCAGCGACCGAGTAACAATGGGGGGATGCGCTGGCTCCTCTTAACGCTTCTCCTTTTCAGTGCGGCCCCTTCCCCCACCCTCCACCGCCGCCTAGCGATCGATGTGGGGACGAGCAGCATCAAAGTGCGGATCGCCGATGTGGCCGAGCCGGGGCGCCGCCTCTCCCGGACCGTTTTCCAAAACAGCTACCCGATCCCGCTGCAAGAGGAGATCGAATCCTCCGGGACCCATGAGCTTTCCAAAAAGGTGAAGACCGAGGTCCGCAATGTCGTGGCTCAGAGTGTGCAGCTCGCCCGGAGCCTGGGGGCAAAAGAGATCGCCGCTGTCGCCACCATCGCCTTAGAGAATGCCAAGAACCACGCCGCCCTGATTGACGATGTCGAGAAGGCTACCGGTGTGCGGCTAACCTTTGTGACCCCTGAGGAGGAGGCCGCAATCGGCTTTGAAGGGGCGGCGTCGGTCAGTGGGAGGAGCCGCTACGACCTTGTCGTGTGGGATATCGGTGGGGAGACGAGTGAGATTGCTACCCTGAACCGGCGCGGGGGTTATGAGCGGTGGGAGAGCGATGTGGCCTCCACTACCTTTGCCAACCTTGTCCTCTCGGAGGTAAAGCGGGCCAATCCCAATGTCGTCACCACCCCCAATCCCCTTTCTAAGGAGCAGATCGACGCTGCGGTAAAGTTGGCGGCCGACCGGGTGCAGGAGATCTCCCCTGCTATCCGTCAGAAGATCTCGGGCTACAACTCCTCGGTGATGGGGATCGGCGCGATCGCCTTCCTCGCCCTCGACTCACTCGGGCCCACCCACACCTTTGATGAGATTAAGAGCAGCCTCTATGCCAAGGCCGATCTCAAGGACAGTCAGTTTTTGTCCCCCTTTCCTCAGCATATGGTGACTAACCTTGCCCTTGTGGTTGGGATCATGGAGGCCCTCGACATCCGCCAGATCACCCTCGAGGTCGCCGACCTCACCACCGGCCTTGTCCTCATGCCTCAATACCTCAAGCCCTTGCCCGCTACAGCTCCGTAGAGGGCTTTAGGTTATAAAGAGACCCCTTATATTCCCCTAGCCTCCCTTGCTTTTCAATGGCCTCCTTTAGCAGCAAGGCCACCTCTTGATGATTGCCATTTAGGGCCATTTCCAGGGGGCGCTTACCACTAGAACCCAAGGGGTGAAGGTCGAGAGTCTTTTCTTTGAGCAGCCTTGCCGTCACCTGGAGACTCCCCACTTTTGCCGCAGCGTGGAGCGGTTGCACAATCGCATAGGGCAACTCGGAGGAAAAGCCCTCGTCGAGCATCTTGAGGGAGAGCTTCTCATAGCCTTGGATCAACGTGAGGGCTGCCGCAACATAGGTGTCCTCTTTAGTTTTGAGCCATAGCTTGTGCACACAGGGCCAGATCTTGCCCCCCTCCAACCCCTCCCCTAGGCGGTCAAGCTCAATTTGTTCAAAGAAATTGGGCACCACAGGACTCTTCATAAGGAGCTGGTCGGTGAAGCAGCGGCCGATCGCCCGGACTAGAGCGGGCTCCCTACCATCCTTTGCGGGGAGATGCCAATGGGCGAAAATGGAAAAGTGGAGATCGGATTTGAACTGCCCGACCTTATTCCCCTCAAAGGTAGCCAGGAGTTGCCGACACTTTGTCTGCCCCTTTTTGCTGAGCGATAGGATCGTGGTGCAGTGCCAGTCGAACTGCGAAAGCAACTTCTGAGCCTTTTCCCACTCCCTCTGCTGGAAGAGGGGCTCGATCGCCTCTCGATAAGCGCCAAGCATCATCTCATTTTGACAGCCCGATTGCTTCCACTTATCAAGGCTTACTGGAATTTCCACGGTACCCTCCCTGTTTTAAACCCCTGATTGTGACCTATCGTCCAGAGGGCATCGACAGCTGGCGCACATCCCTCCGCGCCCAGGTCTAAAGACCTGGCCTTGTCACGATGTGCACTATCTGACCACCATCTGCCGCGCCCCCTGGACGATAGGTCGCAATCAGGGGTTAAAAGGGAGTATAGCGGTGGACGCGATTTCTTCAGTAGGGCTAGGGTGACACACCCTTGCCACCTTTCAGGTGCCTCAGGCAGAATTAGGGGGTCTAATCCTATGATGATACTTAAGCTTTTAATTGCTTTTCTGGCGACCGCCTCCCCCCTCCTCGACTACTGCGAGGAGCGTCCGCCACCGAGATGGGAGCGGGTGGAGACACGGGAGGGGGCGGGCTACCGCTTTCATGTGCTCGACCTCCACAGCCATAGCTGGCGCCTAGGCGAGGTCGATGCGCCCGACTGGCACCACTGGGTCACCATTGTTGAGCCTGAGCGGATCACCAGCGACCGGGCCCTCCTCCTGATCGAAGGGGGGAATCGGGATGACCCGAGGCCACTTCGGCCGGCAGCCGAGTGGGTCGAGCTTGCCAACCAGAGCGGCTCGATCGTCGTGGAGCTGCGCAACGTCCCCAACCAGCCTCTCACCTTCTACGACGAGTTTGATCCCCGCTACCAAGAGACCGGCTGTAAGGAGGATGCCTTGGTTGCCTTCGGATGGGACCGCTACCTTGAGACAGGGGACCCTACCTGGCTTGCCCGCCTCCCCATGACCCTCTCCGTTGTCAGTGCCATGGATGCGATTCAGGAGGCAGCCCCGCAGCTTCTCGGCAAGCCGATCAACGGCTTTGTGGTCTCAGGAAAATCGAAGCGGGGATGGACCGCTTGGGCCGCTGCTAGCGTCGATGAGCGGGTGGTTGGCGTCTCACCCATGGTGATCGACCTTCTCAACCTGCGCCGCTCGATGGAGCACCACTTCCGCTCCTACGGGAGCTGGAGCTACGCCCTAAAGGACTACGTCGACCGGAAAATTCCGGAGCGGTGGGAAAGCCCCGAGATGGATGCCCTCTTGGGCATTGTCGAGCCTTTTGCCTTTCGCGAGCGGGTCAGGGCCCCAAAGCTGATCATCAATTCAACGGGCGATGAGTTTTTCCTCCCCGATTCCTCCCGCCTCTACTTTCACGACTTGGTAGGGGAAAAGTACCTGCGCTACCTCCCCAACGTCAGCCACAACCTAAAGGGGAGTCAGGCCCACCAGAGCTTGGCCCTCTTTCATAAAGCCCTGGTCGAGGGGCGCCCCCTCCCTCAGTTCCGGTGGCACCTGCGGGGAGAGACCCTCATTGTGGACACCGAGACCCCTCCCCTAGAGGTCAGGGTCTGGAGCGCCCATAACGCCAAGGGGCGCGACTTCCGCCTCTCCACCATCGGCCCCTCCTGGGATAGTCAAATTCTAAGTCTTTCAGATTCAGGTAGATATAGAGTCCATTTACCTAAGCCGGAGGAGGGGTGGAGCGCCTATCTCGTTGAGCTTAAGTTCGATAACGGTGAAGAGGAGCCCCATATCTTCACGACCGATGTCTTCGTCGTGCCCGAAACGCTACCCTATCATTTTGAGGATATTGCGAAGTAGTTTAGTTGTTGCCTTTTTGTGTCCGTTTGTTATATAGTATATAATTAACAAAAGGAAATAAAATGAATGCGATCAACTGGCTTAAGGAGCACCGAGAGGAGACCCGGTTTGCCGATCAGGCCTTTAAGCTGACCAGCTATACAGGGCGCATGCTCCTCTTAGCAGGGGTCCCCGGGGTGAGCCACCTCGTGCCGGTCGCGAAGCTTCGCGATATCGTGTGGGGGCTAAATGCGATCCGAGATCTCTCCTCGCTAGGTCAATGGATCAGCGAATGGGATCAAAAGGACAACTGGACTCGCTTTGAACGGGTGGTGGTTACCTTTATCCGGATTAACTTTCTGACCAAATCGGCCCTAAGGGTTGCTGCCCTCTTTAGCCAAAACCCCTACCTATTGCAGGTCAAGAGGGCCTCGACGATAGCGGCGATGTGCGCCGTACTCGTGATGGATGGGGAGGGTGTTGTGAAGACCCTTTGGAAGCGGGAGGAGCCCTCTCATCGTATTGCCTTGTCGCTCATCGACAATGCGTTCGACTTTGCCAATACCTCGATGGACCTTGAACTCCTCCCTGCCGACGAGATCCCTTACGCCGTTACCGGCTTTATCTCAGCAGTGGCCGGCTTCACCAGCGCCAGCCTCGATATTTATAATAAGAAGTGCCGGTGACCGGACTCGAACCAGCACCCTATTGCTAGGAGTAGATTTTGAGTCTACCGCGTCTACCATTTCGCCACACCGGCAGACGCTCCATCTTAGTGGATCGCAGGTTTAGAGTGAAGGAGAGGTAGCGAAGGTAAAACCCGATCGGAGGTGCTTGAAACTCCCTTCGCCCTTCATCGGGCGGAGGAGGTCACCCACCTGAAAGGTGGGGTTTAAGGGTCCCTCAGCCACCAGGCAGACCTGCTGGCGGACCATCCGCCGAACGCAAACAAAGCCCCCGTTAGGGCCCGCCTCACAAGCCACAATCACTCGGAGCTGAGAGAGGAGGAGGGTATTCCCCTCCATCCCCTCGATCAGCAGATCCCCATCCTGCCAAACGGTCCCTAGGTTGTCGATGGAGGGGGCAGCAGCCAGTGGCCTCGCCCTAAAGAACGGGAGAATCGCCCCGACAAGGCAGACCCCCGTCAGGAGCCCCGCCCCCACCTTCTCGGCTTTAGAGGCCTGAGAATTGAGAGTCAGATAGCTTATTCCCCCTACAGCCCCTAGAATAGAGGCCGATCGAAATAAGGAAACATTCATATCATTATATTGTAATGAAAATGCTAATTAATATCCATGTTTTGTGGTGCCCCAGACCATCAAGATGGTGATGAGAGCAGAGGTGAGACACCAGACGCAGGCCGCCCCGATCACAAAAGGCTCAAGGACAGTAAAATAGAAGCTAAACAGGAGGGCGCCGTAGAGGAGGGTAGGGAGGATCCATCGGGGAAAGCGGGGGGAGAGGAGGGCCCAAAGCCAGGAGGCAAAGATTGCCCCATACCCGATGATCCCCAGGAGGCCCACAGGGATCACCCCAAAGAGGTAGGCGTAGGGGCTCTGCTGGACGGCGTTGCAGTTGCCGATCGGGCCGCAGACCGCCGGCATTTCGGTGGTCTCGATCACCGTCATATAGACCGAGATCCCCACGCCAGCGAGGGCGAGCAGAGGGAGCCAGTAGGAGCTGGGCTCACCCCAGCCGTAGCGCCTGACTCCGGCATGTTTCCAGCGGATCGGGACCCAGATAAGGGAGACGGCGATAATCACGAGGAGGACGAGGGCGAGGCTGTTGCCGATCGGGTCGCCACTCAGCTTCTCCCACAGGCTGGGGTGGGCCATCTTCTCAAGGTTGGCCTCGGTGGCGATGGTAACGGGAGGGGGTCTCTTGGTCAGAGCGGGGCGTTTTGCCGGGGGCTCTTCCGATGCGGGCATCGCTGCTGCAAGGCCGGCAACGGTCGGCAGGGTGGCCCCTCCCGAATTGAGGGCCCTCCCAACCACCTCAGGGAGCTCTTGCGCGATCTCATCGGAGCCGATCAGGATCTGCTTGCCGATCAGCATGGTGGGGACGCCGAGTCGATCTTCAGGAACCTTGTAGGTCGCGATCGCCTCGTAGTAGAGCTCGCTGCCGAGATGGGTCCCGATGTTCACAAAGATCACCTCGAGCCGGTCCTGATACCTCTCCATAAGCGGCGGGAGGACCTCTCGGATTACCTCATGGCAGTGGGGGCAGCGGCCCGAAAAAAAGAGGACTGCGGTCACAGTCGAATTGGCCGATAAAGGGGCAAGGAGGAGAAGGAGGGCGGCAAGTAGTGTTCGGATCATGGCAGTTTCCCGTTACCTGCACCATATCAGGAAAGGGTTTTAGGTGGGATTCGGCACCGCCTCAGCTAGCCCTTTAATGTTCGGGAGCTTTCGCCCTCCTGCGGCAAGCCCCTTGTCGATCAGGAAGGAGAGCCGCCTCTCAATCTCGTCGCTTCCGATGAGGAGGGTTGAGCCCACAATCATAAAAGGGACAACCCGCTTGCTCTTGGGGACCGAGTACTTGCGCATCGCATTCTGAAAGAGCTCCTGCCCCTCGGGCGTGTCGATGTCCACCATCACCAGCTGGAACTGAGCCCCATACTTGTGGGTAAGGGGCTTGATCGTCTGCTCGATCGCTTTGTGACAATGGGGACACTTGGGGGAGTAGAAGAGGACCGCATCGACCACCGGCTTCTCCTTGGCCGAAAGGGGGGTGGCGATGAGGGCAAGCATCAAGAGCAAGTAACGCATTGGAGTACTCCTTTTCCTCGATATATAATAAATATTTCAAAATAAGGGGGGTATTTTTATAAAACACTGAAGGTAAGGGCGGTGCAGATTATTGTGTCATTGAACTATGATGGGGGGATGGATTTTGCCGGCCGATACCAGCTCTTTCTCTTCGATTTTGATGGGCTCTTAGTCAATACGGAGCACCTCCACCACCTGGCCTACCTTAGGACCTTAGAGGGATACGGGAAGGAATTGGGGTGGAGTTTTGCCGATTTTTGCCGGATCTGCCATCCCGATTCCGAGGGGTCGTCCCGGGCGATAGGGGCCCAGTTTCCCCAGCTGATGGGGGAGGTGGGGTGGGAGACGATCTATCGGAAAAAGGGGGAGCACTACCTCAGGCTCTTGAAGGAGGGGGGGGTAGCTTTGATGCCGGGGGCCGCCGAGCTGCTCGAGGGGTTAGCCGAGCGGGGGATCAAGCGGGCCGTTGTGACCCACTCCCGCCCCGAGCAGGTCGCCCTCCTCAAGGAGCAGCATCCCATCCTCAGCACCGTGCCCCATTGGATCACGCGGGAGCAGTACACCCGCCCCAAGCCCCATCCCGAGTGCTACATTAGGGCCCTGGCGCTACGGGGAGTGGGGGAGCGGGCGGTGGGCTTTGAGGATTCGCTGAGGGGGGTGCAGGCGCTAAAGGGGTGTGGGATCGATGGGGTTCTCGTCGGGCCACCCGATTATCCCTTCTTGAAGGAGGCGGTCCGCCTCGGGGCGATCCACCTGACGGAGCTCAATAGTGTGTCTCTTTAAGAATTAGTGATCGCTGAGAAGTATCCACCTAACAGGGGCGGAGGACATCTAGGGCATCGGACATTAGAAAAAACCTTTTAAAATAATTTGCTTGACCTTCATGATTGTGTCCCCCAACAAGGAGGACGCAAATGACTAATTTTGAACCAACTTCGAAGCATATTCAAATACGCACCGGCAGTCATCGACAGCCAAGCTTGCCGCTGATTCGCATCCTGGAAGAGGTTACTTTTCGTGTCGCTAGGGGGTTACTTTACGATGTCGCCTAGCATGTATCCAAAAGCCTCCATCCTGGTGAACTTATTCTTTGATTCGAAGAGCTATGCGATGACGTAAGCCATGAGGGTGAGGAACCCGTGTGGGTGAATAGCACGCGTCCGGTTTTAGAGGGGGCGAGGGGCGTAATCCCCTCGCCTACCGATGACGTTTGTTTAAAGCTGAGACTTATAAGCACGATGGCCTGGTGAGAGCCTCTTAGGCAAGATTTACATAATGGTACACTTGCTGGACTTGGCCTGTTGGTCCATTTGAAGATTCCTTCGAGCCCGGACGGTTAAGGGGTGGTCCTTGCCTAGCTTTTCTTCCCAGATCTTAAGGGCCTGCTGGCGGTACTGGATGGCTTTGCCATACTCCCCCTTGCGGTAATAGGCGTTCCCTAGGTTGTTAAGGCTATAGGCCACATGGGGGTGGTCCTTGCCTAGCTTTTCTTCCCCGATCCTAAGGGCCTGCTGGTAGTACTGGATGGCCTTGTCGTACTCCCCCTTGCGGTAATAGGCGCTCCCTAGGCTGTTAAGGCTTGTGGCCACATCGGGGTGGTCCTTGCCTAGCTTTTCTTCCTTGATCGTAAGGGCCGGCTGGTGGTACTGGATGGCCTTGTCGTACTCCCCCTTGTGGTAATAGGCGCTCCCTAGGCTGTTAAGGCTTGTGGCCACATCGGGGTGGTCCTTGCCTAGCTTTTCTTCCTTGATCGTAAGGGCCTGCTGGTAGTACTGGATGGCCTTGTCGTACTCCCCCTTGCTGTCATAGGCGCTCCCTAGGTTGTCCAGGATTGTGGCCACATCGGGGTGGTCCTTGCCTAGCTTTTCTTCC
>JBFWPF010000022.1:0-34406 GCA_050250135.1 Parachlamydiales bacterium | reverse complement strand
TGCGTATTTGAATATGCTTTGAAGTTGGTTTGAGCTTAGGCATTTGCGTCCTCCTTGTTGGGGAACACAATCATGAAGGCCAAGCAAATTATTTTAAAAGAGTTTTTCTAATGTCCGACGCCCTGGATCGAGAACTTTTTTGCCAAGCTAAAGCAATATCGAGCTATTGCAACCCGCTATGAGAAATTAGCCCGCAACTTTCTCGGTGGAGTCTACCTTGCATCTGCTTTGATCTGGCTGAATTGAAAGGATTCCCGGTATCAACTATTATTTTAATTGATTACACGCCCTGATTATACGCCCTAGGCTCCGCGGCGCTGACTCCGTCGAGGGGCGCGCCGGGGAGGGCGCTCCTCCCCTCCTCCCCCAGCAGGCGGAGGGCTCCCAATCCACTGGGCAGGGCGATCGATCCGCTTTAAAATCTTAGGGACCGTTTCGACCTCCCTCCGCGTCACTAGAGTCACCGCCACACCCGTCCGCCCCGAACGGCCTGCCCGGCCTACCCGGTGGGTGTAGAGGTCAACCTCATGGGAGAGGTGGAAGAGGAAGACATGGGTTACCCCCGAAAAGTCGAGGCCACGCGACGCCACATCGGTCACCACGAGATAGCGGATCTGCCCCCGCCGAAACTTATTCGTGATCACCGTCCGGACCGGCTGGGCAAGTCCTCCGTGCAAAAAGTCGACCTGCTGGAACTTGCGGCGCAGCGCCTTGGCCACCTCTTCGGTCTGCTCGCGCGAGCGGCAAAAAATGAGGGACTGGCGGGGTTCCATCTTCCGAAAGAGCCCCTCTAGGACCCCAAGCCGCTCCCGAGCCTCGGGGCAGTAGACAAAGAAATGGTCGAGGCTCTCAGGGCCCGAGCGGCCGGTAATCAGGGCCACCTCGGCCGGCTCTTTCATATGGGCCTGGGCAATCTTCTTGATCTCGGCCGGCATTGTCGCCGAGAAGAGGAGGGTCTGGTGGTCGTGGACGAGGCATTGGATGATAAACTCTAGGTCCTCGTAGAAGCCCATGCTCAGCATCTCATCGGCCTCATCCAGAATCAGGGTCTCTACATGCCGAAGGTCGATCAGCCGTTGGTAGATCAGGTCGATCAGCCGCCCCGGAGTGGCCACAAGGACCTGGCACCCTGCCTTGAGCTTGGCCTGCTGGAGCCCCATATCCTCCCCCCCGTAGAGGGCGAAGGCGCTTACCCCCTTCTCCTTCCCAATCTTCTGAGTCTCAACGGCATACTGGAGGGCAAGCTCCCGGGTCGGCACCACGATCAGCGCTTGAACTTCGGGGCGAGCAGGGTCGACCTTGTGGCAGATCGGAATGGCGCAGGCGGCCGTTTTCCCCGACCCCGTTTCGGCCAGGGCGATCAGGTCCCGCCCCTCCAGCACCAGGGGTATGGCCTGGGTCTGAATGGGAGAGGGGGTCTTATACCCCATCCGCTCCAGAGCAATTAAAATCTTTTCATCCAGATTGAGGTCGGCAAAGGTGGTCATAGGAGGGGGAGTTTAGCACACTGCCGACTGGATGTAAAAGGGAATAGAGGCGACACTACTGGCCATGCAAGCTTCAGATATTCTTGCCGACTACCCTTGTTTCCAGCCCATCGCTGACAACCTGCGAGAGGAAAAATGGGCTCAATACTCCAAGATCTTTGCTGAGGCCTTTCAGGAGGCCACCGATAAACCTGGGGCGTGGAAGTGGAGCGCTGCCTACTACGGCTGTGCTGCAGGGGGTTTTTTGATCACCTTTGGGGGGCTATATCCGATGCTTGTTTGCCTGAAGTCAGCCCTCCGTCCCGACCTGGCCCACCCTTTATTTCGGCGCTGGTGCACAACGCATAAGCAGATCCAAATCGGGGCTGGCCTTGGAGCGTTCGCCTCTCTTGTTTTCACTCTTGGAGGCTCATTGTCCCTGCTTGAGTATGGGAAGCGTTACGACGATCCCTATTCCAAACTAAAATGGTACGAGAGCGGCGACGCCCATTACACCGAACCCGATTGGTATGTCTGGCACCAGCTCCTCTGGTTTGACTATACCACCTTTAGGGATGACCCCCACGTGCTGAAGCAGCGGGCCTACTACGGTCGGATGTCGCCGGAGGAATATGGGACAGCTAAACTATTTGTTGCGATTGTGGGCGGCGAGCTAGCGGAAGAGCAGACCAGTGTGCTCGGGGCCCCCTCTAAAGGGGAATTTGGGAGGCGACTCGGTCAACTCGATACAGAGCGTGCCCGCTTTCTCACCAATCTCCACACCGCTTACGCCCACATGATCCAGCGGGAGTGGTCAAGGCTAGGCCACAAGGATGGGAATGCGGTCTGCCTCTTTGCACCCCCCCCTCAACCCGATGTGACCTTGGCCTGAAGGTACCGCCCGAGCCATCCTCTCGGCACAAGCCACAGGAACTTGACCCCTAGCCAGTAGCGCCAGTCGTAGACGACCACCCGCTTCCCCCTCTCGATCTGCTGCCACATCGCCTCTACCGTCTTTTCGATCGGCATCACCGACCGCCTCGTGATGCTCAGCGCCCTCCCTTTACTGGCCCGCTTCGAAAAGGGGGTGGCAATCTGCCCCGGACAAAAGGCGAGGACCCGGATCCCCTCTAGTTCGAGGTCGAGCCCCTCTGAGAAGTTGGTGACGAAGGCTTTGGTCGCCGAGTAGGTCGCATTCCCAGGAAAGGGGAGAAAACCGGCGGCGGAGGAGACATTGAGTATCGTGCCCCCCTTCATGACGCTCGCCGCTGCAAGGGTCAGCTGCTGGAGGGCGAGCACATTCACCGCGACCATTTCGGCCTCCTCCTCCAGCGTGTGGGTCAGGGCAGAGCCGTAGTAGGCAAGGCCGGCGCAGTTGACGAGGAGATCGGGGGGCTGTGCCTTAAGGCGCTCCTCTAAGCGGACCCTCCCCGCTTCAGTCGAGAGATCGAGGAGGAGCTTCTCCCCTTCGGGCAGCCCTGCCTCATTTCGTCCGACGACCCAGAGCTCGGCGTCGGGATATTTTGCCCGCACACTCTCTGCAAAGGCCCGCCCTAGCCCCGAGCTAGCCCCCGTAACGACAACTCTCACTCCTCTTCCTCGGGCCAAGCGGGGTCGTCCGCGCCCCCTGCGGGCGGCGTCTTCGTCGGGTACTTGATCCGGGTGTGGGCCGCTGCCATCACCGACTTGATCAGCGACCGCTTCACCCGCTCGACCTCCTCATAGGTCAGCAGGCTCCGCTCGAACTGCCCGTCGTCGATCTTCTCCTGAACGAGGCGGTAGACGAGCGCTTTTACATTCTGCTCGGTCGCCTCCTCAAGGGAGCGGGAGGCCGCTTCGACTGTGTCGGCCATCATGATGATCCCCGATTCCTTGCTCCGCGGTTTGGGGCCCGCATAACGGAAATCGGCCTCATCTACCAGCCCGGCATCGCCGCCCAACAGGTCGACCTGCTTGTGGTAGAAGTAGTAGACGAGCGTGTCGCCGTGGTGCTCCTTGATGATCTGGATAAAGGACTCGGGGAGGGAGTACTTGCGCGCAAGGACCACCCCCTCTGGGACATGGTTCATGATCACCTGAGCCGACTCTTGCGGCGTTAGCAGGCTGTGGATATTCATCCCCCCCTGCTGGTTTTCGGTAAAGTACTGAGGGGCGGCCAGCTTGCCGATGTCGTGGTAGAGGGTAGCCGCTCGGCAGAAGAGGCCGTTGGCCCCAATCGCAATCGCCGCTGCCTCAGCTAAATTCCCCACCACAATCGAGTGTTGATAGGTTCCCGGCGCTTCGACCGAGAGGCGGCGCAGGAGGGGGTGGGTCGGGTCCATGTATTCCATTAGGGTGATCTCGGTCACCATCCGGAAGGCCGCTTCAAAGAGGGGGAGGAGGCCAACCACCAGGACCGCCGTCACCAGCATAAAGAGGAAGGTCGAGAGGAGGTCCCAAAGGGTCGAGATGTCCCAAAGGTTGTTCTGATAGAGGTGGAAGGCCAAAACGATTAGGAAGACCCCGATGTAGGTCTTGCCGCAGACCACAAAGACCTCTTTCCGCTTTCGGAGGGAGCGGGTGCTGAGCACCACCACGACCCCAGCCAAAATGTTCACCACCAGAAATGGAGTGGGGTCGACGGTGAGGCATAGGGTAAGGATGATCGAGAGGAAAACGACCATAAAGGCGCCAACCCGAGCGTTCAGGAGGCTCCCGACCAGGATCGCTGCAAAGGGGACAAAGAGGGGAAAGGGGACCTGAGTGAGCGCCACACCACTCTTCACAAAGAGGAGCTCGGTCCCCTTCCCAATCACAAGGGTGAGGAGAGCCACAAGGGTGAGGAGAAAGAGCCGCTTATTCGAGCGGTAGACCTCCCGGTGGCAGGCCCTCAGGTAGGCGGCCGCTCCGAGCCAAAAGAGGGCGGCCAGCAGGGCACTTCCGAGCCAAGTCATCACCTCCCACCGGCCGCTGCTTTTTGCCCGCGCCTGATTGAGAGCGGCGATCATCGCTAGGTGCCTCGTCGTCGCAACCTCTCCCTTTTCAATTACCCGACTCCCCGCACTCACCCGGGTCGTGACCGGCCCCACCCCTTCCCGGAGCCGCTCATCCAATAAAGCCGCCATCTCCGGGTCGGCCTCTAGGGTCCACCGCTCCTGCCTAAACTGGGTCAGAATCCAGGTCCGCTCCTTGCTCGTCAGATCGCTCCCCGCCAAAGCCCGCTGCTTGACCTTTGACCAGACCTCATCGGGGAGCGCATCGGGTGTCTCGCCCGGAGCAAGGACAAAGGTGAGGGGGGAGCGCAGCCCCGCCTCTTCCATCTTTTTGAGCGTCGCCCCATCGGTCATGCGAACCTTACTCAGCCGCTCAACGACCCTATTGCCCCCCGTCTGCAGCGCATCTTCCGAAACCTCGGAAAGGGCCTTTTGCCACTCCCCCTCCCCTAGCTCCCCTTCAAAATGGCCAAAGGCCGCCAATAGCTCCCCTTGAGGAATCCGCCAGATCGTCCCCACTCCAACGACCGCCTCCTCGCGCGCCGCCGCCGTCGCCTCCTCATCGGGAAAAGCAAAGCCCCGCTCGGCCACCACGTAGTGCGCGGCGGGGCTGCCCAGCTCGAGCATCTCTACCTTGGTCTGCTTAAATTGGAGGGCGAGGAGGAGGGACAAAAAGAAGAGGAGACCCACTAAAAACCGGACGACCCGGCTTTTGTCGAAGAATCCCTGCTCCCCGTTGGGCTGGACGACGCCAGCAGAACCCGAAGACTCGGTCATTGCCCCACAATGGTTTACCTTCCCCCATTATAGCTAACCGCCCGGCCCGTTGCAAACTTAGGAGGCTGCCCCTATTCTCCACCCCATGTCCCACTACCAAGCCCTCGCCCGAAAGTGGCGCCCCAAACGGTTCGACCAGGTCCTCGGCCAGGAGCCGATCGTGACCACCCTAAAAAATGCCCTTACCCACAACCGGCTCGGCCACGCTTACCTCTTTTCGGGCCCCCGCGGCTGCGGCAAAACTACCCTCGCCCGCCTCCTGGCCATGGCCCTCAACTGCAAAAGCCAAACAAAGGGCGAACCTTGCTCCACCTGCTCCTCTTGCACCGAAATCGCATCGGGCAGCTCCCTCAATGTCATTGAGGTGGACGGCGCCTCCAATCGGGGGATCGACGACATCCGGCAGCTCAACGAATCGGTCGGTTACGCTGCCGCCTCTGGGGGGGCTAAGGTCTACCTCATCGACGAGGTCCATATGCTCACCAAGGAGGCTTTTAACGCCCTCCTCAAGACCCTTGAAGAGCCCCCTCCCAACACCCGTTTCCTCTTCGCCACCACCGAGCCCCACCGGATCCCCCCTACTATCCTCAGCCGGTGCCAGCACTTTGCCCTTAAACGGCTCCCCCTCCCTCTGATCGCCGAAAAACTTAAGCAGGAGGCCGATGAAGCAGGCGCCTCCATTACCGAGGGTGCCCTTCACCTCATCGCCAAAACAGCAGAGGGGGGGATGCGGGACGCCGAGTCGCTCCTCGACCAGGCCCTCTCCTTCCAAACCGATACCCTTACCGAAGAGACTCTCTGCGAAATTCTTGGCCTCCCCCCCTCCGAGCTTTTTTTCCGCCTGGACGAGGCGGCCAAAGATTACCAGCTTGAGGTCCCCTACCAGCTCGCTGAGGAGCTCTACACACAGGGGCGCGACTTTGAGGCGGCCTGCAGCGCCCTTATCGACCACTACCGAACCCTCCTTCTCCTCAACTTAAACCTCTCGCCCCCTCTCCCTCCTGAGGAGCTCCCCCGCTACCAAAACTCGGCTCGCCTCTACACCCGCGAGCAGCTCCTTGCCCTTCTCGACCATCTGATCCATCACCAGAGCCAGCTTAAACACAGCCCCTCTCAGCGGGCCACCTTTGAGCTCCTCCTTGCCCATCCCATCCGGATCCGCCACCGCCTCCCCCTCGAGGCGATCACCCGCAAGCTTGAACGCCTGATTGCGACCTCTAGTCCCGAGGGCATCGACAGTGGGCGGTCATCTGACGCACATCCCTCCTCACCCGGGTTTATAAACCCGGCCTCGTCACGATGTGCACCATCTGACCACCCCCTGCCGCCCCCTCGGGACAATAGGTCACAATCAGGCGTTGCAGAGCTCCAGCAAAAGGAGCCCGCTCCCCCAAAGGAAAAATTTTCCTCACCCGAATTGGGGGTGCAAAAACGGGCAAGACATGATACACTCCTCCGTTTCGCAGCGGTTGAATTAGAGGGGAGGCTTGAGAGGTAATGGGATCGGGATTTGCCAAGAAAAAGAAGCAGGCCAGGGCCTTTCAGGACCAGCTGGCCCAGATGCAGGCTCAGATGGCTGCCCTTGAAATCGAGGGAAGTGCTGGCGCGGGCCTTGTCACCGTTAAGATGAATGGGGAGCATGAGGTTACCTCGGTCTCGATCAAGCCTGAGTGCGTTGACCCTGAGGACGTTGAGGGGCTTGAGGATCTGATCAAGGCAGCCCTAAACGATGCCTCCTCCCGCCTCCAGACCCAGGCCTCCTCCGGTCTTCCCGGCCTCGGCTCACTCGGCTTCTAAATTTTTTAATACCCCTTGCCTTATTCCATCGAAATAGGTATCATAAAGCCTGTTTACCAAGGTAATATATGGATATACCTCTGTCTGCAAAGGACTCGGGCTACGAAAATTGGACCCGTCTGCAATTGGGTGGCACCACCATCGAGAATGGCCCGCGCGGCGTTGAGCCGGAAGTACCGCAGACCATTCCCCGTATAGCCTTAGGCGGGATTGCCGCTAGCCTCCTGATCGGCTGGGGGTGCAGACACCTTCCCCAGGCGAAGTGGCTCTTTGGAGGCCTGGCCCTGCTCGATCTTGGCCTCCTAATTGCCGCCGGCAAGCGGTTCGCGGATTATGGCAGGCAGCGAAACCTATATGAACAGGAGCGGCGGGAGCTTCCCCAGATCTATAAGGAAATCGCAGAACATCTAGATGGGGAATTGGACAAGGAGTTTCGTAGCCACTCGCTTATCTACAAGGAATCGATTCAAGGTGCGTCTGAGCTCCGCTTGGCCCCCATCTGGGATACCGAACACCTGCCTAAAAAGGTAAGCTCGCTCGACAACCCCAAACCCCCTTATGCCACCTGGGCGATAAGGACGCTCTACGAGTACAGCAAAAAGGAGCCGCTAGAGGTAGACTCTGTAACCCTTGTTGCTAACGTGGCCGGGGGCGAGCGGCTAGACAATCTCCTCAACTTAATCTACCCCGAGAGGACCCAGTCGCCGCCTAAACTCAGCGAGACCTTCTATATTTGGAGGGCTTAGCCCCAGTACACCCCGGATAGGTTCGGTTACCCCTCGAGCTCCTCAAACCGATCTGGAGGCGACATCATCCCAGACTTACTCGACCTCGGAGGATCGCTCCTGTTCGGCGGATTATTCTAACCTCTCATCTAAACAAAAAATTACATATTTACATAATATTCCAAATCAAGTAATATAATGCCCTATTAATGATGGGAGGAAGATGTGACACAGCCTGTGCATTTTACCGGATCGAATGCAGAAGAGAACTTGCAGCAACTCCAGCAGGGGGCTCGAACTTGCCAGCCCATTTCCGTTGGCCAGAGGATCCTCGGTAGCCTTGCCGGGGGGTTAATAGTGGGGCTGATCGGGGGAGCCATCGGCACCTTTGGAGCCTATTGGTACGCTATTCACATTCCAGGAATGACGAGCCAACGGTTCCATGACCTCCTCAAGGAGGGATTTACCTGCGGAGCCCTTCTTGGCGCTACGGCAGGAGGTCTTGCCGGATTTGGTGGCGAACAGTCGGAAAGGGCGATCTACGAAGGGATTGCTCGCCACCTTGAGCAGAAGCTTGTTCAGAATTTCGATGATTTCAAACCTAAAACGCTCAACGCCGCCCTACGACCTATATGGGATACTGCTAACCTCTCAACAAAGATTGAGGGAGAAATCTCCGAGGAAGTTAAGAACACGCTTAATGCGGCGGTGTCAGACGCGGACCCGCTAGTTGCTAAAGGGACTCCCCGTTTCAGAGACCTAAACCTCGATGACCTCCCAGACAGCTCTGGTGCCCAGCACCTGAAAGAGCTTCAGCAGTTTTTTAAGGAGGGTGAGAGGGGATCGATCGAGGGCCTCTTTTACCTCTGCCAGCCCGCACCTGCACATCAGGACTAGACCAATAACGGTTAAGAGAGCGATGGGGAACTGCCGATTGTCTTTTGGTACTCGGCGATAAGGGCGTCTAGGATAGTGATAGCGGTAGGCATGGTGAGGACCCGTTCAGCGAGGTCGGCCGCCGCAATAATGCTGGTCGAACGAATGGCATTCTTGATGATCGGCAGGTAGCGGGCCGCTACCGAAAGCTCCTGCACACCAAGGCCAAGAAGGAGGGCGGTAAAACGGGGATCGGCCGCAACCTCGCCGCAAAGCGAAACCTTCACCCCATTCCGATTCCCCTCTGAAGTGATCATCTTAATCAGCCGGATCACGCTCGGATGAGCGGGCGAATAGAGGTAGCTCATCTGCTCATTATCCCGATCGACAGCGAGAGAATACTGCACAAGGTCGTTGGTACCGATGGAGAGGAAATCGCATTCGCGGGCGAGGATGTCGGTGGTGAGGGCCGCCGAGGGAACCTCTATCATGCAGCCGATCTGAATATCTTCGTTAAAGGGGACGTTTTGCTGGCGGAGCTGGTGCTTGACCTCGCTGACAATCCCCTTGGCTTCGAGGAGTTCGGGAAGGCCCGAGACCATGGGGAAGAGGAGGCGGATGTCGCCGAAAGCGCTAGCGCGGAGTATGGCGGAGAGCTGAGCGCGGAAGGCGGTCGTCTCCTTGAGGAGGAGGCGGATCGCCCGGCAGCCGAGGAAGGGGTTATCTTCATCTGCGACACCCTCCATCTGACGGAACTTATCCCCCCCGATATCGAAGGTGCGGATAACGCAAGGCTTGCCGGGAAGGGCCTCGGTGATCTGCCGGTAGACACCGAATTGCTCCTCTTCAGAAGGGAAGGTCTGCCGGCCCACACAAAGGTACTCGGAACGGAAGAGGCCGATCCCGTCGCCGCCGTAGCGGGTAACCTGGTCGACCTCACTGCACATCTCGACGTTGGCGGAGAGGGTGACCTGGTAGCCATCGGTAGTCTCGGCAACGTAGGAGGCGTGGTGGTCGAAGGCGCCGAGATAGGTGGAGAGCTCCTTTTGGAGGGCGCGGTACTTGGAGAGGGTTGCCTCGGTAGGGTAGAGGATCACCTCGCCGATCCGGCCATCGACGATGACGGGGGCATCGGTAAAGTCGCCTGCGGCGGAAAAGTCGATCTTGGCCACGTAAGGGATGCCGCGAGACTTGGCCATAATGGCCGCGTGAGAGGTCTCCCCTCCTGTGGTGGTGACAAAGGCGGCTATCTTCTCGGCGTCGGCCTCGGCGGCCTCGGAGGGGACTAGCTCGTTGGCAAAGACAATGGAGCCAACGGGAAGCTCGGCAAGGGTGGTGGTCGGCTTTTGGCGAAGGCGCCCAAGGACTCGGCGGGCGATGTCGTGAAGATCGTAGACCCGGTCGCGGAAAAAGGGATCCGATATCTTGGAGAAACGGACCTCAAAGTCGTTGATCGCTCCCTGAAAAGCGGCCTCGGTGTTGATCCGGGTCTTGCGGATCCGCTCGAGAACCCCTTCGGTGAGCATGGGGTCCTGCATCATCTGGAGGTGGGACTCGAGGATGGCGGCCCCCTCGATAGCCCCCTCATCTCCCATCCGTTTGAGGAGGACCTTGACCTCCCGCTTGGACTCCTCAAGGGCCCTGTGGTAGCGGTCAACCTCCCCCTGAAGCTCCTCGCGGGCAACGGTAAAGGTGGGGAGCTCACTGGTTGCCAACTTGTAGAGATAGGGGCTCCCAATCGCAATCCCCGACGAAATGGGGGCGCCCCTGAGTCGGATCTCCCTTTTCTCCTTGCTCATCCCCCTTCAAACCCCCTCTCAAACGCGGCCACCAGCCGCTCCATCACATCGGAGGCATCCTCCCCCTCAACGGTAATCTTGACCCGCGCCCCCTGTTTGGCGGCGAGCATCAAAAGCTCCATCACACTCTTGGCATTGGCCGAGAGGTTTTTGTAGTGAATAGTGACACTGCTCTTTACCCCTTGCAATAACTGGGCGATGGTGCTGGAGGGGCGGGCGTGAAGGCCGAGCGGATTGCGGATCCGCACCTCTTGGATCAATTTGTGCATCGGGCCCCCTGCTCGATCGCTGTGGTTAACCGCTCACTAAATGCCCTCGCGGGGCACCTCCCCATCGCCTTGAGCCGGTGGTTGAGGGCGATCGTCTCGAGAAGGAGGACGACATCCCTCCCCGGTTTCACCGGCACTCGGAGGAAAGGGAGCGGGATGTCGAGAATAACACACTGCGCCTCATCGAGTCCAATCCGTTCGTAATGGGCGCTCTCATCCCACGGCTCGATCCGGGCTACGAGGTCGACCCGCTTGCACTCGCGCACGCAAACCGCGCCATAAAGCTGCCCCACATCGATCAGCCCAATGCCCCGAATCTCCATGTGGTGGCGGGTCAGGGCCTCCCCTTTTCCCCGGACAAAGTCCTCCTCACGAAAGAGCCTCACCACATCATCGGAGATAAGGCGGTGACCTCTCGCCAGAAGGCCAAGGGCCGCCTCGCTCTTCCCAACGCCAGGCTCTCCCTCGATCAAAATCCCCACTCCAAAGACCTCGACAAGGGTGCCGTGGCGGGTGGTCGTGGGGGCAAAGGCAGTGTCCAATGCTTGCCCCACCTCTTGGAGGAGTTTGGGGGTGGGGAGCGGGGAGGTGACGAGGGGAACGGCCGCCTCGACACAGCAGGAGAGGAGCTCGGGTAAGGGGGTGAGGTCCCGTGAGAGGAGAAGGCAAGGGGTACTTTCGGTCAAAATTCCCCGAAGGCGCTCGGCTCGCAGCGCCCTGTCGAGACGCTCGAGATAGCCCCTCTCAAGCTCCCCCAACACCACTACCCGCTGCTCAGCGTGCCCCTCGAGGTAACCAGTGAGCGCGAGACCCGGACGCATGATCTCGGGGACCAAAATGGGACGATCAAGCCCCCCCTCCCCTGCTACAAGTTTGAGCGCAAGAGGGCCCTGACATTCCTGAATTAGCTTGCGAACGGTATACACACCCCGGAATCCTAACCGGAACTAGGCAAGCACTTCAAGGTAAAAGACGAGCCAATCCAAGAAGGTGGGGAAGGCCATGTTGTCGGCCCATAGGGCCCGCTTCTGAAAATTCGAGAGGGTATGGGCCTCACCCGAATAGTAGAGGTTCCCCATTCCCCCCTCAGGGTACCAATCGGCATAGAAGGCCTGGTAGCAAGGGAGACCGAACGATTGATAGAAGGGGATCAGCTGGCGGGGATCGACCTCCTCCTGCCCCGGCAACTGCAACGGCTCCCGCTCCTCGAGGTAGCCCTGCAGGTTCTCATAGGCCAGGGGGATCCGCGCGCTCGGCAACAAACCGCTGTCGCTCCCTTTGCAAAAGCCGTCGTGAATCTGCAGGAAGGCGAGGTAGTCGGGGGGAAAGGTGACGCTGGGAAAGGCCTCCTCCAGCTCCTCAAGGGCATCGCCACTCGCCCCGGGACTGCCGTGAAAAAAACCCCGATCCTCACTGAGGCTATAGACCATCTCGGCAAGGTGGGGCTGCCCCGAGCGCCGCTGCACCAGGAAGATCCCGATGTCATCGATCTGGGCGAAAAAATGGGAGATCAACTTCCGAATATGGGGAACGAACGGCAAACGCATGTGCCAGTAGCCCTTGACAAACTCGATCCGGTCCTCGCTGCTCAGGTGGGCCAGTTCGTACCACCCCTTGGGAAGGTTGGGGGCGAGGGAGAGGGCCTCTTCAAAAGCACACTCCCTCTCGGGAATCTCGTGGAGGGGGGTCGACTCAAAGAACTCCCCCTCTCCTCCAGCCGATTGGTAGTAGCGGGTCACATGTCCATTCATAGCCCTCTTTTAACGATCCTTTGGTTCTTCTTCAACAGGAGAAGGAGGAGGAGGGCGAGGATCCCGAGGAGAAGCTCTAGGGGAAAGTCGACCACGACCCACCGAAAGTCGAAGAAGGGGGGAAGGTAGTGGGTGAAGCCGGTGGCGGCGCGAATAAGCCCCTCTTCGATCCAAAAGAGGAGGGGGCAAAGGGCGGCAAAGGGGAGGAGAAAGAGCATCAAGGCGATCAGGGCGGGGAAGAAGAGGTTGCAGAGGAGGCCGAGCCAGGGGAACTGGTGGAAGTAGAAGAGGGTGAGCGGAAGGGCAGCGGTGTTGACGCTGATCCCGAGAGCAAGCCCTCTGCGGATCCAGGTAGCGAAAAGGTAGCCGTGTTGGTCGAGGAGGGGCATTTTCCAGACCTCCGGACTCTTAAACGGAGGGATCAAGGGGCGCAAGAGGCGCTCGACCGGTCGGTAAAAGGTGAGGATGGCGCCGGTGCACAGGAAGCTAAAGGCAAAGCCTGCCGAGAAGAGCGCGCAGGGGTCGATCAGCAGGACGATCACGAGAGAGACCCCCAGGGCATTCATCGCAAAATTCTGCCGCTCGATGAGAAGGGCGACCAGCCCCATCGCCGCCATCACAAAGGCGCGCACGACAGCGGGGCTGCACCCCAAAAAGCCAAAGTAGAAGCTGAGGATCCACAGCAGGAGGATCGCCGCCAGCTTGTAGGGCACCTTAGGGCGCATGATCAGCCCTAGCATCCCTGCAATGAGCGAGAAGTGGAAACCGGAGATCACCATCAGGTGGATCAGGCCGAGGCGGGAGAAGTCGAGCAGCGTCTGGGGATCGAGCAGGTCGCCGCAAATCAGCGCCCGCAAGAAGGGGGCCGACTCGGCGCTGAGGTGGCGGGAGAGGTAGCGCTCGACACGGACCCGAGTTTGGTAGCGCCTCTCGGCAAAGCTATGGCTCCCCGCAATGGGCTCCCATCCCCTCCCCTTTACCAGCCGGTAGCCCCCCCGCTTGACCAGCCGCCCATCGGCCCAGTAGTCGGTGCTTCCCTCCAGCCGCTCCGCCGTCTTCCACCGGATCGGGAGCCCCCTCCCAACGGTCTCCCCCTCAAACGACTTCAGCCGCCCCTGATAGAGCCACCCCTTTCCTGAGGGGAGGATCCGCTCGATGTGGAGGCGGGCCCTCCCCTCCCCCTCCCCCACCGGCAGGGTCACCATGTAAGAGGTGTAGAGAAAGCCCACTAGACCGGCCCCGAGCAGGAGAAGGGGACGCCTCCACATTGGGGCCAAAGCCATGATGATAAGGGGATTGCACCTCAAAGCCAGGGCTACCCCTACCAAAAAGGGGAGGGAGAAAAGGAGGGCGGGTATTCGGTGCACGGCCGTCTATTAAATCCCCACAAAGCCTAATTTTTCAATATTGGTAATAAATTTTTTATTACTTATATTAAAAATAAAATACCGCATGGAACCCACCTCAATCCCCCCCTCTCCCCCTCCACGGGACTCGGGCGAGACTCCTAAGCTCCCCAAGACTCCCGAGGAATTTGGGGCCTACCTCCTCGAGCTCCACAAGCACTATGGAGACCTACCAACGCCCGACAACCTCTATCAGCTGCAGGTAAAGGACTACACCGAGCTCCTCGAACATGACGGCACCGAGAAGTTGGCCTATCTAGAGCAACTCGCCGAGTTTTCAGCCAAGGTCGTCCGAAAGCTGGTCAACGAGGCGATCTTTTACAAAGTCCTCCCGACCAAGGGCCTTATCGACAAGCAGGCCATCAAATTCTATGAGCTTGCCAAAAAGGTCGACCCGAAGAAGTGGGCCACCTTTGAGAAGGAGGCCCTTGCGGTCTGGCCAAGCGAATTCAAAGCCTTCCGAAAGAAATATGACTAAGCCGCTCCGCAAGGGGGGCGAGTATCATCCTCATCGAGGGTGCCGCGGATCAGGCGGGCACCCCGCTGCCCGGTAAAGTACTGGAAGACCCACCCGATCATCACAAGGGCGCGGTTGCGGAATCCGATCAGGTAGAGGATGTGGATAAAGCCCCAGGCAAGCCAAGCGAGATAACCGGTCATGTGCCAGTGGCCGATCATGGCGACCGCCTTGTTAGTCCCAATCGTGGCCATCATCCCCTTGTCAAGGTAGCGGAAGGGGGGGCGCTTGTCGGGAGGGGTCCGATTCTTGATGATCTTGGCCACATACTTCCCCTGCTGGATCGCCGTGGGGGCAATCCCCGGAAGGGGCTTCCCATCGACCCCCTTGGCGTGGGCTGCGTCGCCGATCACAAAAATCTCAGGATGGCCCGGGATCGAGAGATCGGGGTTGACCATCACCCTCCCCTGCTTGTCGAGAGGGACGTCGAGGCTCTTGAGGAGGGGGGAGGCCTGGTTACCCGCAGCCCAGATCACGTTGGTGGCGGGGATAAAGTGCTCTCCCAGCTGAACCCCCTCACAGGTAATGTTGGTGACCATCGTTTCGGTAAGGACCTGCACCCCCATTTTTTCGAGGTCCCGCTTAGCATGGTCCCCTAGCTTTTTGGGGTAGGTCGGGAGGACCTGTGGGGCCCCTTCGACAAGGAAAATCTTGGTCTTTTCGGTGTTGATCCGGCGGAAGTTGCGGATCATCGTTTTGTAGGCGATCTCGGCGATGGCACCCGCCATCTCAACGCCGGTCGGCCCGGCCCCGATCACCACAAAGTTGAGGTACTTTTCGGCCTCGGAGATGCTATCGGAGCGCTCGGCCTTCTCAAACGACTGGAGGATCCGCTCCCGGATAGAGAGGGCGTCGTTTAGGGTCTTGATCCCCGGAGCAAGCCCCTCCCACTCGTCGTGGCCAAAATAGGAGTGGCGAGCCCCTGGAGCGACGACGAGGTAGTCATACTTGATCCTGTCCCCATTGGCCATATGGAGGAGGCGGGCCCCCTTCTCGATCTTGAGGACCTCCCCCATGATCACAACGGCATTCTTCTGTTTGGCAACGGCCTCCCGGATGGGGGCGGCGATCTGCCCCGGGGAGAGGGCCGCGCTCGCTACCTGGTAGAGGAGGGGTTGGAAGAGGTGGTGGTTGGTCTTGTCCACGATAACCACCTCGGGCACCTTCTTACCCAGCCCCTTAGCAGCATTCAGCCCCCCAAAGCCCCCCCCGATAATCACGACTTTAGCTGCCTTGACCACGCCCGTCCTCCTTGACCTCTCCCTTCACCCTACCCCGTCCCCAAAATTAGGTAAACAAAAATGGAAGGTACCTAATTATAAGATAATAATAAAAAATTGGACATCTCGGCAATTATTTAGTAAAATAATGGTATAAGAAGTAACTATCAGGCAAAAGGTTATGGCTAACTTCCAAGTCTCTGGTCCAGAGGGCGCTACACCCCCTACACAGCCCGGCGTTGGCGGGGCGCAGATGGCGGGGGGGTTTGGCTGGACGATCGGCCAGGCCGGCGACCTAGCCAACTCGATCGCCCAGGAGGTGGCCAAGTTCCTTGCCGAGATCAAGGTGATGACCGAGCTCCTCAAGAAGGAGACGGCCGTTCAACAGTGGATGGCCCAATGGCAGACGGACTACAATCAGTATGGGAGCGACTCTAACCAAACGAAGGCAGATGAGAAGAAAATGTTGGAGGCCCTTGCCGCTCTGAAGAAGTTTGGTGCCGAAGGGTATAAGCAGGTCATCGCCCAAGTGGGGGCACAGTTTAACTTGCCGCAGGGGCAGATCCAAGAGGCCATGGCCAATGCGGGCGGGCTGATCAACCAGGTCCTCAACTCATCGGGCGCGGGAACGACCAACGTTATATCCGTTCTTGAGCGACTTGCCCAAGGGACCCCTGGGGCGGTCAATTTCAACCAAGCCCTTGAGGCCTGGTGGAAGGCTAAGCCGGGATCAAAAGAGGAGCAAGCTGCAGAGCAAAGATTTGCCACAGCGCTACACAGTACCCTTATCCTGGTGGGATCGGGGAGCAGCAAAGTCACGCAGTTCCAAATCGGGTGGCAAAACCTGATCGGTCAGGTCTCCGATGTCGGCCAGGTCCTCCAGGCCCAAATGGGGGTTCAGAAGAGCTCGATCGAGGCCCTCTACACTGGGATGGCCAAGATCGCCTCCAAAGCCTTCTCCACTATCCAGACCATGATCCGCCTAACGGGCAACGTCTAGCGAAAAAAGGCTCCCTTAGTTACGATTACTCCCCTTGTGGCGATCGTAGCTCAGTTGGTTAGAGCGCCGGATTGTGGTTCCGGAGGTCGCGGGTTCGAGACCCGTCGATCGCCCACCGTGTTCTTACGAGGTGTGCGATGTCCCCTCTTCTGGCCCTCCTTCTGGGGATTGTCCAGGGGTTAACCGAGTTTTTACCGATTAGCTCCTCAGGTCACCTTAAACTTTTTGAATACCTTTTTGGCCTGCGGGATCTCGACGCCTACCTCCCCTTTGACCTGGTCTGCCACCTGGGAACCCTGACCGCCCTCCTCATCATCTTTGGCCCTGATGTCCGCTCCCTCTTCTCCCGCCGCCGCTTTACCCTCCTCCTTCTGGTGATCGGCACCCTTCCCCTCGTCCCCCTCGCCCTGATCAAGGGGCCCCTCTCCTCCCTCTATGCCTCCCCGAAACTCCTCGGCCCCTTCTTTATCCTGACCGCCCTCCTCCTCTTTTTGGGTGAGCGGGCCCGAACGCTGGCCGAGAGCAAACCGGCGGGAAAGCTCTGCCGCGACGCCCTTGTGATCGGCGCCTTCCAGGCCCTCGCCCTAATCCCAGGCGTATCGCGCAGCGGCTCGACGATTACGGGAGCACGGCTGATGGGGTGGGACCGCTACGATGCGGTCCGCTTCTCCTTCCTCCTCTCCCTCCCTGCGGTCTTGGGCGCCTGCCTTCTGACTGGCCTAGAGCTAGCCCGCGGGGATATTCCCCTTGCTCCAATGGGAGGAATCGACTATGCAATAGGGTACGGCGCCTCTCTGATCACCGGCTATGGAGCTCTCAAGCTCCTCCTCCGATGGGTCGAAGAGAAGGGGCTCAAGGCCTTTGCCTGGTACTGCTTTGGCCTCGGCCTCTTTGCCACACTGATCTTCAACATCGGATAGGGGGATGGGGAAAAAAGCGGCCGAAGGGACTCCGAGGAGCCTCACGCAAGAGTTGAGCGGCCTAGGGCTTATCGCCCTTGGCCTCTTCTTTTTGCTCGGACTCATTAGCCTCAAAACGGGGGTGATCGGTGACAACTGGCTCGGGCTAATCGGCTACACGATCGCCTGGTCGCTCCAGTACCTCTTTGGCCTGGCCAGCTACTTCCTCGTCGCCGCCCTCTTTTGGTGGGGGACCTCCCTCCTCGTCGGAAAACCGCCCACCAGGTCCAGGCTGAAGCTCGGGTGTTTAGCCGTTCTACTCGCCTCCCTTTGCCTCCTGCTCACCCTCCTCGCCACCAGCTTTCCCACCCTTGGCCGCTACACCTACTCGCTGATCAATACTACCAGCGGCCGCTTCCATATGGGGGGTGTCCCCACCACCTACCTCTACCGCGATCTCCCTTACGTCAACCTCCACCACCTCCTGAGCACGATCGGCACCCTCTTCCTCTCCCTTGGCCTCGGCCTTGGGGCGATCCTCGTGATGACCGAGGTCAAGATCACCACCCTCCTCGCGCAGCTCCTTGCCAAGCTCAAAAAGATCCGCTTCCCCTCGCTAAAGCCCCTCTTCACCCGGCCCAAAAAACCGGTGGCGCCCCCAACTCCGCTCCGGCAAGTGGTCCTCCCCCCACCTCCTGTCGCCCAGCCGGTCCCCCCTCCCCCTCCGATGGCCCCCCCGATCCCCAGACCTGCTCCCCACATCCCCAAACCCCCTTCCGCCTACTCCCCTCCCGCCTTCCACCTCCTCACTGAAGGGAAAAAGGTCGACCCCGCCGCCCTCAAGCGGGAGCTCGAGCAGCTCGCCGGCATCCTGGAAGAGACCCTCACCAACTTCGGCATCGAAGCCAAGGTGGGGGACATCCACTGCGGCCCCACCGTCATCTCGATCGAGGTCCACCCCGCCGTTGGAGTGAAGGTCCAAAAGATCAAGGCCCTTGCTAACGACATCGCCCTCAACATGCAGGCCAAGTCGATCCGGATCATCGCCCCCATCCCCGGGAAAGCGGCCGTTGGGATCGAGGTCCCCAATCCCCAACCTCAGGCGGTCCACTTTAAGGAGATGCTCACCGCCTACAAAAAAAGTGGCGAGCACCACGCCCTCCCCCTCTTCCTCGGCAAAACGGTAACGGGTGAGCCGGTCATCAGCGACCTGGCCAAGATGCCCCATATGATCATCGCCGGCGCCACCGGCTCAGGGAAATCGGTCTGCGTCAATGCGATCATCATGTCGCTGCTGATGAGCTGCAGCCCCGACCAGGTCCGCCTCCTGATGGTCGACCCCAAAAAGGTTGAGCTGACCGGCTACAGCGATCTTCCCCATATGATCGCCCCCGTCATCACCGAGCCTCAGGAGGCCTCGACGGCCCTCAACTGGCTCGTGAGCGAGATGGAGATGCGCTACGAGGTCCTCAAGCGCCTTGGGATCCGAAACATCCAGGCCTTCAACTCCCGCCAGAAAAACCCCCACGAAGAGGCCGAGGCCGGCATACCTATCCCTGACAAGTTCCCCTACTTTGTGGGGATCATCGACGAGCTGGCCGACCTGATGATGGTCTCCTCAACCGACATCGAGAGCCCCATTACCCGGATCGCCCAGATGGCCCGCGCCGTTGGCATCCACCTCATACTCGCTACCCAGCGCCCCTCCCGTGAGGTGATCACCGGCCTTATCAAGGCCAACTTCCCCTCCCGAATCGCCTTCAAGGTCTCGAGCCGGGTCAACAGCCAGATCATACTCGATGAGACGGGCGCTGAAAACCTCCTCGGGAACGGGGATATGCTCCTCCTCCCTCCCGGCACCTCCCACCTTGTCCGCGCGCAAGGGACCTATGTTCCCGACTCCGACATCCAGAAGATTGTCAGCGACATTTGCCGAAAGGGGCCCCCCAACTACCTGATCCGCTCTTTCCAAAACCGGACAGAAGGGGGTGAGGCCACCGGCGACAGAGACGCCCTCTACACTGAGGCAAAGGAGACGGTGATCCATGCTGGCGTGGCCTCCACCACCTACCTGCAGCGCAAGCTAAAAGTGGGCTATGCCAGAGCGGCAGCCATTATGGACCAGCTCGAGCGGGACGGGGTCATCGGCCCCCAGGACGGCGCCAAGCCCCGCCAGGTGCTGCTCAAGCGCTAGCCAGAAAGTGGCGGCGCCCTTCCCAAGAGCCCCAAAGGTAAAGTCCGCCAAGGCCCATAGCGCAGATCGGTAGAAATTTTAGCTCCCAGGACTTAGTAGCCCGCCATAGCAACCAGCCAAACCACAGGAGGAAGGCTCCAGCTAGCAACATACCGGGCGTCGCCCACCTCAGTTCAGGATCGGGCAGCTGTGACTCGCGCTCCTCAATAAGACGTGCCACCTCACGATACTTGAGGCGCTCGGCTATTTCTCTGGGTCGGCTTCCGTTCACCCTTATCCGGGGATCGGCCCCCCGTTCGAGGAGCATCTTGACCATCTCAACCCCCTGCTTACTCGAGCAATAGACCGCTGCCTGAAGAGGGATCCCCCCCTCGCTAGTACAGGGCTGCTGCAGCAGCTCCGGCCATCTTTGGACTAGCCCGCTAACCAGTTCGACCTGCCCCTTCCTTATGAGCCACCCCAAGGGGGAGAAGATGCCGATCGCCTTGGGAATGTTGGGGTCGGCCCCCCGTCCGAGGAGCAGCTTCACCATCTCAAACCCCTGACTCTCTGAACGACAAAGCGCTCCCTTAAGCGGCAACTCCCCGTCGCTCGTGCAGGGCTGGTTGGCAAGCTCGGGGGAGTGATCGAGCAGGGCCCTAACGACCTCAAACTTGTTATCATAGATGGCTATCCCAAGGGGAAACCATCCCGCCTTTATCGAAGGCTGCTGAAGCACCTCTGGCCGTTTTTTGACTATCCCCATCACCAGATCGACCTGCCCCTCGACTATGAGAGTGGCCAAAGGGAGGCGCCCGCTCGCATCGGGAATGGTGGGGTCTGCCCCCTTGTCCAGCAAAAATTCGACCCCATCAAAGTGGTGACATGCCGCTGCCAAAAGAAGGGGCGTTGATCCGCCATCCTCCGCCTTCTCATCGATCAAATCGGGGGCGGCATTTGCCAACAGCTTGAGGCATCCTAGATGGCCCAAACGGGCCGCATAGTGCAGGGGATTTCCTTGGGGCGTATGCCAATTTCGAGGATCTAATTTCGCCGCCAACATCAGAGCAACCCCCTCCTCCCACCCCAACAGCACCACACGGATGAAATTGCCCTCGAGGTCGTCCTTTTTAAGGCACTGACAAAGCACCTCAAACGCCTCCCTATTTCGATGCTGAGCTCCCAATCGCACATAGGTCCGGACTGTGCGTGGCTCTACACTATCAACGACTACCGTTTGGAAAAGGCGGTCGCAGTTTAAAACGATTGCCTGCTCCTCTACCGTCGGCATCTTGAGCGCTTCTGTCCGAATGGGAGCGGCGGCTAGGTGTTTGAAGTACTCAGAGAGAGCCCTATAGATCTCGTACTGGGAGGGGCTGCTCCCTAAATTTAGAGGGGCTATCTTGACGTTGCGGCCAAACTCCCTACCTAGGTGGGGGCCCCAATAACGATCCTGCATCAGCTGGTGGCGCTTGATCAGCTCATTCCACCTTTTGCAAACGCCAGTTGCCCTGATCAGATCCCCTACAGGAATATGGCGAAACAATTCCCCTGCCAGAATATCATCTGGAATAGCTGAAAGCTCCATGCCAAAAAAGGATAGCTTAAGAAATGCTATAATTTCAAGCCCTCACAAAGAAAAGTAAATTATTGAATTTATAGCCCCCTTTCGGGCAAAGGGGGGGCATGAGCAAGCCCTACGATCCAGAGGGGGCCGCCACCACCTCACAGGTGAAACTTTGGGGTACGCGCGGCTCGATCCCCGTCTCAGGCCCCCAGTACGCCCACTACGGCGGCAATACGGTCTGCCTCGAAGTTCGCCAGCCCGAGCACCTAGTGATCATCGACGCCGGCACCGGCATACGGGAGCTCGGAGAGGAGCTGATAGAGAGCCCTTACCGGGAGCTCCACCTCTTTATCGGCCATGCCCACTGGGACCACATCATCGGCTTCCCCTTCTTTAAACCGGTTTACGACCCCGAGTTTACCCTCCACATCTACGGCCCCGGGAGCAATGGGGAGACGATGGAGAAGGCCCTAAAGCGGATACTCCAGCCCCACCACTTTCCCGTCCGCCTGGAGCAGCTGCAGGCCCGCCTCCACTTTCACGAGCTGGGGCCAGGCGATCGGGTCGACAATGGCCCAATCACCGTCCAGGTGGCCCACTGCGACCACCCCGGTTCGGCCCTTGGCTTCCGGATCGAGGTCCCTGGCCTTACCTTTGGCTATGTGACCGACAATGAGTTCCTCAAGGGGCATGTGGGCCACCCCTCTGAAGTCACCCGCGGCCATCCGATGATTGGGGAAGATAAGCGCCTTCTCGACATGCTGCAGGGGGTCAACCTCCTCATCCACGAGGCGCAGTATACGCCGAAGGAGTACATGCAGAAGATCGGCTGGGGGCACTCCTCCATTTCCAACGCTACCGCCCTTGTCCACCTCTGCGGTGTGCGCAACTGGATTGTCACCCATCACGATCCCAATGCTGACGACGAGACCCTCCGCAAGCGCCTTGCCCTCCACCTCGAGGTCCTCGAGGAGTGTGGGATGAACACCGAAATCCGGATGGCCTACGACGGACTTCGCTTCCCGTTAAAAACGTAGCAAAGTACTCTCGTCGCGTATGTACGGATTTGTGCCGCTTGCCTCAGGCTCCAAGGGAAACTGCCTCTACTTCGGGACTAAGAATGCTCGCCTCCTGATTGACGCTGGCCTTTCAGCAAAGGCAACGCGCGAGCGCCTCGCTCAGATCGGTGTGGAGCTTGAGTCGATCGATGCGATCCTGATCACCCACGAGCACACCGACCACATCCGCGGCCTCAATATGTTGGGCGTCCGGATGGGTATTCCTGTTTTTGCCAACAGTGGGACAGCCAAAGGGATCTACAATGCTCTAGGCGCACTGCCGCCGCTCAAGATCTTTACCACGGGCGAAGCCTTTACGTTTAAGGGGATCACCATCCACCCTTTTAGCATCCAGCACGACACCCTTGATCCGGTCGCCTTTCTTCTCGAGGTCGACAACCTTCGCGTCGGCGTCTGCACCGACCTGGGCTTTGCGACAAGCCTTGTGCAGCACAAGCTCCAGAACTGTGACTACCTGGTCCTGGAGGCCAATCACAAGCCCGAAATGGTCCATGCTTGCGCCCGTCCGCTTATCTACAAGCAGCGGGTCCTCTCCCGTTACGGCCACCTTCCCAATGAAGAGACCGGCGCGCTCCTCTCGGCCCTCTACCACCGGGGGCTCAAGCATGTCCACCTCGCCCATCTCTCCGAGGAGTGCAACCATCCCGAAGTTGCCCTCTCAACGGTCCAGAATATCTTGGCAGCAAAAGACCAAGAGGTTCCCCTCTCCATCGCCCCCCAATACGAAGTGGCTAAGGCTATTTTGTTTTGACGTACGCCCTCAGAAAGTTATGGCGTCGTCCTCTTGCTGCATCGGCCGTCTTGTTGATCTCGCTCCTCGCCCATAGCACCAGGCGATGGGCCTTGTCGCGATCTCAGCAATCTGTCTCGATTTGCTAAAAGGCCGCCTGCCCTAACTTTTTGAGGAGGTACGTTTTGACCCCTGATGCGACCTGTCGTCCTAGACTTAAAAGCTTGGTTTCCATAACGTCTAATCCCTTAATTTAGGTGCCCTATGGAGCCGACAGCCCATCGCCAAACTCCCCAGCAAATCCTAGCGCAAGTTCCCTACTCAACGGCAAATGTCGCCCAGCGCTTTTTGGTGGTCGACACAAATATTGTCGCCGATTCTTTTGATGACCTTCTACAAAGAGCTAAGGTGATTTGCCTAAGCGAGCAACATACACCCAACCTTGATGATGGCCCAAAGTGGCGTGAATCGAACGGATGGCTGATCAGTCACCTCTGGGACGGCAAAGATTGCCTCTTAGTCGAAAAGGATGGGAAGGAATCCGAACAAATCGAGTGTGTTTCCCCTACTATCAAACAATGCGGGGAGATCCTCACCTGGGATGCCCTATCTACCAGTCAAGAAAATCAGGAGTGGGAAGATGTTACGGGCAAGCTATGTGGAATTGCCTCTCTAATCGCGCGGGCCAAAACGAACTACCAAGGGAATCAGAAGGTTTGGGTTAATCGAGCCGCCGGCCAGCTTTGCGAGCTAGAGAAGGAGTTGCCTAATCCTAGTTATAATAACAAGCAGATATTGGACCCTCAATCGGACCAAAATTCTTGCCTACTGCTCTCGAAATATTGGTTAGCACAGTATGACAAATTCCAAAAGCTCGATGAGCAGCGGACCAATGAGCAATTTTGGCCGCGGCAGTGGTCTCTGATCACCTTGATTTTAACTCGCAAAAGCACCGTAAGAAAGGTGTGGGTCACGGCAGGAGCTGGCCACTTTCGACCCTGCAGCCCGCAAGAACTGGAGAGCGTAAACAAGCTAAAATCGATGCTTGAGATTGATGAAACCCCCTATCTCATCCTCCATCCCCTAAGGGAGCTACAGGAGGTGGATAATCAGCAGGTTGAGGAGTGGCTTGGCAGACGCTTTCCCGAGGTGCTCGATCAGAATGATCCAGTCGAGTTTGATCAAAACGCCCCTGCACTAGACCTCACAGAGGTTTCAGAACAGCAGCTAGAGGAGATGCTGTGTGAGAACGAGGCGTGTGACACAGCCCATGTTTCAATGCTCGCCGCGCAGCATCTGTTTATGACCTGGAGCCTGAGCCAGGCTTCCGCAAAATCACACTGATCAGAGGTCAGCGCTCCTCTCGGCCCTCTAGCACCGGGGGCTCAAGCATGTCCACCTCGCCCATCTCTCGGAGGAGTGCAACCATCCCGAGGTTGCCCTCTCAACGGTCCGAAACATCCTTGCGGCAAAAGACCAAGAGATTTCTCTCTCGATCGCCCCCCAATACGAAGTGGCAAACGCTATTCTGTTTTAAGCCCCTCGGGGTAAGTGATCGCTGAGAAGTGTTCACCTGCCGCCTCCGCTTTCGGCAAAATACCGGCGATATCTCGCGGAATCTTCTCATCCCCCTAACAATCAATTAATTACGTAATATGCTAGATGTCGATGACTTGCGAAAACATGAGCCCTCTTGCGCTGCAAACGGGACTCAGGCGTAGGCCCTTAGAAGGTTATGGCAGGCGGCCTCTTAGCGAATCGAGCCAGAAGCGCTATGGGTGACGACCGAGATCAACAAGGTGGCCGATGTGGCAAGAGAACTACGCCCAGGCCACCCGCTCAGCTACTGTTGACATCAGACCGCTGGACGATAAGTCTCAAACAGGGGTCAGCCCTTACCCTTCAGTTGCTGCCCTCTCTGATGGAGCGCGGTAGCCAGCTTGCGGTAGCCCTCCTTAGCAGGATGATTCTGCCTCAAATCAGCCACCGCATTGAAGCTGAGGTAGGGAAGGGTAGCAAGATTAGGACAGTGCATGAGGACCTCTATCATCCTCTCCCCATACCCCGGGAAAAACCACTCACATTCGGGGCCTACCCGAATCTCACGAAGCGTCTCTCCCTTGAGTTGCCACAAGAATTGGTGATAGGGCTGTAATGAGTCAGCTCTAGTCAGCACCAACACTCCCGACCACTCCTTACTCTTAAAAATCTCCTGCAAAACCTGATTTAGCTCTTCAGTGGTCTCTACCGGTGAGGTACCGAACAACGGGTCCAAGGGGCAGATGAGGTCTCGACCCTGAGGCCCTCCCCGCTCCAGCACATGGTCGCGGACATAGGGCATAAGGAGCTCCAGCCGATCTCTCTTCTTCAGCTTTTTTGCAACCTGAGCCGCCGATTCCCAAATGGTCTGTCCTTCGATGCACCCAATGGCCTTCCCTACCTGCTCGAGCACCTGGTTGTTTTGCTTACTTGGGGTAAGGGGTCGCTTACTTGGGGGAACGGGCGTGCTGGAGCTGGGCTGTTGGAAAAAACCGACAACCGTGCCCAGGGTCCCAAGGCCCATCCCCAATAGGGTAAGGCGGGCGACCCGCCAATTCCAGGCGGGAGCCAGGTTAAGGGAACGGCTAAAAGGGCTTACAACCACCGACAGGCCGAGAGCCCCGAAAACGGCGCTCCCGATCAGTAGCTTTGAGCCGTAGTTGAGAAGAAAGGGTCTCTCTTGAACATCCATGTTGATTCCTTAGTATTCAGCGACTTCCCGTATCCCTGCCTCTAGGTCGGCAAGCTGCGGGAGGACGGCGTTCTCTAGGGGCTTTGAGTAGGGGATGGCGGTGTCGAGGCCACAGACCCGCTTGATCGGGCCGTCTAAGTACTCAAAAGCATCATGGGCCACTTGGGCCGCAATCTCGGCCCCAAAGCCGCAGGTGATCGGCGACTCGTGGGCGATGAGGAGCTTACCGGTCTTCTGGACCGACTGGGTGACCGTGGCCGCATCGTAAGGGACAATGGTGCGCAGGTCGACGATCTCAATCTCAATCCCCTCCTGAGCTAGCTTGGGCGCCAGCTCGGCCGCCATGACGACCATCATCCCCCAACCGACGACCGTTAGATCTCGCCCTTCACGGACGATATTGGCCTTGCCAAGGGGGAGAATGTAGTCAGCGTCGGGTTCGGGGCGGGCGGCAAACTTGGCCTGCCGGTAGAGGGCCTTGTGCTCGAGGAAGATCACCGGATTGGGATCGCGAATTGAGGCCTTGAGGAGCCCCTTGGCGTCGGCGGCATTGCTGGGTATCACAATTTTGAGGCCGGGGACTTGGGCCAAAATGCCCTCGATGCTCTGGGAGTGGTAGGGGCCCCCTTGGATATAGCCGCCGTAGGGCATCCGAAGGACGAGGGGGACATTCCACTCGCCGCCCGAGCGGTAGGTGATGCTGGCGACCTCGCTGGCCAGCTGGTCAAAGCCGGGCCAAAGGTACTCGGCAAACTGGATCTCACCGACGGGGGTGTGGGTCCCATCGAGAGAGAGGCCGAGGGCAAGGCCGACAATGGTCGATTCGGCAAGCGGCGTGTTGAAGCAGCGGTCGGGGCCAAAGGTGGCGGTGAGGCCCCGGGTCGCTCCAAAAACGCCCCCTTTGTTGTGGGCGACATCCTCTCCAAAGACCACCATGTGGGGGTTGCGCTCCATCTCTTCGGCAAGGGCGTGGTTAATGGCGTCGACCATGACGACCTGCTCGCCGGCGTTGAGGGGGGTCTCCTGAATTTCATAGGGAACAAAGACGTGGTCGCCCGCCGTCTCAGGCTTGGGGAAGGGGACCTTATCGGCCTGAGCAACGGCCCGCTCGATCTCATCGGTAAGGTCCTTTCGGAGCTTATCGAGCTCAGCGCGGGTCGAGTGCCCTTCGCTTGTCAGCCAGCTCTCGTAGCGGGCAATCGGATCCCGCTTTTGGGTCGCCTCAAGCTCTTTGGGATCGCGATACTTGCGGGGATCATCGCTGTTGGAGTGGGAGCCAAGCCGGGGGACTTTGGCGACGATGAGGGAGGGGCCTTCGCCGGCGCGGGCCCGTTGAACCGCCCCCTTCATCGCCCCCGCAAGGGCGGTATGGTCACACCCATCGATGTCGTGGAGGTCGAGGCCGGGGCGGCTGAAGTTCTCAGCAATCGATCCCCCCGATACCTGCTCCGAGAGGGGGACCGAGATCGCAAAGTCGTTGTCGTGGATCATAAAGATCACAGGGAGCTTGTGGAGGACGGCAAAGTTGAGCGCCTCGGGGAAATCCCCTTCGGAGGTAGCGCCATCGCCTCCCGAGACGTAGACCACCTCATCCTTCCCCTCGAGCTGGATCCCTTTAGCGATCCCAACGGCGGGGAGAAACTGGGTAGCAACAACGCTCGACTGGGTCGGCATCCGGAGCCCCTTGTGGGAGAAGTGGTAGGGCATCATCCGCCCCTTCGAGTGGTGGGCCGCCTCCCGCCCCATAAAGATCGCAAAGGCCTCAACGAGGTCGCAGCCCAGGCCAAAGGCCATCGGCTGGTCCCGGTAGTAGCAGCAGGCCCAGTCCTTACCCGGCCGGAGCGCCGCCGACGCCACCGCACCGATCATCTCATGCCCTGCAGCCGAAAGCTGAAAGGTCCCCCCCTTGTTCTGCTTGACCAGCTTCTCCATCTTCAGGTCGGTCAGCCGAGAGAGAAGCATCACCTCAAGGGTCCGGAGGAGGGGCTTACTCGAGATCAGATTTCGTTCGATAACGGCGTTTTTCACTCTCGTCCTCCAAGGAAACTTTTCACTTTATCCATAAACCCTTTCTTCCTGGGGTGCTGGGCGCTCCCCTCCAGCTCGCCAAACTCCTTCAGCAGCTCTCGCATCCGCTCATTCAGCCCGGTGGGGGTCTCCACTTGGACATGGACGAGCAGATCACCTGCTCCCCGCCCGTGGACATTCGGCATCCCTCCCCCTTTTACACGCAGGATCTTCCCCGCCTGCGTCCCCTCGGGGATATGGATCTTGGCCGTCTTGTCGAGCGTGGGGATCTCCTTGGTCGTCCCAAGGGCCGCCTCAGCAAAGCCGAGCGGCAGATCGAGATGAAGATCATCCCCCTCCCGCTTAAACAGGGGATGCTCGGCTACCCGGATAAAGACGTAGAGGTCCCCTGGAGGGCCACCTCCCTCTCCTGCATCCCCCTTGCCGCTCACCTTCATCCTCATCCCATCATCGACACCGGCCGGGATATGGACCTTGACCTTTTGCTTCTCTTTGCTCCGCCCCTTCCCCTTACAGGTCCCGCAGGGCTCGGTGATGATCCTTCCCTCACCCCGACAGGTCGGACAAACGGCAGACATGCTAAAGAAGCCCCGGCTCTGGACCACCTGACCAGCGCCCCCGCACTGTTGGCACACCTTGACCGCATCGGGCCTTGCTGCCCCCGACCCGTCACAGGTCTCGCACTCCACATAATTCGAGAGGGTGATCTCCTTGTCGAGCCCCTTGGCTGCCTCCTCAAACGAGAGATCGAGGGTAATTTTCTTGGACGCGCCAGGCCGGCCCATCATCGCCCCGCCAGGGCCGCCGCCAAAAAAGGTATCGAAGATCGAGTCGAGGCCGCCCCCCCCGAAGGCCCCCATAAAGGTCCGGAGGGCTTCGTCCATCGACCCAAAGCCGGGGCCCATGCCGGCCCCAGCGGCAACCCCCTCCTCCCCATACCGGTCGTAGAGCTCCCGCTTTTGCGGGTCGCTGAGCACCTCGTAGGCCTGGGAGATCTCTTTGAATCGCTTCTCGGCCTCACTATCGCCGGCGTTCTTATCGGGGTGGTACTTGAGGGCCTGTTTCCGGTAGGCCTTCTTGATCTCCTCCGCGCTTGCACCGCGGGCAATCCCAAGAATTTCGTAATAGTCTGCCATTGCCTGATCCCGTAAATTCCCTAGCAATTATAGGGCACTGCAATCTTTACGTCTAGAGAATAAGGGCGTTATTATCGGCGATATTTGAGGGCCGCTTTGGCCTTAGCCCGTGCCCGAACGGAGGGCTTGTCGTAATACCGTTTTGACTTGTAGGTCTTGAGGATCCCCTCTTTATCAACCTTTTTCTTAAGCAAGCGGAGGGCTTTGTCGATCTGCTCTCCGATCCGGACTTTAACAGCGGTCATCTGTAGGCACCACCTTCGGGGTTTCGTGTAATAATGGGGGGAGGTTACACCGACCGTCTCTTATCAAGCAAGCCCCTTCGGGTCGTAGTCGGAATCTTCCGGGTCATCTTGAGTCGGTAGCGGGCCAAAAATAAAGTCTAGTTCCCGCTGTGTAAGGGAATCCTCTTTGTGGCGTTTGACTTCCGCCGAGGATTTGGAGTTAGGAGAGGGGTCGTGGTTGGATTGCGTAAAGCTCGGACTCGATAGAGATTGCGGTGTCGGCAGGTGGGGTCGCTTCACCATACGGACCTGACTCGGCTCTTCTACCCCTGATTGTGACCTATCGTCCAGGGGGCGCGACAGATGGTCGTCAGATAGCGAACATCGTGACGAGGCCAGGTCTTTAGACCTGGGTAAGGAGGGATGTGCGCTAGATGACTGCCAGCTGTCGATGCCCTCCGGACGATAGGTCACAATCAGGGGTTCTATGTCTTTTGTCTCCAAGACCTGGGTCACCCCTTGCGAAAGCTCACTGCTGGTCCAAGAACAGGGAACAACCACCTCATCCTCCTCTTGGCCCCCTTCCCACAGCTTCTGCTTTCCCTTAATCGCTAATGAGATAAGGGAGAACTTTGGTGCATTCTCCCAATACGTGGTGCGGGCATTAGGGTCTGCTCCACGCGCCAATAGGTACTCCACAATATCCCTATTCCCAGCCTTTGCAGCCACAAACAGGAGGGTTTCCCCCTCCTCGTTGGGTGTCTCAAGGTGCTGGCGCGGAGAGGGGAGCTCGGCAAGCTGAAAGAGGCTACCCGAGGCTGCCCACTGAAAATACTGATTGATATCCATTTTATACCCCCAATTTTTTAAATGATTATAAAATTGGCGGGGATATTTGTCGATATATAAAGAATTATAGATAGTGAGCCGGGGGATGGCCCTCTTCATCTCCAGCCGTCGGGTCGGCCCCATTCAGGATAAGCTGCGCCACCAGGTCGATCTGTCCCTGCCGGCAGGCACCGTGGAGGGGGGTCGCAGTCCCCTTTTGAGTAGGGCTTGTCAGAGAAGCAAACCGGGTGAGCTGCTGAAAATCATTTTTTGTTTTTGACTGAAGAAACACCCTTTTGGCGGCCTCAGCAAATTCATGCGGAGTGCAAAGCTGTTGCAGCGTTGAGTAGGCATGGTGTACGTTCCTAGCATCGGTGGTGGCCTGAGCCATAATGGAGTCCCTCCTCTTGTTCGAAGGGACTGCATCCTAAGCGGATAGGAAATTCCAAGCAACCTTTTTCTATAGAGCGTCTACTCTTGCGAGCTTTCAATCGGGTCGTCTTCGGGGTCGATTATCTCATCCTGAGACTCCAGAACCTGTCTGATCGACGACTCTAGCTTCGGATCGGGAAGGAGTGCCCGCCAGCTAGCCCCCGCCTCAATCAACTGCTGAGCTCTCCCCGCTTTTCCCCAGATGAGGGCCTGCTCCAGCGGGGGAAGGGGGCCTGCGTCCAGGAAGCCCATATGGGACGGTGTTTTGTGGGCCTTGAAGGCTTCCAAAAGGATAGCCATTACCTCCTGAGAGCTGGAGACGGCCAGGGAAAAAATCGTCGACCCATCGGGCTGGTACAAGAAGAGGAGCTCTGGGCACTCGCTTATCCATTTTCGAACACCCTCAGCATCGTTGGTTTTCACCTTGCCGATTAGCTCCAAACCTTCGACATAACGGGTCAGGAGGGCGTGATCACATGGGATCGTCTCCAAAAAGGTGAGCGCTCGCGAACTTCTCTCTAGCTTCGCCTCACCGAGAGGAAGCAGGTGGGTCACCCGGCTAGGTCGATTGAAATCCACCCCCCGCTTAGCGGCCTCCTGCAACTCCGACCGTTTTACGAGCTCGGAAAACTCATTGGAGAGTTTCTTTAGGATAACAATGTAAGCCCCGCCATAGTCCTTATAGGGAAAGGCATCCAACGGGGTAACTTTAGAGTCATCAAATTCAACCCACTTCCCCTCTGTTGAGACAAAAGCCTTGTAGTGACCCCCATTTTTGCTCTCGCCATAGTGGGTGATGAAGGCGGTAACCTTGAAATTGCTGTTCCCTATCCAAACGGTCTCACCGCTCAGCTGGAATCCGTTTTTTATCCCGTGATCTTGTGAGTAGCGGGTCAGACAAAGAGCAAGGGTGTCGGGGGCACGATCAATCATCACCCGTTTCGTAGCGGATGCCTCGTAGAGCCTCCCTTGGTGGACCACTTTGACCCGCTCTGAGGGCTGCTCCACCTCCAGGCTGTAGTCGACAAGACCCTGAAGCCCGGCCGATTCTTGAACGTGATCACAGCTGATGGGCAAGAGCCAATTGGCCTCTCTCTGCCCCCGTAGAATCCAGTTGTCACCCACCGCTGAGAACTTTGTAGGATCACCTCCTACTTGCGTAGCGGATTTTGGGTCACAGGTAGTGCGTATGTAGTACTCGAGCGACCAAGAACCCCGATTAGAAAAATTGAAAAGCCGGTCTATGTGGAGCATTAGCTCGGAGGGGTCCTCCATTCCGTTTTCCGAGAACCGAAAAAGCTCACGCACCCACTTGGCCGAGTCGCTCTCCCTCTTGATAAGCCGCTTAAAGGCCTTCCTAAACGTTATCTGATTGGGAAGCCCCCCTTCCATCTTCTCCAAATCGTAGCACCAGTAGAGAACCTGGAGTGCTGAATTGATAAAGCAATCGTTGCCCGTCTCATTCCGAAGACCAAACCACTTGTCCTCTACCGTCTCAATGAGAGACCAAGGGCTTGATGGAACAGAGGCGAATAGGTCGAGATTCTGTGAGCGGGGGGGAAGAGAGGCCCCCACAAACCGGGCTGCAACGCAGGAGGCCCCCTTCTGAAGCAGAAGCCCCACACAGTCCCAGTTCTCTGCAGCGGCAGCGATCTCAATCGCGGTCTGCCCATTGCTTCCCCGTTTATTGAGCACCTCGTGACCGGTATTGGCCAAAAGCGCTGCCATGATCTCCTCATCCCCCCTGTCAGCGGCAAAGTGGAGGGCGGTCCACCCCCCCCTCGAGTACTGTTCTACCGGCGCCCCCCCCTCGAGAAGCCTCTTCACCTCTTCTAGACTCCCCTCTGACACTTTCTGACGAAGCTCAGTCCCATTGCTTCCCCCCTGCCTATCCATAGCGAGCCCGTAGAGGGCAAGGTAGTAGAGAGAGTCTGGGGATGCTTCCGTCCAGAAATCGCTCTCAACAAAGGGATCGCACCGCTCAGCCAGGTACTCAAAGACCGCTTGCTGCTCTGCCTGCACAGCGGCAAATAGGGGGAAGTCGCCCTTTGAGTCAGGCCTATTGGGATCCCACCCTTGCTCAATTGCCCACTGTATGCCGCCCAGATCGCCCTTGGTCGCCAGCTCAACAAGGAGGTCCGACTCCCCTTGCCTCACTTCGACCTTAGGGAATATCGTTCGGAGAGTCACCCAGGTCTCCTTGGCCTCCTGGTACTGCCGCTGTTCGATCTTGCGCTGCAGGAGATCGCTAACCACGCCAGTGGTGTATAGAGGATCCAAATTCGCAAGAAACCCTTGAACCATAGCCAACGGGACCATCTCCTCGCGTAGCTGCTGATTGTGCTGCGATCCGCCCGACCTCGAGATACTCTCCATAAAGGAACCTTTTTTGATAAACATTTTAAAGAACTTCAGAATTTAAAAAAATACAACTAATTATTTTAAAAATAAAAACGAGGAATTACAAGCACTTAATATGGAGCGGGTAGGGGCTATCCTCGGGGCGGGTGCTGCTGATCCCAGAGACGCTCGTAATACCAGACCCACAGCTGGGAGCCTATGCCGACTGTCACCGAGCTGGGACCCTCTCCCCGATCATTAGGGCGTGTAATCAATTAGCTCTCCTTGATCTCCAGGGGAAAGCTGGGCTCCCAGAGAGGTTTCCTCGTCTCGGACAGGGCGCTTTGGCCCTGCCCTTCGACTCGGAAACATCCCTGGAAACCCCCTTTCCTTCTGGATATCAACGATATCTAATTGGTTACACGCCCTAGTGAGATGGGGATTGCAGCAGAAAGTGTCGCCTATAAACTGAAGGACTTCAAACTGCTGAAGCCTAACCGCAGCGATTAGCGGCCGCTCTCCCTCACTATCCGTTCCATTCAATAGGTCAGGAGTGACGCGGCGAAGGAACTCCACATTTCCTTCACGAACGGCCTCTGTAACGGCGTCGACCGGATTGGGCCGAGGAGAGCTAGCCGGTCCTGTCGCGGCTGTCATCAGGTGGAATGATCTTTGAGGGAGTGCTGGTATACGACAGACTAAGGGGTGAAGCTTCGGGGCTTGCTGGCGGCGTCCCTTTACCGAAAGGGAGCTGGGGGCAAGGAAGCTGGGGCATAGGAATTAAGGGCCGCTCTGTTTTCACACGCTTCAGACATTCAACTCCTTGAGGACGGACTGACACCCTGTTCCGCACTAGATCAACCGGGAGCCGCGCGTAATCATCCAGAAGATTCAACCGCGCTCCCCTCTTCACCAGCTCAGCCACCACCTTCCAATTCCCTGCCTCAACCGCGATATGGAGGGGGGAGGAGAGGCCACGCGAAGTGGGAGCATTGATAGAGGAAGTGCTGCTATCCAACAGAGCCTGTACAATCGGGAGGTTGCCCACTCTGCATGCGATGTGAAGGGCCGTCTCTCCCAATGTGCTGTACTCACCTACAGGGGCCTTCTTGCTCAGGCAATCTTGTACCCCCTGCAGATCACCCCTCTCTGCAGCCTGTCGGAGTGCTTCGCCCTGGTCAGAAAAGGGAAAGTACTTACCCGACTTCACAAAGGCGGCAATCATTTTGGATCCCTGCTCAGCCACGCTCAATGGAGTCTCCTCTGCCGCATTCCGAACATAGAGGCTATGCCCCTCTACAATGAGTTTTTCCACTAAGGAGTAGTTTTGAGCGCGGATCATCTCGATCAGAGGGAAGTTCCCCTCGTAATCGGGCATATCGACAAACCGGCAGGCAGAATAGACCCCTACCCGTTGCACCGTGTCGCTAAGAGAAGCGAAGGCAGTCTTGACATCCTCCTCATCACCCCAGTCTTGCTGGACCCAACGGTCCACTGTCATCTGAAAGAGCTTGTTTTGAAAAATCTCCATATCCTCACAGGGTGCTTGACATTAGAAAAATAATTTCAAAACCTTTTCTCTGTACCTTGGGTCAGTAGCTGCCAATAGCCGCTTCCCGGCTTTACCCACCTTCACGGTCTTTTCCTTAGTCAGGGCATTCAAG
>JBFWPF010000021.1:0-35101 GCA_050250135.1 Parachlamydiales bacterium | reverse complement strand
ACCAGTGAATCAACGGCCTTCTTCCTCACTTGGCAAGGATAAGGAAGCTGAGAAAATTTATGTGTTATTTTCATTGCCATTACCCGGCGCGCCGGAGATGCCGAGCTAATTGATTACACGCCCTAGCAAGTCGGGTTAGGAAATTTTTAGCAACCCCTTTGCAGAGGACTTTTCAACACAGTCATGCACTTATTGCACCACCTCCCGTTGGGAGACTCGCCGGTAGTAGAGGCGCTTGATCCATTCTATGCAGGTAAAATAGGTGGCGGCGATGGCGGCAAGTGCTCCGTAAAAAAGGGGCGGTAAGGGGACAAAGCCGAAGTAGATCCCTACCGGGGTATAGGGGAGAGCGATTGCGAGGGCCAACACCCCAAAGGCAGTAAAGAACAGGAGGGGGTGGGGACGGGGGCGCCACGGGCTTTCAGCGGTCCGGATGAAGAAGATCACCAGAACTTGGGTCACAAGGGATTCGATAAACCAGCCGGTATGGAAGAGGGGGGCATGAGCCCCAAAGAGGAAGATCAGCAGCGCAAAGGTGGCAAAGTCGAACAGGGAGCTGACCGGCCCCGCGACTAGCATAAAGGAGCGGATGGCTCGAAAGTCCCACTTGCGGGGCCTATGGAGCTGACTCCTGGCCACCCGATCCATCGGGATGGGGATTTGGGAAATGTCGTAGAGGAGGTTGTTGAGGAGAACCTGGACCGGCAGAAGGGGGAGAAACGGGAGCAGGGGAACAGCGATCGCCATGCTCACCATGTTCCCAAAGTTGGAACTGGTGCCCATCAGGATATACTTCATGAGGTTAGCAAAGGTCCGCCTTCCCTCCATCACCCCTTTGTGGAGAACATCGAGATTCCGTTCGAGGAGGATCATATCGGCGGCCTCGCGGGCGACATCGACGGCGGTGGCCACCGATAGGCCGACATGGGCGCTGCGCAGGGCGGTGGAGTCGTTCACTCCGTCGCCCAAGAAGCCGACCGTTGCCCCTCGCGCTTTGAGGGCGGTAACGATCCGGTTTTTCTGAGCAGGGGTGACGCGGCAAAAGAGGTTGGCCTCCCCTACCCGCGCTTCTAGGGCGCTGTCGGTCATCCGCTCGATCTCTTCGCCTAGGAGAACGCCTGTGACAGGCATCTCTAGGAGCTCGCAGAGGTGGCGGGTGACCCGGTCGTTGTCCCCTGTGATGATCTTAACTTCGATTCCGCTCCCTTTGAGCGACTTAAGGGCGAGTTTTGCCGAGGGTTGAAGGGGGTCGATGAAGGCGATAAAACCGACAAGCTCCATCTCCTCTTCCTCCTCATGGGGGGCGGAGGCAATGGCAAGGAGGCGAAGACCCTGCGAAGCCCACCCCTCCGTCAAGCCCCGTATCGCCTCCCTCTCTTCAGGCTTAAGGACACAGATGCTCAAGACTGCCTCGCAGGCCCCTTTGGTGATCAACCGCTTCTCCCCCTGTCGGGAGAGGAGGAGGGAGGTCCTCCTTCGCTCAAAGTCGAAGGGGAGCTCCGAAACCTTGGTCCATCCCTCACTATCAGCCCCTTTTGCCTGCAGGATCGCCTGGTCAAAGGGGTTGCGGATCCCGCTTTGGAAGTGGCTGTTGAGGGCGGCGAGTTCGAGGGGAGCAGAGGAGGGGTTGCCAAAGGGGTCAACACTCCGCTCAAGCTGGAGGTTAGCCTGGGTTAGGGTCCCCGTTTTGTCGGTGCACAGGACATCGAGGGAGCCAAAGTCCTCAATGGAGGAGAGCCGTTTGACGATCACCCTCCTTTTGGCCATCCGAAGTGCGCCGCGAGCAAGCGTCATCGAAACGATCATCGGAAGGAGCTCAGGGGTGAGGCCGACCGCAAGGGCAACGCTGAACATGAGAGAGGTCAGCCAGCCCCGCGCGAGCACGATATTGACGATGAGGACCAGAGGGACAATGAGGAGCGCCACCCGCATCAGCAGAAGGCCTAGGCGGTGGATCCCCCGCTCCAGGGTGCTTGGAGGAGGGGGCGCTTGAAGTCCAGCAGCGACCTTGCCAAAACGGGTCCCCATCCCCGTATGGACGACAACAAAGCGGCCGGTGCCGGAGATGACTGAGGAGCCCAAGAGGAGGACATTGGATGCCTCGATTTCGGTGGAGCCCTGCACGACTTTGCCCCCCTTCTCCACGGGAAGGGACTCTCCGGTAAGAGAGGCTTCATTGACGAAGAGGTGGCTTGCTGAGAGGAGGAGCCCGTCGGCAGGGATGAGATCTCCCGATTCGACCTGAACAATGTCGCCAGGAACCAGTTCGGTGGCCCGAATGGTCTCGATGGCCCCGGCTCGCACCACCTCACATCGGAGCGCCACCGACTCCTTGAGCCGCTCAGCTGCCCTGCCGGCATGGTACTCCTGCACGAGGTCGAGGAGAAGGCTGAGGAGGATGATCGAAGAGACAATGAGGGCGTTGACCACCTCCCCCAAAGCGGCGCTTACTGCCGCTGCGACGAGGAGGAGAATAATAAGGGGATTTTTGAGGCGCGAGCCGAGCTCGAAAAGGAGGTGACGGCGGGGCTTACCCAATCGGTTGGGCCCTACCTGAGCTAGCCGTTCGCTTGCTTCCTCTTGGCTTAGGCCATCGAGACGGGAATGGAGGGCTTGGAGCAGCTCCCCGGGATCCTCTTCCCAGTAGCGATCCAGCCCCTGGATAGCCATACTTTCCCCTTACGCGGCGGGGAGCGACTCGAAATCGAAGATGAGCGGCTCGCGGGCGCCTGCCTCCATGGCCTGCTTGACATGGCGGTGGTACTCAAAGCCCGTTCCTGCAGGGATAATGTGACCCATGATCACGTTCTCCTTGCACCCCAACAGGTAGTCGCTCTTCCCAGCACACGCCGCTTCGGTCAGAATGCGGGTTGTGTCTTGGAAGGAGGCAGCCGAGATAAACGACTCGGTTCCGAGCGAGGCTTTGGTAATCCCCAGCATCATCGGAGCGGCCTGAGCGGGCTTGCCCCCCTCGGAGACGGTGCGCCGGTTCTCGTCGTGGAAATGGCGCTTGTCGACCTCTTCGCCGAAGAGGAGGGTGGTATCGCCCGGATCGGTGATCCGAACCTTCTGGAGCATCTGCCGGATAATGATCTCGACGTGCTTGTCGTTGATGTCGACCCCCTGGAGGCGGTAGACCTCCTGGACCTGGTTGACCAGGTACTTCTGGAGCTCGCGGACGCCGCAGACCTCGAGGATCTCCTGCGGAACGACCAGGCCATCGGTGAGCTGCTGCCCCTTGATGACATAGTCCCCTTGCTGGACGATAAGGTGTTTGGAGAGGGGGATCAGGTGCTCCTCCTCCATGCCAGAGGCCTCGTCGCGGACGAAGACGATCATCTTGTTTTTCTGGACCCCTTTGAACTCGACGAGGCCGTCAAGCTTGGCGATCTCTGCGGCATCGCGGGGGCGGCGCGCTTCGAAGAGCTCGGCCACTCGAGGCAGACCACCGGTAATGTCCTTGGTTCGGATGGCGCCGCGCGGGAGGCGGGCGAGGACCGAGCCGGCATCGACATGGGTCCCCTCCGCAACCGAAAGGATAGCGCCCGAGGGGATCGGGTAGGTCCCGATGAGGTTTTTGCCCTCTTTGTCGGCAAACAGGATGATCTGCGGGTGGAGCTCTCCCCGGTGCTGCTTAACGAGCAGCTCGACCTGGCCGGTCTCTTTGTTGACCTCCTTCTCGGTCGAGATCCCCTCGACCAGATCCTCATAGCGGACAAAGCCGGGGCGGTCGCAAATAATGGGGATGTTGTGCTGCTCCACCTCAGCCAGCTTGGTGCCAGCCTTGACCTTAGAGCCATCGGCAATCAAGACCTTGGTTCCAAGCTCCACGGGGAAGCTCTGAAGGGGCTCGATCGACTTGGAGGCGAGGAGCCGCTTGACCTCATCGAGGGGGCGCCCCTCGTCGCGGATGATATGGAGGCTGCCGTGCTTGTTGAGGACAAGCCAGTGCCCCTCTTTGTTTTGGACGGTCCTAATGTCGCTGTAGACGAGGACCCCCTCCTCTTCAGCGATAACGTCGGGGGTGACCTGAGCCGATGCGACCCCTCCGATGTGGAAGGTTCTCATGGTAAGCTGAGTTCCCGGCTCACCGATTGACTGGGCTGCAATGATCCCGATCGCCTCACCGATGCCGACGATGCGGCCGTTGGCGAGGTTGAGGCCGTAGCATTTGCTGCAAACCCCCCGCTCCGACTCACAGGTGAGGGCAGAACGGACCCGGATCGATTCGATACCGGAATCATCAATGGCCTCGGCCTGTTGGACGGTGAGGAGGTCGCCCGCCCTAGCGAGGAGCTTGCTCTTGTCGCCGGGCTGATAGATATCTTCGCAGGTGGTCCGGCCATAGATCCGGTCCTTAAGGCCCAGGAGCTCTTCGGGTCCCTGTTTGATGGCGGAGACTTCGATTCCGTTGAGGGTACCACAGTCGTGGTCAGCCACAATCAGATCGGAGGCAACGTCGACAAGGCGGCGGGTCAGGTAACCCGAGTCGGCCGTCTTAAGGGCGGTGTCGGAGAGACCCTTACGGGCACCGTGGGTCGAGATCGAGTACTCGAGAACCGATAGCCCTTCGCGGAAGTTTGCCGTGATGGGCGATTCGATAATCTCACCCGACGGCCTTGCCATAAGGCCTCGGAGGGCGCCGAGCTGCTGGACCTGTGACTTGTTGGCACGGGCCCCGGAGTCCATCATCAGGTAGAGGGGGTTCAGCTGGTGATCCTGGATCGCCTTAAGGTCGGCAAAGAGGACGTCGGAAAGGCGGTCCCGAACTCCAGTCCAGATCCCGATCGTTTTCGACTTGCGCTCCCCTTCGGTGATGATCCCATCCTCGTGCTGTTTGGTGACCTGCTCGACCCGCTTGTAGGCCTCGGCTAGCACCTCTTGCTTATTGGCAGGGATGCTGATGTCGGTGATCCCCATGGAGGGGGCCGACTTGGTGGCGTAGCGGAAGCCGATATCCTTCAGGTCATCGAGGAAGCGGACGGTGCGCTCAAGGCCGACCTTCTTGTAGCAGGTCATGATCAGCTCACTGATCTTTTTCTTGGGCGCGCTGTAGTTTTGGAAGCCGAGCTCCTCGGGGACGATCTGGTTAAAGATCACCCGTCCCGGGGTCGTCTCGACCATCCCATCCTTGAGGCGGACTTTGATCTTCTCGTGGATGTGCAGCCCCATCCCGGTGTCGTCGTAGGCGGCCCCCTCCTTCCCTTCAACCGCTTGGCGGGAGTAGGTGGTGGAAGCCCCGAGAGCGAGGAGGACCTCTTCGGCATTGCGGAAGACCTTGGTCTTTTTCCCCTCCTGTTCGGGGAAGTAGAGGGGGTCGCTCATCAGGTAGTAGAGGCCGAGGGTCATGTCCTTATCGGGGACGGCGACGGGCCTTCCTGACGAGGGGAGGAAGATGTTGTCGGGGGCCATCATGAGGAGTTTAGCCTCAAGCTGCGCCTCTACCGAGAGGGGGACGTGGACCGACATCGTGTCCCCGTCGAAGTCGGCGTTGAAGCCAGCGCATACGAGGGGGTGGATCCGGATCGCCTTCCCTTCGATGAGGACCGGCTCAAAGGCCTGAATACCGAGGCGGTGGAGGGTAGGCGCTCGGTTAAGGAGGACCGGGTGCCCTTTGATGATCTCTTCGAGAACATCCCATACCTGGGTGTCCTGCCTCTGGATCATCTTCTTAGCTGAGCGGATGGTGTAGACATAGCCGAGGTCTTTAAGCCGCTTGATGATGAAGGGCTCGAAGAGCTCCAAGGCCATCTGCTTGGGCAGGCCGCACTGATTAAACTTGAGCTCGGGACCCACGATGATGACCGAACGGCCCGAGTAGTCAACCCGCTTACCGAGGAGGTTTTGGCGGAATCGCCCCTGCTTCCCTTTGAGCATCTCGGAGAGGGACTTGAGGGGGCGGTTGCCAGCGCCCATGACGGGGTGGCCGTGGCGGCCGTTGTCAAAGAGGGCGTCGACCGACTCTTGGAGCATCCGCTTTTCGTTTCGGACGATCACCTCAGGGGTTTTGAGCTTGAGGATCGCCTTGAGTCGGTTGTTCCGGTTGATCACCCGCCGGTAGAGGTCGTTGAGGTCGGAGGTGGCAAATCGGCCGCCGTCGAGGGGGACGAGGGGGCGGAGATCGGGTGGGATCACCGGGACCGACTTCATTACCATCCAGCCGGGATGATTCTGGCTGCCGGTAAAGCTCTCGATAATCTTTAGCCGCTTGGCCAGTTTCATCCGGGCCTGCTGCGACTTAGTCTTGCGGAGCTTCTCTTTAAGATCGGCTAGAACAGAGCCCAGATCTTCTGCGGCCAGGAGGTCGGCGATCGCCTCTCCCCCCATCTTAGCGACAAAAGCACCTGTCCCCCACCGCTCTTGGGCCTCCCGAAGCTCAGCATCAGTAAGGAGCTGCTTCTTCTGGAGATCGGTCTGGCCGGGGTCGATGACGATGTGCTCTTCGTAGTAGATGACCCGCTCGAGGTCGGAGGAGCTTAAGCCGAGGATATTCCCGATGCGCGAGGGCATGGTCTTGAAGAACCAGATGTGGACGACGGGAACAGCAAGCTCGATGTGAGCCATCCGCTCGCGGCGGACCTTGGCGAGGGTAACCTCTACGCCACACCGGTCGCAAACCACCCCTTTATGCTTGATCTTCTTGTACTTTCCGCAAGCACATTCCCAGTCCCGGGTAGGGCCAAAGATCTTCTCACAGAAGAGGCCCCCCTTCTCCGGCTTAAAAGTCCGGTAGTTGATCGTCTCGGGCTTCTTGATCTCCCCATGCGACCACCGCTCCCGGATCACCTCGTCGGAGGCAATTTGGATCGTGAGTTTGTCGAAATCCTGACGCTCTTGTTCTGTCATGCCTTGCTCTTATTCTCTAAATTACCATTTACTCTTCGTGAGCGGCTGTTGCCACGCTCTCTGTGCGAACATCCAAACCGAGACTCTGCATCTCCTTGATGAGGACGTTGAAGGACTCCGGCGTGCCCACACAAGAGTCGGATTGACCCGCATTGAGGAGGTTCTCTCCCTTGACAATCCGCTCGTAGATTCGGGTCCTCCCCTGGACATCATCCGACTTGACGGTAAGCATCTCCAAGAGGAGGTGGGCGGCCCCGTAGGCCTCGAGAGCCCAGACCTCCATCTCCCCAAATCGCTGTCCCCCCATCTGCGCTTTACCGCCAAGGGGCTGCTGGGTGACCAGCGAGTAGGAGGCGATCGAACGGGCGTGAATCTTGTCAGCAACGAGGTGGGAGAGCTTGAGCATGTAGATGTAGCCCACAACGATCGGGTAGTCGAACCGCTCCCCTGTCTTCCCATCGTAGAGGACCCGTTTCCCGTTAGTGGGGAGCCCTTGCTCGTCGAGAAGGCGGCGGATCTCTGTCTCTGGCACCCCTTCAAAGACGGGGCTAGCCACCCGGATACCGGCATGGTGAGCGGCATACCCGAGGTGGGTTTCGAGGAGCTGCCCGATGTTCATTCGAGAGGGAACGCCGAGCGGGTTGAGGATGATGTCGACGGGGCGACCATCGGGGAGATAGGGCATATCGGCCTCAGGGACGATCTTAGCCACAACCCCTTTGTTCCCGTGCCGCCCTGCCATCTTGTCACCCACCTGAAGCTTCCGCTTGGAGGCGACGTAGACCTTAACCTGACGGATGACGCCGGCCTCGAGGTCGGTGTCCCCTTTTCGGATCTTCTCCAGTTCTCTCTTATAGTCCATTTCGAGCCGGGCAAGGTCCTGCTCCGACTCGCTTAGGATCACCTTGAGGGTATCGTAGATCTCACTCTTAGGCATGAGGAGGTCTTCGGGCCGCTCATTCTCGAGATCCTCGAGGCTATCCTCATTCAGCACGGTCCCTTCGGCGACGATCACCTCAGCCGATCGCCGATGGACGATCGCTCCAGGGGCGGTCTCGCCCAGGAGGAGGGCACCCAGCTTCTCATGGCGGGCGAGCTTCGCCTCCGCTTCCCGCTCCTTATAGTCGCGCTGGATCTGGCGAATAAGCCCTGCCTCTTCGATTAACTCCTCTTCCGACTTGAATCGGTCGCGGCGGCTAAAGGCCTTCACATCGCTGACAACGCCGTATGTTCCGGGTGGAACGGTGAGGGAGGCATCCTTAACATCGGAGGCCTTCTCTCCAAAGATCGCACGGAGGAGGCGCTCCTCGGGAGCAAGCTCGGTCTCCGATTTGGGGGTGATCTTCCCTACCAGGATATCTCCCGGCTTTACCTCTGCCCCAATGCGGATGATCCCATCCTCACCGAGGTTTTCGAGCGCCTCCGGTGGGACGTTGGGGATGTCGGCTGTGATCTCCTCTTTCCCGAGCTTGGTATCTCGAGCTGCCACCTCAAATTCCTCGACATAGATCGAGGTATAGGCGTCGTTGGCCAGGAGGCGCTCGGAGATGATGATCGCATCCTCGTAGTTGTAACCTCCCCATGGCATAAAGGCGCAGAGGACGTTCTTGCCAAGGGCGATCTCCCCTTTTTCGGTGGAGGGGCCATCAGCGATCACATCGTTCACCTGGATCTTATCGCCAATCGAGCAGAGGGGCTGCTGGTTAACGCAGGTTCCCGAGTTCGAGCGGAGAAACTTTTTCAGCTGATAGGTCTTGCGCTGGGTCGGGTTATCCTTTGCCGATACGACGATCTGGAAGCCGTCGACATACTCGACCGTCCCCTCTTCCTCGGCGATGACCACGGCGCCCGAATCGCGAGCGGCCCGTGCCTCAAGGCCAGTTCCAACGATGGGAGCCTCGGTGCGGAGCAGAGGGACAGCCTGACGCTGCATGTTCGATCCCATAAGGGCCCGGTTAGCGTCGTCGTGTTCGAGGAAAGGGATAAGACCCGCCACGATCGAGACAAGCTGCTTGGCCGAGACATCCATGTGGGTAACTTGATCGGTGGGGGTCTGGTTAGCCTCACCCTTATGGCGGGCCCAACAGGTCGGGTACTTGAACATACTGTACTCGTCGAGCTCTGCTGAGGCCTGAGCGATCACGCACCGCTCCTCTTGATCGGCGGTCATGTACTCGATCTCTTCGGTGACCACCCCATCACGGACGATCCGGTAGGGGGTCTCGATAAAGCCAAACTCGTTGATCTTGGCGAAGGAAGAGAGGGAGGTGATCAGACCGATGTTGGGCCCTTCAGGGGTCTCAATCGGGCAGATCCGGCCGTAGTGGCTCGAGTGGACGTCCCGCACCTCAAAGCCGGCCCGCTCCCGGTTAAGGCCGCCGGGGCCGAGGGAGGAGAGGCGCCGCTTGTGGGTCAGCTCGGCGAGAGGGTTGCTCTGGTCCATAAATTGGGAGAGCTGGGATCTGCCAAAGAAATCTTTTAATACACCCGCTAGCGCCTTGGCTGAAACAATCTTGCCGGGGGTTAGGGTATCGGCTGAGAAGTCAAAGAGGTTCATCCGCTCTTTGATGATCTTCTCCATCCGGGCAAGGCCGACGCGGCACTGGTTTTGGATCAGTTCCCCGACCGAGCGGACCCGTCTATTGCCCAGGTGGTCGATGTCATCGATGTTGGTCTCCTCATCCCCTTGGCGGAGGCGGATCAGGTATTTAAGGGCGGCGACCACATCCTCTTTGGTCAGGGTGACGATCTCGAGCGCCTCATCGGTGACGGGGAGGCCCAACTTGGTAGCCAACTTATAGCGACCTACTCGCCCAAGGTTGTAGCGCTTGGGGTCGAAGAAGAGGCGCATCATGGCGGAGCGGGCATTGGCCAGCGTCGCCGGTTCGCCTGGGCGGATCTTTTTGTAGAACTCCTTAAGGGCCGCTTCGTAGGAGTCGGTGGGGTCCTTAGCGAGCATTTTGATGATCGGGCTTGTCTCATCGGCATCTTCGGCGATACGGACGAGGGTGACATCGGCGTCGAGCATCCGCTTGAGCATAGCGGTTGTGAGCTTCTCTCCCGCCTTACCGAAGACCATCGTGCCCTCTTGATCGGCAACATCCTCGGCGAGGATCTTGCCGACGAGGCGGGCGAAATCCTTTTCGCTTTTGAGCTTGACTCGGACGGTCGAGAAGAACTCTTCGATGATATCGGCATCGGAGGAGTAGCCGAGTGTGCGGATAAAGGTGGTGGCCAGGATCTTTCGGCGGCGCCGCTTCCGGTCGACATAGACCTGAATCTGGTCGGTGGTGTCAAAGGCGGCCTCGAGCCAGCTTCCGCGGTAGGGGATGATCCGGAAGGAGTAGAGGACCTCCCCTTTGGGGTGGCGCTCCTGCTCAAAGCAGATTCCGGGTGAGCGGTGGAGCTGGGAGACGACGACCCGCTCGGCTCCGTTGATGATAAAGGTCCCGTGATCGGTCATGAGGGGAAGGGTCCCCATGTAGACCTCTTCCTCTTTGATTCCCGTCTCGTCGGTAAGGCGGAAGTTTACCTTCAGGGTAGCGTTATAGCTGATCCCTCGCCGGATACACTCCTCGGGGCCATACTTGGGCACACCCAGGTGGTAGGAGAGGTACTCGATGACGGTCTTTTCGTCGTAGGACTTGATGGGAAAGAGTTCGGTGAAGACCTCTTCGAGCCCCACATTTTTCCGCTCTTCCGGAAAAACATCGGCCTGGAGAAACTGGCGGTAGGACTTAACCTGTACCTCAATGAGGTTGGGCAGATCGATGATCTCCCGCTTCTTCGAAAACTGTACCCGCTCTTGCGCCCGCTTTAACATACTACCCCTTCAGCTCGTGATATGCGCGAAAGGACGCACGCCGGCTTGCCCGTTGCAGCCCGAGTGCATCCTATTCCCAACTGCCTGCGATAAAACCCCTAATTGTGACCTCTAGTCCCGAGGGCATTGGCAGCTGGCGGTCATCTAACGCATGTCCCTCCTCAGCCGGGTTTACAAGCCCGGCCTCGTCGCGATATGCGCTATCTGACCACCACCTGCCGCGCCCCCTGGACGACAGGTCACAATCAGAAGTTAAAGGCCCTTAAGCTCAGCCTTACCGCCTGCTGCTTCAATCTTGGCTTTGATGTCGCTTGCCTCTGCCTTGGGAGCCGATTCCTTAAGAACCTTAGGTGCTCCGTCGACAAGCTCTTTCGCCTCTTTCAGTCCAAGACCGGTAACCTCACGGACCACCTTAATGACGGCGATCTTCTTATCGGCAGGGACGGCAACGAGGGTAATCTGGAAGTCGGTCGACTCTTCAACCGCAGCCGCCTCTCCACCACCGCCACCAGCGGGGGCTACTGCCACCGCCGCTGCTGCTGCTTTAACGCCCCATTTCTCTTCGAGGGCGGTTTTCAGCTCAGCCATCTGAAGGACCGTCAGCTTGCTGAGTTCTTCTATTAGTTCTTCTTGTTTCACCTTGTTCACCTCTCTTTAAGGATGGATTTTGTTAACTTTGACCCGCTTCACTCTTATTGCGAAGAAGATGGGGAAGGCTCGCCAAGAGCGCATCCATGACTCCAAGGGTCTGTGACATCGGGGCGACCAGGAGGCTAAGCAGCTGAGCCCGCATCTCATCAAGACTTGGGAGCTTGCTGATCGCCTCGATCTCCTTTGCCGAGTAGGGGGTCCCCTGAAACTGCCCTCCCATGACCTGGACAGCCTCTTCGAACTCCTTGCCGACCTCGAAGACCACCTTAGTTGTGGCCACGGGATCCTCTCCTGCAATGACGATCCCGATGTGCCCTTTAAGGATCTCCTCGCTTAGGGAAACCTTGGCCGCCTGCGCGGCCTTAAGGAGGATCCGTTTGCGGACTACCTCAAATTGACCGCCCGAGTTTCTGACCCGATTGCGGAATACCCCGGCCTTGTCGGCGGTAAGCCGCTCATACCGGGTGACGAGAAAGGTATCGGAGCCCTTAAGGAGCCCCTCTATCTCTTCTAAAAGCAGTTGTTTCTCTTGTCTCATCTTCGCTCCATTAGGACGAGGGCAGCTCTCCTGCCGAGATTTCGAGTCCCGGCCCCATTGTACTAGAGAGGGTTGCCTTACGCATGTAGACCCCCTTCGCCCCTGTGGGCTTGGCGCGCCACAGAGCCGAGAGGAAGGCCCGAATATTCTCCGCGAGGTTCTCCCCTTTGAAGGAGACCTTGCCAACCGAACAGTTGACCACGCTCGCTTTATCTACTTTAAATTCAAACTTACCCGCCTTGGCCTCTTTAACGGCCCCTGCGACATCGGTGGTCACGGTACCGGCTTTGGGTGTGGGCATAAGGCCACGGGGTCCTAGGACCTTACCGAGCTTTCCGACCTCGCGCATCATATCGGGGGTGGCGATCAGGACGGAAAAGTCGGTCCATCCCGCTTGGATCTTGGCGATAAACTCCTCATCGCCGGCGAAATCGGCCCCCGCGGCCAGGGCCTGCTGGATCTTCTCCCCTTTAGTGAGGACGCAGACGATCACCTTTTTCCCTGTCCCGTGGGGGAGAGAGCAGGTCGCCCTGACCTGTTGATCGGCTTTCCGGGGGTCGACGCCGAGGACAATTGAAATGTCGACCGACTCATCGAACTTTGCCTTAGGGCAAGAGAGGAGGGTCGTGACCGCTTCGTCGACCGAGTAGCCCTTCCCTTGCTCCACTTTCTGCTCACATGCTCGGTATCGTTTGCTCTTATGCGCCATGGCTATCCCTCAACCCTTACGCCCATTGAGCGTGCTGTCCCTTTGACCATCTGGACGGCCGCCGCCAGATCATGGGCATTCATATCCCCTTTTTTTAGGGTGGCGATCTCCTCAGCCTGTTTGAGGCTGAGGGTGCCTACTTTGTCCCGGTTAGGGACGGCGGAGCCCTTGGAGAGGCCTGCCTTCTCTTTGATCAGTTCGGCAACGGGGGGCTCCTTCGTGATGAAGGTGAACGACTTGTCAGAGAAGACTGAGATAATGGTCGGAAGGACCTTCCCCTGTTTGTCGGCCGTTGCCTTGTTAAACTCGTTTACAAATCCCCCGATGTTGACGCCGGCGGCGCCAAGCGCAGGGCCGATTGGGGGGGCGGGGGTCGCTTTGCCGCCCGGAATTTGGAGCTTGATCTGCTTGACCAGCTTCTTCTTCGCCATAGTTAACCTACGTTTTCCTCTGTTGCCTCTTCAACCTGCCAGAATTCAAGGTCTTCCACCTTGGTGTCTCGACCGAAGATCGAGACGAGGACGTTTAGCCGCCCTTTATCGTGGAGGACCTCTGTGACGGTACCGATAAAGTTGACAAAGACCCCATCTGTAATCTTGACCCGATCGCCAGCAGCTAGTTTGTGCTTCTGGGTAACGGTCTCCTTTTTCTCCTTAAGGTCGCCCATGATTTCGGCTACCTCAGCGCTGGAGAGAGGGGTTGGGCTCCCTCCGCCGAGAAAGTCGATCACCCCATCGGTCCCCTTCACGTACTGCCAGCTGTCGTCATTCAGGGTCATTTTGATCAGCAGGTAGCCGGGCCAGATCCGTTTTTCGGTGATCCGGCGCTCTCCCCCCTTGACCTCGGAGACATTTTCGGTAGGGAGGAGGATCTCTTCGATCAGGTCGCCAACCTTGCGGGAGACCCGAAACTCTTCGAGTGCCTTCTTCACCTTCTTCTCATGTCCCGAGAGGACCTGGACTACATACCAATTATGCATGATGCCTTAGCTAACGATTGCCTTTACTAGAGCACTGAGCCCTGAGAGGATCCCCTGAATCCCGAGGTCCACCAAATAGATCCCAAGGCCGACCGCGAAGGTGGCCCCGATCACAATTTTGGTGTAGCTTTTGAGCTCCTCTCGAGTTGTCCAGGTGATCTTCTTGAACTCTGCCTTAATTCCGCCCATCCATTGGAGTGCCCCCACCCGCTTTACCTGGGACGCCCCGGTCGATTGAGCCTTTCTCACATCCATTGTCATTGTCTCTCCCGCTCCCCTGCCGCAATGTCCCTCGACTCCAACCTATTCCACCCCTAGGGTGCCCCAGGGGTCGTCGAGTGCGGAGGGATTCGAACCCCCGACCGGCGACTTTGGAGATCGCTGCTCTACCAGCTGAGCTACACACCCACTAAGTGGGGGTGGCCGACCCCTTGGCCGCCACCCCCTCACTTTCCTCGCCTACTGAAGGATCTCGGTAACGGTTCCCGCGCCGATGGTTCTTCCCCCTTCTCGGATCGCAAACCGCATCCCTTTCTCCATCGCCACAGGGGCAACGAGGGTAGCTGTGAGCAACACGTTGTCCCCAGGCATCACCATCTCGGTCCCTTGTGGAAGCTCAATGCTTCCGGTAACGTCGGTGGTTCTCAGGTAGAACTGAGGACGGTAACCGGTGAAGAAGGGTTTGTGACGACCCCCCTCCTCCTTCTTGAGGACGTAGACCTGCCCCTTAAACTTCGTATGGGGGGTGCAGGTACCAGGCGCCGCAAGGACCATCCCGCGCTGAATGCGGTCTTTGTCGACACCGCGGAGGAGGATCCCGACGTTTTCACCCGCTTGAGCCTCGTCGAGCGTCTTGTTGAACATCTCAAGGCCGGTGGCGACCGTCTCCATCTTCTCTTTGAAGCCAACGAGTTCGAGTTTGTCGTTCATCTTGACAATACCCCGCTCGACACGGCCAGTGGCTACCGTTCCCCGACCCGAGATCGAGAAGACGTCCTCGATCGGCATCAGGAAGGGCTTGTCGACCTCCCGTGCTGGGGTAGGGATGTGTTTGTCCACTGCATCCATCAGCTCCTTAATGGAGGCTTCGTAGTTGGCGTCCCCTTCAAGGGCCTTAAGGGCCGATCCTTTGATGATGGGGACATTCTTGTACCCTTTCGCTTCGAGAAGCTCGGTCAGCTCCATCTCAACGAGGTCGATAAGCTCCTGATCGGCTTCGCTGATCTGATCGCACTTGTTAAGGAAGACGACCATGCTGGGAACTCCCACTTGGTGGGCAAGAAGGATGTGCTCCTTCGTCTGGGGCATCGGACCGTCGGTTGCCGCTACGACGAGGATCGCTCCATCCATCTGAGCAGCACCGGTGATCATGTTCTTAACGTAGTCGGCGTGGCCGGGGCAGTCGACGTGAGCGTAGTGACGAACGCCCGTTTCGTACTCGACGTGGGAGGAGTTAATGGTAATCCCACGGGCCTTTTCTTCAGGGGTGTTGTCGATCTCAGCGTAGCTCTTCGCCTTCCCTCCCCCTGTCTTCGACAGGACTTTGGTGATGGCGGCGGTTAGGGTCGTCTTCCCATGGTCGACGTGACCGATGGTTCCGATATTGACGTGGGGTTTATCTCTCTTAAATGCTTCTTTTGCCATGGTCTGTTACCCTCAACAAATGATTTTCTTGGCGTTTACTCTTGCCCAGAGCAGGAATTGAACCTGCGACCCCTTGCTTACCATGCAAGTGCTCTACCTCTGAGCTATCCGGGCTCCCATTTTCCCAAGCATAGCTCAACGAGCCACCGAGTCTACTCGGGAACCTAAATTACAGCAACACTTGGCCGCCAAGTTTTTGACGGCCTAGCGATGTCGGTACATAATCCGCGCCTTGGTCAGGTCGTATGGGGACATCTCAACGGTCACCCGATCCCCGACCAACACCCGGATATTGCGCATCCTCATCTTTCCACACAGGTGCGCAAGGACGACATGCCCATTCTCAAGTTCTACCTTGAAGGTCATATTGGGAAGGAGTTCAACGACCTTCCCCTCGAGGTTGAGCTTATCCTCTTTTGCCATGCGAAATTGAGCCTTCACCGCCGTGCTACTGAAAACTGCCACAGGGTGGACCGGCGGACCGTTTACTGTCAAGGTGCGTCCTGAAAAAGTTATGGCGAGCGGCCTCTTAGCGAATCGAGGCAGGTTGTTGAGGTCGTGATGAAAGCCATAGCCAAAGCGCTATGGCTGAGGAGCGAGCACAACAAAATGGCCAATGCAGCAAGAGGATGCCGCCATTAATTTTTAAGGGCGTACCTATTAGGCCCTGTGCATTTATTTGCCAATTAACCTATCCTTTTTAGGATGTTTGCCTCGATTCAGCAGAAGGAGCTCCGGGTCCGTGCCCTCTTTAAGGGGCTTACCACGCCCGAAGAGAAGTATAAGAAAATTATCGAGTTTGGGCAGGAGCTCCCCCCTATGTCCCTCCAGGAGGAGGCCCACCTGGTCCCTGGCTGTCAGAGCCGGGTCTACCTAGCTCCTCATGTTGAGGGGCGGCTCCTCTACCTGTCGGCCGCTTCAGATGCGCTGATCTCAGCAGGCCTAGCCCATCTCCTCGTCGCCGTCTATAGCGGCGAGACCCCCGAGGCGATCCTCCGTACCCCCCCTACCTTCTTTAAGGAGTTGGGGATCCTCTCCAGCCTCTCCCCCGGCCGGGCAAACGGCCTTGCCAGCATGTGGAGGCGGATCCAAGAGCTTGCTCTTTCTACCGTAAGTCGTTGATAGGAACCAAGACGTTGATTCGCTGAAGGATCTCGACCACAAGGACAAAGAGGGCGGTGACAAAGATCACAAAGAGGAAGGCGGGCCCCCCCTTGACGCGGAAGCTCCCAGTGAGCTGCTGTCGGTAGCGCCCCGACCAGACCATCAGGACCGGGATCATCCCATTCAGAACGGCATCCCCAAAGCCCCCAGAGGCCCCTAGGGCCTCGATAAAGACGCGGGGGTAGAGGACCGCTGGGATCAGGGTAGGTACGGCAATCAGCAAAAGAAGGGCCCACTTGCTTACCCCCGTCCGCTTAGCCTTAAGCCCGTCGACCAAAAAGTCGAAGAGCCCAAGGGCAATCCCCAAGAAAGAGGTGGCCAGGGCAAAGAAAGCAAAAAATTGACTTACTGCTGAGAGGGCCCTGGCGGCGGCATGGCGGCTCAGCGATTGGGTCGCGGTAAAGCCCTCCTGAAAGGCGTGGTTGAGGCCGTGGCTCCCCTGGAGGGGCACGATGCCGAGCACGAGCCACTGCCAGAGGGCGTAGATAAAGAAGGCGATGATGGCCCCCCAAATGATCGCGGCCCTAAGGCGCCGCCCATCGCCGTTGAGGTAGATCACAAGGCTTGGGACCACCGCTTGGTAGCTAAAGATGGTGAGGAGGAGGGGGACCGAGTAGATCCCGAAGGTCCAATCTTGGTGGAGGAGGTTGTGCCACTTTACCTCCCCGATTCCGCCGACAATGAGGAAGAGGTAGGCGAGGATCATGGCGACGAAGAGGAGTTCGTTGACCCGCCCCACTCTGCTATGGCCGAGCGCAATGATCAGCGTAAAGACGACGATAAAGAGGGTACAGGTGACCCACTTTCCCCACCCGGCGCCAAACAGGTGGATGATCGCCCCTTCAAAGAGCTCCCCGCCCCCTGCTGTGTAAGCAATGAGTGAGAGGTACCCTATGAAAAGGTAGAGGAGGATGACCACGACCTTCCCGACGGGGCCGAGCAGCTTTGCGGCCATGGTGGTAAAGTGGGTTCCCGGTCCGAGCCAGAGGTTGGCTTCGACAAAGAGGAGGCCGGTGATCGCCATAAAGGCGCAGGCGAGTGCCATCAAAAAGAGCGACGGGATAAACCCAGCTGGCCCCGTAATGACCGGTAGCGCCAGCATCCCCCCGCCCACGCAGGTTCCTGCTACTAATAGTGCGACCCCAACAGCGCTCCCCTGCTTCTCCATTAACCCCTTCTTCCTGTTTCCAAATCCGGAAAGAAGGGTAGCCGATAGAGATATTTGAGGCTAATGATTAAGACATTGAATCAGGGCCGACGCCGCAAGCACCCGTAGTGTGTCGAAGGGCTCGTCGAGCCGCTCGAGCAGAAAGGGAAGGGAGCTGCGGGAGCCGATTTTGCCGAGGGCCTCCAGGAGCTGGATCTTGAGCTCCCGATCCGCCGCTGGATAGGCCCCCTCCAAAACGCCGGCCGCGCTCGGATCTCCCCCCCACAAAGCGAGCCCCAGAGCGGCCTGAACCCGAATCTTCTCGTCGGGGTCCTTCAGGAGTCCCCGGACTACCTCAAGGGCCTCTTCAGGCTCCCCCTCCTCCAACAGAGTCATCGCCGCTACCCCACTCACCCCCCAAGAAGAGCTCTTAAGAAACTTTTTAATTGCCGCCTCAGCTCGGGGGTGCTCAAAAAGGGCAAGGAGGCTGAGGATCTCGAGGCGGGCCATCTGATCGACCGCCTCCCTGGCACCGGCAAGGCGGGGGGTGAGGCCGAGGTTGGAGGGGGCAAGGGCCCGAAAGCGCCCGTTGCCATAGGTCTTCCACATCCAGAGCTCGGGCTCTTTCATGCAAAAGGTGTAGAGGTGGGCAAGAGCCTCTTGGATCGAGACCCGCTGCCCGAGAAGGCCAAGGGCAAGGGTCGCCTTAACATAGGGGTCGGAATGGGTCCGGAGCATCTCTTGAGCGAGGGGGACCCCTTTGGTTCCCGCTTGAGCGAGGGCGGCAGCGGCCATTCGGGCCTCGTCGGGCCGCTTTGACTTGAGGTACTTGGCAAAGGCTCCCCTCCCCCTCTCGGGGGCCTTTAGGGTCATCACATAGGCGGCGGTGATGGCGACCCCACTATCGGGGTCCTTTAGGAGGGGTTCGATCCTCTCGAGGGGGATCTCCTCCCAGAACAGGGCGGCGCAGCTCAGGGCGGAGAGGCGGACATCGGGGCGGGAGTCGGCAAGTAGAGGGGGAAGGAGGTCGAGCCGGTCCCGCCGATCAAGAAGGGCGATGGCTTCACAGGCGAGCATCCGCATCCCGGCGCGGGGATGGGTCGCTAAAAAATTGAGATCCCCGTCACTTACATCCTCCATGAGCTCGGCGGCGGCCACAACGGCGGCAAGCCGCTCCTCGGTCGAGGCCCGCTTATCGGCCACAATCTCCCGCATCAGCGGCTCTAGCTGCTCCATCTGCATCAGAGCGGCCGAGCGGATCGCGGCGATCCGGACGCTGCGGACCCGCTCAGTGCGCACAAGGCGCTCGACCTCTTGCTGGATCGGCCGGTCCCGAAGCCTAGGGGCCAGCTCCAGGGCAACACCGCGCAAGGTCGCCTCCTTCGACTTCAGAGCGGTGAGGAGGAGGTCGACCGCCTGAATATCATTTGTGGCGACGGCCCCCACCAGGGCCGCTACCCGGGTGGCCAGTGAGGAGGAGCCTCCCCCCTTTCCCAAGCTGGCCCAAGCAACCCTCTCGGCAAGTTCCCAATCCTCCTGATAGCGGGAAAAGTAGTCTCGCACCAGGCGGGCCGCCTCCCCATCGACCCTATGGGCCGCAAGGGAGCGGATAAGCTCCCGCTCCTTCTCTGGATCATTCGGCTCTTTTTCTAAGTAGTAACGGGCAAGCTCGACGGCCCGCTCGGTATCCCCGATTTGCCGCAGACAATCGAGCTCGCGCGATTGCCCCCATACCAATAGGGGGAAGAGAAAAATAAGGGGCAAAAAACGGATCACTTGATCAACGCGCTGATATCCTTAAAGGCGGGGTCTTTAGCATCTCCGAGAAGCTCAAACAGGAGGCTCTCAACGGAGGTGATCCGCACCCCGGCATGCCGCATCTCATCGGCAGCCGTCCTGCAGTCCACATCCCGTCTCGAGCCGATCGCTCCCCTCGGCACTACGACCTCGCATCCCCTTTCTACCAGATCGAGCGCCGTTTGCAACACACAAACATGGGCCTCGATCCCAACCAAGGCCCATTGACGTCGCTCTTGAGGCAGCGCTCCGGCTGCCGAAAAATGGGTCTTCTCATGAAAGGTCCCTACAAGACTCTGGAGAGGCTCCACCATCTTCCCGAGCCCCTTGGGGTACTGCTCGGTCCCGATCACCGGCAGACCCAGCAGCTGAAAGGCCCGCACTACCCGCTCCATCTCGGCGAGGATCCCCTTGTGCCCCTCAATCTTGGGAAAGAGCTTTTCCTGCACGTCGATGACACAGAGGGCAATCTCACTGCGCTGGGCCCTCATCCGAGCCTCCCGAGTTGCCGCCCACCGATGAGGTGGAAGTGGAGGTGGTAGATCGACTGCCCTGCGGAGGGGCCCCGGTTGGTGATCAGCCGGTACTCCTCAAGACCCCTATTCTGGGCCACCTCGGCAGCTACCCGCATCATCTCTCCGACCAAAAGGTCATCCTCCTCCTTTAGATCGCCCACACTGGGTATCACCTTTTTCGAAATTACCAGCAGATGGGTCGGCGCCACCGGGTAGAGATCCTGGATAACCAAAATCCGCTCATTCTCAAACACCTTTTCTGCCGGGAGCTCCCCAGCGATGATCCGCTCAAAAACGGTCGCCATTCAAGATCCTCCTGGCAGCCTCGAGAGCCGCCTCTTTCGTCTCCCACACCGAGACAAAACGCCCCTTGTGGCAAAAGACTGCCCCCTTGATGGGGCAGACCTTTCCAAGGTCCCCTTCGAGCAAACCGGCCCACTTTTCGGGCATCGGCACCCGGACACTCATCCGCTCGGCCATGTTCGGAGGGATCCCCCGCAGCTTCCAGTGGGGATTGGCCGGCATGACCACTAGTTTTGCTGGATGCCCCTCACCCCCTAGGGCGAAAAAGCTCTCAAGCCAAGGAATTTTTTTATCGAAGATGAGGATCTCGGCCCCCCCCTTCATCGCCTCCGCCACCTGTTGCCGACACTCAACCCCGTACCGGTGGCGGCCGAGCATCCGCTCCAAGTGGCCCCGAACAAAATGGAGGGCGGCCCAAAACCCCTCTTCGATCTCCGATGGGGTAGCGTCGTAGGAGACCGGCATAAAGTTGGCCACCACCACCGAAAAGGTCATCACGCCGGGGATGGGCTGGATCCGCCCGTTGTCGTGGAGGTCGACCCCATCCATCAGGTTTTCGCGGAGGAAGTGGTACTCCTCCTTTTCGAGGGCCCCCTCCCGCCACAGAAACTCTAGGACCATCCCCGCTGAGGAGAGCCCCCCTCGGTAGTCGACCTGGTGGTGGTCGAACCGCTTTTGCGCTGGGTCGTAGGTCCCCCCGACATCGCAAACATACTCACACTCATCCAGGACCTCGGGGTCCCGACTCCGGTGGATCCGGTCCCGATCGACCCGATCGGTGAGGAGGAGGAGGGCGACCGCTGTGACCTCATCGGCATGGAAGGGGCCATCATGAATGCCAACACTGCGGGGAAGGGTATCGGGCATAGGCACCTATCCGGTTAAGGTAAGTGTTTAGCCCCCACAAGCGGTATCGGCTCAAAGGGGGCTAAACGCTTACCCGGTTAGCCCTCCCATTCTGCCAAAGAGGGGAAAGGGGATCAAGGGCCACTCTTCCACTGCCAAAACACAAGTCCCTGATAATCTGCGCCGCTCATTGTTGAACCTTTGTCGATGATCTGGCCATTTATCGGGCGAAATGGAGCCAAACCCAGACAAGACTATTTAGATCAAAAATCGCATCACACTAATTCATAGTCATTTAAATCATCAACCGGACAAACGGGCGCCGCTGCCACTTTTCTGTTCATAACCCGAATTGTTCCGCGAAATAGGAACAACCCCTATTTAGTAAGGTATGAAGCAGCTACTCCAAGGCCACCCCCCCACCTCCCTCGCCATAGGTGCCTGCTGGATGATTGGCTACGCCTTGGCTATGGGGGCCATAACGGGTCTAGAAAAGTTCTCCCAAGAGCAGGCCAGCTCCTTTATGATCCTCTTCTTCCTCCACGCGGTCAGCCTGATCGTCATCACCCCTTTCTTCCTGCGGCATGGGCTTGCCAACTTCAAAACGACCCATCCCGGCTACCACCTCCTCCGAGCGATCGCCGGGATCGTCACCTACCTCTTCTTCTTCGAGTCAATCGACCTCGTTCCCCTAACCGACGCGGTCCTGATGCACTTTACCGCCCCCCTCTTCGTCCCCCTCCTCCTCCATTTCTGGGGGAAGATTAAGATTCCCAAGACCTTATGGCTTGCCATTGTCATCGGCTTCATTGGCATCGCCATTGAGCTCCACCCCAACCGACAGGTCTTTACCCCTGGCATCCTTTTTGCGCTTGGGTCGGGGGTCTGCCTTGCCGTCGTTTACCTCGCCGTCCGTGAGCTCTCCCGAACCGAGCCCCCCATGCGGATCCTCTTCTACTACTTCTCGATCGCCTCCCTCATCGCCCTCCCCTTTGCCGTCGCCACCTGGCGAAGTATCGACTGGGAGATCTGGCTGGCCCTTATCGGAATCGGCCTCCTTATGGCCGTCGGCAACCTCTTCCTGATCTACGCTCTTAGGCGGGGGCCGGCGGTGATCTTGAGCCCGATCACCTACTTTGCCATCATCTTTAGCGGCCTCATCGACTGGCTCTTCTGGGGAACGGTACCCGGATGGATCTGGGGTGTCGGCGCTCTCTTTGTCGTCGCCGGAAGCGCTTGGACCCTTGTGATCGGCCACCACCAGGGGCACCTCAAATGAGACAGGAGAGCTATCTCGTTAGGGCTCACTACGACCTCGTCACCCCCGACGGTAAGATCACCAGGATCACCCGCACCGGCTCACAAGCAGAGGTAGAGATCGTGATCGAGGGGATCAGCCCTGCCTTTGTCGGCTTTGAGATTGACCCTGCTCGGGTAGTCTTCAATCTCAAGAGCACCCTCGCGCAGCTCGGCGTCGACAGCACCACCCACCAGATCGAACTTGAGCCCGAGTGGGGGCGGGCGGCCGTCCAAATCTCCCTCATCGCCATCGGGCCGATCGCCGAAGCCCTCCTGAAACTCCTCGAGGTCGGGGCCGGCGTCGGCAAGCTCTTTGCCGCCGACGAGCGGCGCCGCGTCCGCAACCCCCACTACCTCCTCCGGATGTTTGGCCGCTCCGACCGGAAAGGGCGCCCCCTCCTCTCCCTAGGCGGCCCTCACGGGAGCGACGATTTTGTCTTCGAAGTAATCGATGGCCGGACCGTCGCCTACCTCGCCCTCCTCCAGGGGAGGCTCGAGTACGACGAGGCGATCTATGGCCTCCTCTCCACCATCGCCAAAGGGCTCAAGGCCAACTACCCCACCCGGGAGCTCCTCTCCTTTCACCAACACTGGACCCCCGCCGCCCCCCGCATCGTCGAGGAAAACAAAATTTTACTTGTCAAAACACTCCCCCTCCATATCCGCACCGTCTTTGCCTCGGTCGCCCACGACCTCCTCCCTCCCGGTTTCCGCCACACTTCGGCCAGCGTCCTCCAGCCCGACACCATGCACTCGGGGGATGTCTACGAATTCCACGGCAGAAGCACCAAAGAGATCGCCGATGTCCCCCTTGAGTTCTACACTTTGGAGCCCCACCGCGAGTATGTCTTCTTCGCCGACCGGGATCAGCTCCAGGCCACCCTCGAGAACCCCGAGAACCTCTTTGCCCTCTTTGACAGCGCCCCTCCGGAGCAGGCAGCCCTTTTTGCCGTGAAGGGGGAGCAGCTCCAGAACCTCTCCGATGAGGACTGGATCACCCGCGATGCCGTGATGCACGAGCTCCCCAGCTTTGCCCCTGGCAGCCGCCAAGCCATGATGGTTGCCCGCTACATCCAAAAGCAGCCCGCCTACCCCTTCCTGGAAGCGATCGAAGAGGGGCTTATCACCAGCCAAGGGGTCCTCTTTACCCGTTACTTCCCCTCCCCTGTCCTCAAGCGGCTCCTCCTCTCCGACCCCGTCGCCCGCTGCCTCAAAGGGATCTACTTCGAGCGCCCCTCCTTGCGCTCGGGCGAATTCTTCTCCTACGAAGATCGCTCGATGCTCCTCGACCTGGCGAAGTTTGCCATCCCTGTCTATTGGGTCGATCGCCGCACCCACCAAGTCCTCCTCTATGTCCCCCGGCCCGAAAAGGATTGCGGCATGTTTGTCCCTCTCCACAAGGTCAACGCCTTCCGACGGGCCACCTTCTTTGGCATCTACGGCAGCCACCTCATCGGCGGCAGCTTTACCGAAGAGCTCACTGAACTGCTCAACGGCATACTCGCCCTCAAAGAGAATGCCGACCACCCCCTCCTCAACCCCGACTCCCAGATCGCCCTCGTCACCGGCGGCGGCCCCGGCGCTATGGAGGTGGGCAACCGGGTCGCCAAGGAGCTTGGGATCCTCTCCTGCGCCAACATCGTCGACTTTGGGGATGTCAAAGAGCAGCTCCAAAATCCCTACATCGAAGCCAAGATGAACTACCGGATCGACAAGCTCGTTGAGCGGCAGGCCGAGTTCCACCTCGACTTCCCCCTCTTTGTCGAAGGGGGGATCGGCACCGACTTCGAGTATGCTCTGGAAGAGGTTCGCCGCAAGACAGGCGCTGGCCCTGCCCATCCCGTCCTTCTTGCCGGCGATCCCGACTACTGGCGGCAAAAGATCACCAGCCGCTTTCAGTGCAACCTCCGCTCCGGCACCATTACCGGCTCTGAGTGGGTCAGCAACGCCTTCTTCTGCGTCCAAAGCGCTAAAGAGGCCCTCGCCGTCTACCGGGACTTTTTCGCCGACAAGCTTGCCATCGGCCCCCACGGCTCCATCTACGAAGAGGGGTTCAGAATTGTAGCCAAATAATCTCCGTGCGGCTAAATTCTTTCCCATGCCCTCCCCTATCCTTGAAATCTGTGACGTTAAGAAGGTCTACTTTGGGAAAAAGGGGGCTATTCACAAGGCTCTCGACGGCGTCACCTTTACCCTCTATGAGGGGGAGGTCCTCGCCCTCCTCGGCGTTAACGGCGCTGGGAAGACCACCCTCTCCGGCATCCTCTCCTCCCTCCACCCCCCCTCCTCGGGGCAGGTCCTATGGCGGGGCAAGCCGATCACCGAGCAGTTGATTCCCTACCGAAAGATCATCGGCCTCTGCCCCCAGCACCCCAATATCGACATGCAGCTTACCCTAGAGGAGAACCTTCTCTATGCTGGCCGATTTTACAGCCTCTCCAAATCCCAAGCCAAGGCCCGAAGTGCCGAGCTCATGGAGCGGTTCAAGCTCACCCAGTACAGCCAGGGCAAAGCCTACATCCTCTCAGGGGGCTACAAGCAGCGGTTCCTCATCGCCCGCACCCTTATGCACTCCCCCCGCCTGGTCATCCTCGACGAGCCCACCGTCGGCCTCGACCCCCATGCCCGCCACGAGCTCTGGAAGGTGATCCGCACCATCCGCGAGGAGGGGGTCACCGTCATCCTCACCACCCACTATCTCGAAGAGGCCGAAGCCCTCGCCAATCGGGTCTGCATCATCGACGGCGGCAAAATTCAAGCGATCGACACCCTAGCCGCCATCAAAAGCAGCTACAACAAGGAGAAGCTCGAAGATGTCCTCCTTGCCATCGCTGCAGCCTCCTTAGAATCGAAACCCCTCGAGTAGACCATGTGGCAGACCTTCACCCAACTTCTCAGCCGCGACATGACCATCTTCCGGCGGGAGTACCGGACCAAACTCTTCGATACCGCCTTCATCCTCTTCACCAACGTCGTCGTCTTTGCCTACTTCCTCCCGATCTTTGGAGCCTCCGCAAGCCTTGGCCCCTTTATCCTCGTGAGCGCCATCACCACCTTTGGCCTCTTTGACATCATCGGCAAAGTGAGCGTCCGCCTTGCCGATATTGAGGGACCCCAGGCGATCGCCTATACCCTCAACCTCCCCATCCACCCCAACGCCGTCTTTGGCTATATCGGCCTCTCCTGGTCGATAGAGCCCTTCCTGATTTCCCTCCCTCTTTTCCCCGTCGGCAAGATCCTCCTCTGGAACCACTTTAGCCTTGCCGCCATCCACTATCCGAAAATGCTCATCATGCTCACCGCCGCCTGCCTGTTCTACGGCTTTTTCTCCCTGTGGCTTGTCGGGATCATGAAGGGGATGTCCAACCTCTCCCACCTCTTTATTCGGGTCATCAACCCCCTCTTTATGTTCGGCGCCTATTTCTATCCCTGGCAGGCCGCCTACGACCTCAGCCCCATCATTGGCTACCTCTCCCTCCTCAACCCCCTTGTCTATATCAATGAAGGGATGCATGCCGCCGTCCTTGGCCCGCAAGGCCACCTCCCCTTCTGGTTCTCCTTCGGCACCATTTGGCTCTTCACCGCCGCCTGCGCCCTCGACGCCATCCGCCGCCTCCGCAAACGCCTCGACTGCATCTAGTTAGAAAACACTTTATCTTTATCCCCCAACAGGATATTATTCCCCCGTAAAAAGGGAAAAAATGGAAATTCAAACCACATCATTTACATCGTTTATTGGGCGGATCAAAAATGCCCCAAGTGCTAAGGCCCTAGACTCCTTCGCCCTGAAAAAGGGTCAAAAATTTAATAATATCCATTGGGCGGCCTGGTTTGATCGGCTTAACCGAGTAAAACCTCTAAAAGGCCTCCAGCTCGACCAGCTAGTCCCCCACATCACGGGAAAGCAATTCAGCCCAGGGCAGCTAGCCCAGATCATCCGCTGCTGCGGTCAGCACAAAATCGATAACCAGAACCTCTTACAGCCCCTCTTCAAACAGACGCTTAACAGCCTAGACTCTTTTAGTGACAACGAGCTCCATATCCTGCTGACCGGGCTGCAGGGATTGGAGTGCACCCACCTGATATGCCCTCTAATGAATCGGTTTACCGCCGACTACCAGAAGAGGGTCTCCACCGCCACCCTTGCCATCTGGATCCGCACCTGCCTTAACACGGCCCCTCATACTCCCCATACTCAGGAGCTGCTCGTCACCGCCGAGGAGCGGATGGGCGAATTTAAGGTTGAGGAGGTTGGGATGGTCCTCAACTCCCACCTAACCAAAGCGGCCTTCCAGCCTAGCTTGCTCCAAGCGATCGAAACCCAAATATTCTCCTTCCAGGCGCTCTCTGCTGATGACTGGGCCCGCCTCTTACCCGACCTGGGTGCTCTGCGCTGGCGCAATCCCAACCTTGTCCTCTCCGCCCTCTCTTCGTGCACTCCCAACACCCTTTTGTGGGACAACATCGCCATCCTCGTTGCCGCAAAGCAAATGCGAGTATGCGATCCTCAAGCCAAGACGATAGCTCTAACCGTGTTAGATTCCCCCTCATTAACGAAGGTCTGGCTCAGCGACCGGATCCGCTTCCTCACCGCTCTCGTCTACCAGCTCCAGCCCCAAGAGTATCAGAAAACCTACCCCCTTATCCGCAGCCTGGTCGGGCAGAAGCACAAACTGCTCCCGGAGGGGCTCCGATCTCTTAACAAGGCTATCGAAAAAACGGCCTACTGCGAGTAGGGGCTTGCTTGCCTCCTTCGCAGCGATAGGCTAACATTTTTCCAAAAAGGGAGAGTCATTATGAATACGTGGGGCCTTTGCTCAATCAACAACGACACCTTCAATATTAAACAGGGTGTCCGTTATCCCGAAAACGTACGGAACGTCATTGTCACCCTTTACCGTCTCCATAACCTAGCTCTTCTCATCGGCGGGTATCTCCCGCAAAGCCGCCTCTATACTGGCTGCGCTCGGGTGCTCAGCGGCGCCGGCATGTTGGCCGTTACCCTCCTCATTGGGGAACCAGATGCGCTACAAGGGCTCATCATAGGCCCCTACTACCGAGAAGCGCTTAACATGGGAGCTGCTCAAATCTACCGCGGCCTTTTGGAAGCGGGCCTTCTGGAGTTTGCCATTCGGAGGGTTGGCGTCGATTTTGGCACCTTGTCACCCCTTATTGGGGGTCGCCAAATGAACCTTCTTTTCGATTTCGGTGCTACCCCATTCAATATCTACACCCACTTCGATCAGATGAGGAGTTCCGTGGACACCGACAAATACCCAGAGCCCGCCTACCCGATCCTTCTTTGGCCCCTCTACCTCGTCTAGGGCGCGTAATCGGCCTCTCTTGAAATCCAGAGGGTTGCCCTTCCTTTGCCCTCCTTTACGACAAGGCCCTCTTTAGCCAGTTGATGCAATATGTGGCGCAGATTGCGCTCTCCCATTTCAAAACCGCCTGAAGCCAGCAGTTGCCGAAGCGACATAGGGCTACCCGAGAGGGTCTGTAGAATCTTCTTCTTCGTTTCCAAGGAGCCGCTTTGCCGAGAGGGGAGAGATTGCGTTAACGCATGGGGATAGAAGGAGACTCGAATAGCTGTTCCCAACTCTTCCCAATCTGGAACAGGATAACCCCCCTCCCTCCTGCCGTATTGGCAAAGGCCACCACCGTCTTCAGGATAGGGCTGAGTGACGAGAGATTTCGCTTGAATTCCAGTGTCTTAGACTCTCTTTCCCTTAGCCATCCCTCCATTATTTCCCCCGAATCCGGCAAAGCCATTGCCGGATAAATATTGCCGAATTCCACAACTCTCTGATTACAAGCTATCTATGTTTAGGCTCTCTAGACCCATTTTGCCAGAATCCGGCAATTTTCCGGAAAGGCTTGCCGGATTCTACAATTGACTGAAAATCAATGAACTAAAGAACAGCTTTTCTGAGCCTGAGGTGCTTTGGAGTTACCTCGATCCACTCATCGTCCTGGATCAGGTCCATCGCCAGCTCCAGATTGAGCCGGCGGGGAGGGGCTAAGAAGGCCTGCTCATCCTTACCCGCTGCCCGGACGTTGGTCAGTTTCTTTTCCTTCGCCACGTTAACACCCAGGTCCCCCGCGCGGTTATTCTCCCCCACCACCATTCCCTTATACACCTCTGTACCCGGCTCAATATAAAGGACACCCCTCGCCTGCAACGGGTCTAAAGCGTAGGTCGTCGCCTTGCCCGGCGCCGTTGCCACAAGGGAGCCGTTGGTCCTCATCTTGAGGCTCCCCTTCCAGGGCTGGTAGCTATCGAATAGGTGGGCCAAAATTCCCTCACCCTTCGTGATCGTAAGGAAGGTGTTCCGGTAGCCCATTAGCCCCCGCGTCGGGATCAAAAAGCGCATCTGCACAAGCCCCTCGGGGGTCAGCTCCAGGTGCTCCAGCTCCCCACCCCGTTGGCACAGCTGCTCGATCACCACCCCTTGAAAGTCGCTCGGCACCTCTACCTCAGCCCGTTCCATCGGCTCACATTTCTGCCCATCGATCTCCTTAACCAGCACACGGGGTTTACCCAAGGAAAGCTCAAACCCCTCCCGCCGCATCGCCTCGACCACAACCGACAGGTGGAGCTCGCCACGACCAGCCAAGATAACCTCATCGTTTGACGAGCTCTCGATCCGCAGCGAAATATTGGCCCGGCACTCCCGCTCCAGCCGCTCCCGGATCTTGTTCATCGTCACATGCTTCCCATCCCGCCCCGAGAGGGGGCTTGTGTTAACCCGAACCGCAAGCGAGATCGTCGGCTCATCGAGCGGAGGCGCTGGCAGGTGCTCGATCTTTTCCGGAGCACAGAGGGTATCCCCAACCGTCACCTCCTCGATACCTGAGATCCGGACGATCTCCCCTACCCCTGCCGACGGCACCTCAGCCAGCTGCAAGCCCTCATAGACCTGAACCCGCGCCACCTTCTCGCTGCTCTCCTCTCCCGCCCTGTCCACCTTCACCACCGGCATGTTTGCCTTCAGCTCACCCCGCATGATCCTCCCGCACGCCTGACGGCCCAGGTAGTCATCATACTGGAGGGTCGCCACCTGCATCAGGAAGGGCCCCCCCTCCTCCCCTTTCGGCGCCGGGATCTTCTCCGTCACCAGCTCCAGGAGCGGCCGCATATCCTTCCGCTCATCCTCTAGCTCCCGCATCGCAAAGCCGTTCACCCCCGACGCATAGCAGTGGGTAAAGCCCAGCTGCTCATCATTCGCCCCCAGCTCGACAAACAGATCAAAGGTCAGGTTCAGCGCATTGTCGGGATCGGCCGCCGGTTTATCGATCTTGTTGATCACCACAAGCGGCGTCAGCCCAAATCGGAGCGCTTTTGTCAGCACAAAGCGGGTCTGGGGCATCGGCCCCTCAGCCGCATCCACCAGCAGCAACACCCCGTCGACCATCCCCAGCACCCGCTCCACCTCACCCGAGAAGTCGGCGTGCCCCGGCGTATCGACAATATTAATCTTGAAATCCCCAAACCGGACCGAGGTGTGCTTGGAGAAAATCGTGATCCCCCGCTCCTTCTCCTGGTCGTAGGAGTCCATCATCCTCTCCTGGGTCCCCCGCACCATCTGAAACTGGCGCAAAAGGGCATCGAGCAGGGTGGTCTTCCCGTGGTCGATGTGGGCAACGATGGCGATATTCCGAATCTTGTCGCGAGGGAGCATGGTAGAAATCCACTAAACGGTGAGGAGTTTACCCTAAAATTGGCCAATTAAGCAAGTGAGCCCCTACCACCCAAAAGAAATGTTTACACTGAAGTAGCTTGTACGAAGCTTTGAGAACTGCCCCTCGTGGGAGAAGCCATCGTGGTACTCGAAGTAGGTTCTCATCTTTTGCCCTAGGCCCCTCACCTTGCTCCACTCGATCCCTAGCACGTAGTTGGCATCGAAGTTCCAGCCCACGTCTTGCCAGTTTTGGATGTAGACCGCCAGCAGCGGCTTGTAGTAGAGGCATTGGTAGAGGTCCCGGCTCCCCGGCAGGCGCATCTCAAACCCGTAGGCCACATAGAAGGGCTTGATCTTGTAGCCGTCGTTGCTGTGGTAGACCCATCCTGCTCCCCCGTAGAGGCGGATCGCATCGTTGGGCTGCCAAGAGGCGAAAAGCTCCAGTGCCTCACGGCTTGGGTTCAGCCGGACAAAGCCCGGCCGGTTCACCAAAAACTCATCCCCAAGGTGGGAGCTCTGGTGGTACAACCTCAGGCGGTAGGACCAGTTTCCATAGGCGTACGTCAGCGGTATACCCACCACGTAGTCGGCATTCACCAGTGCCACCGAATCCCCGTCCACCTCTCGTGCTACTGGGTCGAACTGGAAGATTGCAAAAACGCCCCCCTCAATGCTGATCTGCATATCGCCGCACATCGGCCCAACGCCAATCCATCTAAAGATCGGGAAGATATTCCCAAAGGTGGCGCAGCCGATCCGGCTCCCAAAGACATCGTCGTGAAATCGATATCCCGCTCCAAAGCGGATCTGACGGGGATCGGCCACCAGGTACTTAAACAGCACCGAGCGCTGGGGAAACCAGACTCCATTGAGGCGGTAGCAGTCTTGATAGGGGGTCGGGTGCTTCACCGGGCGGCACCGCAAGCAATCCCGATCGACCACCACACAGTTTACGCCGGGAAAGTCTCGCACGAACTGGACGATATCCCTCACGATTTCGCAGTTGTTCGGCATATGCGATAGGATGACCGTGCACCCTTCCACACAAACGTTGATGTGGTATTCCCCGAAGTGCTCGTCGATTAGCGCCTGAAGATACCCCTCGATGTAGGTATCATCTGCCACGCTTACGCAGCAATTTGAGCAGCATCCGGGCGGCGGAATGTAATACTCGCATTCCTCTACAGGGGTAGGCACCCCTTGCTCCTCTGCCACCAGAGGGGATCCCAACAGCAGTACTAGAGGTAGGAGTCGCCAAATGCGCATCGAGAGTTCGGCAGGATCGGTTTTTCCCGATTTTTACCCCACTGGCCCTTTCCTTCCAACTAAAACCGGCGGACGGAGCGCATTCCAAATCGCAAGGCCGATCATCAGCGGATAGCAAACCGTCGCCGCTCCATGGATCATCCGTGCAATTGGCCCAAAGCCCAAGTTAGCCAGCGCGCCCGTCACAACCAGCATCCCCGCAACGGTCCACAGGTAGGGAAAAGCCTGCCCAAACAGCTGCCTGAGCAAACTCGTAATAGCGACACAGAGCCCCATAATTGTCGTCAGACACGCCAGAGCCACTGCCATATTCGCCACAAAGGCAAGCTTCGGCCCCAACAAGCACCGGGCCAGATGGGTGAGCAGCCCTTCGGTCGCCACCCCTTCCAAAAGGGCCCCATGGCGCGCGGCAACGCATCCCATCCCCACATACACCACACCCAGCAGCACCCCCCCGATCAGACCCGAAAGGAGCGTAATCCTCCCAGCATCTTTCCGTCCCCCCAGCAGCGACCAGATCGCTCCTGCAAACAGCACCGAGGCCAACAGATCCATCGTGTCGTAGCCGCTTCCTAGCCCCACCCAAAACGGCCCCTCCACTCCCGCACCCGCTTCCCCAGGCGTTGCAAGGCCCACCCCAATCAGCACCAAAAGTAGCACTAGCAGCAGTGGGCTCAAGCCTCGCCCCAAAATCGTCAGCAGATTGCCCTGCTTTACCATCAGCGCAAACAGCACCCCCAGTGCCAGCGCGCTGTAGGCCCATAGCCCCAAGCCCAGATAGGGGCTAACGGCTGCGTGTGACACGATCAGACAGCGGGGCAAGACTGCAAAGGGGCCCAACAGTGCCAGGCAAACTCCCATTAACAAGTAGCCAAGTGATCTTCCGCCCCGCAGGAAAAAGGCCCTTGAGTCTCCCTCGCACAAAATCGTCGAAAAGAGCCCAAGCATCGGCGCCCCGATGGCGGTCAACAAAAAGCCGCAGAGGGCGATTCCTATCCCCTCTCCCACGCTCTTTCCCAACAGCAGCGGCACAAAGACGTTCCCTGCGCCGAAGAACATCGAGAAAATGGCCAAGCCTGTTGTGAAAATACCGGGTCGTGACTTCATGGGTCTATCCGCTTTAGGTTAAAGAAAAATTTTTATTAGGAGAGATTATATGTGCGCCAAGCGCACGACCCTAAAGCGATTTACAGAAAAATTTTTCATAACCACCACTATACTCTTTTACCCCATTTTGCGTCAACCTTGACCTCCCTCTCTGAACCCTCTATTGTGGATGCATGATTTTTTACGATGACTTTACCAAGGTCGACATCCGGGTGGGCACCGTCCTCAAGGCCGAGCCCTTTCCTGCAAACCGGCGCTAAAGCTTCTTGGCCTGCTGGGCCACAAGCGGACCTCGGCTCAAATTACCCATCATTATCGACCCCGCACTCTTGTGGGGCGTCAGGTATTGGGGGTGGTCAATTTTCCTTCTAAGCAGATTGGCCCTTTCCTTTCGGGGGTTTTAGTCCTGGGGCTTTCTGATGAAAGCGGGGCTATTGTCCTGGTTGGCCCTGACGCCCTTGTTCCTAATGGAAGCAGGCTTCACTAGGGCGTGTCATCAGTTAGATTCCCTTCGGATTAAAAAAAAGGGTTTCCAGGGGCGTTTCCGAGCCAAGGGTGAGGAAGCGACGCTGTGTCTTTCCTTTGGAGATCTGGGAAGTTGATGACCTGCCCTAGACCCTTGAACCGCTCCGTGTTACTCTATCACCATTGGTACCTTTTTTATCGGGGCAATAGCTCAGTCGGTTAGAGCAGCGGACTCATAATCCGTCGGTCCTAGGTTCAAGTCCTAGTTGCCCCAATTCCCCATAACATGCAAATGAAGATGAAAAAGAAATTTCCAGATCCTTTGCCCAACCCTGACCGCCAGCTCCGGATTCGCAGCAGTACGGCTGAATTCCTGATCTTCACTAAGCAAGCAGGCGAGGATGGCATTGAGGTTCGGGTAGCGGAGGAGTCTGTTTGGCTCACACAGAAGATGATGGGAACGCTATTTGAAGTCACAGTCCTGTACTGCCCCGATTTATTTGGACACTTTTTTGCACCAAGCCACCACTTTTCCCTTCCATGCCAGCTTCGCCTCCACAGGGCTCTTGTAGCCCAGCTTCTGCACTAGCCAATTCTCATTGTACCGCTTCACAAACGCCTCCACTGCTACCCTCACATCATCCACCGTCTGAAATACCTGACCATGGACTGCCTGCTCCTTGAGGGTCCGGGTAAAACCCTCCACCACCCCGTTGGTCTCCGGTTCTCTCACAAAGGCAGGGCTCCTGATAAAACCCCACTCCGCTACTTGCCTACAAAGCTCTTCTGAGGTTTACTGAGGACCGTGATCTAGCCTGAGCATCACACCAGACGCTACCTTCGACTTAACCTCTCCAAACTCATACTACAGGGCATTGCCTAGCGCTTCCAAAGCCGCATGGCGGTCTCCCTTATTCGTCACGTGCCACCCCAAACATTCGCTGTTCCAGTGTTCCACCACAGTGAATAGCCATACCCACCCATCGCGCACCGTCTCGATCCTCGCCCCATCCGTTCGCCACATCCAGTTCGGACAACTTGTGACGATATGCCGGTCGTGCTCCCGCTTTTTCCCCCTACGGGATTGATGAGGAGAAAGCCACCGATTCTCCTTCATCAGTCTCAAAACTCGGTGACGACTCACTTGCTTTCCCTGCCTCTTCAAACGGGCCCAGACCTTACGATGGCCTTCTCCAACAAAGGGGCTCTCTTCCAGATCCCCCTTCACATGCTTGACCAGGTCAAGGTCTGAGATTCTGGGCTTAGGACCGGGACGATTTCTGGAGAGTGGCTCCTGGTGCTTTTGGGCATAGAGGGTGGACCTGGAAAATTCCCAAACCCGACACACCCTTTCCCGACCATACCTTAAACCCGTGGCTGGAGAGATCGATCCTCTCATTTCCTCGACCTCCTCTGCACTAAAGGGAATTTACGCCGAATCTTTCCCCTCAAAAGCTCTATCTCCATAGCCTGCTGCCCAATCTGCTTCTGAGCCTTGTCCAGTTCCTCAGCTATTGGATCCCCTTGTCGATCCCTAAGCCCCGCCTCTATGGAGGCCAAAGCTTGGTCCTTCCACTTCTCGAGCCGATAGCTCTCCACGCCTAGGTCTCGGCTTACCTCATCAACAGACTCACCCCTCATCATCCTAACGACAGCCTCCTTCTTACGACCCGCCGTCCAACGCTTTTTCACTGCTTCTGCCATTTGCCATACCTCCAGCTATCTTCCTCTTAGGCAGCTCAGTATACCGCAAACCTGTGTCCAAGTTAATTAGGGTCAGCATATTGCCCAGCCCATGCATAATGCGCAAAGCCTCGTCCCTATCCGGGTCTCCCCGCAACCGGCCATTTCTTCGAGGGGGTATATGCGCCTTGGCTCCTCTGGCTTTCACCTGATCCCGGGCAGATCGCTCGTCATAGCCCCCATCAGCAAGTACACCCTTGACCTTCCCTTTCACCTGGTTCAATAAGAAACCTGTCATCTTTCCATCGCACACTTCACTCGCCGTCGTCATCTCCGCGACGATCTCCTGGCTTTGCGCATCAACCCCTAGGTGGACCTTAATCCACTGCCTACGTCTTCCCTGCCCATGGACCTTGACTTTCCATTCCCCGTCTCCGATCACCTTTAGCCCTGATGCGTCCAGGATCACATAATTAGGTCTGCGCCGGCTTAGCTTAGGAAGCGATTGACCCAGGGCTAGCGCATCAAAAATTTCCTACTGATAAGACCTGATCCAGGTACGCTTCTGAGCGATGGCACCTTCGCATCTTTGCCCTCAGGCCACGCTTGTAGGTGTGGTCCTCACGTAGCAAATTCA
>JBFWPF010000020.1:0-36719 GCA_050250135.1 Parachlamydiales bacterium | reverse complement strand
GCGTATTTGAATATGCTTTGAAGTTGGTTTGAGCTTAGGCATTTGCGTCCTCCTTGTTGGGGAACACAATCATGAAGGCCAAGCAAATTATTTTAAAAGAGTTTTTCTAATGTCCGACGCCCTGCCCTCTACCCTCATAATGGCGGCTTCAGTAGGATAACTCCTTATGGCGAAAGAGAAGCAGTACACCGAAAAGAGCATCCAAACGCTCGATGCATTGACCCACATCCGGATGCGGACGGGGATGTACATCGGCCGCCTTGGGGACGGCTCCCACCCCGACGACGGGATCTACATCCTGGTCAAGGAGATCATCGACAACAGCATCGATGAGTTTATCATGCGCCACGGGAGCCTCATCGAGGTGAAGCTCGACGAGAAGGAGGGGAAGGTCACGGTGCGCGACTACGGCAGGGGTATTCCCCTCGGCAAGGTGATCGAGTGTGTCAGCCAGATCAACACGGGCGCCAAGTACAACGACGATGTCTTCCAGTTTTCGGTCGGCTTAAACGGGGTCGGCACCAAGGCGGTCAACGCCCTCTCCAGCCACTTTTTGGTCCGAGCCTTCCGCGATGGGCAGATGATGGAGGCCCAGTTCTCCCAAGGGAAGCTTCAGAATAAGAAGCAGAGCGCCTCAAAGGAGCTCAATGGCACCTACGTTGAATTTATCCCCGACACCGAGATCTTCAAGCGGTTTAAGTTCCACCGCGACTTTATCCGGCGCCGCCTCCGCTACTACTGCTACCTGAATGCGGGGCTGACCATCGATCTCGATGGGGAGAAGTTCCAGTCAGATAAGGGGCTCCTCGACCTGATCAACGCCGAGGTGACCGACGACCGCCTCTACGAGCCCCTCCACTACCAGGGGAAGATGCTCGAGTTTGCCTTCCTCCACACGCAAAGTTATGGGGAGAGCTACTTCTCGTTTGTCAACGGACAGAACACGTCGGATGGGGGGACCCACCTCTCAGCCTTCCGAGAGGGGATTCTGAAAGGGGTCAACGACTATGCGAAAAAGAGCTTCCAAGGGGTCGATGTCCGGGAAGGGATTGTGGGGGCCGTCGCCGTCAAGGTGAAGGAGCCCCTCTTTGAGTCGCAGACGAAGAACAAGCTGAGCAACACCGAGCTGCGGGGAGAGGTGATCGCCGAGGTGAAGCAGGCGGTACAGGACCTGCTGATCAAAAATCCTGAGGCGGGCAAGCGGCTCGTCGAGCGGATCGCCTTCAATGAAAGGCTCCGCAAGGAGCTCTCAGCAGTGAAGAAGGAGGCCAAGGAGAAGCAAAAGAAGATCTCCTTCAAGATCCCGAAGCTGCGCGACTGCAAGCACCATGTGGAGGATCAGGCTAAGCACAAGCAGGAGACGATGATCTTTCTGACCGAGGGGGAGTCGGCCTCCGCCTCGATTGTGGCCTCACGCGATCCGCTGACCCAGGCGGTCTTTTCCCTTCGAGGTAAGCCGCTCAACACCCATGGGCTCAAGCGGGATCAGCTCTACAAGAACGAAGAGATGTACAACCTGATGATGGCGCTAGGGATCGAGGATGAGATCGAAGCGCTCCGCTACCACAAGATCGTCCTTGCGACCGATGCCGATGTCGACGGGATGCACATCCGCAACCTGCTGATCACCTTCTTCTGCACCTACTTCGAAGGGGTGGTGGTGAGCGGCCATCTCCATATTTTGGAAACCCCCCTCTTCAAGGTCCGCAACCCCCACAAAACCCTCTACTGCTACAGCGAAGAGGAGCGGGACGCCGCGCTCAAAGAGCTCAAGGGGAAGGGGGTGGAGATCACCCGCTTTAAGGGGCTTGGCGAGATCAGTCCTGGAGAATTTAAGCAATTTATCGGAAAAGAGATGCGCCTGATTCCGGTAGCGGTGAGCCATATCGCCGATATCAAGCCGACACTCGAGTTCTACATGGGCAAGAATACCCCCGAGCGGAAGCGGTTCATCATGGAGAACCTGATCAGCGAGGAGGAGGAGCTGAGGAAATTGGCGGAGGTGCAAAATGGCCGATGACCTGAAGGGGGTGATGGAGGAGAACTACCTCCAGTATGCCTCTTATGTGATCCTCGACCGGGCAATCCCTAACGTCGTCGACGGCCTAAAGCCGGTCCAAAGACGGATCCTCTATACCCTAAAGAAGATTGACGACGGAAAGCTCCACAAGGTGGCCAACGTGGCGGGGCAGACGATGGCCTTCCACCCCCACGGCGATGCGGCGATCATCGACGCCCTTGTGAACCTGGCCAACAAGGAGACCGTCCTCGACCGGCAGGGAAACTTTGGTAACCTCTACACAGGGGACCCGGCCGCTGCGGCCCGTTACATCGAGACCCGCTTAACTCCCCTAGCGAGAGAGACCCTCTTCAACAAGGAGCTGACCTCCTTCATCCCCTCTTACGACGGACGGAACGAAGAGCCAGTTACCCTCCCGGCGAAAATCCCCCTCCTGCTGATGCATGGAGCCGAAGGGATCGCAGTCGGGATGTCGACCCGGATTTTGCCCCACAACTTTGTTGAGCTCCTCGAGGCGCAGATCGCCATCCTTGAAGGGACCCCTTTCACCCTCCTACCCGACTTTCCCACCGGCGGGATCCTCGATGCCTCCGAGTATGATAAGGGTAAGGGGAAGGTCAAGCTCCGCGCCCGCCTCAAGTTCCCCGATGACAAGACCATCAAAATCACCGAGATCTGCTACGGCACCACCACCGAGTCGCTCATCCGCTCGGTCGACGAGGCGGCCAAGCGGGGCAAGATCAAGATCGACTCGATCCATGACTACACCGCCGATAAGGTGGAGATCGAGATCACCCTCCCCCGCGGCCAGTATGCTGATGAAGTAGCAGAGGCCCTCTATGCCTTCACCGAGTGTGAGGTGAGCCTCAACTCGATCCCCCTTGTGATCAAGGATAACCTCCCTTGGGAGACCGATGTCGACCAGATCCTGCGCCTCAACACCGACAACCTCCAGGCGACGATCAAAGGGGAACTTGAGCTCGAACGGGATCGCCTGATCGCGAAGATCTTTGACCGAACACTCGAGCAGATCTTCATCGAAAACCGCCTCTATAAGAAGATCGAGGAGATCGCTAGCTACGAGAAGATCCACGAGACGATCAAGAAGAGCTTAGAACCCTTCCACAAGGAGCTCTCCCGCCTCCCCACCTTTGATGACCGGGAGCGCCTCCTCCAGATCCCGATCCGAAAGATCTCCCGCTTTGACATCGAGAAAAACCAAGAGGAGATTGCCTCGCTCCGCGAAGCGCTAGCCAGAGTTGAGAAGGACCTCAAGACTATCAAGAAGTGCACCATCGCCTACCTGCGGGAGCTGATCAAGAAATTCGGCGCCCACTACAAGCGCAAGACCGAGATCAAGGAGATCGAGGCCCTCGATCTTAGGGCGATCCAGACGAAGAAGGTCAAGGTCGGCTACGACGCCGAGAAGGGCTTCCTGGGAACAAAGGTCTCTGCCGAGACCACCTTCGAGTGCACCAACTTCGATAAGGTACTCGTCCTCTACGGCGACGGCACCTACACGGTGAAGAACCTCCCTGAAAAGGAATATGTCGCCAAAGAGGGAACAAAGGTGGTTTACGTTGGGGCAGCCGACAAGGTCTCCACCTTTAGTGCAGTCTACCGGGACGGCGGAAAAATTCCCTATGCCAAGCGGTTTGTCATCGATAAGTGGATCCTCGACAGAAGCTACGAGTTCCTCCCCGAAGGCTCCACCCTCGACTACCTGACCACCGACCCTCACCCAGTCGTCACCCTCGACTTTGTCCCTAAGGCACGCCTTAAGCAGAAGACGATGGAGTTTGCCCTCGACGAGGTTGGCGTCAAGGGGGTCAAAGCGAAGGGGAACCGGATTGCCAACAAAGAGACCCAAAGAGTCCGCAAACGCAATGGCGGATAGTGAGCTACGCCGCTACGCCGCTTTCCTCCTTGGCAGGCAGGATTACTCGATCGGCACCCTCCGGCAAAAGCTGAGGGACCGGGGGGCCCCCCCTGCCGCCATAGAGGCCCTCCTAAACGAGCTGATCTCCCATGGCTACCTCAATGATGAGCGCTATGCCCACAACCTGATCATCTCCTGCCGAGCCCGGGGCCTCTCCGACAAGGCCATCAGGCTCAAGCTCTTATCCAAACAGCTCTCCCCCAATCACTTAGAAGAGATGCCTGAGGATCCCCTGGAGAGCGCCAAGCGGGCCTGGGCCAAAATCTCCAAGCGGTACAACCTTAGCGACTTAAAGGACCGGCAGCGGGCCGCCGCTGCCCTCGCCCGCCGCGGCTTCTCCTGGGACACTATCTCGTCGCTAATGAGATCCACAGAGACAGGGGGCGCCAATACCCTCCGTAGCTAACCGGTATTTTTGGCACTGCTTTCGCCAAAAATACGGGCAATATGGCGACGCAAGGGGAAAAAATCCAAACCTAACTCATTGAGTGTTAGTATATTCTAATATTCTGGTATTTTTGGCATTGCTTTCGCCAAAAATACGGGTTAAAATGGCTGCATGTACCAGAGACACCTCACTCCCCCACCTAAGCAGAGTTTTTTCCTCTTTGGCCCCCGAGGAACGGGAAAGACCTGGTGGGTCCGCACCGCCTTCCCAGACGCCCTCTACTTCGACCTCCTCCAATCCTCTCTCCAAAACCGGCTCACCACAGAGCCCGATCGACTAGAGGCAATGATCCCGGACGACTATAGCGGATGGGTGATCATCGATGAGGTGCAGAAGGTCCCAGCACTGCTAAATGAGGTTCACCGACTGATCGAAGGCAAAGGGATCAAGTTCATCCTCACCGGCTCGAGCGCTCGTACTCTCCGTAAAAAGGGGACCAATCTACTAGCGGGAAGGGCCATCATGTGCAAAATGCACCCTTTGACTGCGGCTGAGCTTGGGAGAGATTTCGATCTGAATCACTCGCTGATGTGGGGCCACTTGCCAGCGGTTCAGGAGAGCAGCAACCCAGCAGCCTATCTGAATTCCTATGTCAATTCGTACCTTCGCGAGGAGGTGTTACAAGAGGGACTCACAAGAGATCTAGGAGCCTATTCTCGTTTTCTGGAAACGGCGAGCTTTTGCCAGGGACAGGTGCTCAATATGTCGCAAATTGCCCGCGAGGCAGCCATTCCCCGGAAAACAGTGGAGGGCTATTTCGAACTGACAGAGGACCTTTTGCTAGCTAGGCGGCTGCCCGTTTTCACTAGAAGAGCCAAGCGGCGCCTGACCGCTCATCCCAAGTTTTACTTCTTTGATATCGGGGTCTACAAGATCTTGAGACCAAGGGGACCTCTAGATATCGAAGCTGAAATCAATGGGGTGGCATTGGAAAGCTTGGTGCTACAGGAGCTAGAAGCTACCAATGACCAATTTGACCTGGGTTATCGAATCTATTACTGGCGGACAGTCCATGGTGCTGAGGTCGACTTTGTCCTCTATGGACCGAGCGGATTGCACGCGGTTGAGGTGAAGCACTCCAAGGTAGTCTCCCCACATGATTTAAGGGGGTTAAAGGCCTTTGGAGCCGACTATCCAGAGACCAAGCTAACGCTGCTCTATAGAGGCCGGCAAGAGGAGTATCATGGCCCCATCCGTTGCCTCCCCGTAGAGAACGCCCTTCCCCAACTTAAAACTCTACTTGATAGATAAAGCAGGAAAAAGGTAAACTAAGGGGGAAATGGAGAGAGTGATGGCCAAGATTTCGGGCGATAATCAAAATATACAACCCCCTAATTTTGAGAAGCTTGAGAAAGCTCAGCAGAAGTACGACTTCCAGCATATGTTAAAAACGGTTCTCCTCCAGGCACTTGCGAGCGACATCATTAAGTCGATCAAGAAGATGTCCCAGGATTTCAAGAACAACTCCCAGTCCTGATATAATTTCCCCATGAACAAGACTATTGTTGTGGATGAGGCGCAGGCCGGCCTCCGCTTGGATCGGTTTCTGGCCGCCCATTTTCCCGACCGCTCAAGGGCCTCCCTTCAGGAGTTGATCGAAGAGGGGCGGGTTTTGGTGAATGGGGCCGGGGTCAAGAAGCGGACCCCCTTAGCCGAGGGCGACCAGGTGGCGGTGGAGCTTGTAGAGCGAGCGCCCCCCGAGCTTAAGGCTGAAGCTGTTGAGCTCGATATTCTCTATGAGGATGAGGCGCTACTGGTGGTGAATAAGCCGGCAGGACTCGTGGTTCATCCGGGAGCGGGCAACTGGACAGGGACCTTTGCCCATGGCCTCCTCCACCACTGCGGTGAGCTCGGGACCGGTTTGCGGCCGGGGATCGTCCACCGCCTCGACAAGGAGACGTCGGGGGTGCTGGTAGCGGCTAAAACGGAGGCTGCCCAGCAGCGGCTGGTGGAGGCCTTTTCGAGCCGGCGGGTGAAAAAGGTCTATTTAGCCCTCTGTGTAGGCAATCCAGGCAATCAGACGATTCGGAAGCCGATCGGGCGCCATCCGAGAGATCGGAAGAAATGGGCGGTGGTGGAGGGGGGCAAGGAGGCGGTCACCCACTGCGAGCCGCTGGCGTCGGGGCAAGGGATTACCCTAGTGAAGCTGGGGCTAGAGACGGGGCGGACCCACCAGATCCGGGTCCACATGAGGGCTGTTGGGTGTCCGGTGCTGGGCGATCCGGTCTATGGGGATAGCGGGATGAACCAAAAGTGGAGCGCCGATCGGCAAATGCTCCACGCCTATCAAATTGAGCTGGATCACCCTATGAGTGGGGAGAGGAGGGTCTTTCGGGCCCCCCTGCCTAGCGACTTTTCCCTGTTGTCCACCCGCCTAGGGGTTGCGTTTGCACCGATGGACGGGGTAGAGTGGGGTCGGAGGTAAGGCATGGGGAAGATTGAGGGGGGCGGTCCAACGCAGCCGCCGGGTGGGCCAGAAAAACCGACCGATCTACAGCCGGGCAAGACCTTCATGTCGCTGCAGCCCCCGCAGAACATCCCCGCTAACCTAGGGAAGCTCAAGCAAGAGTACCCCGAGTTCTACAACAAGCTGATGACCGCCCTGATCACAGGGATTGGGATGAAAATCGTCCAGGACCTCCAGAAGTCAGAAAAGAAGCGGGAAGAGGCTGCGAAGCAGGGCTGACCGAAAAAAGGACTTTTTCTTCTTTCAAAATATCGCTCCACCGGATAAACTTTTTACGGTAGGGTTTCGGGTGTCGACGTCTTTACCGAGTAGGACAGCCGAATAAGAGGGATGCCTGTTTGGAAGGTATCCCTCTGACGAATCCCTCGTATCCACGCAATTTTCACTACAGAGGGGATACAGCCATGAAGGAGTTTGTCGAGTACATCGTCAAAAACTTGGTCGACAATCCGGACAAGGTCGTTATCAAGGAGATCGGGGGAACCCAAACCCTGATCATTGAACTTTCGGTCGATAAGGCCGATATTGGGAAGATCATTGGGAAACGGGGCAAGACAATCAATGCCATCCGCACACTCCTGATGTCGGTAGCAAGTCGGAATGGGATCCGGGTCAATCTGGAGATTCTTGAGGACCCGATGGGGGAGAGATCAGCCAGGTAGATAGGGGGTGATGCTGGTCTTGCGGGAGGTGATGGTTCCAGCAGGGTAGCGGAAGATGATGATCGGCCCTTCACCCGCCCGTCTTTTGACCTTTCCCCCTTTGAAATGGTAGCTGAGGAGCTGCTCAAAAGGCTTAGTCTCCTCGCCTACAATTTCAATGGTCAGCTTGCCACCAGCGATTTCTGGAGCCTTTTTGAAAAGGCTGAGGTAACTCGCTAAGCGGCTCCTGCCAGCTTCGGTGTTGGGGACCCATACCCAAAGCTCATCCTGGTGGGTGTAGGGATCGCTCACGCCCTGATAGACCTCCTCGGCGCCGACCATGGTGCTGATCATCTGGAGGTGGAGGTCAAGGGTGGGCTGATCCCGCTGCGCCTGACTTGCCGCCTTGAGCCATGCAGCGCGCAGCTTGTCGGCAACGCGAGCGAAAGCCCGGTAGTTATCGGCAAAAATCTTGGTCTGGCCAACTCGGGCGCACCCTTTTTGCTCTTTCGTATCGGCAAAGGCCTCTGAGCTTTCGCCGCCCGCCATTCGAGCCAGGTCCCGCTCTACCTCCATTTTCCGCCGCTCAAAGACCTTCCGGTAGAGGGAGTAGAGCTCGTGGTTTTGGAGGAGACGCTGAGCGGCCCGTTTGGGAAAGTCCCGATCGCGAGGAATATCGTCAAAGTGGATAACCTCAACGTCCCGTCCCAAAGAGAGCGATTTCAGCCGATTGAGAAGCTCTGCCACGCAGGTCACATCACGGGCGGTAACGCGATCGAGGAGGTCGGTGTCGTCGAGGATGGCGTAGAGGAAGCCAAGGTATTCGGCAAATTCCCGCTTGGGATGGAGGTAGTGGTTCCCCCGTGATGCGGCAGCGAGCTCTCGAGTGATCGCCCGCTGGCGCGCCCGAAGAGCGGCAGGGCCACTCCCCCCCTCTCCTGGCTGGAGACCGGAAGCATAACGGTCATTCTGGAGGAAGGCTTGCTCGGCTAAGAGAACGTTGCAAGACTGAGCGTCACCAAGGATCGCAGTGGGGAAGGAGTGGGTCTCTAGGCTAGTGCGGTGGTGGTCAACGACGCTGATAATCTCAAGGTAGTCGGGGATCTTCACCTCATCCCGGTTGCAAAAATCGCGCAAGGAGACGGTCCCGAGAATCTTGTGGTGGAGCTCACTCCCTTCAATCAGACCGAGGGGGATGAGGCGCTCCCCTTCTGCCTCCTCAGCTACAATCAGGAAATGGTGGTCCCCAATGGCCTCCCGAATCTCAGCTAGGGAGGCGCGGGAGGGGGCATACTGAAGGGCCTGGCCAAAGACGCGGTGTTTGACATCGAGGGCTACCGAGAGACGGTCAAAGTGAGCCCGCTGAGCCTCTAGTGCACTGCTGAGCCCCTGGATCACATGGCTAAGGCGGGAGAAAAGGAGGGGGCGATCCTCAATAAGGCGACCCTTGGCATCGAAGAGGGGTGAGTTCTCGAGGTCTTTGAGTAGGCCCTCAGCGTCAAAGGTGGGGCGGAGGGGGGCGACGAACTCCCCTAGCGTTGCCTCCAATCCCCCTTTGATCCCCAAAATCTCCTCCAGGGTGCGCTGGAGAAGGGAGCGCTGCCCCTCTCCCAGCTCGCGAAGCGGAGTGGCCACCGCAAGCTTCATCTCTAAGAGGGAGCGGAAGAAGGTGAGAAGCTCGCTCCGCTCGACCACAGGCTGAGCAAAGAGGCTGGTCAGTTGGATCGCAACGGTCGAGGCAAACCACTGGAAGAGCTGGCCGACAAGGACGGCGACGAGGCGGAACCCCTCCACATCGGAGGCGCGCCAGGAGCCGAGATAGAATCCCTCCCTGTCGACAAGGGCGATCAGCTTTTTGGTCCGCTGGTGGTCGAGGTCGCGGGTCGCCACCTCCCCTCCCTTCAGCTCAAGGCCCTTTTGAGTGGCCAAGTCGATGGCACAGATATCGAGGCTGGCGCTGGAGCGGGGCAAGAGCGCGAAGAGGGAGGGGCCAAAAAGGGGGGCAAAGGCCCGCTGAATGGCCGGCGAAGGGATCCCTCCAGGGAGGTTCCAGATGTGAAGGTTCTCGGCCACCCGAGCGCCGAAAGCCTCGACCCACCCCCAGAAAGAGGCAACGGCGGTGTCGATATCGGGTGGGGCGTGGGCCGTTACATAGTGGGAGCCAGGGTGGACCCTCCCAGCGCCGATCGGGAAATAGACCTGATACTCCTCACGTGGAAGGAGCTTACCAACAATCTTTGCCCGAATAAGGCTATTTTCCCCTTCGCTAAGCCCCGCCTGTTGGTTGAGGAAGAGCTCAAAATGGTTGAAGGTGTAAGCCTCAGGGAGGAGCCCCCGCTCCTTACAGGAGGAGAGAAAATCGAGGACCGCAGGAAGGAGGAAGGCCTCTCGCGGGGCGGCCTGGATCTGAGACAAAAGGGCCTGCTCAACTGCCCGTGTCCGCTTCGCGGCCCCGAGCTTCAGCTTGGAATCTAAATTTTTTAATGCGTCGGCGGCGCCTGGTAAAGGGTCTGCCGTGATCTCAACATCGCCTAAGAGCCCCTCAGGGGCTGCCGTCTCAACCTTTAACATCCCCTTATTCCTAGCTTAGGCAGCCCCTTTTTTCCAACGGACTGAGCAGGACTCGAACCTGCGACCGTCCGCTTAGAAGGCGGATGCTCTATCCAACTGAGCTATCAGTCCCTAACAAATAAGGTTCTAGTCCCGGTAGCTGTTGCCCGAGAAAAAGGAGTAGGCCGCCAACAAGAGGGGACTAAAACGCTCACCCAGTAGGGTACCAGCTTTTGCGGTAGTGGTAAACTGGGGAGAGGAAAAGTCTACGCCTTGCTCTCCTGAAGAGAGGCTCTCATGTTCAGCCTCCGTAGCCGAAGTGTGACGCTAAACGACCAAGCCTCGTATGGGATATGGACAACGACTAGGAGGAAAAGGGGGATTGCCCACAACCCGTAAAGGATCATTTGAACATAGACAATGAGCAGCCCGAGCCAGGTTAGGGGGGCAAATAGCAAAGAGAGTAGTAGAAGTTTGGTTCCTGCCCTTCGGTAGGCGCACCAATAGAGGATGGCAAAAGAGATCCCTTCGGCAAACGCTTTCTTCACGAGAGTGCCTGTAAAGGAGTGGGCCAGGTCGGTCACCTCTATTGAGCAAATTTTGAACGAGAAGGGCCATTCTGGAAGGATAGCTACTAGCAGGGCGCCGACTAGGGGCATCCCCAAAAATCGGAACCAGCGGTTGACGAGCCACTCGGTCCGGACACTTTTGTGTTCCTGTGTGAAAAGGGGGCCGTTCATACCGGTAGAGAATACGAAATTGGGGGAAACGGGTCCATCACTAAGAAATGTACCAAACTAGGGCTGCGCCAACTGCAAGAAATATAGGCCAGCGGCGGGGGCGAACTCCCCAGAGGCGGTAGACGATGGCCGATAGGGTGAAGAGGATGAGGGCGGGGTAGGCCACCTCGAGGATCGGGCCGAGGAAACGGGCAATGCCCGAAAACTCGAGGGTTGAGATGAGAAGGCCGATGAGGAGGGTAATCCCCATTGCCACCTTGGGAGGGAGCCGCCCCTTGGTGAGGTCGACCCGGAGCATCTGAGCAAAGAGCTCAGCCAGCACTATGGCCGTTGTCAGGCAAGCGAGAACAATAGCGGCCGCTACGATGGGACCGCCGACCGGCCCAAGGGCCTGATTGGCAACGGTTGCCAACAGTTCCTGAGGAGCTACCCCCACCAGATCAGGGGCATAGAGGGAGCCGATCGCAACCAAGGCGACATAGACCGCCGCCAGTAGACCCGCTCCGATGAGCGCCGACTTGCCAAAGAGGTGGGCCCTCCCCTCCCCCCTCTTAAGGAGGCCGATCACAAAACTCGAAAAGAAGAGGGCCGCCACCAGGTCCATGGTCTGGTAGCCGGTCACTAGACCCGAGACAAAGGCGGGAAGGGGAGAGCCCTCCGCCGTTGTGGGGGGAGACTCCCCCTTAAGGGCAAAGAGGACGATCACCCCAATGGAGAGGAGGAGAAAGGGGGTAAGGAGACTTCCCAACAGCGGAATAATGCGGCTCTTCCTGAGGGTACAGGCAAAGACGAGGGCGCAAAAAAGGGCGCTAAATAGAGGGAGGGAGAGGGTAGGGAAGAGGTGGCAGAGGCTCCCATGCGCGACGGTGATGCAACGGGCCAAAACCCCAAAGGGCCCCATCAGGCTGATGCAAACGACCGAAGCCCAAAAGTAGGCCTTCGGGCCGAGCAAACCAAAGAAGGCCCGCCCATCCCCGTTAAACAGGATAAGGGCAAAAACGCCGATAAACGGGATGACCACACCACTGAGCAAGATCCCTAGAGCCGCAAACCCGTAGTGGCCCCCACTCTCATACCCGGCGAGGAGGGGAAAGGTGAGGTTCCCCGACCCAAAGAACATGGAGAAGAGGGCAAACCCGATGGAGATGGTGAGGAACTTGTTCTTCATCCTTTAATTTTTGTTAAAGATTGAAACTACTCACCAAGAAAAATCAAACTAGGGGGTAGTTCCAAAAAATCCGCTCATGTATCGTAACCTAGATCTTCGACGTTGTCAAGGAATCAAATGATCCATAATTTGCCCCCTTATTTCGGGATTACCGGGACCGACGAAGGGGTTGGGAAGACTCTGGTAGCCGCCATTCTGACCCTGGGTCTTGGGGCCGGCTACTGGAAGCCGATCGAAGCGGGCCTCGACCCTTGGACCGATACCGAATGGATCCGACAAAAGACCCTCCTCCCTTCCAAGCATTTCTTTCCCGAACGCCACCTCCTCATCAAATCGGCTAGCCCCCATTTTGCCGCCCAGAGCGAGGGGAAGAGTATCGCCCTAGAGGACTTTTTCCTCCCCAACAAGTATGGCCTCTCCCACCTGATTTTGGAGGGGGCAGGGGGTGTCCTCGATCCCCTCAACCAGACCGACCTGATGGTCGACCTTTTCTCCCATCTCAAGCTCCCGATGATCGTAGTCGCCCGAAGTGGGGTGGGGACACTGAATCACACTCTGCTAACCATCAGGGAATTACGCCACAAAGGGGTGCAAATCCTCGGTGTGATCCTGAATGGGCCCAGGGATCCTGAGAACAAGAAGGCGATCGGCTTTTACGGCCATGTCGAGATCTTGGGGGAGGTCGACCCCCTTCCCAATACCAATCGGGGGGGACTAGAGGAGGCCTTCCGCCGCCTCGCCTACCCAACATCAAACAAATCCTTTCCTTGATAGCCAAGATTGGCCAGATCTCGTATAGTGGGGTCATAAAAAAAGGGTGCTGATATGCCTTCAAAGAGAATCCAACAGATCGATGCTTCGGGTATCCGTAAAGTTTTCGATTTAGCGTCTACGCTGAAGAACCCGTGTAACCTCTCGATTGGGCAGCCCGATTTCGATACCCCCAATCCGGTCAAGCAGGGGGCGATCAAGGCGATACTGGGAGGGCGAAATGGGTACACCCCGACCCAAGGGATCCCGCAGCTGCGCGAGCAGGTAGCGGAGCACTACAAGCGCAAAGGGGCTCCGCAGGAGGAGCTCTTTATCACCTCGGCCGTCTCAGGGGCTTTTATGCTCGCGCTGATGGCGACCTGCGATGTGGGGGATGAGCTGCTTATCCCCGACCCCTTCTTTGTGATGTGGAAGGATTTGGCCAAGGTCACCGGCATTACCCCCCGCCTTGTCGACACCTACCCCAACTTCCGCTGGACGCGGGAGGCGATCGAGGCCCAAATCACCCCCCGAACCCGAGCGATCGTCCTCGCCTCCCCCTCTAACCCAACGGGTGTGGCGATCAGCCAAGAGGAGATGGAGCTCATCGCCATGGTCGCCAAGGAGCACGACCTCTGGGTGATCTACGACGAGATCTATGAGACCTTCCTCTACGAAGGGACCCACCTCAACATGTCGACCTACTACCCCAAGACGATCACGGTCGGCGGGCTCTCTAAGAGCCACTCGATGACCGGATGGCGGGTCGGCTGGGCGGCTGGTCCCAAGGAGGTGATCCAGGGAATGCTCCGCCTCCAGCAGTACTCCTTTGTCTGCGCCCCTTCGATCGCCCAGTGGGGGGCCGTTGAGGCGATGGGGGTAGCGATGGACCAGCAGGTGGCCGCCTACAAGAAAAAACGGGATTACATGCTGCAGCACCTCTCCGGGGACTACGAGATTGTGAAGCCCCAAGGGGCCTTTTACCTCTTTATCAAGGCGCCTCATGGCATGGGGGGTGAGGAGTTTGTGATGCGGGCACTCGAGCACGAGCTGATCCTCGTCCCAGGGAAGGTCTTTAGCTCCAAGGATACCCACTTCCGCCTCTCCTATGCGGCCTCTGACGAGAACCTATCGCGAGGGGTAGAGATCCTCACAAAGCTTGCCAAGTTTACCGCCGCTAGCCGACACTTCACAAAAGTGTTGCTTGTGGAGAGTTAGAATGGAGTCATTTCGGGTTGGAGAGGTTGAGATCAGCGAAGAGGGGCCCCTTGTTTTTATCTGCGGCCCCTGCGTGATCGAGGGAGAGGAGGCGACCCTTCAGGCCGCCCACGCCTTAAAGGAGATATTTCAATCCCTAGGGGCTCCCCTTATCTTTAAATCGAGCTACGACAAGGCCAACCGGACCTCGGTGACCTCCTTCCGGGGGCCGGGAATCCGCGAGGGGTTGCGCATTTTGGCCAGGGTTCGCGAAGAGACCGGCCTTCCGGTCAATACCGATGTCCACACCCCTGCTGAGGCCCTCCTCGCCGCCGAGGTTTGCGACATGCTCCAGATCCCCGCCTTTATTTCCCGCCAGACCGACCTGCTGGTTGCTGCCGGGGGAACGGGCCGCCCGATCTTTGTGAAGAAGGGGCAGTTTATGGCCCCTTGGGATATGGTTTCGGTCGTCGAAAAGCTCCGCTCGACCGGCAACCGGAAGATCCTCTTGGGCGATCGGGGGACCACCTTTGGCTACAACAACCTGATCACCGATATTCGGGCGATCCCGATCATGCAGCGGACCGGCTGCCCTGTCTGCTTCGACGCCACCCATTCGGTCCAGCTTCCTGGTGGCCACGGCTCCCACTCGGGGGGGCAGCGGGAATTTGTCGCTCCACTTGCCAAAGCGGCCGTTGCCGCGGGCGCCCAAGCGGTCTTTATCGAAGCCCATCCCAATCCCGACCGGGCCAAAAGTGATGCCGCCACTCAGCTCTCGTTTGAGCAGCTAGCCGAACTGATCCCCGTTCTCCAGGCGATTCACCAGGCGGTCCTCCCTCAGCCGGCCCATGTTTAATCGGGCCCTCACCCTCGGCCTCACCTTCGTCGCTCTCCTCACAGCCCTTCTCGCCTTTGCCCTCTTCCGGATCACCGACAGCGATCGAGAGGAGTACCATGCTCTCCTAACGCCCGGCCGTGAGAACATCCCCCTCCTCTCGCAAGAGCGGAGGGAGGTGACCAAGGAGATCCACACGGGAGAGCACCACCTCACCCTCCGCTGCCACTCCAGCACTCTTGCCCTTTCGAAGGGGGAGACTGCCGAGGAGATGGAGGGGATCGTTGGCGATTTTGAGAGCGGCCATTTCGAAGCGGAGCGGGGCGAATACGACTACCGCACCCACCACCTGACCGCCCAAAAGGGCACACTCCATGGAGAGGCGCTCCAGGGGGAGGCGGCGAGGCTCGATCTCTACTTCAAGTCGTGGCCAGCCGATCTCCCCCCTCTTTTCCTCCATACCGCTGGCCCCGACGGTCAGCTTATTGTCCTTCAAGAGGAGGCCCACCTCCACCACAAGGGTCATACCCTGGATGGGGAGGCGGTTTGGATCGCTCAGAAGGGGGGAGAGCTCGACGGCGCCCTAGCCCTTGGCCCCACCACCCTCTCCTCCCCTAGCGGCGCCCTCCTCCATACCGAGGGGAGCCTCCTCCTCGACACCGCCACTCAGACCCTCATTGCTACCGGAGACCCGGTCCACTACGCCGACCCTCGGGGCTCCTTTACGACCGACCGCCTTGCCCTCAGTTATGACCCAGAGGGGCCCCGTGCCACCCGCCTCCATCTGCAAGGGAACGTCGAAATCGCCGCAACATCCGATACCCTTCCCCTCCGAAAGGCCCTTGCCGACGAGGCCCTCTACCTCCCCGCAACCGACAAGCTCACCCTCAAGGCGGCCGAAGGGAAGCGGGTCCTCTTTCTCGACGACAGCTCCGACCTGCGCCTAAGCGCCCACGAGGTTGTCGCCCACACCCGAGAGCACAAAGTGGAGGGGGTCGGCGGAGTCCGCTGCTACCTCCAGGAGGAGGAGCTCCGCCTACTCACAGGGAGCAAACCATGATCCTAAAAGTCAAAGAGCTGAGAAAATCGTATGGGGGGCGCCCTGTTGTGAACGGCCTCTCCTTTGAAGTCGATCGGGGGGAGATTGTCGGCCTCCTCGGCCCCAACGGCGCCGGCAAAACGACCGCCTTCTACATGACGATTGGCCTTGTGCGGCCCGATGCAGGGCAGGTCCTCTTCCAAGATCAGGATGTCACCCACCTCCCCATGTACAAGCGGGCCCGGATGGGGATGGGCTACCTCGCTCAAGAGCCCTCCGTCTTCCGCAATATGAGTGTGGAGCAGAACATCCTCAGCATACTCGAGACCCTTCCCGGCTCAAAAGTCGATCGGAAGGTCCGTCTTGAGGAGCTCTTATCCGAGCTCCATCTGGAGAGGGTTGCCAAATCGAAGGCCTCGGCCCTATCGGGTGGGGAGCGCAGACGGCTCGAGATAACCCGCGCCCTGGCTACAAGACCCTCCTTCCTCCTCCTCGACGAGCCCTTTGCCAACATCGACCCCATTGCTATCCATGATGTGAAGGAGATGGCCCGGATGCTCGCCTCGAAAGGGATTGGGATCCTGATCACCGATCACAATGCACGGGAGATTTTCTCCGTTGTCGATCGGTGCTACCTCGTTACCGGCGGCCAGGTGATGCTTAGTGGCCGCCCCGACGAGCTCATCGCCAGCGAAGAGGCCCGCCTCCACTACCTAGGCGAGAACTTTGCCCCACTCCTCTAGCCCTAGGCTGAAGTGGAGATCGCCAAAGCCAAAGTCGCCCTCGGCCAGGCGGAGGATGTCCCCAGGCCGGTAGCCCGACCAGACCGACTCTGCGCCCGGGAAGGTGAGCCAGTAGGTCTGGGTCACCGCCAGGCCATCCTGCATCCCCAAAAAGCGCTCCAGCACCAGATGATCCCCCTCGTTGAGGCGGATAATGTAGTCCCCCTCCAAGAGCTCTAGCCCCAGGGCGGCGGCCCGCTCGCGGATCTGGGCAACCGCCTCAGTTAGATCGGTAGTCGGAAGCCCTTTAGGCTCAACCATGACATTGGAAACCAAGGTCTTAACGGCCAAAGAGGCTACCGCCTGGGCAACCCCCTTCCCATCCCCTTGCTGGAGAGCAACTAACAACTGAGCTGTTTGAACTAACGGAATCATATCATCCCCCTGTGTTTATGAAGGATGATACAATAATTTTTTATTTAGCGCAACAATTTGTAGGTGATCGCTGAAGGGTGTCCCACCTACGTACGTGTTCACGAGGGGGAGTCCTCTCACTAGGGGATGCGGGTTGCAAAGATCTCAGCTTAAACCCCTGATTGCGACCTATCGCCCAGAGGGCATCTACAGCTGGTGGCCATCTAGCGGACATCCCTCCTCACCCAGGTCTAAAGACCTGGCCTCGTCACGATGTGCGCTATCTGACTACCATCTGCCGCGCCCCCTGGACGATAGGTCACAATCAGGGGTTAAAGGAGGAGCTCATAGCCATAGCTATGGGCGACGACTGCAAGCTCAAAGGGTTGGCGCCTCCGCCCCTGTAGGGAGACACTTCTCAGCGATCACTTACAACAACTTGTTTTAAAGAAGAAGTCGATCTCCTGGCGGGCCGTGTCGGGGCCGTCGGAGCCGTGGACCATATTCTCGTCGATGCTGTCGGCCAGGTCCCCTCGGATCGTCCCCTTAGCCGCCTCTTTGGGGTTGGTGGCCCCCATGATCTCCCGGTTCCGGGCGATAGCGCCCTCCCCTTCGAGGACCATCACCACAACGGGCCCCGAGCTCATAAAGGTGGTCAGGTCGTGGAAGAAGGAGCGTGCCTTATGGACTGCGTAGAACCCTTCGGCCTTCTCCTTGGTCAGGTGGAGCATCTTCGCCGCAGCGACCCTCAGCCCTCCCCCTTCAAGCCGACGAATGACTTCGCCAATTAAATTTTTTCTTACCGCATCGGGCTTGATGATCGAGAGGGTTCTTTCCTTAGCCATGGCGTTCTCCTTGTGGGGTTTGAATTTCGGAGCAGTATAGCGACCCCCTTCTATTTCTTCAACTTGACTTTAGAGGAAAAATGAGGTATAAAGGGGACCCTATGAAGAGAGCAGAACACGAATTTCACCAAGCACGATTCCAGGGGCTCGTAACCCTTGAGAACGCCAAGGACCAGCACAAACTAGGTCTAAGGAGTGTGGACGATGCTAAAGACCTGATCGAACAGGCCAGTGCAAAACGGGTCGAGGCCGAGCAGGCCTTGTTCCAAGCGGGGGCCCTCTATTTTTCTGGCGTTGCCCTTCTCCTGGTTGGCCTCAGTATCGCCGCATTCGACTACTCAAAGGGGAACCCTATCTTCCAAAAGCGGAGTCTAGCCCCCCTGTTGGTAGGCACCCTCCTTATCTGTGGGGGGATCTATCGCATATGGCAGGTAAAAGGGCTCCAGGATAGGACGTCTGAGCTTATCCAGGAAGCACGAAAGGGAGACCAGGATGCTGACACGCACCTAAACGATTCGGAATGGCTGGCACAGCAGTCCGAGCTGCTCTTGGAGGCTGCTCGGCAGAAGCAAGAAGAGCTCGACAACCTGAGACAGCCCATCAAACCCCAAGAGCAAGAGGACTAGTCCCTATGGACTACTCACTCAGCCAAAAACTCAATCGACTGCTTAAGATCCAGATCCCGCAGACCGAGTCAGAGGTCAATCAGGCTAAAGAGTTGATCGATGAGCGCCTGAAGGTAGTTGATAGGTGTATTGAATCCGCAAGAGACAAGCTCAAAGAGGTTCGGCAGAGAAGGCTAAGCGCTGAGAGATTCAACGATATTGCGATAAGCACCGCAGGGTTTGGCCTGCTCCTAGTTGGGCTAGGAGTAGTCCTGGTGAGAAACGAGCAATGGAAGCAGCCTGAGCTCCTAAAAATGGCGAAGTTGACCCGTGCAGCCGGCTTTGCCTCCATCGGCGTGGGCCTCTATTACCCCTGATTGTGACCTATCGTCCAGGGGGCGCGACAGATGGTGTTCAGATAGCGCACATCGTGACGAGGCCAGGTCTTTAGACCTGGGTAAGGAGGGATGTGCGCTAGATGGCTGCCAGCTGTCGATGCCCTCTGGACGATAGGTCACAATCAGGGGTATTACTTCTGGAAGGCCAACCAGGAGCTCAACCTTGCCGAAGAATTCCTTAAGAGCGCCACTCAACTGATCAACGAGGCAAAGACCCTTGATCAAGAGGGATGGGTTCACCTCTCTGAAAGGGAGGAGGCCTGTGAGCTCCTACAAAGCCATATTCGAGAGGTTAAGCAGCTACTCGAACAGACCCAGGCACTAGCCTAGCCTCTCCCGCAGCCACCTTATCTGACTCCCAAACTCAAGCGGTAGGTGGGCGCCGAATGGTCTGAAGTAGGCCTCCAGATTGTCAATCTCGTCACGCCACTTCTTCCGGTCCACTTTCAGGAGCTCGTCCAGTGCTCCCTCTTTTAGCTCAAGGCCCGATAGGTCGAGCGCCCCCTCGTCAGGGAGGAGGCCTATGGGGCTCTCTTTGGCTGCCCCCTTTCCCTCCACCCGCTCGTGGACCCACTTGAGGACCCGGCTATTTTCCCCAAAGCCGGGCCAGAGGTACTCCCCCTCTCGCTTCTGGAACCAGTTGACGTAGAAGATCAGCGGGAGCTTGCTAGCGTCGGTCATCCGGCCGATATCGATCCAGTGGCGGAAGTAGTCCCCCATGTTGTAGCCGCAAAAAGGGAGCATGGCGAAAGGATCGTGGCGGAGCTTGCCCACCGCCCCTTCCGCTGCTGCGGTCGTTTGGGAGGAGACCGAGGCCCCCATAAAGACCCCATGCTCCCAGTCGAAGGCCTGGTAGATCAGGGGGATCGTGTCGGGGCGGCGACCGCCAAAGAGGATAGCCGAGATCGGGACGCCGCTGGGGGCATCGTAGGCGGGATCGGCAATAGGGCACTGGGAGATCGGAGCGGTAAAGCGGGCGTTGGGTTGCGCAGCGGGCTCCTCCGACTTGGGAGTCCAGTCCCGTCCGTGCCAGTCGATCAGGTGGGCGGGGGGCTGCCCCATCCCCTCCCACCAAACATCCCTATCGTCGGTAAGGGCCACGTTGGTGAAGAGGGTGTTGTGGTCGATTGTCCTCATCGCCACCGGGTTCGATTTGTTGGAGGTTCCCGGCGCCACGCCGAAGAGACCGGCCTCGGGATTGATCGCCCACAGGCGGCCATCGGGCCCAAAGGCGAGCCAGGCGATATCATCTCCGACCAGCTCGACCTTCCACCCCGGGAGGGTGGGCTGGAGCATGGCAAGATTGGTCTTCCCGCACTGAGAGGGGAAAGCGGCGCAGATGTAGTGTTTTTTCCCTTCGGGGCTGGTAAGGCCCATGATCAGCATATGCTCTGCCAGCGCCCCCTCGTCGCGGGCAACCGAGGAGGCGATCCGGAGGGCAAAGCACTTCTTCCCTAGAAGGGCGTTCCCCCCGTAGCCACTCCCGTAGGACCAGATGGTGCGCGACTCGGGAAAATGGACGATGTACTTGTGCTCGGCGTCGCAGGGCCAAGGGATCTCCTTTCTCCCCTCCTTAAGGGGATAGCCTACCGAATGGAGGCCCGGAATGAAGCGATCGTCTCCTAGCGCCTCTAGGGCCTTCTTCCCCATGCGGGTCATCAGCCGCATGTTGCATACGACGTAGAGGGAGTCGGTTATTTCCACCCCTATCCGCGAGAGGGGGGAGCCGATCGGCCCCATGCAGTAGGGAATGACATAAAGGGTCCTCCCCTCCATTGAGCCGGCAAAGAGCTCCATAAGGCGATCGCGCATCAGGATCGGATCGGCCCAGTTGTTGGTCGGGCCGGCATCTTCTTTGTACTGGGAGCAAATAAAGGTTCGGTCTTCGACCCGGGCCACATCCTCGGGATCGGAGCGGAAGAGGTAGCTGTGGGGGCGCTTCAAGGGGATCGCCGTCCCTTGCGCCACCATCTCCCTCATCAGCCGGTCATACTCCTCCTCGGAGCCGTCACAAAGGTGGATGGCCTTGGGTTTGCAAAGGCCCGCTGCCCATTCCACAAAGCTGCGGAGGTGGCGATTGGTGATGGAGGGGTCAAGACTTGGCGTAACCATCTCCTTTGTTTAAGGGAAAAGAGGCCGCCTGTCTACTCCTCCTCTTCTTCCTCTTCCTCTTTCTTCTTGCGAGGGGGGGCCCCTTCGATCTGAAGGGGGCGGGCGCTAGTGAAGAGGGCGGAGACACCCCCGCCCATGTAGATCGCTGGATAGAGCTTCCAGAGTAGCCAGGCGAGGAGGGCAGCTAGGACCAGGATCCCTATCGTAAGGGAGAAAAAGACCACCCGAAATCGGGCGACCGAGTCGGTAGCGATAGCCATCCCCCAGACCCAATCAAATTGCTTCTCGTCGGTCGGGAGGAGCTCCCCGGGCGTTGGGGTCATCACATCGGTGAAGCGGCTCCGGTCGGCGACCACCGTCACGTTGTTAAAGTCGAGTCCCGCAATCGAGCCGGCCACTAAGCGGCGGATCTTGGAAACCAGCTGAGCGTTGGGGTCATCGAGGATCCCCTGGTGCTTGACCAGAACCGAAACCCGGGTCCCTGGAGGGGCCTCCCCTCCGGGGCGGAGCCCCTCATCCTCCATAGGGAAGGAGATCGTCACTGAGGCCTCAGTTACCCCATCAAACCGCTGAATCTCAGAGGCTAGCTTGGCCGCGAGCAGCTCTTGATAGCGGACCTTCTCTTCCGAAGCGGAAGAGACTAGGCCCGTCTTCTTATAGGCTTCTACCAGGTTCGGCCCCGGGGGTCGGGGGAGCCCATTTCGGGCCAGCACGGTCAACGCCTCATTCTCCTGCCCGGCAGGGACCACAACCGACCACATCGGCGTTGCCGTTTGCCCCCCAACAGCTCCACCGGCCTGCGCCTGCTTCATCTTTTCGGCCTGAATGTGCTGGCTGGTGAGGAAGACCACAATTTCGTTGGCCTGCCGCTCATCGACCTCGCTGACCACCTCCCGCTTGCTCGCGCAACCTCCGACGAGAAGGGCTAAAGGAAACAAAAGAAGAACTAGGCGTTTAGGCATCGCAAGCGGGACTCGGGCTGATTGCTTCAGAACACGCTTATACTCTATGCCCTATTTTGGGTACATGCTTTCGGTGTTGCAGCGAGAGCGGCGATCTGGTATACCTGGGGAGCAGTGTGCCGATTACTTGCTCTGCATCTATCGCCCCCCTCTTTGACGCCCCCTATCCCCCTTTCCCCTGAGGTTTTATGGCCATTCTGACGCTAACGAGTCACCTGCGCACCCTCTTGTCCAAATGCCGTCAGGCCCTCCTCCCCGTGGAGCGACATGAGCTGATCCGGGTGATTCCGATGGGGCTTCTCATCTTTGCCCTTGCCTTCAACTACTATGTCCTCCGCTGCGTCAAGGATTCGATGCTCACGACCGCTGCCCACAGCGGTACTGAGGCCCTCCCCTTTGCCAAGATCTGGGTCCTTATCCCGATGGCCTTTCTCCTCTCCGCGATCTTTTACAAGCTTAGCCACCGCCTCAATGCCGTCCACCTCTTCTCCTCCATTGTGGGAGGATTCCTCGCCTTCTTCCTCCTTTTCGCCCTCGTCATCTACCCCCTCGGGGATACCCTCCACCTCCACACCATTGCCGACTGGCTTGAGGGGCGCCTTCCAAAGGGCTTTGTCGGGATGATTGCCGTGATCCGCTACTGGTCCTATGCCCTCTTTTACGTGATGGCCGAGCTGTGGGGCTCGATGTGCATGACCGTCCTCTTTTGGGGCTATGCCAGCGAGGTGACCAAGCTGGACGAGGCCAAGCGGTTTTACAGCCTCTTTGCCATCGCTGCCAACCTTGCGGGGGTCGTCGCAGGCCCCTGCTCCACCTGCTTTGCTCGGAGCGGCGCTTGTTGGATTGGCGACAGCTTCTACACCTCTCTTCTGATGACTCTCGGCTCGGTCCTCATTATGGGGCTTGCCTCGATCGTTATCTTTTCCTGGCTCCATAACCGGGTTATGTCCCCCCGCATGGAGGTGACCAGCCAGGGGATCGACAAAAAGCTAAGCAAGATCCGTACCAAGGCCTCCTTCTGGGGGAGTTTTGCCCAGCTCCGCCGCTCCCGCTACCTCCTTAGCATCGCCACGGTTGCGATCGGCTACAGCGTGGTCAGCTACCTTGTTGAGGTGGTCTGGAAGGAGCAGGTTCGGCTCACCTATCCCGAAAAGACCCTCTACAACGCCTACTTCGGTCAGGTCACCTTTGGTATCGGCATCGTTTCCACCATCATGGCTGTTTTCACCTCACTGGCTATCCGCAAGTTTGGGTGGACCCGCGTGGCCGTGATCACCCCAACCCTCCTCCTTTTGACCAGCATAGGGTTCTTTGGCCTCCAGTTTCTCCCTGGAGGTTGGACCACCACCATGGGAGGGCTATTTGGGATGAGCGCTGCCAACTTTATCCTCTTTTTTGGTTCCGCCCAGAATGTCCTTAGCCGCTCCTGCAAGTACACCGTCTTTGATGCTACGAAGGAGATGTGTTACATCCCGCTTACCAAAGCGGCCCGCACGCAGGGGAAGGCGGCCATCGATGGGGTTGGCTCTCGTCTGGGCAAATCGGGCGGCGCTGCTGTCTACCAGGCTCTCTTTATCATAAGCGGCCGGACCATCACTGGCCTTATCCCTTGGGTCAGTGGCGTCCTAGGCCTCATCTTTGCTGGGTGGATCCTTGCGGTCCGCCAGCTTGGCCGCTCCTTTGCCAAGATCGAAGCCCAGCAGGCCGCGGGGCCCGAAGAGGGGCTGGAGCCAGCTGCACAGGCAGCAAGCTAAGCTATTAATCTCCAAGTGCCTGGAAAAAAAAGAGCAGGAAATTGGTCAATAGAGGACAATTCAAATTACGCTGAGACTGCGTCTGTTGCAGGATCGGGGGCCTGGCTCCCACTCAGCGTCATTTTTTTTGCCCACCCTCTTTTTGGAAACCGCACCAATCCAAAGCCGTCCAACTCCCCAGCTTTAGATCTCCTCCAGGAAGGCTCAAGCAGATTGAGCCACCGGTCGTCTCCATGCTCAAACATTCGAAAGATAGCGCCGACCACAAGATCGGCAAGTTGAATTCCTATGCTTAAGTGAGATGGCGCCAAGAACAAGCCTTCGATCAAATTACGGTAGCGTGTTCTAGGGGAACCATAGTCAAGCAGTTCACTGTGCAACCTCCTGATTCGGTTGTCCTGTCCCCGCTCTCTATGATCACATATGATGATCCCATTGATCTTGGCCCCAATCTCCCGGCCGACATCTTGTAAGTAATACTGAAACCTATCTGCCAAAGGCTTGTAAGTATGCCAATAGAGATCCTCCTGACTAACAATGTAAGGCAGCCCATACGCCATCTCAATCAATGAGACTGTTGAGAGAATTCGACAGGAGCTATAGTCATTGATAATTCGAAATAGTTGCACTCTCAGCTCGTCCCTTTGCACACGATCCAAATGGCGCATGACATTGGTGCTATCCTCAAATCCCGGGCGCTGACCGAAATAGCGCCACTTGATCTCTCCATCTACTCCATATATCTGCTTCAATTTCCGCAAATCTTGAGCGATAGGATGCCATTGGCTTTCAGCTACTACTATTCCACCCACTACAAAATGGCGATGACTCCTAGACCCAGGTGGCGGTATGGACCCCGACTCGTCTATGAAAAAGAGTTGCATAGGGAGACCATTCTAACACTCTATCGCAAAATGGGAAATGGAAGCCCAGACCACCCCCTAATACCTCTGATTGTCATTCAGGGCTGGGACTAAGACCTTCCTATAAAGCGGCTCTGGGCGATAACGCCACTTACCGAACTAGGGCGCTAGCCCTTCTTGCGTTTGAATTTGTCGAGGTACTCGAGAGCCTTGCCGGTCCCGAGACAGACGACTAAGAGGGGATGGGGCGCAATGATGACCGGAAGGCCGGTCTCCTTCGTGAGCGCCTTGTCAATCCCCTTAATGAGAGCGCCGCCACCCGCCATCACCATCCCCCGCTCTACCAGGTCGGCAGCGAGTTCTGGAGGGCACTTTTCGAGGGTAAGCTTCACCGCCTCGATGATCTGCTGGATCGGCTCAGCCAGGCACTCGCGAATCTCCACCGAATTGATCCGCTTAGTGACAGGAAGGCCGGCTACCTGATCGCGCCCCCTTACCTCCATCTCCAGTTCATTCTCTAGAGGAAAGGCTGAACCGATGGTGATTTTGATCTCTTCCGCGGTGCGGGGACCGATCATCAGGTTGTAGGTGCGACGCATGTAATTGATGATGCACTCATCAAACTCATCACCCGCAATCCGCAGGGAACGGGATTCGACGATGCCGCCGAGCGAGATAATCGCAATCTCGGTGGTCCCACCCCCGATGTCGATGATCATGTTCGCCGACGGCTCATGAACCGGAAGGTCCACCCCAATCGCTGCCGCCATCGGCTCCTCAATCAGAACAACCTCTTGCGCGCCAGCATGGAGGGCCGAGTCTTCTACCGCCCGCTTTTCCACACCGGTGATACCGGAGGGAACAGCGATCAAGATTTTAGGACGGAAGAGGCTGCGCGCGGGAGTTACCCGCTTGATCAAGGCCTTCAGCATCCCCTCCGCCACCTCAAAGTCGGCGATCACCCCATCCTTCATCGGCCTAACAGCATGAATCTTTCGGGGCGTTTTACCGAGCATCGCCTTGGCCTTGTGGCCAACCGCTAAGACCTCATTGGTGGTCGAATCGACAGCAACGACGGAAGGCTCGGTAAGGACAATCCCCCGCCCTTTTACAAAGACGAGGGTATTAGCCGTTCCCAAGTCGATCCCAATGTCGCTGGAAAAGAGCCCACCAAGGCTCCTCATCCCAGGTCTGGAGAATTTCTGAAGCTGCTTTAGCAGGCCGGAACCGGCCTTCCGTTTCGGTTTTGTCGTCATACTTGAAGGAGTTCGAGGACCTCTTCCCAGGTTAACTTCGAGACAGCCTCATCATCGCAGCTCACTACCTTCTTGACCAGCCCCTTCTTCCGATTTTGCATTTCCACAATTTTCTCCTCGATTGTCCCCATCGTAATCAATTTACAAGAGGAGACCGCCCTCTTCTGGCCAAGGCGGTGGACCCGATCGGTTGCCTGGGACTCTACGGCGGGGTTCCACCACATGTCGTAGTGGATCACCGTATCGGCCGCCGTCAAGTTGAGGCCGGTCCCTCCCGCCTTGAGGCTGACAAGGAAGATCGGGATCGAGGCATCTTCATTGAACTGATGGACCAGCTCCAGCCGGTTTTTGGAGGAGCCGTCGAGGTAGACAAAGCGGATACCCATCTTCTCCAGGTCCTCCCGAATAATCCCCAGCATCCGGGTGTATTGGGAGAAGATCACCGTCTTGTGTCCCCCTTCGATCAGGCTGCCGAGAAGCTCAAGCAGCATGTCGTATTTGGCCGAATCCCCCTCCTCGGCCCCCTCCTTGGCAAAGATAGCGGGGTGGCAACAGATCTGCTTGAGGCGGGTAAGGGTCGCGAGCACATGGATCTGAACCTTGTCGAACCCCTCCTTTTCGACCAGTCGGTAGAGCTCTTCGCGAGCCGAAGCGGCATAGGAGTGGTAAAGCTCCCTCTGCTTGGGGGTCAGGTGGCAGTGGTAGACAATCTCCGACACCGGCGGAAGGTCCTTTAAGACATCGGCCTTCATCCTTCGGAGAATGAAAGGGGCAACCTTGCGGCTAAGCGACTCGAGCCCTTTCGAATGGGAGTGGCCCGAGGCTCGAATGTACTTCTCGACAAAGCGGTCGTAAGTGCTCAGGAGACCCGGCATCAAAAAGTCGAAGAGGCTCCAGAGCTCCTCAAGGGAATTTTCGATTGGCGTTCCCGTAAGGATCAGCTTGTGGGCCGCCTTAACCTGCTTAGCCGACTTGGCGTTGCGCGTTCCCCGGTTCTTGATGTGCTGCGCCTCATCGAGTATGACATACCCGAAGGGGCGCTTCTCATACTGCTCCACATCCTTCTGGAGAAGGCTATAGGAGGTGATCAGGATATCGCACCCTTTGGCCCCGGTGAGAAGCTTAGTCCGCTGGGCAGGCGATCCGTCGATCACCTGCACCTTCAAGTCGGGGTTAAACTTTGTAAACTCCTCTTGCCAGTTGTAGAGGAGGGAGGTGGGGCAGACGATTAGGGACTGCTGCTTGGGGTTCTTTTGGAGAAACTGGGTGATCGCCACAATCGCCTGCAGGGTCTTCCCTAGCCCCATATCATCTGCTAAAACCCCATTGAGGTGCATCGTCCGGAGCCGCTCCAGCCAGTGAACCCCCTCTAGCTGATAGGGGCGGAGCTCAGCTCGGATCGCTTGAGGCACAGGAGAGGGATCGACCCCCTTACCCTCGAGTATTTGCTTTTGAATGTCCTTGAGGGCCTTCGACATCGTCATCTTAACGGGGAGCCCCTCAAAGGCCTCTTTGGAGATCCCAGCAAGGCTCCACAGGGGGCGCTCAAGGGTCTCATCGTCGAGAACCTTAATCCCAATCTCGTCGAAGATCTGGACGACCGGAGCGAGCCGATCGAGATCGAGGACGAGGATCTTCGGCCCTTTAGCCGCCGCTCCTCTCCTCTTAGACCGAGCCCCCTCCCCTTTATCGAGCTCCAGGAAGGTGCGCCGGGCGGCGATGCTCTCCCAGAGGCGGTCGACCCGAGTGCCCGAGAGGTGGCCATCCACTTTTAACTCGATCTGGTAGACATCGACCCGTTCACTCTCGGAGCACTTTAAGGTGTAGGTTGTGTCGTCGTAGAGGAACCGGTCGAGAAGGTTCTGTGGGCAGTCGAAGGTGATCCTATCCTGGTACTTCGGCACCAGTTCGGTCATAAACTCCACGATCCGCTTCTCATTCTTGGCGACCCAAGTCTGCAAGGTGGGATCAAAGTCAAAACCCTGGAATAGCTCTTCGGCAATGGTCCGCTCAGCCACCAGATCGCGAGCTAAAACCCCCTCTTCGGTCACAAAGGCCACCATCTGCTCCGAGGTCGGCTGGGCCGGATGGGCGGGGATAAAGCGCTCCTCATACTGAAACTCCAGGCGTGCCTCCAGCTCTCCGTCGAGGTACTCGATCGCGCACCTTCCTTTCAGCTCCTCAGCGAAGGGGAGGGTCTCCACCCCTTCGATAAGCTCCTCATCCCCCACCTCCGCAAACCGCTTTAGCTCGGGAAGGCTGTTCTCGATAAAGGTCCCAAACAGAGGCTCCGGGAGGGTCATCGCCTCCAGCACCTTAAGGTGGGCCAGATGGGCCCGCGTCACCTGAGGAGCAAACCGGTAGTAGGTTGCCCCGCACACAAGACCTGGGCGTTGACAGGGGAGAAGAACGAGCTCATCGAGCCGCCTGACCTCTCCCGCTACCCTCACCGAGGGTCTCAAGAAACACTTTGGCGCTGGCATCTTTAGCGTCTCGATCCCGAAATAGAGGATCGCCACCTGAAGGGAGCACCGGAGCGGCACATCGAGGCTCCCAGCGTACAAAGAGGGGAGCTCCTGCACCCGCTCCTCTCCCGTCGAATGGGGAGCCTTAGCCACCTGATCAAAGGCACTGGCCAAGAGCATCCCGAACCCATTCTTATCGATCCGCCCCATCTTGAGGGTCTTTTCATCGCTCCCCTGTAAGAAACGGGTCGCCCCCACCACCTGACTGAGGATCTCCCATTGGGCCGAGCTAAAGGAGTCTCCGGTAAAGTAGTACCGCTTTTCCCCTATCACTTGGGGCTCATCAAAGCGGATCGCCTCACAAAAGGCCTGCAAATTCGGGATATGGAGGGGCTTGGATCGGAAAGGGAGGCGGAGCGCCACACTTAGCTCGACCTCCTGCCCTGCTCCTAGCTCTCCTCCCCCGTAGAAAATCACCGCCAGCTCAGCCCTATCGACCGCCGGCTTCTCCTGGGGCGTAAAGAAGGGGCTCCCCTCCAATACCGCCGCCGCCCCCTGATACTCACCCAGAAGCTCCCGGTCGAGCAGGACCCCCTTCCGTTCGCTCTCTTTCTTGTGGGCCTCCTCAATCGCCTCCTGGAGCTCCTCCTCCTCCACCTCCAGCTCCCCCTCTTGGGAAAACTCCACGATCAGCCCATCGAGATGCTCCTCTAGGTGGAAGAGGATCGCCGCCAGGTGCTGACAGTCGCAGTGGTGGGCACAGTTGCAGGTCGAGTCGGTCAGCTCCGATTCGGCCCGGTCGATCTCCACCTCACAGCTGTGAAAGTTGTCAAAGGCCCCTTGAACCACCGCCGCTATCCGGAGCGAGGTGCTCTCCAGCTTAAGAATTCTTGCCGATTGCACCACACCCTTGGTGTGAAGCTCCCGCCCATCCTGGAGAATTGAGGGGGGGAAATCCTGCTTCAGTCGTCTAAAGTTGAGCATGCCACCTATGCCAATTCGATTTGAAAGCGCCGTATACCATACACAACTTTTTTTAAAACCCCTTTCCCTGGTAGAGACGATCGCAATCGGGAAAGGTGCCGGGTTGTAACCTTTTTTCCAAACGAGCGCAAGCGGGTTGATGAAAATCGCCCTCTTCTACTACGATTACACCCCGTGTGCAAGTTTTTGAGCCGGCGATGCCGCAGCAAGGCAGCGACGTTAAAAAAGTTGGATACGGGGTGTTTGGTCTTTTCGCGCGGGTGTAGCTCAGTGGTAGAGCGTCACGTTCCCAACGTGAATGTCGTGAGTTCGACCCTCATCACCCGCTAGTGAAAGTGAATTTTGTGCGGGTGTAGCTCAGTGGTAGAGCGTCACGTTGCCAACGTGAATGTCGTGAGTTCGAATCTCATCACCCGCTCATTCTCTACACAGGAAGGCGATGGAGAAATTCAAGTCGGATCAAGTTGAAGTTACCCTCAAGCGGTCGCCCGGCTGTGAGGTGGAGATGGCTGTGAGCGTCTCTCCCGCTGGGTGCCAAGCCGCCTATGAGCAGGCGGTCAAAGAGGTGCGCAAACGGGTCTCGATTCCTGGCTTCCGCAAGGGGAAGGCTCCTGACGACCTGATCCGCAAGCAGTATCAGGCCGCTATCGAGCAGCAGTGGCAGGACACGATCGTCAACGTCGCCCTGCGGGAGGCCCTCTCCCTTACCAGCGCCTACCCCTGGCAATCGGGGAGTGTCCCCCCTCCGAAAGTCGACAGCTGCACCATGGATGGGGCGGAGATGACCTTCCGTTACGAGAGCGAACCCTCTGTTCCTGAGATCGACCCGACCACCCTCTCTCTCAAAAAGATTGATCCCACCCCCGTCATCGACAAGCAGATTGAAGAGGAGCTCGCCCGCGTCCAAAAGGAACTCGGCACACCTAAGGTTGTCGAAAACCATTCAGCCGCTCTTGGCGACTATGTTCGGCTCACCATCGAGTCGCTGGAAAAGGATCCCCCAGAGAAGGTGCTTGACAACCACCTGATTGAGCTCAAAAAGGGGGAGATTGGGGCTTGGCTCATCGACTCCCTTCTCAAAAAGAGGGCGGGTGAGACTTATACCGCTACCAGCGCGGCCGACGAAGAGGCCTCAGAGGACTTTAAGAAGAATTTCAAGCCGGTCGACTACCGGATCACGGTAAACACCGTTGAGCAGCTCCAGCCTCCAACTGACGAGGAGCTCCTCTCCAAAGTCGGGCAGCCTTCGATGGAGGCTTTCCGCAAGACGATCCGCGAGCGTTTTGAGCGGGAGGCTCAGCAGGAGGCCCACTTCAAGCAGACCGAGGCCCTCTGGGATCATCTCATGAACGAGTACCCTTTTGATCTGCCCAAGTCCCTTATTGCTGAGGACAAGCGGCTCGAGATCCGCCGCCTTATCGACCAGGCGCGCCGTCAGGGGGTACCTGACGAGCAGATTCGGAGTGAGGAGAAGAAGATCGAGTCTCAGGCCGAGGCCAATGTGCAGCGCCGCTTCTACGCCTTTTTCCTCTCTCGCAAGATCTTGCGCGAGCTCAACCGTCTCCCTACTGATAAGGAGATGACCGACCGCGCCCTCCAGACCCTGCAGTGGGAGGCGATTGCTTCGGGCAATTTTGCGGCCCTCCGCAACCCTCCCAAGCCCGGCTCCAACGAGATGAGTGCTTACCGCAACCAGGCCTTCCTTATCTTGACTCAGGAGAAGGCCGAGGAACACCTCCTCAGCAAGGCACACCTATCTTAATGCTAGACGGCAGAAGAGCTCTGCCGCGATGGGGATAATCCGATCATCGAAGTCAAAGCGGGGCGTGTGTACCAAAGCTGCCTCCTCCCCCGCTCCGATCAAGAAGAAGCACCCTGGGACCTGCTGCAGATAGGCAGAGACATCCTCCCCTACCATCTGGCAATCCTCCAAGAGCTGCACACGAGAGGCCCTCTTCATTACCTGCTCGGTCTCTCTTGCGGTGTTCACGGTTGGGGCATGAAAGGGATAGAAGGTCATCTCAGGTAGCATCCCCTTAAGCTCTTCAAGATCCCTCTCCGTTGCATAGTGGTAGATCCCCACCACCTTCATCCGCTGGGCCGACCCCTCAACCGAGTAGAGCGAGAGGGTGTAGCGGCTCCTATCCAAACCTCTAGCTAACTCAGCCAAAGCGACCACCCTCTTACTCCCCCGCAAAATGGGGCCCTCTTCCGGAACATGCGCGAGGTGGGAGGGGGGCGCCTCAGCGGTCCACTCAATGCGGCCATTCCCTGCCAAAATGGACCCTGACCGGAGCCCGACAACACCTAAAGGGAGGCCGGGCCAACTGTGAAAGCCGAAGAGGGCCTCGACTGAGGGGTTTTTGAGCACACCCGCCTCAATCATTGCCGTTGACCCCCTCCCCCCCTCCTCTGCCGGCTGAAAGATCAGCTTCACGCTCCCCGAGATCTCCTTTCGGTGTTGCTGAAGGAGGCGAGCCACCAACAGGAGGGTGGCCACGTGGCCATCGTGGCCGCAAGCGTGCATCTGCCCCTTGTGCTCTGATCGGTAGGAGAGATCGTTCTCTTCACTAATGGGGAGACCATCCATATCGGCTCGAAAGGCAATACAGGGGCCCGGGTTGCCCGACTCCAGCAGGGCCACAACTCCGGTCCCTCCGACCCCCGTTTGGGGCTGGTAGCCATATTCCCGGAGCGACTCTGCGATCAGTTCAGCTGTCTGTTGTTCCTGGTAGGCAAGCTCTGGAATCTGATGGAGCCTATGCCGCAGCCTAACGCCCTCCACCGTCCATCTCTCGAGATCGGCTCTAATGGCTTCCATGGCTATTCTCTCTAGCACCAGAGGAGGATCTCAGCAAGAGGCTACTCGCTCTTAGCCTTTGGCACCTCTAGCTCCCCGTAGTAGGGATGCTGGTAGGTTTTATCGCTCCCCTTCGGCAGCGGTAAGGGGGGATTTTTGTCCTTGTTCGAGCGGCAGATCTGGATCCGGTACTCGGTCCAGATCAGGCGCTGCAACACCCTTACCTGCACCTTGAGCTTGGGCAGGTCGATCCCCTTTGCCTCCTTGAATAGGTCGGGTTTCCCGCTAAAGAGATAGCAACACAGCTCCAGAAGAGACTTGAAATTGCTAACCTCAATGCTCGCTTTTAACTGCTTCAGCCACGTAGGGTAAGAATCCCGATCTTTAGGCCCCTCCTCGACAAAACCGGACTTCCAAAAAGCATAGTGAAGGGGTGAGATCTCCCCCTTAGTGGCTTGGCTATCCATCCCCTCATAGGAGTGAAAGAACCTTCCTAAAGCGAGCGGCTGTAGCGCTAACTTCTGGCGCATCTCCATGGTGATCGCAGCCTGCCCGAAAACGGGGGGGGAACTTTTAGGCTTCGTATCGGAAAATTTCTGCTTTCCATCGGTCCATAAGATCCATGCGGACTCCTTGGCAACTCCGCACATATCCCAGACCAGTTTGCCCATATTGCCAAAGAGTGCCAAAGCCGATAGGCCCAAATACCCCTTCACAGGCCACCCCTCCTCTTCAGAAAAGGCCCCCTGTTGCCAGAGGAGAAGGCCGCCCCCTCCGATTCCCAGCCCCGTCCAGCACATCCTCCGCAATGCCCTCTCAAAAACCCCTAATGGGGCGAGTTCTGCCCCTTTTCGCCGCTCCACAACCTCGTGGTGGGTGGTCTCCCAGCCGATGCGCTTTTGGCAATAGTCTTCGTACTGGGTGCCAAACTCGTTCCATTTAATAGTGCCAAGGTTCTGACCTATCACCTGGAAGTCAAACTCGGCACCTTCAAGCTTAAAGATAGACAGGAGCACGAGTTGAGGCCATAGCTTGGGATTTGTGCGGATTGCCTCTACGTTGGCCTGAAAGAGCTTGCAGGTGCGGGCCGCCGGCCCCATCTCCCAGATGTCCAGAAAACAGAAAATATGCTGGGTTAGCTCGTTGCTTATCTGCCAGCTATCTTGCTCCACAATAAACACCCTCTCTTTTGGCCAAAATAATAACCTCAGGAAAAAATAAAATCCACCTAATAATTTGTATAGTAAAATTTTGGGACCCCCCCTTGCTCCCAAAAATGGAGCCGAGCTATATAAAGGGGGTACCTTTCAAGTAGAAGCAGGATACCCTATGAAACGGCCCCAAAACTCGCTGACCCCCTACGTGATCGAATCGACCCCCGGACATGGGGAGCGGTCGATGGATATCTACTCAAGACTGCTGCAAGACCGGATCATCTTCCTCGGCACCGAAATCAATGACCAGGTCGCCAACGTAGTGGTCGCTCAGCTCCTGTTTTTGAAGATGGATGACCCAAAAAAGCCGGTCCACCTCTACCTAAACACACCAGGAGGGTCGGTCTCAGCGGGGCTCGCCATTTATGATACGATGCAGTGGCTCCCCTGCGACATCAACACCTACTGCATCGGAGAGGCCGCCTCTATGGGAGCCCTGCTGCTCAGTGCCGGTACGAAGGGAAAGCGCTATTCCCTCCCCAACGGCCGGATCATGATCCACCAGCCGCTAGGAGGGGTGACCGGCTCCATGGCCGACATCAGCGTCCAGGCCAAAGAGATCAAGAGGACCAAGGAGAAGCTCAACCAGATCCTCTCCCACCACAGCGGACAGCCGATCGAAAAGGTCGCTAAGGATTCGGACCGAGATTTCTTTATGACCGCAGAAGCGGCTAAAAACTATGGACTTATAGATGAGGTCGTCACCCCCACCTCATAAGTGGCGGTTGTGGTATACTGCGGGGAGTTATGAGTAAGAAGCCGTTTACATCCAAAGAGGCCGCTGCCTGCTCCTTTTGTGGCAGGACCGAGGAGGTCGTCGAAAAGCTGATTTCGGGACCGAATGTCTTTATCTGCGACAAGTGTGTCCGCCTCTGCATGGGGATTGTCGAGAAAAAGCCGACCTCGACCGAGCTGCGCCTTTTGAAGCCCAAGGAGATCAAGGAGCGGCTCGACGAGTATATTATTGGGCAGGAGGTGGCCAAGCGGACCGTCTCGATCGCCGTCTACAACCACTACCGCCGGATCCGGATGCTCGCAAAGGATCCGCAGATGGAATACAGCAAGTCAAATGTGCTGTTGCTAGGCCCTACCGGTAGTGGAAAGACGCTGATTGCCAAAACGTTGGCGAGGATTTTGGAGGTCCCCTTCACCATCGCCGATGCGACGACGCTCACCGAAGCGGGGTATGTGGGTGAGGATGTGGAGAATATCATCCTCCGCCTCCTCCAGGCGGCCGATTACGATGTGGCCCGAGCTGAGCAGGGCATTATCTATATCGACGAGATCGACAAGATTGGCCGAACGACGGCTAACGTCTCGATCACCCGCGATGTATCGGGTGAGGGGGTGCAGCAGGCCCTTCTGAAGATTGTGGAGGGGACGACCGCTAACGTGCCGCCCAAGGGGGGCAGGAAGCATCCCAACCAGGAGTATATCAAGGTCAACACCGACAACATCCTCTTTATTGTGGGGGGCGCCTTTGTCAACCTCGACAAGATGATTGCCAAGCGGCTCGGGCGGAGTGTGATCGGTTTTAAGGCGGGAGACAAGGCCGAAATCGACCTCAACAACCGCAATCTCCTCCTATCGAAGGTGGAGCCTGAGGATCTCGTCCAGTTTGGGATGATCCCCGAATTTATTGGCCGGTTTAACAGCATCGCTAACTGTAACGAGCTAGACGAAGAGGATCTCGTCCATATTCTGACCCGCCCAAAAAATGCCTTGGCGAAGCAGTTCATGCATATGTTTGCCGAGGAGGGGGTCAAGCTTCAGATCACCGAAGGGGCTCTACGGGCTATTGCCAAGCGGGCGATTGTAGCGGGCACTGGTGCTCGAGCTCTCCGGATGATTCTGGAGACCACCATGCGGGACCTCATGTTCGAGGTCCCCTCTGACGAGGAGATCTCCGAGATTCTCGTCGATGAAGAGGTGATCGCCGGCCAGAAGTCCCCCATTGTCAAGCGAGACCAAGACAAGAAGATCGCCTAGCCGTCGGATATTGGCCCTGCCCTTCGATTCGGGCACATCCCCGGAAGCCCCCTTCCCCTCTGCATATCAAGGGCATCCCATTGATTACGCGCCCTGGAAACCCTTTAGAAGAAAAGAGAGAGACCCCTCTTGGGTAAAAGAAAGTGGGGCCTCCCGCCCCACCTCATGACGCTCGGCTAGAAACCGGCGTGGGGCTGTACCATACCTCGCCGCCGTCCGCAGCAGTCCTTGTAGGGGCACTCACCAACCGATGAGTCATCTTCGTCCGCATAGCCCCAGATGGCAACAGGGCTCCCTCGCCCCTCAAATCCTCGCCCTGAAGGCTCCTTGAGCGGAACCATACCCCGCCCATCAATCGCAATCACGGCTCCCCTGCCATAATGAGAGGGCACAATTTCGTATGCCATCGCCGGAGCACTTAGTAGCAGGACAACCAATCCGAGCATCGTGCAAAGCCTAACCATGGGTTCTACCTCCAATCTTTAGTGGCCCCATCTGGGGACTTGGTGTCAGTGAGCCGAACTCCTTTCCGGGTCCTTCAGCTCAGGCAATCAACCAGGGACTTTAATTTTTATCGGATTAAGACGCCACAAATTTCTGCTCAAAGGGATCAGGTTTTCCGATCAACGCCTTTCGTATGCCTATTGACAATAAAACACATGATTATTATTATCTAAATAGAATAGGGAGAGACAGTAAATATGGACACCTCAGGGATCAACCCTAATATTCCCGTTAATCCACCCTCTGGACCTTCAGGTCCCCCAAACCAACAGGACACCGAGGCGATGCTGATCGCGGCCCTTTTGTCGATCATGGGGGTCAACCAGCTGTGGCTCGAGAAGTACATGGGGAATGTCCAGGATGCCGAGAAGTGGATCCAGTGGGCCCTGGGGCTTAAGGGAATCGTCAACGCCAAGAACGCAGGGGAGATCACCAACGAGCAGTACAACGCCTTTGCCAATGGGTACCAAGCCCTCGAGAAGCGGCTGAAGGCCCTAGAGGAGCAGCTTGAGAAGGAGGGGAAGAAGATCCCGCAGGATCTTCCACCGGAGATGAAGACCCTCTACTCGGTCCTAAATACCCTAGCCCCTATCTATAAGGACCTGGTCAACCTCAATAAGTTGGAGCAGCAGGTGCCAATCGACATCCAGGCGGTAGCGGCGGCCAAGAAAAAGGTCACCGACGATGTCACCACTCTGATCTTCCCCACCACCCCCGATGGGCAAAATACCCTCAACATCCTGAAAAACAACCTCAACCAGTTCACCCAGGCGATCAGCACCCCCGCCCTGGTCCTCGCCAAGCAGGCCATGCAGCTGATCAACCAGATCAACAGCCTTGCCCAATTCACCTCTAGTATGATGAAGAAGGTACAGGAGGCCTCTGAGATGATCTGGCAGCTCACCTTAAAGTAGGGCGTGTAATCAATTAGCTCGGCATCTCCGGCGCGCCGGGTAATGGCAATGAAAATAACACATAAATTTTCTCAGCTTCCTTATCCTTGCCAAGTGAGGAAGAAGGCCGTTGATTCACTGGTGC
>JBFWPF010000019.1:0-37877 GCA_050250135.1 Parachlamydiales bacterium | reverse complement strand
ATGAGGAGATCGTTAGTGCTTGCTGTAGTGCCTGGAATGCTTTTGTGGACGTGCCAAAAAACGTGGCGTCGCTCTGCTCAAGGGCTTGGGCTAATGTGTGAACTTATTTTTTGTGATTGGTATTATACCCTGCTTGTGACCTAATCTCTCCCACGAGGGCGTTTAGTTATTCAGAGCGTGTAATCCATTAGTTTTTCCCTTTGTTTGACAGAAGATTGGCTCTCAAAGCTATTTCTGAGTTGAGGGACAGGGCCAAAGCGCTCTGTCCGAACCTCTGATTGTAGCCCATCGTCCAGAGGGGGGGCAGATGGCGCATATCGCGGCGAAGCCAGGTTTTTTACCCCTGATTGTGACCTATCGTCCAGGGGGCGCGACAGATGGTGTTCAGATAGCGCACATCGTGACGAGGCCAGGTCTTTAGACCTGGGTAAGGAGGGATGTTCGCTAGATGGCCCCCTCTATCGATGCCCTCAGGACGATCGGTCTCAATCAGGGGTTATATTGCCGGGTCTGGTGGAAGGGGTTGATAGACCCGCCCGATTCGCCAACAGCGGTAGAGGCCACAGGCAAGGGAAAACAGGCCGGTAAAGATCCCTGTTGCAGCCGCAGCAAAACCCCCGATCTGCTCGGCCTGGCTCCTGTCGTCTAAGACCAGGTAGCTCCCCCCTGCAATAGCCATCACTGAGAAGAATACACCACCTCCACAAGCTAGGCAGGTCCACTTCCGCCCGGTATGCCTGTGGTGAAAGGTGGTCTGCTTGTCGTAAAAGAGGCTCCCCAAGTGGTCGGAGGATTCGGGCGGGGCTATCGTAAGCCAGGAAAGGCGCTCGATGAGGCTAGGTCCAGGGGGAATATTTTCCATTATTCATTAAGGGGGGTGGGCGTTGCGGTTACCAAGACTTGAACTTGGGACCTCTACATTATCAGTGTAGCGCTCTAACCAACTGAGCTATAACCGCGAGATGGAGGCTAGGAGACTCGAACTCCTGACCTTCTGAATGCAAATCAGATGCTCTACCAATTGAGCTAAGCCCCCAGGATCAAGGGTAAGTGTTTAGCTCCTCTAGACGCATCCCGGGAGGTGCAGGCCTGGCAGATGCGAGCGGAGCGACGACGAGAGGGGCCGTGCGCCCTGGGGGAGGAGCTCCGCAAAGCAAGATGTCAGGCCCCCACAAGCGGGTTGCGGCTCAAAGGGACTAAACGCTTACGATCAGGGGCAATATACCGAATCAACCCTTTTTTCTCCCACCGATTTCTACCCGGGAGAGGTCGATCTGACCGATATCGGAGAGGAAGGCACCCGTAATCCCCTCCCGGCAGGCATACTCCCAGCTCCGGTAGGCAATAGGGATCACCACGGCCTCATGCAGGAGGAGCCGCTCGGCCGCAAGGAGTGCCCGATTTCGTACCCCCGAATTGTGGGCCCCTTCCGCCTGGTCGATCAGGGCTTGATAACGGGCATTCTCCCACCGGGAGGTGTTGAGGGGGTGGTGGCGGCTCCTAAAAACGCTTAGATTGTAAAGGGGATCGTGATAACGGCTGACCATGGTATCGGCGATAAGGTGGAAGTCGGCCCGCCGAACCCGGTCAATAAACTCCCCCCGGGGATAGCCCCGAGTCTCAATAGGAAGCCCAAAGGTCTGCCGCCACTCAGCAGCGATGGCCAGGGTAAGCTCCTCTTGACCCGACCGCTCAGGAAAGCAAAAGAGGAGAGGAGGGAAGTTATTAGGGCCAATTTTAGACTCCCGGCAGGCCTCGATAAAGAGGCGGCGCGCCACGCTGACATCCCCATAGGGGAGGGGGCTTTCGATCTGCTCAGGGCCGCCGAGGAAGGGGCGAAAGGCAGGGCGATCCTCTCCAGCCCGTCTGAGGATGGCCTCCCGGTCGAGAGCACAGGCAAAGGCCCTGCGCATCTTGACCGAGTTGAAGGGGAAGACTTCGAGGTTGAGCTCACACCAGTAAAGGGCCGAGACGGGGTGACGGCGGACAGCCCCCTCCCCTAACGCCTCCTTGAGGGCACGGGCAGGGAGCTCCATCATGGGATCCCCTATCCAGTCGAGTTCCCCCCTTTGGAAGAGCGCCAGGGCCATATCCGATTCGGGGATCGAAAGGACCTCGATCTCCTCAAGGCGGACCCCCCTCTCAGCCCAATAGCGGCCGTTCTTTTGGAAGACCAGGCTCCGGTCCCTCTCAAAGGAGGCAAGGCGAAAGGGGCCGTTGCAGAGGTAGCGCTCCCCACGCAAGAGGGCCCAGTCGGGGCTATCGGAATCAATATTTTTCTTTAGGGGAGAGAAGATCCAGTGGGTCAACAGCTCGGGGAGGGCAGGGAGGGGGTGGGCGAGTTCGACGACGAGGGTGTCGGGGGTGGGGGCGGTGATCCCCGCGTGCTCGACAGGAAGTTTCCCCTCTTTGATCGCCTGGGCGTTCTTGATGGGGCTGAGAAGGTGCATGTAGGGGGTCGAAAAATCGGGGTCGAGCATCTGCTTCCAGGCATATTCAAAATCGGAAGCGGTGAGGGGCTCCCCATTCGACCAAGAGGAGGGGCGGAGGTGGAAGGTGTAGGTCTTCCCATCTTCCGAAACGGAGAGGCGATCGGCAATCCCGTAGGCGACACCGGAGGGCTCGAGTCTCATGAGCCCCTCGTAGAGCATCTTGAGGACGATACCGGAGCGCTGATCGACTCCAATACGGGGGTCAAGGGACCACTCACTCTTGGGGATGTTGAGCCGGAGGACCTGGCGGCTCTCCTCTCTCCCCCGCCACCGCTGCATCGCCCCCTCTAGGGCTTTGGTGAGATTGCGGGCTCCGAGTTCATCTTCGCTAAGGAAGAGGCAAACATAGTAGCTCGATCCGCCGTAGGTCAGGTCGGTCTGGGCGAGCTGGAGGGGATCAAAGCGGAGTTGCTCGAGGGCGGTGTGGAGGGGCCCCTTAAAGCTGGGGCTGCGGGCCCGAATAGCCACGAGGGTTGCCCCCTCCCCTTGGGTGGTAATCATCCGGTACCCCTCAGGGACCGTCTGCGAGAGGGCGACGGCCTGCTCAAAGGCAAGGGCGATCAGCTGGGGCTGGAGGTAGCTTTGCATGATGGCGGGAGTGAGGGCGTAAAAGAGCCCCTCGAGGAGGGGCTTGTACTGAGGGAGCCGCTCCTGCACAAGCCGCTCTACCTCCCGCAGCATCTTCTCTTGCTTGACCATAAGGCCACCGTGGTAATCGGTCAGCCCAGGAAGGAGGCGCGCAAGCTCAGCCACAAGGGCCTGCCTTGCGGCCCCCTGATCGATCGCCTGATCGCGGCGGAGGAAGGGGGCGTTGGGGAGGGAGACGGTAAAGACGCTGGCCACTTTGGCAATGGAGCCCCGCAGCTTGCCCACCACTCGGTCCTGTAGGAGGTTAACCCGCCACTCGCCGGGGAGCCCTTCGAGAATGCGAGGGGTAGGGGGGGCCTCTCCTTTCAAAAGGCGGAGCAAAATGACGGTGAAGGTAAGGCGAGTTTGGGCCACTTGCTGCAGCGAGATGATCACCTGGGGCGGAGTGGAGAGGGCCCTCATCTCGGAGGAGAGGGCGAGTATACTCCGGAGCACCTCCTCTTCATTGCGGGGCATAAAGAGGGTATCGGAGAGCTTCCCTATCGAGGCTACAAGCGCCTCGTGGAGGCGGTGGCGCAGGTGGGCCCTCTCCGCTGCGGTGAGAGGGGCCCCCTCCCGCTCGATCTCAAAGTAGAGGGAGCGGATTACCTCGCGAGGGGGTTGGTAGCTGAAAAAGGAGCCCTCAACCAGGCGGGCACCGGGAAGGAGGGAGTTGAGGGCAGTTTGAATCGGCTGCTCGGTCAAGGTCTCCCAGGTCGGATCGGCGCTTAGCGCTACGGCTACAGCAACGACCTCCTTGCTGCCAAAGGGGTAGTCGAGGCGAGCTGGGAAGAGGGAGAGGCAGATCGGCCTCCCTTTCGGGTTAAGGGTCCACTGCCGCATCGCCCCCCGCTGAAGGAGGGCAAAGCGCTTAAAGAGGGAGACGAGATGGGAGGGGGAGCGGACCTCCCGAAATCGGTGATCGGCGCGACAAGCGAAGGGGGGGAAGAGGGAGAAGAGCTCAGAGAGGCGCATCCCGCTCCACCGGTGGAGCCAGCGGAGGCTGTCCCGCCTTACCTGAGAGAGGATGCCACTGGGCTCAGGAAGGAGGGCAAGCTGTTGGGTACTGGCCGCATCGGGAGAGAGGGCCCCGAGCTCGATATCGGCCGCCAAGGAGGGGAGGCGGACCGCCACTTCGGCCAGTTCGGCCTGCCGGTCGACATGGATCGCAAGGGCCATGTAGAGGAGCTCCCGCCCCCCAATCTCGGGAAGGGTAAAGGTGACATACTGACTGGTGAAAATGGAGACATGGCGCCCCCCTAGTAGGCCCCGGCTCACCATTTCGAAAACAAACGAGGGAAAGTCCCCCTCGACAGTCCGCTCCGCAAAGACCCGGAGGGTGACATAACCGGGAACCTCTTCGCAAAGCGTCCAATCGACAACGGGGAGGCGAGAGGCGAGCTCCTGCGCCGTCAAGCGGCGGCCGTGACGGGTGAGCAACGATTCGACCGAGCGGTAGAGATCGGAGAGGCACTCCTCCCTCCCCTGCCCCTCAAAAAGATTGGGGCCCACTAGCTCGATCGCGATCGGTCTATCTTCCACGAGGCAACCTCGCCCATTTTAGATCGATGTGTCCCACAGGTGAGAGGTAGACCCCTTCGGCATGGGTAGCGTAACGAAACGAAGGGGCGTAGATCGGTGCCGAAGGGGAGCCTTCCGCAATCAAGATCTCTGCAGCCTGCAGGTAGGCCTCCCGCCCGATGGGACTCTGATCGCTGGCCTCCAGAAGCTCCCTAAATCGGGAATCCTCCCAGCGGGTGTAGTTCAGCATATAGTCCCCTTTCCGGTAAAGGTTGAGGCTGTAGACGGGGTCATGATAGAAAGAGAACCACGTGGTGGTGGTGCAATCAAAATCGCCCGCCAGGATCCGTTGACGGCGCACCCCAAACTCACACCCCTGAATGTCTACCTTGATCCCAAGAGTCCGTTTCCACTGCTGCTGGATAGCCTGAGCCGTCGCCTTATGCCCCCCCATGGCCCAGTAGATAAAGGCTAGCCGCGGGAAGGTCTCCCGCGTCAGGCCACACTCCTCTAGCCCCTCCTCAAAAAGGGCCACGGCGCACGCTTTAGCATCCGCTCCGATCAAAGGGGAAGAGCTGAGTGTTAAGTTAGGGGGAAGGGGGCTGGTGGCCACCTCTCCACCCCCTTTTAGGACATTGGCTACCAGCTCCTCGCGGTCGATGGCAAACGAGAGGGCCTGCCGAATTTTCTGGTTGTCTAAAGGAAAATGTTCCGTATTAAAATCGACGCGGAAAATCCCATCAATCGGCTGAGTAATGAGGGTACCCTCCTCCTCCAGCTTTAGCGCGCACTCCAAGGGGAGGGCACATAGTGGGTCTCCGATGAAATCGAGCTCCCCCTGCTCATACATCAGGTAGGCGGTATACCCGTCATCAATAAGGGAGGCCTCAATCACCTCCAACTCGACCTGATCGGCATCCCAGTAGCGGGGATTTTTCTCGAAGACAAAACGGCTACCCGGCTCCGACTCCCTAAGGAGAAAGGGCCCATTGGACAAAAAGTGCTCGGAGGAGGAGGCCCAGCGGGGGTGCTCCTCCTCCCACCTCTTCGAAACGGGAGCATAGGGGGGGGAAGCTACCAGCTGGGGAAAGTAGGGTGCAGGGTGGTTAAGAGTGACAACCAGGGTCATCTCATCGACTGCACGGACCCCCACCTCATCCATAGACACCCTCCCCTCTTTTGCCTTCTTGGCGTTGAGTAGCGGGTAGAAGTAGAGCCCAAAATTGGAGGGAGAGTCGGGCCCGATCACCCACTTCCAGGCATACTCGAAATCGTAGGCCGTCACAGGATCCCCATTGGACCAAGTCGTGGGGCGGAGGTGAAAGGTGTAGACCCTACCACAGGGAGAGACCTCAAAGGAGCGGGCTAGGGCCAGGGCCGGTTCATCGTGGAGATCCAAACGGAGGAGCCCCTCAAACAACATCCTCGTAACAGGAAGGGAGCGGGTCTCTCCCCCGATCCGGGGATCGAGCGACTCGGGAGGGGGAAAGAGGTTGATCTTCATGATCTGGTGGCGAGGGAGCGAAGCTCCCTTTTGGGGGCGATCACAACCGATCCCCAGTAAGGTTACGAAAGCTAAAACAACCCTTATTCCTATCTGCTTTGAGTCCATCTCCGCTCCTCATGTAAACTCGCCCAACGGAAATCGATCCACCCTAACTCCGAAATGAATACCCCCTCAAGAGCTGGGCTCTTGAGGTACTTGTAATCGACCACATACAGCGGTATTGAGGGAACCGCCTCCCCCAAAAAGGCCTCGGCTTGCTGGAGCAGTGCGAGCCTCTCCTCCTGGTCTGCGGTCGCCCCCGCCTTATCCATCAGGGCCATGTAATCGGGGTGCTCCCACCAACACCGGTTGTAATAGGTCCCCTTCTGCCGATAGGCGAGAAGGTTGTAGGTGGGATCTTTCACCCAAGAGTACCACAGGGCCGCTCCCATCTGGTAGGTTCCCTTTAGCCGCTTGTCGAGGAACCCGTGCCACTCTGACACCTCGAGCAGGATCGGAATATCAAAGGTCTCCTGCCATTGCCGGCGCAAAAAATCGGAGGCGGCCCAAAACCGTTCCACCTGAGGGCAACTGACGACAATCGGGTCGATGTGGCTTCGCGTCATGTTCTGCTCAGCGAGCGACTCTTCAAACCACTGCCTGGCTAGCTCCCGATTTCTCTCGTCTGAAGCGCCCCTCCCAAACGAAAGGTAGGGGGGGAGGATCGAGGAGACTACCCTCTCCTCTCCCCGCAGAAGATGCTCCTGGAACGTTTCCCGATCGATCGCAAGCGCAAAGGCCTGACGCATTAGTTTGCTCGTGAAAGGGGGGCGGCTGCAGTTGAAATCCATCCGGAAAACGGCTGCGATTTTCTGGGTATTGAGCACCCCTTTCTCCTGCAAATGGGGCAACTGCTCGACCGGTAGATCGGCAAAGGGCTGCCCCGCCCAGTCGAGTTCCCCACTCTCAAAGCTGTGGAGATTCATCTGCGCATTTCCCCCTATCGCTAGATGGAGTCCCGACAGCTTTACCGAATCGGCATCCCAGTAGTAGGGGTTCTTGTGGAGCTCCATCCTCCTCCCCCTCTCCCATTCGACCAGCGTAAAGGGGCCGCTGCTGACAAAGGGCTCAGCCCCCTCCCACTGCCCTGTCAGATGGCTAGGCATCGGACCGTAGATCGGCTGGGCCACAAGCTCCAAAAAGTAGGGGACCGGATGCTTAAGGCGGACAACCAGCTTGTCGGGCCCTATCGCCCTAACCCCCACCTCATCAACTGAGACCCTCCCCTGCCTTGCCCGCTCAGCGTTGTAGAGGACAAAGAAGGCATAGTCGTAGGGGGTCGAAAAGGTAGGATCGAGTGCCCCCTTCCAGGCGGCCTCAAAATCACCGGCGGTCAGCGGTGTCCCGTCCGACCAATAGGCCTCTCTCAACGTGAAGGTGTAGACCGTCTGGTCGCTCCCAATGTCGACCGCCTTGGCAATCCCATACTCGGGGCTGCCATCACGGCCGATATGCATCAACCCTTCGTGAATCATCCTATTCATTGTCAGGGAGTTACTGTCGGATCCCAGTCGGGGATCGAGGGAGATAGGCTCGGAACGGACGTTGAGGCGGCAAAGGCGGAGTGGCCCCTGCTCCCCCTCATGCAGAGCGGGCCTGCCGATATAGCTCGTTTTGAAATCGAGCTGCCCGATCGTCGCGATGTTGACCCGGCGCAGCTTGGGGTGGATCAGGTAGCGCTGCTCGACGTGGTAGAGGGGGATTGCGGGCATCTCATCGGCCAAAACCGCCTCTGCCTGGGCGAGCGCCGCCCCTCTTGCGATCGGATCGCCCCCCTTTTGCGCCTCATGGATAAGGCGCTGAAAGTCGGCGTTCTCCCAGCCGGGGCCATTGAGCGTCTCATCAGCAAATTCGTAGGGCTCGAGGGAGTAGAGGGGATCGTCTACCCACCCGTACCAGGTTTTGGCGGCAACGTGGAGAACATTGTCGTAGAGGTGGCTGAGGTAGGAGCTCCAGGCCCACCCGTCGGTCGACACCGTAATTCCGAAGGTCTCCTCCCAGCAGCGGGCGATGAAGGCGATGATCTGCGGCTGGTCGTTGACGAGGGGGTAGCTCAAAACAACGGGACCAATTTCGGAGCGGCTCATCCCCAGTTCGGCCAGCCCCTCCTCGAATAGGGCCCGCGCCCGTGCCCGGTCGCCATCTGGGAAAGGGGGAGGAGGAGGGAGCTTCCCCCCTTGAGGGACCAGGCCGTACGCGGGCCTCCCCCGCCCCCCCAGGACCGCCTCTACCAGCCCTTTGCGGTCGATCGCATAGGCAAAGGCCTGCCTCATCTTTTTTGAGGTGAAGGGGAGAACCCGTGTGTTGAGGTCGAGGCTGCAGACCGCTGAAGTGGCCATCCCCTTCACGTCGGCCCGCTCCTTTGCCGCTGCGGGAAGCTCACAAAGGGGCTCTCCCACCATGTCGAGTTTTCCCTGATCGAACATCGCAAGGGCCGTCTGGGGATCCTCTGCCTGGACCAAGTGGATCTCAGAGAGGATCACCGAGCTTGCATCCCAGTAGTAGGGATTCTTCACCAGGAAGAGCTCCTCGTTGGCCCTCCCCTGTTCCAAGCGGAACGGGCCATTGCACAGGTAGCCGATCCCCTTCTCGTAGGCCCAACCGGGAGAGCGCTCATCGATATTCTTGGGAACCGGGGAGTAGGTCCAGTGGGTCACATAGTCGAGAAAATCGGGGCTCGGCCTCTCGAGCTCGACAACCAGCTTATCGTCTCGCTCCGCCCGCACCCCAAACGCCTCTATGGGGAGGTCCCCCTCTCGGATCTTTCGGGCATTTTTGATCGGGAAAAAGAGGTAGGCATGGCGGGAGGCGAACGCAGGATCGATCGCCTTTTTCCAGGCGTAGACAAAGTCGGCCGCTGTAAGGGGGGTCCCATCTGACCAATAGGACTCGCGCAGCCAAAAGGTGTAGACCCGGTGGTCGTGGGACTGATCGACCTGCCGGGCGATCGCCGGATGGGGCCGCCCCTCCTCCCCGAGGCGCATCAGCCCCTCGTAGAGCATCTTGACCACGATCCCACTCCTTCTATCCACCCCGATGCGGGGGTCGAGCGAACCGGTCGCCCGGTCGATATAGAGGGAGACCACCTGACGACTTTGGTGGTGACGGGCCCAAGTCTGCATGGCCGACTCTATCCGTTGCTCAATGGGGAGGGAGGCCCCTTGATCCCCTCCCAAGAAGAGGAGGGCAAGGTAGCAGGCCGATCCGATCTCGACAAAGCTCCAGGCCCACGTTAGCGGATCGATCGTCTCCTCGGTCACCACCTCCAACACCGCCTCCTTAAACGTGGAGCGCTCCCCCTTTACTAGCAGCAACGTTCCCCCCCCTGTCGGCCGTCGGAAGAGGCGATACCCCTCCTTGGGTCCAAGGGGAACGGGGATCACCTCATCCAAGAAGAGGAAGAGGACCTTCATGATTTCGGGCGAGAGGTAGCTCTGCATAACCGTGGGGGAGAGGGCGTAAAAGAGCGCCTCGAGGAGATCCTCCCGCCGCCTTGCCCCCTCTCCCAAAAGGGCCTTGGTCGTGCTGAGCACCTCGCTCTGCTTCACCATCAGCCCCCCATTGTAGTCGCGGATGGGGCCGCAAACGGCCGCGAGCCCCTCCACGATATGGGAGCGGGCCCGCTGAAGGTCGACCGCCCGATCCTTGCGGAGAAAGAGGCTCTTGCTGAGGGTTACCGAAAAGACCGCCCCCACCTTTGGGTACCGCTTCCGAAGCCGCCCCAAAGCCCGCTCCTGCTCCAGCACGCAGCGCCACGTCGCCGGAAACCTCCGGAAAAGCTCTTGCAACGGGACCCCCCCCTCCTTTTCGAGGTGGACACAGACCACACTAAAGGTCAGGGTCTTCTTCGACATCCCCTGGTAGGTAATCGCCACTTGAGGGGGGTCGCCCACATAGCGGAGCTCCTTTGCTAGACTCAAGAGGCTGTGGAGGAGCTCGTCCTCATTCCTCTGGGTAAAGAGGCTCGGCGTCAGCTTCTGGACATGCTCCTTCAGCTCCCCCCCTAGCTCCCGCTTCAGCTTCCCGATCTGCTCAGCCGTCAGCCGCTTGACCTTTCCCCCTTCCACCTCGATATAGAGGAGGCGCACCCCCTCTCCCCGCTCATAGGAGAAGAACGAGCCCTCCACCCCTCGAATCCCTTCGACCACACGGGCCGCCGCTCCCAGCAGATGGCCCTCTTCGATCCTCTCAAACTGTCGGCTGGCCTGAACCGCCACCACAATCGCCACCGCCTCCTTTGTCCCAAAGGGGTAGCGGAGGTGGACCGGACGGACCGCCACCCTTACCGCCCGCTGCTCTGGGTAGAGGTAACCCTCTCGGCGGACATACTGGTGGAGGAGGACCAGGCTCGATAGCAGGAAGGTCAGGTGGCCCAGCGAACGCCCCTTTAGGCTCCCTCGCGGCGCGTGCATCATCCACCACCCTTGTTCCGCCGTCACCTCCTCCAGATAAGGGATATCAAACCGTTCAAAGAAACGGAGGGCCCGCCGCTTGGCAAAAGCCATCTTCTGGTCGGGTGTCAGCCCCCGCTCCTCCAAAATCTGGTCGGCCAGGCGGGGGTTGACCGCTCCCCGCTTAAGGTCCCGCGTCACATGGGGGATCTGGAGGATCATCTCCCGCCGCTCACTCTCTTTACCGACCGCACCGAGCATCTCCCCGAAGTAAAAGACCTGATCGGGGCGCTCGGCAAATGAGAAGGTCAGGCAGCGGGCTGAGAGGATCGAGACCCTGTGTTCGGGGCGGAGATTCCGGTTGACCAATTCGTAGAAAAAGTTGTTCACCCCCGACGAGGGGGCCTCCATACACAAAAGCGTTAGCGCCACACTTCCTGGCACCTTTTCGCTCACTACCCAGTCGACAAGGGGGATTTGGCTGAGGACAAGGTCGGGCTCATCGAGCCCCTTGTTGCGCAAAAAGCGGGTAAGGCGCCCCTGGAGGTCCTGCACGCAACCCGTGCAAACGCCCGCCTCTCCCATCTCGGGTCTGTGGATCACAATACGACTGGTTAACTCTGTGGTCACCCGATACCCCGATATAGCGGTAACACACACGTTAAGACCAAAGGGACTTTTGAACAAGCGCCCGGGCGTACAAAGAGGGAGATTAGCCCGTCGAATGGCGCTTCTTGAGATCGCGAAGGAGAGGCTCTGCCCGCTTCCGGTAGAAAGGGGGGGTCCTGTCGATGATCAACTGGCCATTAAGGTGGTCATTCTCGTGCATCACGCCCCGGGCAAAAATCCCCTCAGGGCGCATCGTGAAAGGCTCCCCATTGATGTCGAGCGCCTCAACGGTGATCTGATAGGGCCGGTCGACGGGGAGGCGGATTCCGGGAATCGAGACACATCCCTCCTCCATCCTCTCGGTCTCCTTGCTAGGCTCAGAAAGGATCGGATTGATGAACACGTAGGGGGTCCCTAGCGAAACCCGACCATCGACATGCCACTCGTCAAAACGGAGGACAAAGAGGCGGGTCGCCTCCCCATACTGGACTGCCGCCATCCCCGCCGCATGGTCCTGAATCAGATTTTCCACCATCAGGTTTGCCAAATCTTGGACCTCAGCGGTCACCTTCTCGACCTGCTTGGCCACCGTCCGGAGGATCGGATCCCCATAAAATCGGAGGTACCAGTGGGGCCTTTTCATTCCGCCAGGCTTTCAATGACCGCGGGTCCCTTCGCCCGCTTAGTGTGCTCCGTAGCACTCGTCCAGAGAGAGAGGAGGAGGCAGCCCGCCAGAAACGCTGCCGTCAGGTAGGTGGTAAACCGCTTCAGCACATCGGCTGTTCCTGTCCCAAAGAGGGAGTCCCCCCCATCCCCGCCAAATGAGGCGCCAAGCCCCATCGACTTGCTCTCCTGCATCAGGATCACCGCGCAGAGGATCAGGCAGAGGAAGAAGAAGAGAAACAGAGAAAGGGTGAGGAGGATCGACATAACTTATCCTTTACAGATTTGGTAAAAACTCTCAGCCGTGAGCGAGGCGCCGCCCACCAAAAGGCCATCCACATCTTCGGCCGCCAGCAGCTGGTGGGCATTATCGGGCTTGACCGATCCCCCGTAGAGGATCGGGACCGAGCCGGAGGAGTCGGACCACTTCTCATCCAATACCTTTCTGAGGAAGGTGTGGACCTGCTCAGCCATTTCCGGCGTCGCCGTATGTCCCGTCCCAATCGCCCAGACCGGCTCATAGGCGACGATCACCTTGGCCAGCTGCTTTTTGGTGACCCCCGCGAGGGACTTGAGCAGCTCCCGCTCCAGGACCGCTTCGGTCCTTCCCCCCTGCCGCTCTTCAAGGGTCTCTCCGACACACACAATGGGACGGAGCCCCTCCTTAAGGGCCTGCTTGACCTTTTTGTTCACAAAGGCGCTGCTCTCACCGAAAATATGGCGCCGCTCCGAGTGGCCCAGCACCACAAAGGTCGCCCCCGCATCGACGAGCATCCGAGCCGCAATTTCCCCGGTAAAGGCCCCCTCGCTCGCATCATTCATGTTCTGCGCCCCGATCGCCACACCGCTCCCCTTCGCCAGCTCGGCGCAAGGGGCGATCGCCGTATAGGGGACCGCGAGCACAACCGTCCGCTGGGTCCCCTTCACTAGGGGCAAAAGCTCGTCCAAAAAGGCGCGCGCCTCGGGAACGGTCTTGTACATCTTCCAGTTCCCGGCAATGATGGTCTCTCTCATAGAGCGCAGATTAACACGAGAGCCCCTTGCGATTCAAGTAGAAGATCGGCATCCTTCCCGATGTGCGCCCCTATACCGTCTCCCAGATCACCTCGCTTATCAAGGAAACTCTTGAATCGCGCTTTCCCGAGGTCTGGATCCAGGGGGAGATCAGCAACTTCAAATTTCAGTCATCGGGCCACCTCTACTTCTCCCTCAAGGACCCCAACTCCCAAATTGGGGCGGCCATGTTCCGGCAGAGCGCAACAGGGCTAACCGCCCTCCCCAAAGATGGGGATCAGGTGATCATCCGGGGGGAGCTAAACGTCTATCCCCCGCGGGGCTCCTACCAAGTTGTGGTTCGGGAGCTCCACTTTGTCGGCCGGGGGGCCCTCCTCCTCAAGCTTGAGGAGCTTAAGCGGGCTTTAGGCGAGCGGGGGTGGTTCGACCCTGACCACAAAAAGCCCCTCCCCCCCTCTCCCAAGCGGATCGGCGTTGTCACCAGCCCAACCGGCGCGGTCATCCAGGACATACTCCAGGTGTTAAAGCGGCGAGTGGGGGGCTTCTCCCTCCTCCTAAACCCAGTCCGCGTGCAGGGGAAGGAGGCGGCTTGTGAGATTGCCACCGCCATCGAGGAGTTCAACCGCTACCACCTCGTCGACGTGATGATCGTCGGCCGCGGCGGCGGAAGCCTAGAGGATCTCTGGCCCTTTAACGAGGAGATCGTCGCCAAGGCCATCTACGAGAGCCAGATTCCGATCATTTCGGCCGTCGGTCACGAAACCGACACCACCATCGCCGATCTCGTCGCCGACCTGCGGGCCCCTACCCCCTCTGCCGCTGCCGAACTCGTCTGCAAGGCCCGTGCTGAGCAGATGGAGACCCTCGGCATGCATAGGCGCCGCTTCCGGCAGACCCTTTTCCATCTCCTCGACCGCCCCAAAAGCCGCCTCCGGATGATCGGCCAACACCCCTTCATCAAAAACCCCTTCCGCCTCCTAGAGCCCTACCAGATGCGGCTCGATGACCTCACCGCTCTAAAGGAGGAGAGGATGGATCGCCTGCTAAATGAGAGGAAGCGGGCGCTCCTCTCGGCAACCAAGCGGCTTAAAGCCCTCCAGCCCCTCTCCCAGGTTCGGCAGATGCAGCGGCGGGCCGGGGGGCTCCACCGAGCCCTCACCCTTGCCGCCCAAACCCAGGTAAAGCGGAGGCGAGAACACCTCGGCTACCTCCTCCGCCACCTCGAGGCGGTCGACCCGAAAAATCTCCTTAAGAAAGGGTACAGCATCCTCATTGCCCAAAAGGAGGGGGCAGTTGTAACCTCGAAAAACCAACTCTCCTCGGGTGATAGGGTCCGTGCCCTCCTCTCTGACGGGGAGATCGCCCTAGAGGTAACATGACAAAAGAGATCCCATTTGAGAAAGCCTTTGCCAGACTGGAGGAGATCCTCGAGCGGATGAACTCGGGGGAGGTCCCCCTCGACGAGGCCCTTAAGCTCTACGAAGAGGCCGACAAGCTGATTGGCCTGTGCAGCGAGCGGCTCACGTGCGCTGAGCAGAAGATCGAAAAGCTCGTCAAAAATCGAGAGGGGGGGGTATCCGTTGGGGAGGATGGTAATCCGCTAACGGAGCCCCTTGAGTGAAGTTCGCCCTTTTTCCCAACATCGCCAAAAAGACCTCGACCAATCTCGCCATCGGGATCCGAGAGTTTCTCCAGTCCCATAAGGCCGAGGTCTACGTAGAAGATGGCGCGGCCGAAGCGATCGGAGGGCGCCCCCTCTCCCAGGTTGACCATAGCGAGCTCGACTTTGCCATCTCCATGGGGGGTGATGGGACCATCATCCGGCTCGTCCACAACCACCCCGAGCTCCAGGCCCCCATCCTCGGCATCAACCTCGGCCACCTCGGCTTTATGGCCGATGTTCCCATCACCGAGGTCTACCCCAGCCTCCACGATCTCCTCCAAGGCTCCTACCGCATCGAGGAGCGGATGCTGCTCGAGGGGGTCTCCACCTCGGGCGAGCGCCACATTGCCCTCAACGAAGTGGCTGCCCACCGCGCTAAAAACCCAGGACTTGTCGGCCTTGCCATCCATGTCGACGGCGTCTACCTCAACACCTTTGAGGCCGATGGGGTTATCCTCGCCACCCCCTCCGGCTCTACCGCCTACTCCCTTGCCGCCGGCGGCCCCATCCTTACCCCCGAACTTGAGGCCTTTGTCCTCACCCCCATCAGCCCCCACACCATCTCCAACCGCCCCATGGTCTTCCTCCCCGAGCAGGAGGTTCAGATCCAGTACCTCAGCGAGCACATGCCCGTTGAGATCGCCTTTGACGGGATGGCCCGCTTCCACCTCGAGACCGGCGAGGTCTTTTCGGTCCGCCGCTCCAAACGGACCTTCCGCCTTGTCACCCTCCTCCGGCGGGACTACTACTCCACCCTCCGCACCAAGCTCAACTGGGCCGGCTCCCTCCGCGAATAATTCGCCCATCTGGTATGGGAGAATCGGGAGGGGTTCATGTTTCGCCTTTTATTCGCCTTGTTTATGTCCGTTATGGTCTCCGGGTGCGCCGCAAGCGCCTGTGTCGGAACCGATTGCTGCTGCGGCTCCTGCTCCGACTGCACCGTTTGCATCCCCCTTTACCGAAAACCCTGCAGCTCCCCTCGCCATAAACCCTGCGAATGTTACCGAAATCCCAAGCCCTGCGACCGCCCTCCCCCCTGCAAACCCTGTTCTATTCCCTGTAAAATCTGCCCCCGCCCATCCTGCTGATTCTGAGGCGATTTAGCAGAAGAACATCTGGCGAAGACATACTCCATCTAACTCTACACAAACAACTTACAACAAACCTCCCTCGGCCAAAAAAATGTAAGAAAATTCTTTACTATTAACCGCAAATCGACCATTTAAGGGGGTAAGAAGATCAACAGGTGGATTGTCTACCTGGGAAGTCTTGGGGTCTTGAACAAGGCCCAAAACTATGTTTGTAACGGAAAACAAACACCAACCCCGCGAGGTTAATATGTTCAACAAAATTCTTTCTGCAAAAGTACTCAAGGGCGCTGCTCTTGCTCTGCTTGCTACTGCCGTTTACGGTTGTTCTTGCTGTGGTTGCTGCGACCCTTGCTGCAACGACTGCTGCTGTCCACAAACCTGCTGCCCACAACCTTGTGGTTGCTGTAACGATTGCTGCCAGCCTTCCTGCTGCCCACAACCTTGTGGTTGCTGCAACGACTGCTGCTGCCCACAGCCTAGCTGCTGCCAGCCCCGATGCAACGACTGCGGTCCTAGCTGCTGCCCACAGCCTAACTGCTGCCAGCCTCGATGCAACGACTGCGGACCTAGCTGCTGCAACAAAGGTTGCTGCCGATAGTAGGAAACCTATAACAACTGTAAAGAGGTCAGATGTTTAAAAACTGGAAACTATGCCTGATGGCAGCACTAGCAGTCAGCGCGGTCAGCTGCGGCGGCCGTGGTGGATACAGCAGCGGATGCTGCCCTTCCACCTGTTGCGCTCCTGCTCAGGGCTACTGCGAAGGTCCACAGCGTTGCACAGCGTGCACCGACGGGATCGTCAAAGTAGACCGTTGCTCGCCAACTGACGTCGTTCGAGGACGGGACTTTACCGTCACCCTGACCGCTACTGCCAATGCACGTTGCACCGACACTATCATCAAGGAAACGATGCCTGAGGGGCTCACCTATGTCTCGTCCGACCCTATTGCTAAGGTCGACGGGAAGGAGCTCTCTTGGGACATTGGCCACCTTGAATGTGGCGAATGCAAGCGTCTTTGCATCACCTACCGCGCCTGCGAAGAGGGCTGCTACACGAACTGCTACACAGTTTGTGCCTGCCCTTGCTGCTGCCAGTCGGTGTATGTTGGCTGCCCAAAACTGACGATTTGCAAATGTGGTCCTGAGTGTGTCCGTCTTGGATGCCCAGTCCGCTATAGCATCTACGTTAAGAACGAAGGTAGCTCAGTAGCGCGTGACGTAAGTCTCGTTGACTATGTCCCACCCGAGTTGCAGCACCGTTCGTGCTGTGACACCCTCTCCTGGTGCCTAGGAGACATGGCGTGTGGGGACTGCCGACGCATTGACGTCGATTTCTGCACTATAAAGTGCGGGATTACGACGAACACCGCCACTGCAACTTCTTGTGGATGTCCTCCTGTCACTGCGACAGCGACCACCCACATTCAGGATTGCTGCTTGACGGTGACCAAAACTGGACCAGAGGGTCCTGTTGTAGTGGGTAAAAATGCCGACTACCGCATTACCGTTACCAACAACGGTAACGTCCCTCTGAAGAACGTTAAAGTAATCGATACCGGTGCTTCTGGCACACGTATCAAGTCAGCTCCCGGTGCTGAAGTAGCGGGTAACCAGGCTACCTGGATTATCCCCTCCTTCCCTCCTGGAGAAACCCTCACGTTTGACGTGACGATGACTTCGTGCGTGCATGGATGCCTCCCCAACAAGGTCTGCGCAATGTGTGACCAAGAGTGTGGGGATTGTGCTTGCGTCTGCACCGAGTGGCTGGGTGTCCCAGGCATCTGGCTGACGATGAAGGATTCGGTTGACCCTGTTTGCGTTGATATGTGTACGGACTACACCATCTGCGTCCAGAACCAAGGGTTTGCTGATGACACTAACGTCAAGGTAACGGCTAGCCTTGGAACAGAGCTCAAGATTATGAGCATCTCTTCCCCGGTTAACTATACCCAGAGTGGTAACAAGGTAACGTTCGACGCCATCCCCATTCTGCGGGCTGGTCAGTGCGCCACCTTTGTTATCAAAGCACAGGCTAAGAAGCCTGGTGATGCACGAGTAAAAGTTCAGGCTATCTCTGACATGCTCTCGTCGCCAGTCTCGATCGAAGAGAGTACCCAAGTCTACTAAGACGAAAGGTCTCAACTCGAGCCGAGGGCTCGGGGAGGAAGGATCCTCCCCGAGCCCTTTTTTTTTGGGTAGGGAAAAAGGGCTAGCCTCGCTTGCGGGGCCTGGCCAACCCCTTGGGGACACTTCTAAATAATTATAATTTGTAATTGTCGTTGCGCTTATTTTTGTTGTTATTATCTCCACGTTAACTACAATAGGAGCGTTCTCAACCCTAACAAGGAGGACAGCTATGGTGTCAACTATTAGTGAAAAGGAACATGATCGGTATCTTACAAGGATGTCGAAGAAGCCTGCCGAATCGGCCCCCTCAAGCCGAGGGAAGCTGGTTGTCGGTATTGGAATCGGAGCGCTCGCTATCCTGGCTGCGCTCTACCTGTATCGCCGATGGAAGGTAGAAACGGTAAAGCCCCTCCCGGCTGAGGGTCCGATGGAGCTGTGGCTCCCTAATACCCGCTTTGAGCAAACACCCATCCTATCACGAGCCAACTTAGGGACAGTATGGGAGCAGGGAGACTACACCCTAACCGGTATCTACTCCGATAATGGACTCCGGGTCGATGTCCATTCAGTAGTCGGCGTGGGCCACCGTCCCCATGTGCTGGTCTTTGAGAGCGATGAGCTCAACCGGCTAAAGGCGATCATTCACCAGTGGCGCCCAGATGATGTCCTCCACCCAACCGAGCTCGAGTGGGGGTTTGTCCGGGTTGAGCACAGGCTCACCGGTCAATCGGTCGTTGGCAAGCACGCCTACGAGTTCTAGCCTCGGGTCCCGGGGGATCTCCCCCCGGGACAACTAAATTATTTAATATAGTTTTCATGTAATAGAGATTCTGGTATAGTGGGTCCACTATTAAGGAACTAATCATGACCCAAGCACCCCCCCCGATTTTTACCGAGCACAATGCGATAATCGCCGGTTCCTGCCTGGTGGGAAGCCTCTTGATGAGTGAGGTGGTCGCTGCTGTAGCCCGAGAGGTTCCCCTATTTGAGCTCTATAGCCTATATGGGTTAGACAAGTACCGGATCACCTGGCTCCAGCAGATGTTCGGCCTCCCCTTGCTCGCTTGGTCACTAGTCGAAGGGAAAGAGGTGCTCTTCCCGCCCCAACCGGAGAAACCCCCTTTGCCCCCCAAACCGCGCCTGACCGCCAATGTGATCCCTAACCGGGTGGCGCAGCTTCCCAAGGAGCTTGATTATCGGGATGGGTATGACCGGCCCATCAAGGGGGTCGGCCGCCTTACCGAAAGCTCGGCAACTGGCTGCAAGGTCCTCTTGGGTAGTACGACCCTTGAGCTTCAGGTGGGGGATATCGGAGGGGTCACTACCGAGGCCGTTGTCAACGCGGCCAATAATGGCTTAAGTTTGGACGCTTGGGTGGCCGGGGTTGCAAAAGCCTTCCGATTGAAAGATCAGGCGCAAAAGGGGTCGGAGCAAAGCGATGGCCCGATGGCGCAGGAGTGCAAGGAGATCCTGAAAGGGATTGGCAAGAGCTCGCTTCAGGCAGGTGAGGCGGCTCTGACCTGCGGCTGGAAAGGGGGCCCTAAGTGGGCCATCCACGCCGTGGGCCCCACGTGTGGACATACTGATAAGGGTGCTCACAAGAAGGACCCTAAGTGCCCCACCCTCCTTCGGCAGGCCTATTGGAATAGCCTCGAATTGGCCGAGAAGGAAAAGGTGAAGTCGATCACTTTCCCCTTCCTGAGTGGCGCTATCTATGGTTACCATCCCGAAAAGGGGGGGTGCGATGTTGCCCTAAGGACCATGCAGGAGTACTTCCGAATGCATCCCAACTCCTCGATCAAAAGGGTCGTCTTTATCAATGACCAGGCCAATAGCTCTGCGGTCTCCCTCTTCTTAAAGGCGGTCGCGACCCACTGCACCGAGGGTTGATCTTCTAGGGCCCCCTCCCCTATCATAGCCCCATGTTCAAGTCCCTGCGCTCCTTTTTCTTCCCGATCACTCGGGAGGAGCTCCCCCAGTTTGTCCCCATTTTTTTGATGGGCTTTCTGATCTGCTTCAACTACTACCTCCTCCGGTGCCTCAAAGATACCGTGGCGATCGCCTCTACCCAGATGGGGGCGGGGGTCCTCCCCTTCCTCAAGATATGGGGGGTGCTGCCGGCAGCGATCCTCACCGCCTTCCTCCTCTCCCGCCTCTTCCACCACTTTAGCCGCGCCAAGGTCTTCTACGGAGTGGTCACCGGATTTCTCCTCTTCTTTCTCCTCTTTACCTTCTTCCTTTACCCCAACCGGGAGGCCTTGACCTTTACTGGGCTCTCAGGCGCCCCCCTCCCCCTCGAGATCCTCCGCCAGTGGCCGCTGGCCCTCTTCTATATAATGGGGGAGCTCTGGAAGGTAGTCGTCCTGATGGTCCTCTTCTGGGGCTTTGTTAACACCCAGACGACAGTGCAGCAGGCCGCCCGCTTTTACGGCCCTGTTATGCTCGGCGGGAGCCTTGCGGGGATGGTCGCCGGTTATGTCGCCTGCCTGATGGGGGAGAGCTGGCAAAAGGGGCTCGGCCTTCAGACGGGGATCATTGTGGCTGTTGGGGTCGCTATCCTCCTGTTGTTTGGCTGGTACCACACCTCAGGGCGGGCCCTTCCCGTGAAGGAGGAGCCGGCCCCGACCGCCCTTACTCGGGAGGCGACGACCGCAAAGGGGGCCTGGCACTCCCTTAAGGGGGTCCTCCGCTCCCGGGTCCTCCTCTGCCTCTCCCTGATTATCCTGACCGACTATGTCGCCTTTAGCCTCGTCGAGATCTTGTGGAAGGAGGAGGCCTTTGCCCTCTACCCCAACCCCGCCGACTTCAACCGGTATCAGGGGAAGGTCCTCTTTTGGGTCGGGCTAACCGGGTTTGTCGGGAGTCTCGTGGTCTCAACGAATGTCCTGCGCCATTTTGGGTGGACGGTAGGGGCCCTTGTGACCCCCGTTATCCTCTTAGTGACCTCCCTCCTCTTTTTTGGCTGCCACCTCATGGAGGGGTGGGCCTCCCTCGCTGTGTTCTGGGGGGCGATCCACAACGTTTTGGCGAGGGCCTCCCGCCAGGCCTTCCTCGACCCGACCAAGGAGATGGCCTACCTCCCCCTCTCTCCCGAGCTCCAAACACAGGGGAAGACCTTTGTCGACGGGATCTGCCCTACCCTCGGCAAATCGGGCGGCGCTCTCATCCAGCAGGGGGTTGTCCTCTCATCGGGAGGGCTTGCTGGCAGTATGACCTTCTGCGCCCTCCTAGTCGGGGCTACCCTTGCTGTGGCGATCGGCTCGGTGCTTGGAGCGAAAGTAACAGCGTTTCAAAGGCAGCCGTCAGCTTCGTAGAGCGGAGGACCGCCTCGTAGGCCTCGTTGACGGCGGCTGGCCCGTAAGGGACAAGTTCTTCTAGCAGAGATTCGACCTCCTCTAGCAGCGCTATCTGCCCCCTCCCCTCGATTTCCGCCTCTTTGGTCGCGCGAGCGGCTGCCGAGAGATCTTGCAGAGGAATCACCGCTCGAAGCCCCTTCATCACCTGCTGCTTTTTCCCCTCTAGCTCCTTGACCACCTCCTCGACTCCCCGCTTGAGGGTCGGGTAGGCGGCTCCGATAAGGGGGATGAGAACACTCTCCTTTGGGGCCCTCGACCGGGGCGGAAAGAGGAGGAGGCGGCAGCGGGAGCGGATTGTCGTGAGCAGCTCCCCCTTCCGATGGGTGACTAAAATGAACTGGGCCTCCGATTCGGGCTCTTCGAGGGTTTTCAGCAGGGCATTCGCGGCGGGCGGCCCCATCCGGTGGGCCTCTTCAATGATCACGACCCGCCTCTCCCCCTCTAGGGGATCCCTCCCTATCTCGGCCTTAAGCTCTCGGATGGCTTCTATAGGATGGAGGGCCCCTTTTCCTTGTGGCCGCAGAATAATCAGATCGGGGTGGTTTTCACTCAGGCACCGCTTGGGATCGCCCAAAAGTTCGCCTGCAAAGGTGCGAGCGGCATAGCCCTTCCCACCCCCCGCCGGCCCCGAGAAGAGGAGGGGAGCGCCAGCTTGTATTTCATGTATGAGGATCTTATGCATGGCTTACCGCAAAGAGAGAGTCAATAGCTAGGGTGAGTTCGTCTATTACCTGGTCAACAGGTGGCAAATCGGCGACTAGGGGACCTACCCACTGTTCCCATGTCCTTCTCACATCGGCTACCATCACAGGCGCAAAGAAGCTCTCGGTACCCGAAAAGCCTACCTCCTTAGACGCGCATTTCGCCTCTAAGAGAGAGTGCCATTCAGCAACGGATGGGGTGTACCCGAGCCTGCAAAGGATCTGCCAAAGATCATAGTAGTCCCGAGCTCTCGAACGACTCCAGCTCCTTTCGTGCAGCTTTTTCGTCTGTTGCAATACTGCCCTGAGCTTCTCTAATACAATCTCATCTAGGCTATAAGTCATAATGGGACCTACCAGACCATCCTCGTAGCTATTTAGAAGGGGGCGATGAATTGGCGGCAGAACTAATGTTTCCGAAAAACTCACCTCGATCATCACCCTTGTGAGAGGTCGGTGCTGCCAGGGAAACTGAGCCCGCACCGTAAACGCCTCCTGATCGGCAGAATGGGGCTCCCTTTCTCGGTACCGCTCCATCACCACCTGGATCGGCCCATATTGCCCGATCCCTCTTTCAACCTCATGACACACTTGCTCTATTGCCTGTAGAAGATCGTGCCGCCTAGGAGCAGAGGGCGTTGCCGTAAAATCGAGATCCTCAGAAAAGCGGTACTCTCCAAAGTAGCACTTCTTTAGAGCGGTTCCCCCTTTGAACACTAAGTGCTCACTCAGTTCTGGAGAGTGGCTGATCGCCTGTAATAGCCAGGTTAACAGATAGTCCTGTTGTACCACATCAAGACGGGACCGACTTTTTCTGGCTTCCTGCTCAAGACGTTTGCGCAAGGTCAGCATAGGAGCCTCCAATGTTCTGTTGAATTTTCCACTTCGAACTGATTGGACCTGATGCCGGTCCTTTCGCATCGAGTTTGCGTATTCCCCGAATGGGCAATTCCAGCAGAGGGCGCAGATCCCGATCGGAGTAGCCCAATTTCTCAAGTATATAGCCCAAGCGCTTGGCAACTGCTCCCCCTAGTCGAAGAGCATAATCGATGATTCTATCCAGCTGTAACTTTTCTCCTCTCATTTTGAACGCGTGGAGAACCTCTTGAATGTCCCCGCATAGATCAGGACGCACCAATCCATCAAGCAGTGTCCGCTCGGGGTCAGTCATGGGTACCCGATACTCCCCTACCCATACGTTCTCGATGCCAAAGTAATGCTCCTCCTTGGTCCGGACAAACCGAATATGGGGATCGGGTACTTGGCGTGGCATAGCTACTGAAGTTGGCATTAGCACAAAAACTATCGAAGGGATTTGCTGTGTCATATGGTGATACTGCAAAGCAGACCAGTAGGCAATAGCTGAGGGGTGCACGAGAGCGGTCGCCACCTGATACTCGTGGGGAACTGGTCCAAATCCCGATTCCTCAGTAATGACATATAGACCTCGCTTGAGTGTACGGATCCAGTGATCTCTCTTTAAGTTTCTTAGTACGTCATGCACAACGGCTGGGCGGCCACCAAGACGAATAATGATTTGTCGAGCTTGATCGATAGTGAACAGGGTAGAACCCTCCCTCACTAGGGTCCGCAGCAGCTCCAATGGCAGTCGGCTATTTCCTTGCATCAGTGGCTAATCATGAAGCTATGTCTGTCCATAGAATAGCGCTGTCTCAACCTCCTGACAACAATTTTGTGTGTCGAAATTGGGCGTATTGACCAATTACGCCATATGAAATTTCTCGTGAATAACTATATCTTGCTTATGATAAATTGCTTAAGAAAAACCCTCACACCCCTCAATGGCCGCGGTGTTTTTCTTTACGTTTCTGCTGGCGATGCTCAAATTGGGCCTCTTTGCGGGCCTGCTTTTCGGCTGAGCGCTTGTGCTGCTTCTCCCTCTTCCCCTTTTCGAGCTCCTCCCTCATGTAGTCCTCCGCAAAGGTGGAGGGGCGGCCACTCTCTTTGGCCCGCTCCATCTCCTGGCGGACCTCCCGCTGGACCCGCTTGGGATTTTTCCGCTTGATCTCGAGGTGGAACTCTCTAAGAGGGCCAAAGTTGAGCTCGGTGTAGTGCTGGAGGACAAACTGGTGGATCTCGGGGTTGGTGGGCTCCGCTCCAAAGATGTGGCGGGCAACCGCATAGCCCTCCTCATCGGTCCGCTCAAAGGTCGCAACCCAGAACTTCTTCTCATAGAAGAGGGTGGCAAGGATCGTGACCATCTCCCTAATGGCGGTGGGCTTCGGCGGTGCGGGAGAGGAGGGAGGAGATCTCTTGGTAGGCGGCGTCGAAAACCTCCTCCTTGGAGAGGCGGGCGTCGATCACCTTAACGCGCGCTGGCTCATCAGCGGCGATGCGGAGGTAGCCAGCATGGACCCGCTGGTGGAAGGCAAGCTCCTCAGCCTCGATCCGGTCGGGAGTGTGCTTTTGTTTGGAGGCGCGGGTCAGCCCCTCCTCGGGTGAGATCTCAAGGAGGAGGGTAAGATCGGGCTGGAGGTGGCAGGCGGCATGGCAAAGGTTGCGGACATGTTCGCCGCCAAGACCCCGGCCGTATCCCTGATAGGCAATGGTGGAGTCGTTAAACCGGTCGCATAGGACGATCAGTCCTTTGTGGAGGGCTGGCTGGATGACCTCTTCAACGTGCTGGGCGCGGGCAGCAAGGAAGAGAAGAGTCTCCGCAAGGGTGCCAATCGGGGTGTTGGAGGGGGTTTTGAGGAGTTGGTCGCGGATCTGCTCAGAGAGCTTACAGCCCCCCGGCTCCCGGGTCTCCAGAACCCGCCTGCCCTCTTGGACAAGGGCCTGGCCCAGCTCCTCAATCAGGGTCGACTTTCCGCTCCCCTCTCCCCCCTCAATCGTTATTAGCATTGGGTTCTTCTCCGTTCTCGCCTGCGATTTTCTGGATGCTAACGAGTGTCTGCCCATTTTTCAAGTTGGCAAGGCGGACCCCTTGCGTGCTGCGCCCCATCACCCGCACATCGCGCATGCAGATCCGGATCGCTTGGCCCGAGGTGGACATCATGAGGATCCCATCTTCGTCGGTGACCGAGACGGCGCCAACGACAAGGCCGTTGCGCTCGCTCGTGATGATGCTGCGAACCCCCTTCCCCCCCCGGTTGGTCTGGCGGAACTCCTCAACGGGAGAGCGCTTGCCGTAGCCGTTTTCGCAGACGACAAGGAGGCTCTCGTCCCCATTGACGACTTCGCAGCCGACGACCTGGTCCTCGGCCGTTTTGAGCTCAACTCCCTTAACGCCGCGGGCTGTGCGCCCCATCGCCCGGACCTTGCTCTCGTCAAAGCGGACCGCCATCGCCTCGTGGGTAAAGAGCATCACCTGCTGCCCAGGGCGGACAAGGTGGGCGGCGATCAGCTCATCCCCTTCGTCGATCGAGAGGGCGTAGATCCCTTTTCGGCGCACGTTGCTAAAGAGGTCGAGGGGGCTCTTCTTGATCACCCCTTTGCGGGTGACAAGGAGGAGGCAGGTGTTTTCCTGATCGAAGGAGCGGACGCGGAGGGTGGTGGCAATGTTCTCATCGGGGCGGATATCTTCGAGAAGGTTGATGAGGGCCTTCCCTTTCGAGCGGCGCCCCGTTTCGGGGATCTGCCAAACCTTGAGCCAGTAGCACCTTCCGTGGTTGGTGAAGATCATCAGGTAGTCGTGGGTGGAGGCGACGTAGAGGGTCTTGAGGGTGTCGCTCTCCTTGCGCATGTCGATCCCGGCAACGCCGACCCCTCCCCGCTTTTGCTCGCGGAAGGTGTCGACAGGAAGGCGGCGGATATAGTCGTCGCCCGAGATGGTGATCAGGACCTCCTCGTCGGCGATGAGGTCCTCCATATTGAATTCCCCTTCGGCGGCGGTGATCTGGGTTCTGCGGGCCCCTTTGTCGATCTTGTGGCAGTCGGCGAGCTCCTCCTTGATGACCGTTTTGACCATCTCTTCGCTGCCGAGAAGGGCGCGGAGGTACTCGATCTGCTTCTGGAGCTCGGCAAACTCGGCAGCGATTTTGTCCCGCTCGAGACCGGTGAGTTGGTAGAGGCGGAGCTCGAGAACGGCTACGGCCTGCCGGTCGGTAAAGGAGAAGCGGTCGATCAGCTCCTTTTTGGCGGCCTCTTTGTCGGAGGCGGCGCGGATAAGCCTCACGATCTCATCGAGGTGGTCGAGCGCTTTAAGGTACCCTTCGAGGACGTGGGCGCGCGCTTCGGCCTTGCGGAGCTCAAAGCGGGCTCTTCGGCGGACGACTTCGATCCGGTGCTCGATCCACCCCCAGATCATCTCCTTGATGGAGAGGGTGCGGGGCAAGCCCTTATCGAGGGCGAGCATGTTGCACCCAAAGGTGGTCTGCAGATCGGTAAACTTGTAGAGCTGGTTGATGGTGACGTCGGGAATTTCGCCCCGCTTAAGCTCGATAGAGATCCGGAGTCCATCCTTGTCCGACTCATCGCGCAGGTCGGAGATGCTGGTGATCGTCTTTTCATTGATGAGTTCGGCGATCCGCTCGACAAGGCGGGCCTTGTTGACGTTGTAAGGAAGTTCGGTGACGACGATCCGCTGCCGATCCCCCTCCATCTCCTCCACTTCGAGAAGGCCGCGCAAGGTGAGTTTGCCGCGGCCGGTGTGGTAGGCTTCGCGGATGCCGCGGGTGCCGCAGATGATGCCGCCGGTGGGAAAGTCGGGGCCGGGCATCACCTCGAGGATCTGTTCGATGGTGGCGGTAGGGTTATCGAGGAGGAGGAGGGTGGCAGCGGTAAGTTCTTGTAGATTGTGGGGAGGGATGTTGGTCGCCATCCCGACGGCAATCCCCGATGAGCCATTGCAGAGGAGATTGGGAAACTTGGAGGGGAAGACGACCGGCTCGGTTTTGGTCTCATCGTAGTTGGGGACAACGTCGACGGTCTCCTTGTCGAGATCTTCCATCAGGAGCATCGAGGCCTGCGTGAGGCGGGCCTCGGTGTATCGCATCGCAGCCGGGGCATCACCATCGATCGAGCCAAAGTTCCCCTGGCCGTTGACGAGGGGGTAGCGCATCGCCCAGTCCTGGGCCATCCGGACGAGGGTGGGGTAGACGACACTCTCCCCATGGGGGTGGAAGTCACCGCTTGTGTCGCCGCAGATCTTGGCACACTTTCGGTGCTTGCCGCCGGCGGTGAGGTTAAGCTGCCGCATGGCGTAGAGGATCCGCCGCTGAGAGGGCTTGAGGCCATCGCGCACGTCGGGCAGAGCGCGGGAGATGATCACCGACATCGAGTAGCGGAGGTAGCTCTCCTTCATCTCATCTTCGACATTCCGCAGGAGGATCGACTGGTGGGGGTGTTCTGACATGACTAAATATCCAGGTTCTTAACCGAAAGGGCGTGCTGCTCAATAAACTTGCGCCGGGGTGAGACCTCCTCACCCATCAGCATCGTGAACATCTGATCGGCGGCGATCGCATCGGGAAGGCCCACCTTAATCAAGGTCCGCTGCGCCGGATCCATCGTGGTCTCCCAGAGCTGATCGGCGTTCATCTCCCCAAGACCCTTGTAACGCTGGATCTCGATCCCTTTTCGCCCGTTGACCTTGAGGAACTCGAGAAGCTCCTTGAGGGAGAAGATGGGGGTCTCCCTGCTTCCCTCTTCGACGAGATTAAAGAGCTGTCCATCGACGGCGTTGTACCGCTCCAAAGCGGTGCTAAAGGCGCTCAGCTGCGCCTGGAGAGAGGCAAGCTTCTCCTTCTGGAAGAGCTCGACAAAGCGGAGCCCTTTAGGGCGGAAGGGCTCCCGCTCCCCCTCTGGAAGGTTGGCAACCGCCTCTTCGTAGGCCGCCCGTTGGGCCGCCTCATCCCGCTTTGCAAGGGCCTCAAACTCGGCCTCCGAATAGACCAGCTCCCGTCGCTCCCCAAGGGTCACGACAAAGCGGGGGTAGCTCTCCCCCTTTTTCGCGGCGAGAAACTCTCGGAAAGGGACCCCCTTCTTCTCGATCGCGGAGATAAAGCTCTCGACATCGAGAATGAGGTTGGCGAGCGCTCTGAGCTCCTCTCCAACAATGGGATGGCCGGTGCGGGAGTCGATCACCTGAACGTCGCTGCAGCCCAGTTCGAGCAGGTAGTCATCCATCTCCCGCTCGGAGTGGATGTAGCGGAGGCTCTTTTTCCGCTTTACCCGGTAGAGGGGGGGCTGTGCGATGTAGACATACTCACTCTCGATCAGCTGCGGCATGTGGCGGTAGAAGAAGGTGAGCAGGAGGGTGCGGATGTGGGAGCCGTCGACATCGGCGTCGGTCATGATGATGATCTTGTGGTAGCGGACCTTATCGATATCAAAGTTGCCCGAGCCGATCCCGCAGCCGAGGGCGGCAATGACCTTGCCTACCTCTTGGTTCTGGAGAACCTTTTCGAGGCGGGCCTTCTCGACGTTGAGGATCTTACCCCGAATGGGGAGGATGGCCTGAAACTTCCGGTCCCGCCCCCCTTTGGCGGAGCCGCCGGCCGAATCCCCCTCGACGATGTAGATCTCGCAGAGGGCGGGATCCCGTTCCTGGCAATCGATCAGCTTGCCGGGGAGGCGGGCCGAATCGAGGGCAGTCTTGCGGAGGGTAAGCTCGCGCGCCTTTCGGGCCGCTTCGCGCGCCTGGGCGGCTAGCTGAGCCTTCTCGACAATCAGCTTAGCAATCTGGGGATGCTCTCCCAGGTAAATGGTGAGCTCCTCGCCGACGATCTGCTGAACGATCGAGCCGACATCGTTGTTCCCGAGCCGTTGCTTGGTCTGCCCCTCAAACTGGGGGTTGGCCACTTTAGTGGAGATGATGGCGGTGAGCCCCTCGCGCAGGTCCTCGCCAGTGAGGGCAACCTTCCCCTTGGAGAGGTTGTTTTGCTTGATATAGGTGTTCAAAACGCGGGTGAGGGCGGTCGAGAAGCCGGTCAGGTGGGTCCCCCCCTGCTTGGTCGGGATGTTGTTGACAAAGGAGTGGATCGTCTCGGTGTAGCCGTCGTTCCACTGCATCGCCACTTCAAATTCAACGGGGCCATTATCCCCCTCCTTTGCCCCACGAAAGTAGGCGGGGTGGGTGAAGAGGGGCTCCTTATTCTCGTTGAGGTGGGAGACAAAGGAGACGATCCCCCCTTCATAACAGAAGGCGATCGGCTCCCTTTCGGGATCGCGCCGGTCCTCGAAGTGGATCGTGATCCCCCGGTTGAGGAAGGCCAGCTCCCGGACCCGCTTCAGCAGGATGTCATAGTCGAATTGGACCACCGAAAAGAGGGTCTCGTCGGGCCAGAACTTAACGCACGTCCCCCGCCGATCGGTGGCGCCGATCTCCTTGAGGGGGTCGGCGACTTTGCCCCGCTCGAAGGCCATCTCATACCGCTGCCCCCCCTTATCAACGGTCACCTCAAGCCGCCGGGAGAGGGCGTTAACGCAGCTCACCCCGACCCCGTGAAGCCCCCCGGAGACCTTATAGGTCTCCTTGTCGAATTTACCCCCGGCATGGAGGATCGTCATCACGACCTCGAGGGCCGATACCTCTCTTCCCCGCTTTTTCGACTCTCCGGGATGGGGAGCGACGGGGATCCCCCGACCGTTGTCCTGAATGGTGGCCGACCCATCTTCACCCAAAATGAGGTGGATGGTGTCGCAGTAGCCCGCCATCGCCTCATCGATACAGTTGTCGATGACCTCGTAGACCATGTGGTGGAGGCCCGAGACGTGGGTGTCGCCGATATACATCCCCGGCCGCTCGCGGACCGCTTGGAGCCCCTCGAGGACGGTAATGGAACTGGCGTCGTACTGCTTCTGCTCTTTCTCTTCTGTCATCTTATCCCATCCGGAAGGTGAGTCGATCAATGCGGGTCTGGGGAAAGCGCTCCCTAAGGGCCTTTAAGAGGCGGGGCCGCTCCACTTGGCACAGGAGAGCATAGAGGGAGGCATTCCCCACCTTCACGATAAGCTCCCCCTCAACAAATGAGATCGGCTGACTCATCCCCGCAACCTGCGGCCCCACAAGGGCCGGCCAGGCGCCCATCACTAGGTCGGGCCTTGCTTCAACCCGTTTTGAGAGCCCCTTGAGGACCCCGGGCAAGAGCTTCGAGAGGGGGTGGCTAGTCGGCCGGGTCCCATCAAAATGGCGGGGGTTTTTCCTCAAAAAAGCCCTTACTTTTAATCACACCAGACAGCCTCTAGAATACCCTAGGAACGATTATCGGTGCAATGTCGGGTGGACTAAAAGGGAGGGGAGAGCTGTTTTGAAAGAGCTCATGCAGCAATAGCAGGCGCGTCAGAAGATAGAAGGCTAATTCTTAGAACTCATTAGTAGCTTCCGCACTTCGTTTATCTTTTGTTGAAGGTGAAGCGTGGCGGGGTGCTTTTCCCCCATTACCAACACAATCATCTCATAACCAAAACGATAGCACTCGATCGCCTTCTCGTACCCCCCAAGCCCTTGGTAAGCCATCCCCAGGTTGGCATAGGCTTTTCCTGCCCCAATCCTATCTTTGAGCTCGAGGGCGATCTGGAGGTGCCTTTCAAGGAACTCGATCGCCTTTCTGTACTCCCCAAGGCTCTCATAAAAAAGCCCGAGGTTGCAACAGGCTCTTCCTTCCCCGGCCTTATCTTCGAGCCTAATTGCGATCTGACGACTTTTTTCAAGGACCTCGATCGCCTTTCTGTACTGCCCAAGGCTGGCGTAAGCAATCCCAAGGTTGCAATAGACTAATTCTCTCCCCTGCCTATCTTCGAGCTCACTAACGATTTTAAGACATTTTTCGTGGAACTCGATCGCCCGCTTGTACTCCCCAAGGCCATAATAAGCCTTCCCGAGGCCGCCGTAGGCTCTTCCTTTCCCCTCCTTATCTTTGAGTCTACGTGCGATTTGAAGGCCCTTTTCGTGGTATTCGATCGCCTTTCCGAACTTCCTAAGGTTACTGTAAGCACCGCCAAGGCCGCTATAGGCGTGTGCTGCCAAGTCCTCATCTCCGAGCTCAATGACGATTTGGAGGCATTTTTTGTGGAATGAGATCGCGTTCTTGTATTCCCCAAGGTGCCCATAAGCATTCCCAAGGTTGCCATAGGCCATTACTTGCCCAACCTTATATTTGGCGTCTTTGGCGATTTGAAGGCATTTTTCGTGGAATGGGATCGCCTTTCTATACTCCCCCAGACCACTGTAAGCATTCCCAAGGTTCTGAGAGGCTGTTCCTTCCCAAGCCTTCTCTCCGAGGAAAATTGATACCCGGAGACATTCCTCCCATGCACGCACCCCACTCCTATATTGCTGAAGTACAATGTGGCTTCTCCCGATATACTCGAAAAAGGTCTGGAGTGTTAAGATGTCAATACTCTGGGGGCCATATTTGGCCAAACCCTTACCAAGCATCTCCCCGTGGGGTAGAAACAGCCGAATCTCGGCCTTGCTTGCCTTATCGGGATCAAAGGCACTTGTAAAGGCTATAAGGGTGCTCCTTAAAAAATACCGTTGGGCCTGTGGATCGTGTTTGGATTTTCGGATCGCTTGGGTAAGGCGGTGGACGGCATAGTTTTCTCCCGCTTTTGAAAGGAGGGCATACCGAAGGAGTGTCGCCTGCAAGCCCTCATAATTCCCAAGAGCAAAAATCAAACCTTCAGGGATGGCGTCGGGGGCCAAGTAAGAAACGGCGTCCAGGAGGGCAAGTGCCGCAGGGCATTCTTTCTGAACAGTTCGGAAAGTGGTCTCCCAAACGGCTCCCATGGAAAGCGGAAGGTCTTTGCCAAAGAGGCTCTCATTTTGTTGGATCAAGCTCGACGTGTTTTGCGAAAGGAGGTGGAGGTAGTCGGAGACAGCGAGGTTGTGGTTGCGGATGTAAGCGCAAGACTGGGAGAGGCCGAGGGGAAGGTGGCCAAGGGTTTCGACTAGCTTGCTACTGCTCGGGTCCTCTTTTTGCAGAAGCTTGCCGATGAGCAGTAGGCTCTCCTCTTTGCTAAGGACATCGATCGGTACTGTATCGGACCAGCTCGCATTGCGGGTCGTAATGAGGATATGTCCGTTTCCCTGGAGAAGATAGGGCGCGAGCCGGTTAGGGTCATCCGCATTGTCAAACGCAAGCAAGTAGGGGCTTGTTTGCTGAGCTAGGTATCCATGAAAAGCGGTGATGGCCTCTTCAGGGGTTGCTGCTTCCTTGACCAGCCGTAGCTCCATAGCCAACACCTGGAACTGACTATCCAGCGAACCGGTCTGATCAGCAGCACGAAACCAAAACCTTAGCCCAAAGTGCTCCTTCACCTTCGGGGAATGGAAGAGGTAAAGAGCGAGCTGACTTTTACCTACACCTCCCATCCCTTGCAGAGCGGTGCAAGAGGTGTTGGAAAGAAGTCGTTCGACTAGGGTGCTTTCCAGTTGAAGTCGGTTCACATAGTCGGTGAAATGGGGCAAAGGATGCTGCTGAGGGCTTAAGGGGTTAGCTGCTTCTTCAGCCTTGTTGGAACCGATCACCGCGCTAATGGACCGATTTTGCACCAGCTCGACTAGATGACCAAGCGTCTTCTCCTTCTGAGGGAGAAAGGAGGTCATGGCACAGGCAAACCAGCGGTATTGAAGCGCCTCACCTACTGTGATCCGTTTAGCCGGATCGATCGCCAAGAGCTCGACGACGACAGCCCATGGCCCATCGGTATCAGGATCGAAAAGTTCCGGAATTTCGAGGAGCTGCTCTGCGAAGTGGCGGAGCAGGGCTGCTCGGCCCTGCTCTCGCCCTGCTTGGGCGGCGAGCTTCCTGATTTGACGGACATCGAAGAGATCCTCTTTTCCCGTTAGGATTTCCACGAGGGTGACCCCTGCTGCCCAAGCATCGATCTTTCCCCCATCACAGAGATGGCCCACGCCGTAGCTAGCAAGCCACCGCTCAGGAGAGAAGTAACGTTCGTCCCCATCGCTATCGCGTGTGGAGCAATCTACAAGTCCCTTATCGCCCTTACGAGAGCATCCAAAGTCAATGAGCAGAACTTCACCCTTGTGGGTGACGACAAAATTCTCAGGCTTGACATCAAGGTGGTAGAGCCCGAGGATATGCATGTAGTGGAGCCCCATCAGGAGCCCTTTCGTAAGGTAGAATTGGAGGTGCTCCTTGAACTGGAGATCCGTAAGCGACAGTATCGAGTGGCGCAGTTTGTCTACGCTCCCAAGACCCGCTAGATTCATCACCTGGTAGAGCTGCTCTTCCCCTTTGGGACCAACGCCAATGCATCTGTCCCTAGCGTAGAGAATATGGGGGATCTGCTCGAGGGCCTTTTGGAACTCGTATTCCGAAGCATCCCCTTCGGTGATCTTAATGCCGACGTACTCCTGAGTACCGAATGCATAACCTATTCGAAAGGTCCCCGTACTCCCTTTGGTCCTGTAGGAGGGGCGCTTTTGACCCTCATGCTTGGCCCCTTGCCTGCGGTAGCCTACGCCTAAAGGCCAGGAGACGAGCCAGCCGGTCTTGTCGCGGATCTCCTCTATGTGCCGCTTTCGAAAGCCGCCTAAGATCGCGTACCGATCTGTTGTCCCTTGTAGGTGAACGAATGGCTGCCCCTTGATCGCCTCGTAGAAGGCCTTGTTGAGTTCGGAGAGGCGCTCGCCTGCTATGTCCAGATAATGGAGGACCCGCCGGCCAAGAGGGGGCATAGCCTCCGGCGCCTTCGGGTGGCGTTCGAAGAGGTCGTAGAGAGAGATTGGCTGCATGTTATCAGTTCTTCGAGCCACGGTGTTGCGACTGAGCAAACGTCCACATCTTCTGAATCATAATGATGCTAGGGTGTTTCTCTCCGACCAGTGGCAACAGAATGCGGTAGGCATTTTGACAATGCTCGCTTGCTTTCCTAAACTCGCCGAGGGTGATGTATGCAATTGCCATATTGCAGTAGGCAGTACCCTGCCCGTCAACGTCTCCAATCCGGTTTGCGATCTCGAGGGCCCTGACATGGTACCCAAGCGCCCGCTTATGATCCCCTAGTTGTCGATAGATTCCTCCCAGATTGCCGTAGATGACCCCCTCTGCAAACGGGTCACCCAACTGGACCATGATCTTTAGAGCCTTCTCATAATATTCGATCGCGTTCTGAGGTTTTTTTTGGCTCTGATAGGCATTAGCAAGCCCCCCATAGGCCGTTGCCTCTAAACGTCGATCTTCAAGCTTGACAGCCATTTGGAGTGCCTTCCCATGGCATTCGATGGCCCTTTCGGGCTGTTTCAGTTTCAGGTAGACATCCCCAAGCCCAGTGTGGGCATATCCCTTTTCCCCTATTCCTTCTAAGTGGTCGAAGCACTTAAGGGCCTCCTGGTAGCACTGCAGGGCCTTTTGGTAATGACCAAGGCTGTTGTAGGAGAGGCCCAAGTTGACATATGCTTGCCCCTCCCCTGCTGGGTCCCCTAACCTCTTTGCAATTTCAAGATCCTTTTCATGGTACTCGATCGCCTTTTGGTACTGCCCCTGGCTATGGCACACAAGACCCAGGTTGCAGTAGGCCCGCCCCTCCCCAGCCTTGTCCTCCAGACGACGAAACACCTCTAGTGCCTTGTTATGGTACTGGTGGGCCTGGCCGAAATCTCCCATGTGCTGGTGGGTTTTCCCAAAGTTGCCATAGGCAGCCCCCTCACCCAACTGATCTTCTAAGGCAAGGGCAATCCCAAGAGCCCTTTCATGATATTCGAGCGCTCGAGGCCACTCATTTATATTGTCGTAGGCCAAACCCAGGCTGCTATAGCCACGCCCCTCTAATGAGAGGTCCTCTAGACGATAGGCAATCTCTACCTGCTGCAGGTAGTAGGCAATCGCGTTGCGATGCTCCCCCAAGCTCTGGCACACATGCCCCAGCCCGGAGTAGGCGTTGCCCTGGGCCACTGGATCGTCTCGCTTGCGGGCAATCTCCAAAGCCCTCTCAAGGCACTTGCGCGCCTTTGGATACTCCCCAATGTTATCGAAGGCAAGGCCAAGGTTGCATAGGGCTTGCCCCTCACCGGCTAAGTCCTTCAGCCCGATCGCCACCTTAAGATTCTCCTCAAGGTAGGGGATCGCTTTGCGGTTTTCTCCCATGCGACAAAAGGCGATCCCCAGGTTGCCACGGGCTGTCCCCTCCCCCGCCTTATCGCCCAGTCCGTTGGAGAGGAGAAGTTGTTGCTCCGAATGGAACGCCATCGCCTTGAATTGCTGAAGCGTACTGCTACCCACCGCCATCCCATAGTGAAAGCGCTGGAGCCTCTTTTTGGTCCCCGGTTGGTCGGGAAGTGGCTGGCGGACAACCTGCTCGCCCAGAGAAGTTCCATGGGGCATGAGGAGCCGAACTTGGGCCTTATTCGTGGAATCGGTGAGAAGGGTTGCCACAAAGGTCTGCATGGCGATGGCAAGCGAGCTGGCTTGAACCTCGGCGCCCTGCTTGGAGCGACGAATGGCCTGGGAGAGGCGGTGGATTGAATAGTGTTCTCCTGTTCGAGTCAGGAGGGAATACTGGATGAGACTGTCGATAGACTGCCAGTTGCCCCCACCTAGACGCAGGAGGAGCGAAGAGGGAATGTTGTCGGGGGCTAGGTAGGCAATGGTATCGAGAAGGGCGAGGGACTGAGGGCAGGAGAGCTCAAGAGCGCGAAAGGTGGTCTCCCAGAGTGCTCCCATCGAAGTGGGAAGGTCCTTTCCAAAGAGGGCCTCGTTCTGCCGGACGATCGCCGATTCGTTCTCTTTGAGGAGCTTGAGATAGGCGGAAAGGGAGAGCGCCTGGTTCCGGATATAGGCACAGGCCTGGACAAGTCCTAGCGGCAGGTCACCCAGGGTCTTGGCCAGACGGTCCGCATCGGGATCCTCCTTCTGGATAAGGGTAGCGATGAGGGTTGTGGCCTCCTGCCGGGTGAGAACCCCCACTGGCATTGAGTCGGGCCAGCGGTTATTTCGGGTCGTCACAAGGATATGTCCCTTCCCTTGAAACAGATAGGGCTCAAGCAGCTTAGGATCATCGGCATTGTCAAAAACAAGCAGATAGGGCTTTTCCTCTTTTGTTAGGTACCTGTGAAAGGCCCGTAAGGCCTCCTCCGGAGCCGCAGCCTCCTTGACGAGCCCTAGCTCGGAGGCCACTACCTTGATTTGGGTCTCGAGTGAGCTAATCTGGTCGCACGAGCGGAACCAAAGGCGGAGGCCAAAGTGGCTCCTCACCACCTCAGAATGGAATAGGTAGAGGGCAAGTTGACTCTTGCCCGCCCCACCCATCCCCTGCAGGACACTGAACGGCTTAGCAAGGAGTTGTTCTCTGAGGCGCATCTCGAGCTGGGGGCGCCTCACATAGTTAGCAAAGTGGGGCAGTGGCGGCTGTTGAGGGCTAAACGCATCGGAGGACTCCCCAAGGCGATTCCACTGCTCCAACGATCGACTTTGCGCCAGCTCAACCAGGTGGGAGAGGAGCTTCTCATGCTGCGACGCAAGGCTACCGGTTTTCCCCTTGATCCAGGGATGATTGAGAGCCGCACTGGGAGAGAGGCGCGACTTGGGATCGAGGGATAGCAAGCCCTTAATCAGGGACCATAGGGAATCGGGCGCTGCCTTTTGCAGCTCCGGAAGGGTGCGTAACTTCGTGTCAAAGTGGCGTCGGATAGCCTCGGGCCCCTTATGGGTACCACTCACCGCTCCAATATGCCGAATCGCCATAAAGTCAAAGAAGTCTTCCATGCCCGTGACCAGCTCAAAAAGCAAAACTCCAGCCGCCCATCCGTCTACTTTTTCACCTTCACACCACTCTCCCATGCCGTAGCAGGCCATCCACCGCTCTGGGGAATAGGTACGCTCATCGCCATCCGAGGTAACCCCGCTTATCTTCTGTCTACCGGTGGGTGCTATGAGGGGAACCGTAGCATCATTTCGCGATGAGCCCGACTCTTTCCTGCCGAATAATCCAAATACTGCAGAAAAAAGGGAGGGATTCTTTGGACCCTTGTTAGCCTGTTCTTCGGGTTGGGACGCCACTAGGCCTCCCTCCTCCCCACACCGAGCAGATCCAAAATCGATCAGAAAGGCCCTCCCCTCACGATTCACGACCAAGTTCGCCCGCTTCACATCGAGGTGAAACACCCCTTGCCTATGCATTGCTTCAAGGCCTATGCAGAGGCCTACGGTCAGGTACGCCCACACAAGCTCCTGAAAGGAGGTATCCTTTACTCCCCGGATATAGGGAGCAAATTTATCCACACTCCTCAAGCCCGCTATTGGCATTACTTGGTAGAGCTTCATGCCCTGAGGGGACTCAGAGATATAGCAGGCGTCAGAGGCGCAAAGGAGGTTGGGAAGCTCCTTTAGTAGTCGTTGGCCCTCGTATTCACGCTGGCTCCCGAATGTGATCTTGAACCCTACGTAAGCCTTGGCCTCAAGGGCAAAGCCAATGCAGAAGAGCCCGGAGCTTCCACTCTCCTGATAAGAGGCACTCTCCTTACTCGGTTCTATCTTGACATAACCCACCTTAACGGGCCAGGTGATCTGCATGCCTGTCTGATCGAATATTCCCTCGATGTGCCGCCTGCGGAAGCCCCTCAGGATGGCGTACCGATCGCTTACCCCTTTTAGATGAACAAAGCGCTCTCCGTGAATCGCCTGATAGAAGGCTTTGTTGAGCTCCGAAAGGCGCTCGCCTGCCGTGTCCAAGTAGTGGAGAAGCCGCTGGCCAGGAAGGGGCATAGCCTCCGGTCCCTTCCGATGGCGCTCGAAGAGGCTGAATAGAGATAATGGCTGCATCGTTCTTCCCTCGTCAATGAACCCATGTAGAGCTGCGATTGTGCCCAAAGAACTTTATTCACTCAATAGTAGGCAAGGAAGAGGAGGACGGGTGGATGAGGCAGGGAAAGAGGGAGCATTGGGAAATGCGGAGTCAGTTCTTAGAGCCCCTTAGCAACTTCTGCATGTCGTCCATTTGCTTTTGCGCTACAGAGGACTAGGGATGCTCATTCATGCCATGTCGGGTCGAGTAAAAAAGAACGGTCATGAGAGCGGCTATCGCTCAGGGCTAGCGCATCAAAAATTTCCTACTGATAAGACCTGATCCAGGTACGCTTCTGAGCGATGGCACCTTCGCATCTTTGCCCTCAGGCCACGCTTGTAGGTGTGGTCCTCACGTAGCAAATT